>SHYK01000006.1 GCA_009692845.1 Chloroflexota bacterium | reverse complement strand
ATGTACGACCGCCAGAGCTACGTCGACAATCTCCAGTTCGGGATGACCACGGTAGCCGACACGCTGCCCTCCCCAACCGACCCGCTCTACAAGCTCGTCGTGGACCGAGGACTTCCCCGATTTCCCTATGACCTGAACGCGGCGGCAGTGCTGATGGGGCAAGCGGGATGGAACCGCGGGCCGGACGGCATCTACCGGAACGCGGCCGGCAGCTCCTTCGACATCGAAGCCATCACCAAGATGAACAGCGACGAAAGCTTCCGACTGACCGTGGCCAGCGCCGACATGCTGAAGCAGGCGGGACTGAACGCCACGGCGCGCTCCTTCCCGAACGTGGTGTCGACGGCCGAAGATCGCAAGCAGCGATCGACTTTCAAGGGAGTGTTTGCTTCCATTACTGTCGTGGACGAGCCGCGAGCGGGGCAGGCATTCCTGACCTCCGGGATCCGGGTCGACGCGGACGGGAATTCAGTTGGCGGAAATACCTATCGGTATTCCAATCCCGAGTTCGACCAGCTCTTCAATCGATACATCACGACGCTGGACAACAATCAGCGCCCGGGCTACCGGGCTGACATGCTGCGGTTCCTTGCCGATCAGGTCCCATTCGTGCCGCTTTTTTACGGTTTTGGAACCGTTTCTCAGGCAGTGGCCAAGAACGTCAGCGGACCCGGCAAAGTCTCGTCCGGCCAGCAGGCGAGTGGTTGGGGTATCGAAACCTGGGGCATCAACTAAGTCGTTCAGCAAGGGAGGGAGGCGCTTATGAAATTGGAAAATGATTCGTATCGGCGGCCAGGTAAAATGCGAGGCCTGATCTTTGCCTCGGTTATTGGTGTGCTGGCACTGAGCTGTGCCCCGTCGCCAGGCGTAGCGACGAAGCCCGGCGAAGAGACGGTAGCCCCCCGGGAGCCCAAGGTCCTCAATCTGGGCTCTAGCCGAGAACCGACCGGCGGCTTCACGCCCGGCGGCAGCACCGCCACCGGGCTGGATTTCCGAGTCACCTTCCACTCCGGGCTGACCACCTACGATGGCCTGGGCACCTTGTTGCCGCGCCTCGTCCAGCAGGTTCCGACAATTGAGAATGGCGCGTGGCGGCTCGACCCGAGCGGCCGCATGGAAGTCGACTGGAAGCTGGTGCCCGGGGTCAAATGGCACGACGGCACCCCACTCACGATCGATGACTTCATCTTGGGTTGGAAGCTTCGCACCGACAAAGATCTGCCCTATGCAGGCGCGGGAGGGCCGTGGTCCGAGCTGGTAACCGAGATCCGCCCGCTGGATGCCCAGACCTTCACCGTCGTATGGAAGAGCGGTTATATCCGGGCCAACGAAAGCACCCCCGGTGATCTAACCGCGGTCCCCCAGCACTTGATTCAGAAGCTTTATGACACGGGGGAAAAGCAGGGCTTGATCAACAGCCCCTATTGGACCACGGGGTTCGTTGGCCTCGGCCCCTATCGACTGACTGAGTACGTCCAGGGCAGCCATATGACCGCCCAGGCCTTCGACGACTACTTCCTCGGCCGACCGAAGATCGACCGCCTGACCTTCCGTTTCTTCACCGATGCGAATCCCCTGGTCGCCGCCTTGATGTCCGGCGACATCGACTTTCTGATGCTGAACTCGATCAAGACGGCGCAGATCAAGGACATCAAAGCGTACTGGGATCCCATCCAGGGTGGAACCACGATCCAATCCGTCGAAGGCCTGCGTGCCTATTTCCTCCAGTACCGCGATCCACAGGCGCCCTGGCAAGATCCGCGAGTTCGGCGGGCCATAGTGCATAGCGTGGACCGGCAAGCATTCGTTGATACCCTGGAGTATGGCTTGGCCAAAGTGGCGGACACTCTTCCCTCCCCCGACGAGCCTCTTTACGCAATGCTCGAAAAGCGGGGCTTGTCCCGATACCCGTACGATCTCCGGCGGGCACAACAGCTGCTCGGCGAGGCTGGATGGACCAAGGGCTCCAACGGAAAGTATCAGAACGCGGCGGGCGCACCGTTCAACATCGAGGTCCGGACCGTAACCACGACCCCGGCCAGCTTGCCGGAGATCAGCGCGGTGTCGGACGCCTTCAACTCGGCTAGCTTCAGTAGCGAGATCTTCCCGATCGCGAACGGGACCAGCAACGCCGCCGAGCTCCGAGCGCTTTCACCGGGGACGTTCGCCAATACCCTCGAGAATAGTCCCGAGTCGCTTCAATCATTCCTGGGTACCAGAATCGCGACCTCGGCCAACGGATGGCGGGGCAACCTGTTCGGCTATTCCAACCCCGCTTTTGACCAGATGTACGAAAAATACGTTGCGACGATCCCGCCGACGCCCCGAGCCGAGCTCATGACCGACATGCTCAAGATGTTCGCGGATGACGCGGTGCTCTTGCCCATGTGGTATTCGACGGGAAGCACGAACATCGCATTCCGCAAGGGGATACGCGGTCCCGGGGCCACCAAGGGCTGGTACCAGGCCACCGCCTGGAATATCCACGCCTGGGAAATCGATTGAGGAAGGCCCACCCACTCGCCCCATGTTTCGGGGGCTGCAGCCCGGCAGCCTTGCTGGGGCTTTAGCCGACACGCTTCATTGACGAGCCGGAACAGGTCTCAGGTCAAGTTCGGATAGGAGGAACCCATGAGGATCATCGACTCTGACGGGCACGTGATGGACCAACAATACGGCGACGAGATCGCCAGCTATATGCCGGGCCTTCCAGGCCGACCAATACGCCCGGATCAAGAAGGAATACGACGGGGGGGGCCAGGGGACCGCCTTCGCCGTCTTCTCGGGCGCACGCAACTATAAATTCCAGCTCCGCTATCCCGAGTACCCCTGGGCGACCGACCTGCGGGTACGCCGAGCCATGACCCACATGATCGACCGCCAGGCCCTAGCCGACGAGCTGGTGGCCGGGCTGGCCGGGCCGGCCGACACGCCAATCTCACCCAGCAATCCGGTCTACCCGGTGCTCAAGCAGCTTGGTCTCCCGAGCTACCCCTACGACCCGGCCCAGGCGCAACGTCTGATGGCTGACGCCGGATGGACCAAGGGAGCCGACGGCATGTTCCATCCAACTGCCGGCGGCCCACCGCTCAGCATGAGCGTAGCCGTGCGGGGGACCGGCTCCTTCGGCGCCAACAACCTTCGCGAGGTCCAGGGCGTGGTGAGCCTGTACCGGTCGGCCGGAATCGATGCGACCGTGACGTCCACCGGTGGTGGGGGCGTCCTGCAGCGCGAGGCCGAGTCCACCAATCGGGGAATGTTCGGCCTGCCGCTTCGGGAATCGCATTCGTCCTTCCTTATTTACCGGTCGGACCAGATTGGCACCGCTCCCCAGTGGAATGGCGGCAATTTTGCTGGGTACAGCAACCCGGAGTACGACCGCCTCTACAACGCGTCTCTACTCGCTTTCGACCTGGGGGAACGCAACAAGCTGCTGGCCGGTGCCTTGAAGCTCCTGGCCGAGGACGCGGTGGCGGTCAACATGTTCTATGACATGGGCCAGCAGACGGTCGTGTTCCGTAAGGGGATCCGCGGGCCCATCCCAAGCTCCCCGCTGCAGAACGCGGCGGCCTGGAACATCCATACCTGGGAAATGGACTAGCGCCAACCCCGCAAAACCACGGGACTCTATTACAATCGCGATTGTTTCCAAGCGGAAGGAGATTCAAATGAAATCCATCATCGATGCCGATACTCATCTCGTGGAGTCGGATGCGATCTGGCAACTGTTTGACAAGGACATGTGGAGTCGGCGGCCGGTGGGCGTCGCTCATCCCGACCCCGACACCGGTCGGCCCAGCCAGCGGTGGGTTATCGACGGAACGCTGATTCCGAAGCCGGCCGGGAAGGGCGGCCAGGCGCTGGCCACTCCACCCTTGCGGGCGGAAGCGCTGACCGAACGAGCCTGGACCACCAAGTCATTGGACGACGTACCCGCTCGCCTGGAAGAGATGGCCCAGATGGGCGTCGACACCCAGGTCATTTTCCCCACCCTGTTCATCGCCCACGTGACCGACGATCCGAAGCTCGACGTGGCGCTGGCCAAAGCTTACAACCGTTACGTCGCCCAAGCCTGGGAACAGAGCCACAATAAGCTCCGCTGGGTCGCGCTGCTGCCGTTTACCGACATCCCGGCCAGCATCGAGCAGATGCACTGGTCGCAGGAGCACGGCGCGGTCGGGTTCATCGCGCGCGGTATCGAGGGCGAACGCTCTCTGGCTGAGCCCTGGTTCTTCCCGCTCTATGAAGAGGCCGCCAAGGCCGGAATGCCCATGTGCATTCACACCGGACCCGGCTGCCCGGCGCTGACGAATGTCCTCGACATCCGCATCGGCGGATCATTCCCCGGCGTCCGTATGCTGCCGGTCATCGGCTTCCAGCACCTAGTCTCCAACCGGATCCTCGAGAAATTCCCGGACTTCAAGGTCGGGTTCCTCGAGACTGGAGCGTCCTGGATACCCTACGTGCTGCACTATATCGAGCGCGATTGGCGACGCAAGAACACCCTCGACGTCCCCCACCTGGGCCCCGAGCTCTTCAAGAACAATCGACTGTTCATCTCCTGCGAGTCGGATGAAGACATTCCCTACCTCATGCAGTACATCGGAGAGGACAATCTGGTCGCCGGCTCCGACTACGGGCACCACGGCGGCCAGGTACCCACCATGGATCCAGTCTCCTTCGAGAACCGACTGAAGGGCGGCGATCCATCCGGCGACCTCGCAATCTTCGCCGAGCTCCACCATCGGGAAGACATCTCGGCTGCGGTCGTGGACAAGATCGTCCACGACAACCCGATGGAGTTCTACGCAATCTGAACCGCCTGGCTGCATGAGCGACCTGTTGAATGGAGAAGAAGCGGATGAGGCACCAGTGGGCACGGAGTATTTCTTTCCTGGTTGGGGTCCTGACTCTTTTGAGCGCCTGTGCCCCCCAGAGTAGTGGAACAGGCCCGACCTCAGGCGCACCGGCCCAACCGGTGGCCAAAAAGGTCATCACCATCGCGGATACTTACGAGCCCAAGTTCGTCGTCGAGAATTACACGACCGGCGGCCCGCCGCTCAGTGCCAACAACATCCGCTTCATCATCCACGACGACCTGACTCGTAGCCGGGGCTATCAAAACGAGGACCCAGCCCTGGCCACGGAGCTTCCTTCGGTTGAAAAGGGCACCTGGAAGATCAACCCGGACGGCAGTATGCAAACCATCTGGAAGCTTCGCCCGAACGTCAAGTGGCACGACGGCCAGCCATTCACGGCCAACGATCTGGTTTTCACATTTCAGACTCGACGCGACAAGGACGTGGCCGGCGCCCAGGTCTCGGCCTTTGACCGCCTCATCGACTCGGTCGCGGCCCCCGATCCGCTGACCTTCACCGTCCAATGGAACAGCCCGTACGTGGACGCAAACACGGTTACGGCTGGGCAGATCGCGCCCAAGCATCTACTGGACGAGGTCTATCAAAAAGAGAAAATGAACCTCCAGACGACTCCCCTCATGAACACCGAGTTCGTGGGGCTCGGTCCCTACAAGCTGGTGAGCTGGGAGCGCGGTTCCCATCTCCAGGCGGACCGATTCGACGATTACTACCTGGGCCGCCCCAAGCTGGATACGATCTACGTTCGGTTCGTCGGGAATTCCAATGCCCAGGTCACCGGTGTCTTATCCGGGGCTGCGGACGTAGCAGTGTCAACCAGCGGCCAGGGCATCAGCCTCGACCAGGCGAACGAGGTTCGCAAGCGGTGGGAAGGGACCACCAATAAGGTCGTCAACGTGTACACGGGCAGCTTCCTGTACGGCGAATACCAACTGGACCCGCTCTATACCAAGCCGCTGGATACCCAGACCAACCAGACGGTCCGCATTGCACTGCAGCACGCGATCGATCGGCCGACCATTGCGGACATCATGACCACCGGTCTATCACCGGCGGCAGAGGGCTACTACCCCCCGAATGAGCCGAGACTGGCCCAGCTCGAGCCGTCCCTCGTCAAGTATCCCTACGACCCCACCCGAGCTTCACAGCTGCTTAGCCAGGCAGGCTGGAACAAGGGGGCAGACGGTACGCTGGTTCGCCAGAGCGATGGCCAGCGCTTCGATATCGAAGTCTGGGGACGACCGGGCCCAGTCGAGAAGGTACCCAGCATCGTCGCCGATTACTGGAAACGGATCGGCATCAACGCCACCCCGGTCATCCAAAGCGATGCTCAACGGGGTGACCGAGAGGTCGAGCGGAAGCGGCCCGGGTATTTGTGCTGCCCCCAGGCGGGCCTGAGCGCCATTTTCACGGGCCATTCCCACAAACGACAGATTCCCGCTGCCGCTACCAACTGGGCGGGCGTGAACTACGGCAGCTATTCCAACGACAAGGCGGACGCCCTCGTCGATCAGCTGGCTACTACCCTCGATCCCCGGGCTCGCCTGCCGCTCGAGCAGCTGCTGCTGCATGAATACACCCAGGATGTCTTCCTGGTGCCGGTCTATTGGCAAATCTTGCCTCAGCTCGTGCTAACCGGCATCCGCGGCCCCAGTGCAGACTATGGGAACGTGAACACCAACATCTTCGACTGGGATCGCGACTAGCCGAGTCCATGGGAGCGCCCAGACATCGAAAGTGGGAGGTTGGATTAGTGCTCAAGATGTGCTCGTTCCGTCGAATCATTCCGCTGGTTGGCGCCGCCCTGCTCGCCCTGGCCTGCGCGCCGGCGGCAACCACCAATCCCGGCATCACCGGAGAAGCCGCCAAGCCCGCCGCTCCCAAGACCCTCATCATGGCGGTCCAGGATGAGGCGACCACCGTGCTCCTCTATGGGCGGCTCGGTGAGGGCGGAAACACCAGCGCAAGGTACGAACGGTACCAGATTTTCCACGCCAACCTGACTATTTACGACCAGCAAAGCAACGTGGTGGCTTATGCCGCCGAGAAGGTCCCGAGCATTGAGAACGGCGACTGGAAGGTCAGTCCGGACGGGACCATGGAAGTTACCTGGCACATCCGCCCGGATGCCTACTGGCACGACGGGATTCCGCTGGCGGCGGAAGACTTCGCCTTCGGGTTTCAGGTGGTCACCGACAAGAAGCTGCCGGTAACCGGTCTCGGTGAGCTGCTAAAGATCTCGAAGGTGCAGGCGGTCGATCCGCACACGCTGCGGGTTAGTTGGAAGGAGCCATCGATCTATGGGAACGCCAACGCGATCGAGGGTATCCCCGCGATCCCCAAGCACGCGCTCGAAGAGACCTACCTCAACAGCGAGGCACCCGCCTTCGCGGCGAGTCCGGCCTGGCGGGATGAATACATCGGCCTCGGGCCGTTCAAGGTCACCAGCCTGGTCATAGGCAGCCAGATCGAAGCCCAGGCCTTCGATAAATTCTTCCTGGGTCGCCCCAAAATCGACAGGCTGGTCTATCGCTGGTACCCCGAGCCCAATGTGCTGGTCGCGGCGATGCTGGCCGGCGCGGTTGACGTAGCGCCTTCGGCGAGTGGATTCAAGCCCGAGCAGCTCGTCCAGCTACGCAGTCAGTGGGGCCCGGACGGCGGAGACGTCTACACCGCTGAGACGGACGTGCGCTCCATGGCCTTGAACTGGCGCGAAAACGGGGCCTGGACCCGGGACGTCCGGTTCAGACAGGCCATGCTGCAATCGATGGACCGCGGGCAGCTGACTGAGGACCTCCAGTTCGGTTTCGTTCCGATCGCCGAATACTTCGCCGGCCGCCAGGATCCCCTCTACAAGCTCGCCGAGCAGCGCAACGTGCCCAAGAATCTCTACGATCCGGCCTCCGCCAGCCGGCTCTTCGCCGAGGCCGGATGGACCAAGGGCGCCGACGGACTACTCCGAAACGCGGGCGGGGAGACCGTTCCCTTCCCCTGCTGCCGGCGGGCCGCTGACTCCAACAACGAGCGCGAGGCCGTGGCCTTCGGCTCCTACATGAAGACCGCTGGTCTGGACGTCATCTATCCGGTTCCCGGCGCTCCAGCCGGCGTTTCGGCCCTGGAGACCCGCAAGATTCAGGCGCTCGGCTGGGGCGGATTGGTCAGCAACTTCCGGCCTGCCATCGGGGAGAACTGGGCCGACTTCATCTCCGCCCAAATCCCGGGCGACAACAACCAGTGGGTCGGGCTCAACAGCATCGCTTGGAGCAACTCAACCTACGACGACCTCTACACGAAGGCCATGGGCACGCTAGACCCTGGACAGCGGCAATCGATCGAGCTCCAGCTGCTCACCATCGCCGCCAACGAGATCCCGATGCTTCCGGTTTACTACACCCCCAACGGGGTGGCGGTGCGGAAGGGCGTGCTGAATGTCGGACGAGGCATTGTCCTCAACCGAGGAATCATCATGGGGATCCAGAACTGGGACTTGAAGTAGGGGGACCCGGCCATGGACGCAAAAGAACTGCTCTTGACCAACAACAACATCGTGCAGAACCAGTTGACTCGGATCTGCAGCGACCTCACCGACGCGCAGGTCAGCTACGGACATGAGGCCGTCGATGAGCGGGGCATTGCCAACGTTGTAGTCCACCTCTACGGAGGGGTGCTCAACCGAAGCTGCGCCCTCCTCGGGATTGATCGCGATCCGGTCCCGGAGCTGCCCCAGACCACCGCCGGGCTGCTGGCTTACGTCGACACCGCCCATGCCCGGGCCAATGAGCTGATCGGACGGATCACCGACGCTCAGCTGAGCGGAGTGGTCAAGGTGGGTAGCAACGAGCTCGTCGGCGCCAACGCCATGCTGGACATTTACGCCCATGCCTTCCGCCACGTAGGGAACGTGTTGGACGCCCGCCACCTGGGCGGCTTCGAAACTCACGCGCTGGGCTAGCTCATGACCATGGAGAACTTCGGCTTGAACCGGGCCGCTCGGCGTAAAGGGTCGAACCCCCAGTTCGGTGGGCCGAATGCGGATGACCATCTCAAGGATCTCCTGGGAAGCACCAGCGTGTGGATTTACCTGACTCCGAACAAGCGGTTAAAGGGATTCGAAGAGCTCCAACGCCTGGTGGAAGCCCGCGGGTTCTCGGTTGGGCTGGCCGACGATGCGCCGGTTAACCCCGGCAAGAGCTTCCAGCAGCTGAAGATTGCCGCCCCATCCGGCGCACTGTTGCCGGTGGACATCTTGAGAGAAACCCACCGATGGGCGCACCGCCACAACTTCCTGCACAGCTTTTACAAACCCGATATCCGGAGGAGCGCTCCACTGATTTAGAGAACCCACCAGCCAAGCGACCCTTTGGCGGGGTTTGGGGCAGAGCCCCAAGTTCAACGCCTGACGCACCGACCCAGCCGATAAAGAATGGAGGCTTCTCGTGAGTGAACAGCCGCTTCAAGGTAAAGTCGCTATCGTGACCGGCGCCGGCAGCACCATCGGGCTCGGTCGGGCAATGACCCTCGCGCTGGTCAAAGCCGGGGCTCGGGTGGCCATGGTGGATATCGATGGCGCTTCCCTCGAGCAGAGCGCCATCGACGCTCGGGCGGTCGGCGGCCAGGACTGCGTGACCACAATCATTGGTGATGTCACCAAGCCAGAAGATGGCGAGCGCATCGTTGCCGACACCATTGCCAAGCTCGGCAAGCTCGACATCCTGGTCAACAACGCGGGCGTGAATCCCCGGATCACCGCTGAGCCTGGCCGGCCTGCCTTCACCCAGATCCCGGTCAATGACTGGGTGCGGACGATCTCAGTGAACATCAACGGCCCCTTCTTCATGGCCCGGGCTGCCGCTCTGCCCATGCTGGAGCAGGGCTGGGGCCGCATCATCGGAGTGACCACCAGCCTCGACACCATGTTTCGGGGCGCGCCCTACGGCCTGACCAAAGCGGCCCATGAGGCCTTCATTTCCGCGATGGCGCTTCAGCTCGAAGGAACCGGCGTGACGGCGAACGTGCTCATCCCGGGTCGCTCGGTCGCGACCAATATGACCGGTGGGGCCCGCCCGCCAGGAGCCGAAGACAATCGCTTGCAACCCGAAGTCATGCAGCGGCCCGTCGTGTGGCTCGCTTCGCCCGCCTCGGACGGCTTCAACAACCACCGAGTCGTCGCTGAGTTCTGGGACGAGGAGCTGCCCATCGAGGAGCGCCTGGCCAAGGCCAGCGCCCCCGCCGCCTGGCCTCAGCTCGGCAGGCAGAACGCCCCGACCCGCTAGGGTGCCAGCCGCACTCCGAGCGGCTCTGGATCAAGCGACGGCAGTGCCATATCTCGGATTATAGGCAGCCCCGGCCCGGATCCCGCTAAGTGAGTTAGCAGCTTCAGCAGGTGCCAGCAGGTATGGTTCTGCAAGATTCCCGAATGGAGCACCACCCATGAGCCAACCGAAACGCGCCCTGGTCACCGGAGTGACCGGTCAGGACGGTTCTTATCTCGCCGAGTTCCTCCTCGGGCAAGGCTATGACGTCCTGGGGATGGTCCGCCGGTCGAGCACCCTGAATTTCGAGCGCATCCACCATTTCCAGGACCGGATCACGCTGGTCCCCGGGGATCTACTCGACCAAGTTTCCCTGATCGACGTCCTGCGAGAGCATCGCCCGACCGAAGTCTACAACCTTGCCGCCCAGAGCTTCGTTCCTACTTCATGGTCCCAGCCAGTGTTGACCGGCGAGGCAACCGCTCTGGGAGTGACCCGCATCCTGGATGCCATCCGGATCGTGGACCCGGACATCCGGTTCTACCAGGCCAGCAGCTCGGAAATGTTCGGGAAGGTCCGGGAGACCCCCCAAAACGAGCTGACCCCCTTCTATCCCCGCAGCCCATACGGTGTAGCGAAGGTTTATGGGCACTGGATCACCATCAACTACCGCGAGAGCTACGGGATGCATGCCTCTTCCGGGATTCTGTTCAACCACGAGTCGGAGCGACGAGGACTGGAGTTCGTTACCCGGAAGATCTCCCACGGAGCCGCTCGAATTAAGCTCGGGCAGGCCAAGGAGCTTCGGCTCGGCAACCTGGATGCGGAGCGCGACTGGGGCTATGCGCCCGACTACGTGCGCGCCATGTGGCTGATGGTCCAGCAGGACGAGCCCGGCGACTTTGTCGTAGCAACCGGAAAACGTCACAGCGTCCGGGAGTTTTGCGAGCTGGCCTTCGGGCATGTTGGGCTCGACTACCGGGAGTATCTGGTCCAGGACCCTCGACTGATCCGACCCGCCGAGGTCGACACCCTGGTCGGAGACGCCTCCAAGGCGGCCCGGGTTCTCGGTTGGGCCCCCGAGGTAGGTTTCGAGGAGCTGGCGGTGCGTATGGTCGAAGCAGACCTGCGCTTGCTTGCCACCAACCAGTAGCTCCCGAACAAGACATTGCGCGGCTTCGGACTTTTGGCGATGATGTGCTGCGCAGCGCCCGGCGGCCCTTTGACCCGCTGAGCGGCCCGAGCGCGCTCCGACACTCCCGATCCAGCGGCGGTCGGAGTCCCAAATCCCGACGAGGAGAATAGGGCGGAAGTGCCAGAATTTGACGTTCTCGTTATCGGCGGTGGGGCCTCGGGACTCAGAGCGGCCATTGCCGCCAAGGAGGCCGGCGCCTCAGTCGGGCTGATTTCCAAAGCCCATCCACTCAGAACCCACACCGGCCTCATCCAGGGCGGCCTCAACGCACCCCTCGACCCGGACGACTCTCCTGAAAGTTTCGCGGCCGACACCATGCAGGCCGGGGACGGACTCTGCGACTCGGAGGCGGTCAAGACCTTCGCCGGCGAAGCAGCGCGCGACGTGCTCTGGCTCGAGCGAGCCGGCACCCCGTTCAACCGAGACGCCCAGGGCAAGCTGGCCTTTCGCGCTTTCGGCTCCAACAGCCGCAATCGCAGCGTGTTTGCCGACGATCGCACCGGCCACATGGCGCTCCAGGTGCTCTACGAGCAGCTGCAGCGCGCCCGGGTGACCGCTTTCGAGGAATGGTATGTCACGTCTCTGGTGATCGAGGATGGGGCCTGTACCGGCGCCCTGGCCCTCGGGCTTCGATCCGGTAGCCTTGAGGCCTTCAGCGCCCGAGCCGTCATCCTGGCCACAGGTGGCTTGGGCCGACTCTACGCGCCTTCCACCGGGTCGGTCGGGACCACTGGCGACGGCCAGAGCCTCGCTTATCAGGCCGGCGCCGGCCTCGTCGACATGGAATTCGTCCAATTCCACCCCATGATTTTCCCGGCCGGTCCCGGCCTCCTGATCACCGAAGCTACCCTTGGCGAAGGGGCCCAGCTCGTGGACGCCAAGGGTGCGGCGGTCGACACCCGGGGGCTCCCCCGCCACCAGCTCGCCCTCGCTACCCAGTCGTCGAATGGCGATTCGGCCAAGATCGATCTGCGGCCGATCGGCGCCGCCAACATCATGACTCGGTTCCCGCAGACCCACGAGCTGGTCAAGGCCATGTCGGGCCTCGACGTTACCCAGGAAGCGATTCCAGTCCGACCCGCCGCTCACCGCCCAATGGGCGGGATCGAGACGAATGCTAGCGGCGAGACTTCGATCCGCGGCCTGTTCGCGGCCGGCGAGTGCGCGTCGAACGGCGTGCATGGAGCGAGCCGCATGGCCGGCAACACGCTCACCGAGGCATTGGTGTTCGGCCGCCGGGCCGGCGAAGCCGCCGCCAGCCATGCTCGGCTGGAGAGCCGCAAGAGTGTCTCCCAATCCCGCCTGGGCGATGAAGAGAATCGCATCCAGGGGATAACCGGGGAGAACACCTCGGGCGACACCCCCGGCAAGCTGCATGCCGAGCTGACGGCGCTCATGGATCAGCAAGTCGGCCTGGTCCGCGACGCGGCAGGTCTAGACGCGGC
Source organism: Chloroflexota bacterium (assembly GCA_009692845.1). Lineage (GTDB taxonomy): Bacteria > Chloroflexota > UBA6077 > UBA6077 > SHYK01 > SHYK01. Next base: position 71,677 of record SHYK01000006.1, on the reverse strand, counting down.
CATCGGGAAGATTCGCGGCCTCAAGGACCGCTATTCGCGCATAAAGATCGGAGCGACCACCCGAGTCTTCAATTACGGGCTGACCGGCTATTTCGAGGTTGGGGCGATGTTGACCTGCGCCGAACTGATCGCCGTTTCCGCCCGCCAGCGAACCGAGACTCGAGGCGCGCACCGACGCAGCGACTTCCCGGCTAAGGACGATGCCAATTGGAGCGCCCACACGACGGCCAGGCTGGTTGACGGCTCGCCAGCGGTCGAGAAGAAACCAATCACGGCTGCTTGATAGAGGAGAAGTGGAGTGGAAGTAACCTTTAACGCCTATCGACGCGAGCCGGGGGAAGCGGAATACCGGCGCGGCGTGTACAAGCTCGACCTGCCCGAAGATGCCACCATCATGGATGGCATGCTGAAGATCCGCGACGAGGAAGACCCGAATTTCGCTTTCCGGGGCTCCTGCCTGAGGGGCTACTGCGGCGACTGCATGATGAGCATCAATGGCAAGAACACCTTCGCCTGCACGGCCAAGGTCGCGAACTTCATGAACCGGCCCGAGATTGCTTTGCGACCCATCCGCATGGTCCCGGTCATTAAGGATCTGGTCTTCGATTGGGACGCCTTCATGTGGAACAAGATCAAGGTGCTCAACCCTTGGATCGAGCCCCAGGAATCCACCGACGGCGTGCGGACCGTGCCCGACAAAGTGATGGCGGATCTCCGCAACGCCATGAGCTGCTATTACTGCGGCCTATGCGACGAGGGCTGCACCGTCCTCCCGGTCGACATGAAGTTCCTCGGGCCGGCCGCGCTCACCAAAGCCTATCGGTTGGCGGCGGATCCGCGGGACAAGAATCCCGGCGAGCATCTGAAGATGGCCCAGCAAGCCGAGGGCATCTGGGACTGTGTGCATTGCTATGAAGCGAGCGAGCACTGCCCCCGCAATATTGGACCCACCGAGCGGATCGTGCAGCTCCGCGACATGGCTTTTGAGAAGGGCATCACGAACGAAAGAGTGGCCCGCCACCACACGAGTTTTGCCGCCTCGGTGAAGGCCAGTGGCTGGCTAGACGAGGCCCGTCTGGCGATTGAATCGGAGGGGCTTACCAATATCTCCGGGCTGATGAAGCTGCTCCCGATAGCGGCGCGCGCCGCCATAAAGGGCAAGGCCCCCATCCCCTATTTGCATCACAAGCGACCGGGGGCGAAACGGATCACTGAGATCTTTGAAAAGGGAGATGAGAGAGGGAAATGAAGTACGCGCTGTACACCGGATGCGTCTCTAAGGGAGGCTGCCCCGAACTCTACCCGGCCTCTCTGATGGTTGCCGACCGCCTCGGGATCGAGCTCGAAGAGCTCCACGACGTTGGCTGCACCGGCGCTGGCGTGCTGCCTCAGGGCCTCTCCGATCCGATCAATGCCCGCACCTTCGCCAAAGCCGAAGCGATGGGAATGCCGATCATGACGATCTGCAGCACCTGTCAGGGTGTGATGACCCAGGCCAATCACCGCTTGACCGAGGACCCCGAATACCGGGAAGAAATCAACCGCAAATATCTGGCCGACGAAGGACTCGAATACAAGGGTACCGCCGAGATCAAGCACCTGCTCTGGGTGCTGTTCGAGGATATCGGCGCCGAGAAGCTCCAGGCGATGGTCCAGAAGCCCTTGGCCGGGCTTGCGGTATCACCCTTCTATGGCTGCTATCTGCGTCGGCCCCCAGAGGTCATGACCCCGCCCGGATTCGAAAAGCGCGCCACCTACCTGGATGACCTCATCAAGCTGATGGGGGCCGAATTCATCGACATCGCCGGCAAAGGCAAGTGTTGCGGCTTCCCCGTCCTGACCGCGAATGAAGAGAACTCCCTGGCCATGGCCGCCAAGCACACGGGTGAAGCGAAAGAGAAGGGCGCCGACGTGATGGTCACCCCTTGTCCGCTGTGCCACCTGAACCTCGACGGCAACCAGCCCAATGCCGAGAAGCAAGTGGGCAAGGAGATCAACCTTCCCATCTTGCACCTGCCCCAGTTCGTCGGCCTCGCCCTGGGCATGACCCCCAGTGAATTGGGCCTGGGCAAGCACATCGTCTCGACCAAGGTGGTGAACGCCAAGGTGGAGATGCTGAGCTAAGCCAGCTGGGACCGATCGCCATGGACGCTGACCCGCAAAAGGCCAACCCGATTGCGCTCGCTCGCGAAATCATCCAATTTCGCAAGGAGCATCACCCCTTCGGGGCGAATTACAAGGTCAGCGTGCGCCTGGGTCATGCCGACATTCAGGATTCGACGGCGGTCGCGGACATCCTCTCGGCGGTGGAAGAGCTCGGCTACGACATCGTAAAGCGCGACTAGGCTGGGCTTCACGGCACGAGGCGATGGAGGTCGCGCGGAAATAGCGCGGCCTCCCGCACGTTGGGCGCACCGATGAGCTGGGCCACCCACCGCTCTAAACCGATGGCGAAGCCACCCTGCGGCAGCATGCGGTGCCGGAACGCCTCCAGGTACCAATCCATCGGCTCGGGATCGATGCCGCGCGGCCGTTATTTCACCCCTGATCCTGGGCGGGGAGGTGGCGACACCTGTCCGTGCGGCGTTTCAGCCTGACGGCGGGGCCCGACTCCGAACGGGTCACTCCGACTTGAAATTCGGGGTGCTGACGTTGGCTTTCATTCTGCTTCTAATTCCCGCCGAGCCCGCCGGCGCACAGCCGACTCAGATCGGCATGAGCTGGGTGGCCTTCCCTTCCCAGCTCACCGATCCGGCAGCTAACGAGGTCATGCTGAACGCCCTACTCGCACGGCCTTCAGGAGTTGGACCGTTCCCGGCCCTTGTGCTCCTTCATGGCTGCGGCGGTCTCTTGACCGCGACCAGAGCATTAGTCAGCCGCTATCGCGCGTGGGCCGAGCTACTGCTCGCAGACGGTTACGTGGTGCTGCTCGTGGACAGCTTCAACTCGCGAGGCTTCCGCGAGGAATGCACCCGATCTCCGCAGCCGGTTTCCTCAAGCACGGACCGGCCCGCCGATGCGCGGGGCGCACTGGCGTATTTGCAGTCGCAAGATTTCGTGGACGGGGACCGGGCCGGGCTGGTTGGCTGGTCGCACGGTGGCGCCTCGACGTTGGCGACGGTGGTCGGGCCTCTCGACGGCCAGTCGGACCAAAGTAGCTCAGAGTCCGACACCGAAGGAGGTGCTCGGTTCCGCACGGCCATCGCCTTCTACCCCGGGTGCCGAGCCGCCGCCGCTCCTCGACGCGTGGCGAGCTCCGTACCCCTGCTCATCCTCGTCGGCGAAGCCGACGACTGGACTCCGGTCGGGCCCTGCCGCACGCTGCTGACACGCGCCGCCGAATCGCCCGAGCCCTTGACCCTGAAGACCTACCCAGGCGCCTACCATGCCTTCGACGATCCCAACACGCCGGTTCACGTCCGGACCGACGTACGCGCCGCTGCCCAGACGGGCGGTGTACATCTCGGAACCGATCCGGATGCCCGGGCTGACGCCCTCCTCACGGTGCCGGCCTTTCTCGGCCGCTATCTCAAACCAGGGCCAGCGGCCGAATGATCACCGCCGGGAAACCGATCCCCGATGGTGTTGGGTTGAGTGTCCGTGAAGCGGATCTTGACGATGGACTTGATCCCCTTCAGTCCGTACTTCCATGGGACGACCAGGCGGATGGGTGCCCCGTTCTGATTCGGGAGCGGGTTGTCATACAGCCCGGTCGCCAGCAAGGTAAGCGGGTGCATCGCCTCGTCCAGCCTCAGGCCTTCCACGTACGGCCAGGCCAGGATCGGGGCGCGCTGGCCCGGCATCTCCTCCGGGCGCAGCAGCGAGGTGAATTCCACAAATTTGGCGTTCCCGGTGGGCTCCAGCCGCTTGATCAGCGCCCCGAGCGGGAATCCCACCCACGGGATCACTAGCGACCACGCCTCGACACAGCGCATGCGATAGATCCGCGTCTCCAAGGGAAACCAGGTGAGCATGTCGTCGATATCGATCGTCTGCGGTTTGGCCACCGCGCCTTCAACCTTGATCGTCCACGGGCGGGTGTGCAGGGTCCCGGCGTTGCGAGCGGGGTCGCTCTTGCCCTGTCCGAACTCATAGAAGTTGTTGTAGGTCGTGACGTCCCGATAGGAGTTCGCCGGCTCGTCAGTGTCGAAAGCACCGTTGGCTACTATCGGACCAGTGTCCGGACCCGGGCTCGGCTCCGTTTGGTCGGGCGGCGGCGCATTGCCCACCAGGGACAGCAGCCCGCTCCCCACGATCGTCGCCGTTCCGAGGGTCAGGCGCCGTTCTTCATGAATTCCCGCCGATTCAGGTACAGGGATTCGGGGGTGATCTCGCTGCTGGGTGGCTCGGGCGAGAGGTTACTCATTGCACTACCAATTTAGCTCTATTGCTGACTAAACGTGCAGGCCGTCTCGCCGGATGTCCCGCTTTCCCCAAGTCGTGCCTGCCGTTCATCCTGATATGCTCTGATTGAGTTTGGCAAGGGAGAGACCGTGATGCACGTCAATCCGTCGGACGATGAGATCTGGACCTTGTTGGAAACGAGCAAGACGATTGCCATGGGCGGCGCCTCCTCCAAGCCGGATCGGCCATCCCATGGCGTCATGAGCCACTTGCAGCGGGCCGGCTATCGCGTGATTCCGGTCAATCCGAATGAGACCGAAGTGCTGGGCGAGAAGGCGTATCGATCCCTGGAAGACTTGACCGAATCGATTGACATCGTCGACGTTTTTCGCCGAGCCGAGGATACGCCGCCGATCGCCGACCAGGCGGTCAAGATCGGCGCCCGGGCCTTCTGGCTTCAGCAGGGCATCGTGAGCGAAGCGGCCGCCTCCCGAGCCGAAGCGGGTGGACTCACGGTCGTCATGGATCGCTGTCTCGCGGTGGCCTACGTAACCTTGCTCGGAGTCTGAGCCAGCCAGGCTAGGAGTCAGACCCGTTTCGGGTCCTTTTTAGGGAGATTTCAGCGGACGGACGCTTTGCCTGTCCCGGGACTTGATATGGTTTCGACAGCACACCACGAAGGAGCCACAGTCCATGCGATCCATATTGAAGACGGCCTTATTCTCGAATAGGATTTTTCTCGCCGCTAGCGGGGCCTTGCTGCTCGGTGGTGCCACCCTCGGGGTAGTGCTGGCCCAGCAGACTCCCACCCCCACCACCGGCCAGGGGCAAGCCCGGCCCGGGATCCAGGCCTTCTGGGATGGAGTCGCCAAGCATCTCGGAATCACCACCGATCGCTTGCAGGAAGCGATGACCGACGCCCGCAAGGACCTGGGGCTTCCCGATCGGTCGGCCGGAAGGCCAGGCGGAATGTCGCGACCTGAGTCTCGCCCAGGCGGCTCCAGGCCCGAAGCTCACGGAATGCCAGGCATGGCACTCGCGTTGTCAGCCGCCGCCCAGGCCCTCGGCATCACCCCCGAGCAGCTTCGTCAGGAGCTTCCCGGCAAGTCATTGGCCGACGTCGCTCGGGCCCACGGAAAGAGTCCAGCGGACGTCGCTGCCGCACTCAAGAGCGCGGCGAATCAGCGCATCGACCAAGCAGTAGCAGCCGGTCGGTTCGACCCGGCGAAGGCCAAGGCAATGATCGACCAGAAGATCGACCAGGCGCTCGACCGGGTGATTCCCCAGGGTCGCACCGGTGCTCGACCCGGCCAGGAACGTGGTCAGCCGGGCCAGCCGGGTGGTCAGCGGGTCCCGGGCTCGGATGCCAACCCGAGGAGCTCTTAAACGGGCCGACTCGCTCAATCAGGTCTTACAACCACGCACGAAAGGCTGCCCCGATTGGTCAGGGCAGCCTTTTCGCACTCTCTTCCATCCTTCGCGCAACCCTTCGCGCAACGGAAGAAGGCTAGCCAGCTCACACCTGGAGGCCCGACGAAATGCTGGTCCAACAAAATTTGCACTTTGCCGCCCGCTAGGGCCTAAACTTTCAGGAGCAGGGAGCATCCCATGGCCATTAGAAATTTGGACCTCAGCGGGCGCGGCAGCCCGGTCCCTTCCCCAACTCCCAAAGTGCTCATTGTGGAAGACGACTACCGGATCGCCGCCTTCATCCAGCGAGCCCTCTCCCAGGCCGGTTACCAGGTGAAGCTCGCAATCGACGGTCCGGCCGCTCTCGCCGCTGCCGAAGCCGAGCAGCCCGACATCGTGGTACTGGACGTCATGCTGCCGGGGCTCGACGGCCTCGAAGTTGCCCGCCGCCTACGGGCAGGTGGAGGAGTCCCCATTCTGATGCTCACCGCCCGTGACGCCATCGAGGACCGGGTGATGGGCCTCGATGCCGGTGCCGACGATTACCTCATCAAGCCTTTCGCCCTCGAAGAGCTGCTCGCGCGCTTGCGGGCACTGCTCCGCCGCCAGGAGGTCAATGCCGCCGAGCGTAAACGCGGGACGCTCACTTTTTCGGATATCGTGCTGGATCAGGACGCTCACGAGGCGGTCCGCGGCGGTCACAAGCTCGAGCTACGTAACATGGAATACGAACTGCTCGCCTTCTTCCTCCGCCATCCGGGCCGAGTGCTCAGCCGGCGGGAGATCTTCGAGGAAGTCTGGGACTTCGATTTCCTGGGCGATTCGAACGTGATCGAGGTCACCCTGGGCCACCTACGGCAAAAACTCGAGGCGGAAGGTGAGCCGCGGGTGCTGCATACGGTGCGATCCGCTGGATACGTGATGCGGGAAGAGGTTGCCGCCCAATGAGCTTGGGCCTTCGGCTCACCCTGCTCAATGGTCTGGTCCTGTTGCTCACCGTAGCCGCCTTCGCCAGCGTGGCCTACGCCTATCAGCAGCAGGCGCTGCAAAGAAGCCTCGACGCTTCTTTGCGGGAGCAAGCCCGCACATTTACCGCTGGCAGCGAGTTGTTCGAGCGGGTGGCCGGACGCTCTCGCGTCGTGGTGCTTGCCAGCCCGCGCGCGCTAGCCGCTCCCGACGTCTTTATTCAGATCATTACCCCCAGCGGCGAGATCGTCGGCCGCAGCCAGAACCTCGACGAGGACACGACTCTCCCCAATGACCCCGATATGCTCCGCCGGGCGCTGGCCGGAGAAGATCTGCTCGCGGACATCGAGGTGGAAAATCAGCCCCTCCGGATGTATGTCGCGCCCCTCCGTTTGCGGGAGGGCGTCCCGGTCGGCTTGATCCAGGTGGCGCGACCCCTGGAGCCTCTCTACACCGCGGTTCGCTCCCTCCAAACCATTTTCTTGACCCTAGGCGCAGCCGGAGTTCTCGCGTCTCTCATCATCGGGTGGCTGCTGGCACGGGCGGCGCTCCGACCAATCGACCGATTGGCGGCTGCCGCTCACGCGATCGGTCTGGCTCGAGACTTTGGTCGCCGCGTCCCCCTGGGTCGAAGAGAGCGACGTGACGAGGTGGGTCGCCTGGCCGGTGAGTTCAACCAGATGCTGGCTCGCCTCCAGGGTGCCTACGACCAGGTGGAGGCCGCTCTCGCCGCGCAGCGCCGCTTTGTCGGAGATGCCAGCCACGAGCTGCGAACGCCGTTGACCTCTATGCGTGGGAATGTCGAGCTGCTCCGACGCATGGCCTGGGAGAGTCCGGTCGGGGCCGCATCCGAAGAGCGCGAACAGGTGCTCGCGGACCTCGCGGCCGAAACCGAGCGGCTTTCGCGATTGGTCGGAGACCTGCTGCTCCTCGATCAGGCCGACGCCGGCCAGCACCTGCAATTGGTGCCCACCGAGCTAACCCCCATCGTCCACAACGCCTTCCGGGCGGCCCGCTTTTTCCGCGAAGGGGTGGAGCTCCACCTGGGCGACGTGCCCGGCCCGGTCTGGGTCGCCGGCGACCCAGACCGGCTCAAGCAGCTGCTATTGATTCTGCTCGACAATGCGGTCAAGTACACACCCGACGGCGGCCGAGTATCTATCGACACGATTGCATTGACCCGAGCCGGGCGCGAGGGGGTGGGGGTTCGAGTCAGCGATACCGCGGCCGGGATCGCAAAGGACGAGCAAGAGCGAATCTTCGAGCGCTTCTACCGAGTGGATCGAGCGCGCGGGGCGGGCGGCGCGGGTCTGGGCCTCACCATTGCGAGATGGCTGGTCGATGAGCACCACGGGTTGATTGAGGTCGAATCCGAGCTCGGATCTGGGAGCACCTTCACGATTTGGCTCCCCACTGTGCCAGGTCACCCAACCGTCCAGCCGGCCGAGGTTCGCCCCGAAGCCGTGCCGTCTCTCCGCCCGGTGCTTACTACCTAGAGTTCGCGGGCTTGTCGCTGATACCTCGTGACGGGAGAACCCTAAGAGGGCATCGGCCTCCAGGGTGTGAAGCTCAAGAAGGGCGCTCCCTGATACAAAGCCGCCTTTATTTCGAGAGTCTGACCATCGCGGAACGCGACCTTGAGCGACTGTAGGTCGGACCACGCCGACGCGACCTCTCGTCCTTCGAGCCATGACCAATCGACCGCGCAACCGTCGTTCGGTCTTGTCAATGCCGGCAGTTCCGGATCCACTTAAGTACCTCCATGGGAATAGCTTTGGCCGGACGGCCGGCGTCCCTCAGCGAGGATGCGAAGCGAGCGCAGCGACGACGGGGAGCGGCCAAGCGCCCGAGGCGATCTTGACCGCCGCGGTCGCAATTACTTGTAGAGGATCCAACAGCGGCGCTCCCTTCCATTCGCCTTGACCGAGAACCATCGGAAGTTCCGTGCAGCCCAGAATCACGATCTCGGCGCCGGCCGCCTCCAAGAGCTGAACAGCCTCTAGGAGTGGCTCTCGGAAGCCTGCCCCGTCCGGTCCAGGTGCGAGACCCGATTTGAGACCGCCCCCCGCCCGTCCGGTGACCGCCTGGGGGCCATAGACCGGCTCCATGACCAGATGCTCCTGGAGCCACTCCCCCGAACGATCTCCGTCGTTCAAGCTCAGCAGCGAGGTGATTTCCAGGGTGGGATCGATGCGGGCGGCGGCCTCCTGGTAAATTCCGGCCTGCAGCGCACCGGTGGTGGCCAACACCCCTAGCCGACGAGCGCCGAGGTCGGACGCCGCCCTGATTGTTTCCGCCACCATGTCCAGCACCGGCACCGCAACTCGCTTCTGGAGCTCCTCGAGATAGGCATGAGCCGTAATGCACGCAATCACAATGAAGTCCGCTTGAAAACCGCGGGCGCCGGAAGTCAAGATTCGAACGCTCCGCTCTAGCCAGGGCAGCGGGGATGGACCGAGCCCGAGCAGGGCGAGCGTCCGGTCAGGAGTCGCCGGGAATGATGCCAGCCGCCAGGCGGGATAGTCCTGGTCCTGAGGCGGTCGATTCAGCAACCTGGCGGTGGCCTCGAGCAAGGCCTTCTCGAGTTCAATGTGTGCGTGGGGACCCAGGCCACCGACGATGCCGATGACGTGCTGCCAATGGATAGCGTCGTTCGTGGGATTTCTCCGGGTGCAGTGGGCTAGTTGGCCGGCTCGGGCGGTATTATCCGAGCGATTCACCGCGCCCTTCAACGAGTCATCGCCTTTTCCATCCCAGCAATTGAGGTTTTCGTTGACCCGTTCTTTGCCCAAAGCCGCGCTGCTCGACCTCGACGGCACCATCATCGACGCGCTCGAGCCCCCCGAATTTGCCTGGCGCGCCGTCTGCGATGAGGCCGCTCAGGCCGTTCAGGTAGCGTCGGTCGATCTGTACACCGCGATCGATACCGCTCGTTTCGCCTTCTGGACCGATCAGGGTCGAATCCCGGTCGGTCCGTACGATTTGCGAGCGGTCGTCCGCGAGATCGTATCGGACGCGCTCGGCGCGCTTTGCGTCGGTCCCGGTTTGGCCGATCCGATCACCGACGCGTATCGAGCGCGTCGGATTAAGTGGGCGGCCATTCCGGGCGCTCTCGAGACCGTGCAGGCGCTCCACGCGGAAGGCGTCCAACTCGCCCTCCTCACCAACGGGCCTCCCGATCTGCAGCGTCCCAAGATCGATCAGCTCGATCTCGAATCACTCTTCGATTGCATTCTCATCGGGGGCGAGCTGGGGTTCGGCAAGCCTGACGAGCGGATTTTCCGAATCGCTCTCGAGGCCTTGAAAACCCAGCCAGGCGACGCGTGGATGGTCGGCGACGACCAGCTCGTCGACGTAGCTGGTGCGCAGCGGCTCGGCATCCATGCCATCTGGGTCGAATCGAGCAACCAGGGGGCCGCTCTCCAACCGAGGATTCGCCCAGATCGGGTCATCAGCTCCCTGCCCGAGCTCCTGTTCGAATAGCAAAGTCGGAGGTGTCTCCACCCCCGAATAAATCAAGGGTCGTCGGGGTGTACACTGAGAGCGAATTGATGCGGAAACACCTCTTTCGCCTTGCCCTGGGTGTGATGTGTGTCCTATCCGCCGTTGCCTTGGTGGCCCCCGTCGCCGCGCAACAGCCCCCAACGACCACGGCCCCATATTGGGCGATCGCTGCAGCGACGACCACGCTCTGGTCTGGGCCGACTTCCGACGCGCTGAATTTTGGCCCGGCTCCAGCCGGCTTACTCTTACAGGTAGTGGCGGCCTCGGGGAGTCGCGTTCGGGTCTGGAATCCCCTTCCCGACGGCTTAGCCTGGGCGGATCGGGCGGACCTGACCCCGACCGAGGAGCCATCGGCGACGGAGCTGGCCGCGCTCAAAAACTTCCAACCCTGGTGGGCCATGACCCACGTGAACGCCACCGCCTGGTCAGCGTCGGATTCCGACGCCCAGGCCTGGGGCGAGATTCCCCAGTGGCGCTATCTGCAGGTCTTGAGCCCCGTTTACGGCAAACGGGTGCTGGCGGTCGATCCCCGCAGTCACTCTCAGCTCTTCGTCAACGCCAACACGATCGGCCCGGTCGGCCCGCCTCCGCCGGAATACTTCGGCGACCCACCGTCGGACGACGAGGCGATTGGGCTGCCCGGGCGGATCATCCAAGCCACCGATTGGTTCGAGCGACCCGCCCGGGTGGACTATTTCGCGTCGGATCGATGGGAGATCAATCAACCGGTGCAAGTCGAAGGCGAGCTGAACACATCCGAAGGCCAGCAATGGTACCGGGTCGGGGACGGCCAATATGTACCGGCCACCACCGTCCGTCTGCCTCAACCTCCGGATCGGACCTTCCCCGGCCGCTGGATCGATGCCAGCATCTCGGAGCCCGTGATGCTTACAGCTTACGACGACGACCGGCCGGTCTTCTCGGCTCTAGCCGTGAAGGGTAGAACCACTTTTGAAACCCCCACCGGCGTATTCCGCATCCTCCGCCGAGTAGCGAACGAGACGATGGACAGCCTCACCCTGGGCATTCCCCGGATGTCTCCGGACGGCTATTACCTCAAGGACGTGCTGTTCACTCAGTATTTCAGCGGCGATGGCGCCGCCCTCCACTACAACTATTGGCGCAGCAACTGGGGCTATACGGGCAGTCACGGCTGCCTGGGAATGGCCTATGACGATTCGCTCTTCTTCTGGGAATTCGCCACGGTAGGCACGCCGGTCTACGTCCACGACTAAGCAGCGCGAGCCTTTTCACCTCGATTGATCGCCCCTTCCCCAATCCGCCCGGCTCTGCTCTTCGGATCCGACCCCACTCCTGGCATCGTGTCCGTACTAGCCGATCGCTCGGGCCACGCCCGCATCTGGCGACGAGTCGATGGCCGGGTGCGCTACGAGGAAGCCACCTATCCCAGCTGGTTCTTTCTCGCCCGCCCGGAGCTAGTCGACGGCCTGCCTGTCCAGGAATTGGATGCGTCGGTGCTGGCCACTGGGGGGGCGAATCTCCAAGGCTCCGTGGGATTGGTCAAGCTCGCTGGCGATAACCACTTTGGCTATCTCGTGCTCACGGACCAATTGGACGAGGTCGAGCGCCGGGTCATCGAGGCGGCCCGCCAGGGCCACGAAGAGGGACGCTTCACCGAGCCGCTTTCCCAGCTCATCTACGTCCGGCCCGCCCTCGAGCAATATCTGACCATCTCCGGCCGCACCTACTACCAGGGCATGAGCTATCACGACGTCCGGCGACTGCAGTTCGATCTGGAGACCTCCGGCCTCGATGCGAACGCCCATCACATCTTCATGGTCGCCATCCGGGATTCCGATGGGTTCGCCACGATTTTGGACACGACCTCCATGTCGGAAGCGGAGCTCATCGGCGAATTCGTTCGCATCGTGCGCGAGCGAGATCCCGACATCATTGAGAACCACAACATCTTCGAATTCGACATCCGGTTCCTGGTACGTCGCGCTCATGCTTTGGGGGTGCCCCTGCCGCTCGGCCGCGATGGCTCGACCTTTACCGAGAGCCGCGATTCCGTCAAGGTCGGTGCCATCAACGAAGGATTCACGCGGTTCAGCCTGGTCGGCCGCGAGATCGTCGATACCTTTCACGCCACTAAACGCTATAGCGCGATCCAGCGCGATCTAAGGAGCAACGGGCTCAAGGAAGCCGCTCGTTACTTTGGCGTCGCTCCCCCGGATCGCGTGTACCTGGAAGGGGCGGAGGTTTATCCCACTTTCCTGCGCGACCCCGCCCTGGTGCGAGCCTACTGCATGAATGATGTAGAGGAGGTCGCCTCCCTTTCCACCATCTTGCTAGGCCCCTCCTTCGCCCTGGCCTCGATGGTCCCCAAGTCGTATGAGCGCATCGCCACCGCTGGGACGGGACAGGGACTCATCGAGCCCCTGCTGGTCCGCGCTTATCTGGCTGGCGGCCACTCGCTTCCCTCCGGTCAGGCGGTTGGCTCCTTTGCGGGCGGCCGAACTGGCATCTTCGCGACCGGGATCGTCGACAACGTGGTCAAAGCCGACGTGGCCTCGCTCTACCCCAGCATCATGCTCGCCGAGCGAATCGCCCCGGCCAGCGACCAGGCGGGCGCCTTCCTGACTCTGCTCGAAGAGCTCACCGGACGGCGGCTGCACCACAAAGCCCAGGCTCGCAACGCTGAGCTTAGCGCCGATGAGCGTCGGTTCGAGGAGGCGATGCAGGGTGCCATGAAGGTGCTCATCAACTCCTTCTACGGAATGTTGGGCGCGAGCTTCGCGCTCTTCTGTGACAAATCCGCCGCCGAACAAGTCACCGCTCGCGGCCGCGACATTCTCCAGATGGTGCTGGACGGGCTGGAGGCCCGGAGTGCCATCCTCATCGAGGCCGACACCGACGGGGTGCTGTTCAGCCTGCCGACGCGCGCCGATGGTGAGCCCTGGTCATACCAAACCGAAGCGGCCTTGATCGACGAGGTCGCCGGGCTGCTTCCGGCCGGGATCCATCTGGAGCATGACGGCCGCTATCGCTCGATGTACAGCTACATGGAAAAGAACTACGCCCTACTCGACTATTCTTCCGATGTTGAGCCAACCCTAAGCACGAGAGTACGCCTGGTCGGCTCGGCTTTCCGCTCGACGAAGCTGGAACCATTCATCGACCATTTTTTGAGCCAGGCACTGTTGGCCTTGCTCCGGGGCGATGTGTCCAGCCTCCAGCAGTTGTACCGGGCAACTTGCGCCGATCTCCGGGCCGGTCGGGTTCCAGTCGCCGACCTCTGCGTGACCATGCCCCTCACCAAGGACCCTGAGAAATATGCATCGAGCGAGCGCAAAGAAGAACCCTATGAGGTGTGGATTAACGCGGGTAACCCCACGTGGAAAACCGGCACTCGCATCCGCTACTACCAGACCCGGTCCGGAAAGCGGCTCCTATCGGACCCGCCCTCGGCGTACGATGCGGCCTACTACGTCGATCGCCTCCGCACCGCGAGCCTCCAGCGATTGGACAAGGCCCTGGACCGCGAAGATCTGGAGGCCGTCCTGAGCGAATCACCGGGCCTGTTCGACCCGCTTATGGAAAATGTCCGTCCGCTCGTGGTGAAATACGTTGAGCCTCTCGAGACCGCTACACCAGCATCACCACTCGCAGAGCCAGCCCCCGCCCTAGCGGTCTAAGCTTCTTCGCCCGGCCGCCACCGAGGCGATCCCGCCTGGACACATCTGGCCCACACATGCGTGCACGCACCTGTACGCGGCGGCCGCGTTGCCCAGGGCCCTGCCACAAGGCTGCGCACTGATGTAGACTCGGAAGCCGTTGAGCAGACTAACCGCGGAGCGCCCGCGAGTGAAAGGGGGAGCGAGCATGGTGAAGCTTTCGGACTTTGGGCCCGGGGCCAAATTCCCCGATATCGCCTTGCCGGATCACACCGGGAAGATGGTTCACATCTCGGAAATCGCCGGGGGGCGAGACCCGCTGGCGATCTTTTTCTTCCGAGGTTGGTATTGAGGGAAATGCTTGGTGCAGTTGCGCCACCTGGTTGAATTCGAAAAAGAGCTGGCCGTCGCCTACACCAAGGTTGTGGCCATTAGCGTGGATTCGTGGCGAGAGAATGCCGCCCTCCGTGCTGGGCTGGGCGCCAACTTCAGCATTCTCTCGGATGCGGATCGGGTCGCGCAGGAAGCGATGGGCTTGGTGGAAGTGACCTCGCGAGCCCATCCTGACCTTCCCAGGGATTACATCCTCTATCCGGACTTGACGATCTACAAGGTCTACAACGGCTACTACTACTGGGGCCGAGCCACCCTCGACGACCTGCGGCAGGACTTCCGCGTGATCAGCTCCCAGATCAGAAAAGACTGGGATCCAACCGCATTGGTCGAAGAAGAGATGATGGCGGCCAACCAGGAATTTTCCAGCCAGGGACCCCAACGGCACCCAGCGGCGCCAGTGGCCGCTTCAACGGACGGGGCGGCGAGCCGGACGGCCGTCTAGACGCTCCCGACCAACGCCGTGAATATTGGCCACGAGTGGGTCATCGATTTCATTCGACGGGTCCTCGCGGAGGGCCGTGCTCACCACGCCTATCTACTGACTGGCCCTACCCACGTGGGCAAGCTAACCACCGCTCTCGCGATGGCCCAGGTCCTGCTGTGCGAGAAGCAGACCGGCTGCGGCCAGTGTCGCCATTGTCAGCTGGTCGGACGTCGGATCCATCCGGATCTGCGGATTCTGGAGCTCCCGGCCGATCGGAGGACGATTCCCATCCGCGACGTCCACGAGTTCACTCAGGGCATCGCCCTCAAGCCCCTGGAGGCGGAGCGCAAGGTCTACATTATCGATTCCGCCGACCTCCTCTCCGAAGATGGAGCCAACGCGCTCCTGAAGACGATCGAGGAGCCGCCTCCGGCGGTCACCCTCCTCCTGACGGCGACCGACCCGGCTCGCCTGCTGCCGACCGTGGTGTCGAGATGCCATCGCCTTTCTCTCCGTCGGGTCCCAGCCGAGGTCATTCAAGAGCATTTGACCGCGAATCTGGCAGTAGACGCGTCACAGGCGCGAACGATCGCGGAGCTAAGTCACGGGCTGCCCGGCTGGGCCATCCTGGCTCAGCAGCAGCCCGAAATCCAGGATGAGCAGCGGCAACGGGGACGGGACCTGGCGGAGCTGCTCCAGTCGAGCCGCCTGGATCGGCTGAAGTATGCCGACACATTGGCTGACCGCTGGAGTGGACACAATGAGCAGGTATTGGACGTGCTGGAGATATGGATCGACGCCTGGCGGGGGCTCGCTCTATCGAAAGCGGGGCTCACTGGCCAATGGCAGAACTTGGACCTGACTTCGGGCCAATCCCTCGACCTGGCCGACGTGCGCACCGCCTTGGCGGCGACTCTTGATACGCTCGAGGCGCTCAAAGCCAATGCCCACCCTCGGCTGGCCCTGGAAAGTCTCCTGCTGCTGTGGCCCAGGCTGCCCATTCAGCCGCTTCCGGCTCTGCCCTCCAGATGAGTCCCCTCTGTGGCGTGCGGATTGCGCGGGGAAGCCCCGTGCTCCTCGTCGACTCGGGGGACCGGACCATTGCGCCTGGCGAAGTCGTCGTGATCGCGGATGGCGCCAGTGAAGCATTGGCTACGGTGGTGATCGGCTCCGATCAGTGTCTAGAGGTTAGCGAAGGCCCAATGCCCGAGGCCCGGATCGAGCGGGTTGCCACCGCCCTCGATTTGGTAGCCCTTGCCAAGCATGCGCCGGCCTCACTTGCCGCGGCTGAGCGGGCACTGGAGCAGCTGGCCGCGGCCGGTCTTCGCGTTGAGTGGGCGGGCCCATTGGTTGGCCCCACCGACTCGCCATCCTTGCAGAATGGGGTTACGGCCGAAGCCTTTGCCAGGACATTCATCTCCCGCCTTTTCCCAGCCACCGGTGCGCCGCCCTCTATTTCGTCGGCCGCCATTTCTCCAGTCACCAGTTCTCGCGTGGCCAGTTCGCCGGCCACCAAGTTGGATCATGCAGAAGGGAGCGAATCGTGAGCTTAGAGGTGGATTCGGTCGCCATGCTGACCACTTTTTCGGACGCGGTCGCGAATACCGTCGAGCGCGTTTCGCCGAGCGTGGTACGTGTAGAAGCGCGCAACCAGCGTAGCCAGGGGACCGGGGTAATCTGGGACACCGACGGGCTGATCGTGACTGCCGACCACGTTCTGGAACGGGGCCAGGACATCACCGTGACCCTGCCGGACGGCAAATCCCTGCCGGCCACGATCGTTGGGCGCGATCCGGATCGCGATGTGGGCCTCGTCCGGGTGGCCACCAATGGCTTTCCGTCCCTGCCCAGAGGGGAACCGCCCAAGGTCGGGCACCTGGTCTTGGCTATCGGCCGGCTCAGCGAACGGGTTATGGCCACGATTGGCCTGGTCAATGCCGTCCGGGGCGCTGGGCGCAGACGCGGCGGTGGCGCTTCGATGATCCAGACCGATGCGCTCCTGTACCCGGGTTTTTCCGGCGGGCCGCTACTCGATGCGGCTGGGCGCATGGTTGGCCTCAACAGCTCCCGCTCCCGGGCCGGAGCCGGCATGGTGGTAGCGCTCGACTCAGTGGTCGAGACCGCCGAAACACTGCTCGCCGGCGGCAAGGTCCAACGGGGCTACATCGGCGTCGTCACCCAATCGGTGGCCCTCACTCAATCGCTCCGCGAGAAGCTCGGCATCCAGCAGGCGGCCGCTCTACTCATTTCCGGTGTGGAGCCTGCTTCTCCGGCCGATACCTCAGGGCTGTTGCTGGGCGACGTGATGCTGACCCTGGGTGATCAGAATCTTGAGGACGGAGGAGACCTCCGGGCGATCCTCACCCCCGAGCGGGTCGGTGAACGGCCCCTGGTTCACCTCATTAGGGGCGGGGAGCTCATGGATACCGCGGTCACCGTTGGAGAACGCAAGTAAGTTTGGGCTCAGGCGCCAGCATTGACCTGGAGGATATCGTCAGCTCGCACCTGGGGCCGTCGATACCGCTCTTTGCCGGTCGCCGCGTCAAGCAGTTGATAGCTGCCGTCAAAACCAAGTGTGATAAGGGAAGCTCCGTCGCTGCTCACCTCCACCGCCCGGTATTGCCGGTCGGTGGCCAGCGTGCTGACCAGGGCGAAGGGCGCCGCCTTCACGACGGCCACGCCCCCCGAAGGGAGCGCGCAATAGAGCAACTCCCCTTTCGGGTCGGCCGCAATGAGTTTGGCCACATTGTCGGCACCGGTCCGGCCAGGCGCGATGCCCACCTCCCCGATGCCCAAACTCTGCCTCGTCTCACCCTTGATGAGATCGACGTCCAACACCGTGGGGCCGGCCGGGAAGTACACGAACACGTGGGTGCCATCACGAGACGGCACCAATCCCACCCCGAGGACCGTCGATCCGGGCAAGGGAAGCCAGCTTTTCACCTGAAGGGTTGACAGATCGGTACTGACCAGAGCCAGACCCTCTACCTGCGATTGCCGGCCGAGCGTCAAAAGCGTCTTGCCGTCCCGCCCCAGGACGGGGAGTCGCGGGCCAAACGCCTCCTGTATTTCAGGCGGAGCGCGGAGACGGCCGGTGACCGACCCCCGGTCCAGACTCACGACGACCAATTCATTCCAAGCCGCGTCTTCATCTACCAGATAAGCCGCCTGTTCCGTGGTCGCCACCGTATGCAAGTGCCCGGCCACGTTGCCGATGGTGGACGTAGCACCGGTAGCAGTGTCGGTCATCAGCAAAGTCGTCCGGCAGCCCCCCGCCGTGCAGTTCGGCGACTCCCCGAACACACCGATCCCGCTCAGCGCCAAGAAACCGGCCGGGAGTCGATTGAGCTCTCGGCCATTGCCGGAGTCCAGGACCAGGATAGAGTCGCCGCCAGTCGCCCTGGCATAGACGATGTCATTGGTTCTTCCAAGGCCCGTGTCCACCGCAACCGGCTCGCAACGACGAAGTAGAAAGGCGCCGATGATGAAGAACGGGATCAGCGCCAGTGGCCCGGTCGCCAGCCTGACCAAGCGTCGCCGCCAGCTTGGGGCCTCCCGCGCCCTCTGTCCGGTGGCGATTCCGAGCGCGTCCTCGACCACGTCGGATTCCGGCGACGGAAGCCGCAGTTCTTTGAGTGCCGTCGAGAAATCCGCAAACAGACGTGCGGTCGAGGTGCAGACCGGGCACGACGAGAGATGCGCCTCCACCCGTTCTCGGTCCTGAGGGTGGAGCTGTCCGTCGGCCCGGGCGGACAGAAAGGGCGTGATGCGCGAGCAGTCCGGGACGGAGGGCGCCCAGTGCTCTCGCGCCTCCCGGTATTCCTGGCGGGCGGCCACAATGACATCCCGCGCCCGCGTCTCTCCAATTCCTCCGCTTGCTCCAGCAAACTGGTAGTCGGTCCCCATTCGGCAGGCCAGATAAATGGCCGCGCGCTGCTCAGCCGGAAACCGATCCAAAATACCCACGGCCGTGATATGGCGGTCGTCACTGGTGGTCGGCGGCTGGAAGCTCCTCGTGCCGGTGCGGCCCAGGAGCTGGGCAGCTTCTCGGGTTACCTGCCAGTACGCCGCCTCATCAACGTCCATGTAGATCTGGTCCTTGCGGAGCGACGTCCAGGTGCGCTCGAAGGCGCTCATCAATAGTTCCTGAGCGACGATCGGCTTTTCTACCATCAGAACAGCGAACTCGTAGAGTCGCTCCGCCTCGTGGTAAACCAGCTCCCGATAAGCGATATCGGGGGTGGTGTCCTCCGCCGTTGGGCCGCCCCGGTCCTCACTCACCGGCTAGGTCCTCCCCGACAGGTCGGGGGAAAGTGCTGGGGACCGACTGGGGAAAGTGGCCTCTCAAATGGTGGTAACTGTTGCTCGGGTGGGTACTGGGGAAAGCCGGATACTCGTGATGCCGTAGGATGTTGCCTGGGCGCGGTCCTGAAGCCAGCCGTATTCACCGAGTTATTGACACATTGTTGGCCACCCGCTGTGCCTGTTTTCCACATTTCCACCGCGCTAATACCTACGTCTCTTTTTCTAAAAATATATCTGTAAAGATAACTTTCTACTATATACGTAGCTCTTCGGTGAACAATGGTCGCGCCCCAAAGGACAGAATGCATGCCATTTGCGGATGAAGCCCAGGTCCAGGTGAAAGCAGGCGGCGGCGGGAATGGCGCCAAGAGCTTTCGCCGGGAGAAATTTGTCCCGCTAGGCGGGCCGGACGGCGGTGACGGAGGCCGGGGCGGAGACGTCATTTTCCGAGGCAGCCACGATCTCTGGGAGCTCTCATCGATCGCGCGGCGCCAGCGGGTCGCCGCGGAAAGAGGTGGCGATGGGCAGGGGGCACGCAAGCACGGAAAGCGCGGCGAGGATCAGGTCGTGGCGGTGCCGTTGGGGACCGAGATCTCATGCGAAGGGCAGGTCATCGGAGACATCATCCGCCCGGGCCAAGAGGTGGTCGTCGCCCGGGGCGGACGGGGCGGCCTGGGGAACGTCCATTTCACGACGCCCACCCGTCGGGCTCCGCATTTTGCTCAGCGGGGCGAGCCCGGCGAAGACAAAATGTTGGATCTGGATCTTCGCACGCTCGGCCAGGTCGGCTTCGTGGGGCTGCCTAACGCCGGGAAATCCAGCCTGCTCGCCGCCACCACGGCGGCTCACCCCGAAATCGCCGCCTATCCATTCACCACGCTGACTCCAAACCTCGGCGTGGCGACGGTGGGAAACGTGAACTTCGTGCTGGTCGACGTCCCCGGGCTCATCGAAGGCGCCCACACCGGCCTTGGGCTCGGGCACCGGTTTCTGCGGCACGTCCAGCGGGCGGGGGTGCTCATCCAGGTCGTGGATGTCTCCGAGGAAGACCCCTGGGCGGGATATCAGGCGGTCGTGTCGGAGCTTCGGCTCTTCGATGAGACGCTGCTCGATCGACCGCGGCTAGTGGCCCTCAACAAGATTGATCTAGAGGGCGCTCGGGACCGGGCTCAGTCTCTCCAGCGCCGCCTGCGGACTGAAAAGGTCGAGTCTCAGCCGGTTTCGGCGCTCACCGGAGAAGGCATCGACGTCTTGCTCAAGGCCATCCAGAAGGCGGTGGACCGGGCTTTGGAGGAGGAACCTCCACCGCCGGTGAAGGTCTACCGCCTGGAGGCGGAGGAGCCAGACTTCACCTTGAGCCGGGAAGCGGATGGCTTTCGGGTCTATGGTTCGCGCGTGGAGCGGATCGTCGCCATGGCGGATATGGACACCGATGGGGGCTTGGGTGAGCTTCAGCGGCTGCTGGAGCGCTTGGGCGTTTATAAAGCGCTCCGCGAAGCCGGAGTTGAAGAGGGATCTACGGTGCGAGTCGGCGACTTCGAGCTCGAATGGATCTAGCCCGGATCGGGATTTTTGGCGGCACCTTCGATCCGATCCATATCGGCCATCTGTTCATCGCCGAAGAAGCGGCGAGCGTCCTGAATCTGGCGAAGGTGATCTTCGTGCCGGCCAGTGTGCCGCCACACCGAAGCACGAGCCCCCTAGCGACCCCGCAGCAGCGTTACACGATGGTGCAGCTAGCAATCGCTGACAACGCGCGTTTTGCGGTCTCAGTGGTCGAGTTAGACCGCCCGGGGCCGTCCTACACGGTCGACACGTTGAAGTTGCTCAAAGCCGATTTCCCGGATGCGGGGCTCTTTTTCCTCATTGGGATGGATTCGCTTCCGGAGCTGGTGCACTGGCGCGATCCTGCCGAAATCCTGCACCTGGCGCATATTGTCGCGGTAGCCCGGGGAGGCGTTGGAGCGGGAGACTTCGCTGCGCTCGAAGCCCACTTGCCTGAGGCGAGAGGCAGGGTGACAATCCTCGACGCGCCCGGCCTGGAGATTTCGGCATCCGACATCCGTCACCGGGTCGCGACCGGCCGCTCGATTCGCTATTTCGTCCCCGGACCAGTGGCGGACTTTATCGCCGAGCAGGGCCTCTATGGCTCGGGCTCAAATGCGAGCGAATAGCCGTCCGAGCCGGCTTTCGTCGGGATTCGCCTTAAGAGGCCGTGAGGACGGAGCAGCCCAGGCGCAGAGAGGGCATCTCGCCGAATCGGGTGCATGCGTGCGTGCTCAATACTTCGGCCAACGTCACAATCTGCGCAGTGGCGAGTGTTCGAGCCGTCTTATCGCGGATTCCTCTCAGCTCTCCGGCCCCGTCATCGTGAGGAAGTACTCCGCATAAGGATGGTCGTCGGTCATGATCTGCCCGGTCCCGGTCCCGGTCCCGGTCCCGGTCCCGGTCCCGGTCCCGGTCCCGGCCCAGGCCCGGACTTCCCTATCGTTCAGCACGAAGCGACTCTGCAAGTCGGCGAGGCTCGTAACGCCCGTCTCGGCTAAGAGGGCCCCGAGATTTCGCTGCTGCCAGCGTGTGTCGAGCGCCGGATCCAGGGGATCGATGGGCTGATTGGAGCCTATCAGGATTGATGCGTCCTGCCACATCGTCACGTAGGGGAAGGCGGCGGTGAACCCGCGGATCATCAGCGGAAGCGTGGCTCCCATGAGCGTCGCGGGGATGGCCAGGACGGCAGCGGACAGGCCGAAACGAAGTGCAGTCACCCCCAGAGAGGCGACCTCTACGTCCTTCGGAACCAGGGCTACGTAGATCGCCTGAACGGTTTTGAGGGCGTCCACGGATCGGAGCGCAAGCAGAGCGACCAGAATCTCCGCGGCCGCGTACCAGATCACCGGTCGGCGCACCCGGTCGGCGAGCCTGCCCCCCAGGAGGGAGCCAGTGGCTAGGCCACCCATGAAGGCGGCCACGACCGTGCTCACGGCGAAGACCGTGACTCCGAAGGTCAGCGCGAGGAGCTTCACCCAGGTTATCTGGTAGATGAGGCCGCTGATTCCTGAAAGCACGAACACCAGCGCGAGGAGCGGCGTTAGCCAGTCACGGGACGGGCTACGGGCCTCGTCTGAGGGAAGGTACGCAGGCGAAGTCTGAGCCAAGGCTCCTCCGAATCAGGTTGATGCGAGCAGTGAGTCGCGAATCCGTGGATCAGGTCTTGGGTGACTCACGTGCCATTTGGCACCGTAGTTAGTACGCCAGCGGCGATGGCAAGGCCTACGTTGCGATCCGCCTTGAGCAGCCCCCCTAAAGGATTTACCATGCAGTCTGCTTATGGATTGATAGTTTTAAGAGGACATTTCCCCTCGCGAGGCCGATCCGGGGCTACGATTCGGTGTATGAGATGAATGTTTGAGTCGAATTGAGGGAGCCGCTACACCCACCAAAGTTGACGCCAACGGCGCCGCGCTCCCAGCCAACGACACTGCCCCGGTATTGGCTGGCTCGAGTGTGGGCCCCCAGAATCCTGGCCGCGGCGTGCGCGGGCCCGGTGGGGGCGGAGGTCGCGGGCCGGGCGGCGGTCGCCGCTCGCCTTACGCCGACCGGGATCTAACCTCGGGCAGCATCCCCCGCAACCTGTTCCACCTCGCCTGGCCACAGTTCATTGAGAGCATCCTGCGCGTCGTCGATCAGGTGGCTGACCTCATTTGGGCCGGGTTCTTCGGCCACGTCGCTATCGCAGGCATCGGTGCCGCGCAGCAGTTCGCCCAATTGACCTTCACTGCCCGGATGGGCATGGACTGGGCCATGCGGGCCATGGTCTCTAGGGCCATAGGGATGGGCAACCCCGCCCTTGCCAATCAGGTCGTCGTGCACGCGGTCACGATCAGCTTCGTCTATTGCCTCGTCCTGGCCTTCATAGGCATCTATCTCACCGACCACTTGCTTCGCCTGATCGGGGTATCCGAGGCGGTCGTGGAGCAAGGAGCAACGTACATGCGGGTGCAGTTCGTGGGACAGTTGGCGATTGGGATGCAGAACCTCGCAGCGCATTCCCTCGCCGCCGCCGGCGATACGGTGACCCCGATGAAGTCGGCCGTGATCTCCCGTTTCATCCACGTTTTCTTGAGCCCCGCGCTTGTCTTTGGGCTGGTCGGCCTCCCGGCGATCGGCATCGCCGGCGCTGCTCTTGCCAACGTCATCGCCCACGTGGTCGCCCTGACGTACCTGTCCTGGGTTCTGTTTACCGGGCGCTCCCGGCTACACCTCACTTTCCGGGGCTTCCGATTCGACCCCGCAATAATCAAGCAGCTCATCAAGATTGGGCTGCCGGCCGTCGTCAACGGGATGGAGCGATCCCTCGCCCAGCTGCTGTTCCTTCGCCTGGTCACCCCTTTCGGCGATATCGCAACCGCGGCGTACACTATCACGCGACGGACCGAGATGTTTTCGCAGCTGGGAAGCCAGGGCCTCGGACAGGCGGCCGGAATCATCGTCGGCCAGAGCCTGGGAGCGGGCAAACCCTTGCGCGCCAGGAATACGATCTTGTGGGCCTGCGGTTTCGGGCTAATATTCAACGGCATCCTTACGGTCCTCATCGTGCTCTTCCCGGACCTTTTCATGTCCCTGTTTGCCCGCGATCCCGAGTTCCTCGAGCAAGCGCGCACCTGGCTACTCATCCAAGCGGTCGGCTATGCGTTTACTGGACTCACCCAGGTGGCCTCCCAATCCTTCCAGGGCGCAGGTGACACGCTCATCGTGATGATCGTGACGCTGGTCACGATGTGGGGCAGTCTTCCGCTTGCTCTGTTCCTCTCCCAAGCGACGGACCTGGGAGTACTGGGAATCGCCTGGGCTATGTGTGCGCCAATGCTCGTCCGACCACTCATCCTGGTGCCCTACATTTTCTGGGGCCGCTGGAGCACGGTAAAAATCTTCGCCTAGATCAGCGGGTCGGTAGCCGCAGATCTACTTCGTCTGCCACACCACGAGGCGGAGTCTCTCCAGCCGTCGGGCACTGGCGCTTCGGGAGCCGACCAGCCTGCCTTGAGCGGCCCCCAAAAAGGAACTACTATGCGGTCTGCTTATGGTTCCATTAGGATTTAGTAAGGCATTTTCGATTTCGGCCACTTCTCCCAAGCCGAGCTCGCCTGCCACGAATCAGTGTATGAAATGAACGTTTGAGTCGAATTGACGGAGCCGCGACCCCTTTTCCGGTTGCGTCCGACAGCACGAACGGGGCACTCCCCGCCAACGGCAACGCCCCGGCGTGGGTCGGGTGCGCGGCCCCGACAGCCCCGTGGCGGTGGCCGCGGACCGGGTGGAGGCGGAGGTCGGCGCTCGGCTTATGCGACCCGCGACCTCACCACAGGAAGTATCCCCTCCACTCTTTGGTTCCTCGCCTGGCCTTCGGCCGTTGAGGGGGCCATCCGGGTGGCCGATCAGCTCGCGGACCTGGTCTGGGCCGGCTTCGTTGGGGCCCGCACCATCGCCGGTATGGCTCGGCGCAGCATCGGCTTACCCGCCTCGATAAACGCTCTCGAGCGATCAGAAGCGGGTAAGCAGCCGGCCCACCAGGCTCTGATCGGGATCGGCCTCGTAGTCGGCGAGGAGCCAGAGCAGCCCCAAGCGCACGAGATCGTTTTTGCTGATCCGCCTTGGATGCGCGTGGCTCAGCTCGTCCACGATCACATCCAGGCGCTCCAGCTCGTCGGGCTGAAAGCGGAAGGTCGAAGACGCCAGGCGCTGCTTGGCACTCAGGGCGCGGAGTAGATCATCCGCGCTGGTTGGGTGCGTGCGTGCGTGCATGATCGAGCGGGTCGCCGACGGAGCGTGCTGGGGCGCCGCATCAGCGGGGCCGGAGGATTCAGACCTCGCCCGGGCTGGATCCTCCGCCGCGGAGGGGAAGAAGAGGTCGACGCCTTTACCTTGGAGGGATATCCGCTTAGGCATGGTCCACCTCCTGGGCCAGCTGCAGGTAGGAACGGGACACGTCGTGCCCGCGGTCGTACTCGAGGATCGAGAGGCCGGCGGCGGGCGACTCCTTTAACCGCACGGTCTGTTTGATGATCACGTCGAAGACCTGGCCCGGGAAAGAGGCGCGCAGCTCTTGGAGGATTTCATTGGCGTTGGTGGTCCGGCCGTCGAACATCGTAGGCAGGATGCCGGCCATCTTGAGATCTCGATTCAGGCGGGCCTGAACTTTTTCCAGGGTGCGCAGTAACAAGTTCAGTCCTCGGGTCGCCAGGAACTCACAGGGAAGCGGGATGATGACCCGATCCGCGGCCGCCAATGCATTGATGGTAAGTAGGCCGAGGCTGGGCGGACAGTCGATCAGAATGTGGTCGTAGCGGGGTAGCAGCTTGGCCAGCAGATCCTTCAGGACCAGCTCGCGCAGGGTGACGTTGACCAGCTCAACTTCCGCGGCGGCCAGATCGAGGGTGGCCGGCAGGACGTCCACCCCCGACGGGGTTTGCCGAATGATCGGGATCGGATCGAGGGTGTCGTCCAACAATGCCTGATAGATGCTGATCGTGAGGTGGGCGACGGGAATACCGGCACTGGCGGACAGTGCAGCCTGGGGATCGAGATCGACCAGCAGGACGCGGCGCCCCAGGAGGTGCAGAGCCACGCCGAGGTTGAAGACGGTGGTCGTTTTCCCGACGCCGCCTTTTTGGTTGACGACTGCGGTCACGATTGCGGTCCGCTCGGCCACCGGCACCTGCCGGGGAGGATCCAGCAGCGCTGACACGGCACCCGCCGCGATGCGATAGTCTCGCCCGATCCGAGTACCCTTGAGCTTTCCTGAATGGAGATAGCGGAGCACGGTCTTCTTTTCGACGCCCAGCTGCTCCGCAACCTGCTGGGTAGAAAGCAGCGTATCGGCTGCCATTGTCCTCATTTGTCCCTCACTTGCCCAGATTCACCTATTGAACCCAAGTGATTGAGGCCAATCCAGCCGATTCAGAGCCTATTTATCAGTTGGCTTTGTGAGCCACGCTTGCGGCCGCTCGTCGGCCTGCCAGGACTCGTACAAATCCGCGATGACGTCGTCGATGTCCGGTCGCTCGGTTTCAACGTCGAGGACCTGAGCTTGCGCCGCCGCCTGAGCCAGCAGGCCGGGCAGCCGGGCGTCACTCGCATTGAAGGTGTAGGTGTGGCGCGCGCCATCTGACCCGATCAAATCAGCGCCAGTTAGCGTGGGCGCCTGCTCCGAGTCCGTGTCGATCACCAGCCGCCGCTGGCCAGCCACCCTCCCTGGAAGACCGGCAAAGGTCCCGTCGTAGGCGATCTCGCCATGGTTGATGAGGACGATCCGGCCGGCCAGTTGTTCGAGATCACCCATGTCGTGGCTGGTCTCTCGCAACGCGACTAGCACGGCGCCGAACAAGAAGTCGAGGGCGAGCCCGACCGTTACTCCAAGCCGAGGCTCAGGATGAAGGCGACCGCGTGGGCCGGGGAGGCTGGGCGCGCGTCCACGCCGAGCAGCGGTGCAGCAAGCGACAGTGGCAGTGAAAAGGTCGCGAAGGCGAAAGCCCAGTGGCCCATGAGCTCGGCCGCGTACATGCCGACGATGCCGATCGGCTGGAGGTAGCGGGTCGCGATCGCCCCGCTCCACAAGGTGTCGCCGAGCTCAGTCCTGACGTCGAGCTGTTGGGCGAAGACGCCGGCAATGAGGGTGTAGGTCAGCACTGACCCAGTGGACATGCCGCCGACGACCTGGTCGGGTTGCAGGATCATGCGTCAGATCGACAGCAGGGTGGCGACCGCAAGAACCCGACCAGGCACCAGAGCAGATAGAGAGCGGGGTCGCCCAGATTGCTTCCAGCCGAGACCAACGTGGTCTGCCAATAGCCGCGGAGAGCCGCCGCCCGCAGTGAGTAAGGGAGCATCATGGGCGCGATTCTATCGGAGGGAATCCATCGCGGTAGCGCGTCGCTGAACAGTGCCTTAACATGGCGGCCACCATGGTTGAGCTGATCACCTATACCACTCGGTTGCTGTGCATGCTCGCCATTACGAGCTTAGCGGCTTGTAACCCAGCTCAGACCTCGACTCCCGTCGCTGCCGGGTCAGCTGGACTGCCCCTCGCCGCCGCGCCCGACTATGGGCAAAAGACGACCATCGACGGCATCCCCTGCGGGCTGACCGAGGTGGTCAATTACCACGTCCACGCCCACCTGGCGATCTTTTTCAATGGCCAGGCCCGTCCCGTACCGGAGGGCATCGGGATTGCAGCGCCCCGTCATGTGGATAACGGCGGCGGAAGTCCTTTCGTGGACGGCGGCAGCTGCTTCTACTGGCTGCACACCCACACCAACGACGGGCTGATTCACATCGAAGCCGCGGCGCCCCAGGCCTTCACCCTGCGCCAGCTTTTCGATATCTGGCAGCAGCCCCTCAGCGCGACCCAGGTGGGCTCAGCTCAGGGCCAGGTGATCGCCTACGTCGGAGGCCAGCGCTTCAGTGGCGACCCAGGGGACATCCCGCTCGCCCCGCACGCTCTGATCCAGCTCGATGTGGGGCAGGATGTGCCCCCGCAGCCCTACACTTTCGAAGGTGGGCTGTGAGCGACTCGGACCGCTAGCGCAGCGTCGCTTCTTTGAATCGCTCCAGGGCGCTCAGGTGCTCCGCCAGCCGGGTAAAGCCGCCCCCCATCGTGTTCACCGAGAGATGAGTCGCCCCCAGCTCGTCCCACGCGTTGAAGCGTCCTACCCACTCCTCCGGGTCGCCCCTGCCGACGCTGACCCGGGCTTCGATGCCGAGCGCCGAAGGGTCTCGTCCGCCCTCCCGCACGTACCCTCGGACCGCTTCCAAGGTGGCCCGCGCGTCGTCGTTCGGTTGCATTTGGGGGAACCATCCGTCGGCAATCTTGGCAATCCGTTTCAGGGCGGGCTCGATCCGGTTCGTCTCATTGCCGCCCCCGCCCATCCAGATCGGTATTGGCCGCTGGATCGGGAGCGGATTGATGCCGGCTCCGGTGATGCGGTCCCAGCACCCCTCGAAATCCACGACTTCGTTGGTCCAGAGGGCGCGGAGCACGGCAATTTGCTCCACGACTCGCTGCCCCCGCACGTGGAAGTTCTGGCCCAGCCCCTCGTATTCGGCCTCGTTCCAGCCCAGGCCGACCCCAAACCGAAGGCGCCCCTGGCTCAGCACGTCCACCTCGGCCGCCTGCTTCGCCACTAGGGCGGTCTGGCGCTGCGGAAGGATGATGATTGCAGTGACCAGCTCGATCGTCGTGGTCAGGCCAGCCAGGTAGCCGAAGAGCACCAGCGGCTCGTGAAATACGGTGTCCTTGGTGTACGGGCCTCGCCAACCCGGCCGGCTGCTCGGATCCACTCCCAGCACGTGGTCATAGGATGCCAGATGGGCGAACCCCATCTGCTCCACGGCCTGAGCGTAATCGCGCACGACCATTGGGTCGATGCCGATCTCGGTCTGAGGGAAAATCACGCCAACTTTCATTTGTACTCCGTCGGCCCTCCGGCCATTGTCGCTGCGAGGTAGAGTTCGCAAAGTGTAGCCTGATTGATGGCCCGCGGCGGCTTTGAGGGGCTGCGGGGCGACCCGGGTTGTGAATCTCGAGAGTCGGCGCTTTTAGCCCCGCACCTCGACCTCACCTAGGGTCAATGGTCCGTTCAGAGGAGTGCCGCGCTGCTCGCCGGTGACCGGGTTGCCCTGCTCATCCAGTACCGCTAGCTGCAAGATGTACCGGCCCGGCGGGGTGGCCGGGTTCAAGTTGAGATCCGTCGACTCGATCATCGTTTGGCCCGGGGTCCACGTGCTGGTGGGCACCTTGGCGAACAGATCGCCTTCCCGCAGGAGCGAACGACCCCAAACGCCTCGCGCGTCGGCCAGATCCAGCACCAGCTTGTAGTTGGTCGGCAGGCGTGCCACGGCCTGCCAATACATCGTAACGGGCAGCCAGCCGCTCGGCGGATGGAGATGCTCATCGTGCGCTGAAGTCGACTCGGGGAATTCGACGCTGGTCAACATGAGCCCGCCGTAGCTCGCAGTAATCGGCCGCGCGGTGCTGGGCGGTGCATCGACCTGGCTCCGCACCCGGAAGGCCCGCAGATGAATTCCCTGGGGGAAGGCCTCGGTGACCAGCGGGTAGCGGTCCTCTAGCCAGCGGCGAACGTTGTGGTCCGGGTCATAGCGATCCCAGTGCGATTCGAGCAGCCACACGGTTGAGGCTTTTCCGATGATTGGAGTCAGGAATGGGCCGGGATCCTTGTGGTCGCCGAAAAACCCCACTAGCTGACCAGGACCGTGATAGTAGTACTCGAACGGGTGCTCGGTGAACTCGGCCACGAATACGACCACGTCGTCAGTTGTCGCGGATTGGATGACCCGATCGGCAGCGGCCCGGAAATTCTCCTTCTCGAACCGCGGCTGCTGCCAGGCCGCTAGGGCCGAGACCAACAGAGCCACCACCGCAATCCCCGCTGCAACGTCGAGGCCCCGAAGGCGGCCCGCAAGTCGCGTCATGCCGATCGCGGCGGCCACATAGAGCGGAATGGCGATGGGGATGATGTACCGCTCGGCAAATATCGGTTTGAAGAAGGACAACCCGTAGGCGCAGAGTAGCGGCACCCCGATATTCAGTCCCAGTAACCAGGCGCTCGATCGGCGGGTTGAGGCCAGCCCGATGAGCGCGGCTCCGCCGAGCACCAGAACCGCCAGGGGGCCGAGTGGATCGGGAAACACTTCATTGTGGGCAACCGTGGCCAGCGCCCGAGCCACTAGCTCGTCGGGGCCGACCGGTGCGCGCCAGCCCCGAGCCGCGGCGCTTTGGATCAGGGTGGCCACCATCCAGGGCGCGAATAGCGCCACTGGAATGACCGCTGTGCCGGCCCGCCAATCGATCCGCGCTCGACCGGCAACGAGGAGTGCAAGCGTGCATGCACCCACCGCGAATGCCCCGTAGATGTGGGTGTAGCAGGTCAGCGCGGCGGTCAGCGCCCAAACGGCAAGCAAGCGACGACGCGGGGATTGCGTGGCTTGGTGGGTCAGATAGAGCAGCAGTGCCGCGAGAAAGGCCAGCAGAGCAAAGGCCCGCGCCTCCTGCGAGTACCAGAGTAGGAAAGGGCTGGCGAGGGCGGCTAGGGCTGCCAGCCAACCCGCGCGACGGCCCCCTAAGTCGGAAGCCAGCGCGAACGTTACGGGTATGCACAGGGTACCGAACAGCGCCGAGAGCGCGCGAATCGCCGCTTCCCCTTCGCCGAACGCATGCACCCATACCCAGAGCAGCAAATAGTAGAGGGGCGGGTTCGGCTCCTGGACGAAGGTGACCTGTAGAAGCCGGTCCAGGGGCAGGTTGATGAAGAAGACGGTCATGCCCTCGTCCAGCCAGAAGCTCTGGGCGGAGAGGCCGCTGAATCGGAGCCCGGCTGCGAGGATCAATAGCAGAGCAACCGGCGTCCAATGACCGAGCAGGAGCCGTCGCCGGAGTGGTTGCCGAACGCCACCCGCCAAGGGTGACGGGCCAGCTCCATTCGGCGCGGCGTCTGGAGTGAGTGGCCCAGCGGGGCCGGTCAGGGGGGTAGGCGAAGTCAAAGTGTCTCTATGCTAACCCGCGAGCACTCTGGGCAATCGCTTCCCCATCGGCGGGCGAGGCGGGGCGCCCCCGCCCTTATTCGAAGGAGGGCCGACTCGCGGGGACGGCGAGCATGCGGTCAATGGCTACCCGCGCCCGAGCGGCAATGGCTGGGTCAACCGTCACTTCTGGGGTCAGGTCCCTGAGCGCGTCGCGGAGCTTCAATGGGGTGATCATCTTCATGTACTGGCAAACCGCGCCCGGATCGGCTGCTTCGAAGATCTTGCCCGGCGCTTCTTTCTCGAGCCGGTGCAGAATGCCCGTTTCGGTGGCGACCAGGAAGTGGGTTCGGGGTGATTGTCGCGCGTGGGCCACCATCTTCTCGGTAGAGAGGATGTAGGAGTGTTCCGATCCAATCTCACCTGCGCTGCGCGCCCACACCATCTGGGTGGTGCAGCCGCACTCGGGATGGATGAGCAAGTCCGCGTCCGGGTTCGCCAGTCGTCTGGCCTCGATCTCATCCGGACGAATGCCCGCGTGCACGTGGCATTCGCCGGCCCAGACCTGCATCTTTCGACCGGTCACGCGCTCGAGATGAGCACCGAGGAACATATCCGGGCAGAAGAGAATCTCCTGGTCCCTCGGGATCGAAGCGATCACGTCCTCGGCATTACCTGAGGTCACGCAATAGTCGCTTTCCGATTTCACCTCAGCGGTGGTGTTCACGTAGCTCACTACAGCCGCCCCCGGGTGCTCGGCCTTCCACGTTCGGAGCTGGTCCGCGGTGATGGAATCCGCCAGCGAGCAGCCGGCTCGCGCATCCGGAATGAGCACCGTGCGGCTCGGGTTCAAGATCTTGGCGCTCTCGGCCATGAAGTAGACCCCGCACATCACGATGACGTCGGCGCTGGTCCGCGCCGCCGCTTGCGCCAGAGCCAGTGAGTCGCCGACGAAATCGGCAATGTCTTGGATCGCGGGCACCTGGTAGTTGTGAGCCAGGATGATCGCGTTTCGCTCGGCGCGCAGCTCGACGATGTCCGCCAGTAACTCGGGGGTCGCCTCCGACTGTCGAGCGATCGAGCGCAGGTCACCGTGCAGTTGAATCGGCTCGCTGAAATGTCCAACGTTCAAGTTCTGGTTCATGGTTTGCCTCCTCAGTCCAAACTGAAGGCTAAATTCGAATCTCGTAGAGCAGAATTACCGCGCAAACGAGTGCCCTACCATGGCAGCTCTCGATCCCAGGTGCCGGTCAACGGTCCGTCGAAGCGGAACAGGTCGCCCGGCCTTCCCCTGCCCCGGGCCTCGGCTCGCTTGCCCACTGCCACCAGCGCCTGATCGTCGATGAGTCGTCGAAACAGTTTGCGGACGTTCGACGTGCTCATGTTGAGCACTGACGGATCGCGGATTGCCGCGTAGGCTGCGCGAAGATCGGACATCGTGAAGATCGGCGGAAGCAGCTGAAAGAGCACCCAGGCGTAGCGCACCTTGCCTCGGACGCGGTTGATGGCCTCCCGAAGGATCGCGGCATGATCGAAGGCAAGATCGCTCCAGGGGATCGCCGTCACCGGGCACCATTCGGCCGGCGAGTCGGTCTCTACTGGGTGGATCTTGATGTTGTCACTCTGAATGAGCGCGATATGGGAGATCGAGGCAACCCGACCCCGGCTGTCCCGGGTGGGGGAGCCGAAGGTGGCCAGTTGCTCGAGATACCAATCCCGAGCGTCGATCCCGGTCTTGACCAGCAAGGCGCGTCGGGCCGCTTCGTCGAAAGTCTCGTCCTCGTCGACCAGAACCCCGGGGAGGGCTCGGCGGCTGATGGACCAGGGATCAGGCCGGGGGACTAGGAGTACCTGCCAGGCGCGCTCGACGGTGTCAGGCCGCAAGGTGAACACCACAACGTCCACCGCGAGGGTCGCGGTAGGCGTGAGTACGTGCTCTCGAACGCTCAACATGCCGGCATTATACTCCTGCGGAGCAAAAACAATTGCGCCTGCATGCCCCGAAATCCCGACCAAATTGGAAAGAAAATGCGTTTGCTGCTGGCCCGCCATGGCGAGAGCTCCTGGAACGTGCAAAAGCGCTACACGGGGCAGGCCGACGTCCCTTTATCGGCAAACGGGGAAAGGCAGGGCCGCTGCTTGGCCCAGCGATTGTCCGGAGAGCCTATCGATGCCGTTTATTCGAGCGATCTGGAGCGAGCCTGGCGCACCGCTGAGCTGATTACCGAAGCGCGCGATCTGGCCGTTCGGCAGGATGTCGTATGGCGGGAAATTTCCTACGGCGCCTGGGAAGGGCTGACTGGAGCCGAGATCAAGGCCCAATTTCCCGAGGAGTATCGCCGCTGGTCGGATGACGTGGCGTGGGTGGTCGCGCCGCCCGGCGGCGAGAGCTGGCTGGCTCTTCAGGAGCGCGCAATCGCGGGAGTGGACCTCCTGCGGACTCGACATGAGCGCGACACGGTGCTGGTCGTTACCCATAGCGCCCTCTTGATGGCGCTGGGCGTTTGGCTGCATGGCTATGATTTTGCCGATTCCCAGGCCGCCCGGATGGATAACGGCGGGCTCTCTTGCATCGTCTGGGAGCAGCCGGAGCCGGAGATTCGCTATTGGAACGACCTCGCTCATCTTGGCTAGCAACGACAACGAGGAACCGTTCATCCCGGTCATGAGCCGACCGGACTTAAGTTATGAGTGGACCAAAGATCGGGGGTGGTCACGGAGGCTCTCGAAGGGCTCACCACGAACGGCTTGGGGCGAACCACCGTTTCCGCGGACTGAGGCCGGGGTTAAAGTGGGGCGGCGCTGCCCGGCATAGCTGGCTCGACAACCGCCTCTTCGGCTGGCTGGGACTCCGACGGAGCGGCGGGCCCAGGCTGAGTGGCAGCGGGCTCCGCCTGTAGCGGCACCGAGAAAGCGCCCAGATTCTCGAGCTCATCGTACAGATGCTGCTGACTTTCCTGGTCCAGATCCTCCGACGGCCACCGCGGGTAGCGTTTGATAGTCAGACCCCGCATCCGGAGGGTGTCGCGATACACGGTCCACCCGGTTGTCAGCAAGCCAAGCGAGCCCCATAATACCCCGGCCATGTCTGGCGGAGGGACCGACTGATGGCTGAACCTGCAGAGCTTCCGGAGCGTATACAGCGAGACCTGGAGGAAGCGCTTCGCGAGGGCGGCGTCGACAAGCTTCCGAAACGCCCCCGGCGGCGGAGGCGGCTCAACCTGTCCTTCCTCGATCTGCGGCCGCGCCGTCCCGGTGACCTCGTGCTCATTGGAGTTGCCTGTTTCCTGGTGGGCCACCTCCTGCACATCTTCGTCGGTCAGCTATTCTTGGCCGTTTTCGCCTGCATCGCGGTGGCGGTCGCCACCCACCTCGTGCATCCTTATGGGGCTGGCCCTCGCTGGTGGCGAGGTAAATACGTGAGCTTGCCGCCCAATAGCTGGCAAGAGCGCCTCTACCGCATCATCTATCGCCGGAGTTAGTCGGCCGGCCCTGACCTGATCTCTCGCGAGCGCCCACCCTAGACAGCGCGAACCACTCTCGGCTCCAGCCTCGCCCACCGGGGTGACGGAAACCTCGACGCGTCCATTCACCACTCAGGAGAAACAGTTGCTCGCTGCGCTCGAACAGTATGTTATTCCGTTTCTCGAGAACCTGTATCGAAGCATGGGCTACCTGGGCATCGGGCTAGCGATGGCCATTGAGAGCGCCTGCATCCCGCTGCCCAGCGAGTTGATCATGCCAATGGCCGGGTGGATGGCTTCGCGCGGAGAATTCGACCTCTTCGCGGCCGGCTTGGTTGGCGCGGTCGGCAATCTGGTGGGATCCTGCATCGCCTACTGGGTGGGAGTGGTAGGCGGGCGGCCCTTCCTGGATCGGTACGGGCGCTACCTGCTCATCACCCAGCACGATCTGGAGTTGGCGGATCGCTGGTTCGCTCGACACGGCGAAGCGACCGCTTTCTTTTCGCGGCTCCTTCCAGTTGTCCGGACCTTCATTTCGCTGCCGGCCGGCATCGCCCACATGAACTTTGGTCGGTTCTGCCTGTACACGCTCTTGGGCGCATTCCCCTGGTCACTGGGTCTGGCCTGGGCGGGAATGCAGGCAGGCGACCACTGGCTGGAGGTCCGCCACGTCCTCGAGCGCGCTGACTATCCGATTGCCCTGGTAATCGTGCTCGCAGTCGGCCTCTACGTCTACCGCCACGTGCGCCACCTGCGTGCCTGATCCGGCCTGACGGGTTTACCCCGCGCCCATCGCAATGGGCGCGGGAGGGTGAGGGCCGCCCCCCAAATGCGGGCCGGCGACCTTACTCCGCTTCCTCGGCCAGGGCGGCTAGCGCTGAACGCAGGCCGGCCAAATTTCGGCTGAACTCGGCATCAAAAGAGGTGGCCAGCTCGATTAGCATTCCCCGGTAGCCTTCGTCCCCTAGCCAAGCGTTCATACTTCCGGTCGCCCGGTAGCCCAGCACGCTCGGGGCGGCTACACTCCCGCCACCGCCGCCCGGTCGCGGCCGAAAATAGCCGCTCGCCTCGCTGTAGGCGTCGGCGATCGATCCGCCCTGGGGGCCGTTGCCACCGAAGATGAATCCGCCCCGGCTGTGGTAATTCACCACGAGGACCGGGCGAGAAAGAGCCACGTAGTCCCGAAGCGCCTGGGTTTCTGGTTCCGAGAATGGTTCCGGTCCGCCCAGACCGCGCCGGAAAACGGCGTTGCTGTCCCATCCATCGGAGGCCCAGTCCCGGCCGCCCCAGTTTCGATTCGGGTCGACGCCGCTCAGGAACTGGCGGCTGCCATGGGCGCGCCCGTCCGGGTTCGCCACCGAGAGCACGTCGAGGCGGAGGTTGGCGGGAATGGTATCCGGATTCCGGCCAAAGTAGTCCAAAAGCTGGACGACCAGGCGGACGGTGTTCTCCTCCGGGCCTCCGTGCTGCCCGCCCAGAATCAGCACGGGTGAAGCGCCATCCCCCAGATGGTTGATCACCAGCGGTTGCCCGCCCTGCGAAGATCCAATGATGGACCCGGCCGTCCCGGGCTCGGGCGCCCAGCGGGCTTTAGTGCTGTCCTGGGGCGTCAAGGCAGGCTCCGGACTCGGGTTCATGTCCGCGACGGTCTCTACTAGAGGTGATGCCTCGACAGGCCCGGCCGCCTGGAGCTCGACTCGAGGCGAGGGTGGTTCACTCGTGGTTTCGGCGCCCAGCCGGCTCACGCCGAGTGAAAGGACCAGAACGAGCAACGCCGCTGAAAGAATGGGGAGCCGCACCACCTTGTTACGCCTTGTGGCGGCAGCAATGAACTCGCGGATGAAGACGCCGCGCCTCAACCGACTTCAACGGTGATGTCTTTGGTTCGCAATCGGGGATGGGGCTCGGCGGGGTCGGGCTCGATCATCATGCTATAAGCCTCGCGTATGTTTTCTTCCAGATCAGGCGGTAAAGCCCAGGCGCGGCTGTCGCGGCTCCGCATCACAGCGTTTGGCCCCGCCGCGACGCCCCACTACCAGTGCAGAACGGGGTTGCGGGCGGCGGCGGTCTCGTCCAGGCGACCGATTGGGGTAGTGTGGGGCGCCGATCGCGCCAGCTCCGGATCCCGCTCGGCTTCCTCGGCGATCGCGAGCATCGCATCGACGAAGGCATCCAGCGTCGCTTTCGTCTCCGTCTCGGTGGGCTCGATCATGAGCGCCTCGGGGACGACCAGCGGAAAGTAGATCGTCGGTGGATGGACGCCATAGTCGAGCAGCCGCTTGGCGACGTCAATCGTTCTGACCTGATTGCCGCGCAGCCCGGACAGCACGACCTCGTGCATGCAGGCGCGGTCGTAGGCAACGTTGAAGGCCTCGGAGAGTCGCTGGCGCAAGTAGTTCGCGTTGAGAACCGCCGCCTCGCTGACCTCATGGAGGCCGTCCGCGCCGACCATTCGGATGTACGTGTAGGCGCGGACCAGCATGCCGAAATGGCCCTGGAACGAGCCCAAGCGGCCAATCGATTGCGGACGATCCTCGTCCAGGTAAAAGCTGCCGTCGAAGCGTCGAGCGGCGACCGGCAACGGTAAGAACGGCACCAGCGCTTCGGTGGCGCAGATTGCGCTGGCTCCAGGCCCGCCGCCGCCGTGCGGGGTCGTGAAGGTCTTGTGCAGATTCGAATGCATCAGGTCGAGGCCCAGCTCCCGGGGACGGACGATGCCGAGCAGCGCGTTGAGATTGGCCCCATCGCCATAAACCAGGCCGCCGGCTTCGTGGATCAACTGGCTGACTTCCAGCATCGCCTCGTCGAAGAGCCCCAGCGTGCTGGGTACTGTGATCATGAGCCCGGCCACGTCGTCATCGAGCAGCTTTCGAAGCGCGGCCAGATCGACGTTGCCGCGCGCATCCGAACGAACCGAGGACACCTGGTAGCCGGCCATCGCGGCGGTGGCCGGATTGGTCCCGTGGGCGGAGTCAGGAATGATCACCCGCCGCCGGCGCTCCCCGTCTCCATTCGCTTCGTGAGCGGCCCGGATCATCAGCATTCCCGCCAGCTCACCGTGAGCGCCCGCCGCTGGAGTAAGGCTGACCCCGTCGAAGCCGGTGATCTTAGCCAGCAGATCCTGAAGCTCGTGGATGAGCTGGAGCGCGCCCTGCACGCTCGCTTCCGGCTGCAGCGGATGGATGTTCCGCATTCCCGGAAGTGCAGCCATGGCGTCGTTCACCTTTGGGTTGTATTTCATGGTGCAGGAGCCCAGCGGATAGAAGGTGGTGTCGATCGAGAAATTGAGCTGAGAGAGCCGCGTAAAGTGCCGCACTACCTCCAGCTCCCCCACCTCGGGAAGCGGAAGGTTATCCCGGAGCAGCGCCTCCGGGATATCGAGCGCCGTCGCGGGCACGTCCGGCCGCCCGATGGCCAGCGTCGGACGACCCGGGCGGGACAGTTCGCGCAGCAGCGGCTCGGTCATCCAGCCCCCTTGACGATTTCGGCGATGGCCCCGGCCAGCAGGTCGATCTGCCCACGAGTGGTCATTTCGGTGCAGCAGAGCAGGAGACAATCCCGTAGCTCCGAATAGGCGCAACCCAGATCGTAGCCTCCGATGATATCGTGCTCCGCCAGGCGCCGATTCACGGCCGCGGCCGGAAGCGGTGTGCGAACGGCAAACTCGTGGAAGAACGGGCGCGGCGTGACGACCTCGACCCCTCGAATGCCTCCGAGCTGGTCCGCCGCGTAACGTGCGGTCTCACAGCAGCTCTCGGCGACGGCTCGCAATCCAGCCGGACCGAGGAGGGCCAGGTAGAGCAAAGCAGTCAGGGCAATCAATCCCTGCGAGGTGCAAATATTGGAGGTCGCCTTTTCTCGGCGGATGTGCTGCTCCCGCGCCTGGAGTGTGAGCACATAACCGCGGCGGCCCTGGCTATCACTGGCGGCCCCAGCAATCCGGCCCGGTAGCTGGCGAACCAGGCTCTCTCGGCACGACATCAGCCCGACATAAGGACCGCCGAAGGAGAGCGGGATCCCCAACGGTTGGCCTTCCCCAACCGCGATGTCGACGTCCCAGGCGCCCGGTGGGCGCAGCAGCCCGAGCGAGGTTGGGTTGTAGGCTTCGACGACCAGCGCGCCGGCCGCGTGCGCAGCTTCAACAATTGGCCTCAAGTCGCGAATCTCGCCAAAAAAAGTCGGCTGGCTCACGATGCAGCAGGCAGTGTTCCCATCCACAGCCGCCGCGATGTCCTCTTCAGACAAAACGGAGCCGGCGGACACGGTCGTGGTGTAGAGATCGACCCCTCGGGGGGCGGTGTAGGTGCGCAGCACCTCCCGATAGTGCGGGTGCACCGAGCCAGCCACCACGACCCGGCCGCGCCCGGTCAGACGCATCGCCATCAGTGCGGCTTCGGCCACGGCCGTCGCCCCGTCATAAACCGAAGCGTTGGTGACGTCCATCCCGGTGATGTCACAGATGGCGCTCTGGAACTCGAAGAGCGACTGCAGGGTGCCCTGGCTCACCTCTGGCTGATATGGCGTGTAGGAGGTGCTGAACTCACTCCGGCTGGTCACGGTTCCGATGGCGGCTGGGATGAAGTGGCGATAGGCTCCGGCGCCGAGGAAAAATGGGGCGCGTGCCACTGATCGGTTTCGGTCGGCCAGACTCTCAACTAACCCGACCGCTTCCATTTCGGTAAGAGCTGGGCCGATCGGGATCTCCGGGAAGCGGCTTGCGGCTGGAATGAGGGCAAAAAGGTCTTCGACGTGCGAGAGTCCGAGGGCACCGAGCATCTCCGTGCGCTCGGACTCGGTTAGAGGCACGAAGGTCACCGGACGCCCATCTTCAATCTAGGTTAGCCGTCGAGGTGCGCTCGGTAGGCGGCGGCGTCGAGCAGGGCG
This sequence comes from Chloroflexota bacterium, assembly GCA_009692845.1. GTDB lineage: Bacteria > Chloroflexota > UBA6077 > UBA6077 > SHYK01 > SHYK01. The sequence continues at coordinate 32,807 of SHYK01000006.1, read as the reverse complement.
TCGAATTCGCTGGGGTTGTCCATGCGGATCCGCACGATCCAGCCGAGGTCATAGGGCGAGTCATTGATCCATTCAGGATGCTCGATGAGGCCTTCATTGCGCTCGATGACCTCGCCGGTGACCGGCGCGAAAATATCCGAAGCGGCTTTCACGCTTTCCAATGCACCGAACTCTTCCATGGCCACCACGTGGGTGCCTACTTCCGGAAGATCTGGGTAAACGACGTCGCCTAGCTCATGCTGCGCGTATTCGGTAATGCCGACTGCGACGACGTCGCCCTCCCGCCGCGCCCATTCATGCTCGGGCGTGTAACGGCGGTCGCTCGGGATTTCATCCGGTTCGATCATGGCCTCATTTCAGCGATGCCAGCCGTGCCTGGAGGGCTAATTCGGCAGGCCATCCCCAGGGGGACGCACTTTCGTTTGGTGGCTGACGAAAGGCAATGATACGACACGGGCCGGGGCTGCGGAGTCACGAATCAGAACCCCCAATTCCGTGCCCGGCGCGGCATAAGCCGGCGGAACAAAGACGGTGGCGATCGGGTGCTTGAGCGTTGGCGAGAAGGTCCCGCTGGCGATGGCCCCGATCGTTTTCTGGCCCACCTGGAGGAGATTCCCCTGGCGAGGAACGCTGCCACGCTCGAGCGTGATGCCCACCAGGAGTCGGGCTACGGCCTGGCCGGCCAGGCGCGCCAGCGCTTCGCTTCCGACGAAGGGACCTTTATCCAGCCGCACCACCCGACCCAGGTTGGCCTCATAGGGGGTGATCGTTTCGCCTAGCTCGTGGCCGTACAGGGCCATGCCCGCCTCGAGCCTGAGCGTATCCCGAGCGCCGAGCCCGACCGGCTGGACCCGGTCATCGGCGAGCAGCCGAGTCCAGAGTGCCGGAGCGTCCCCTCCGTCCATCGTGATCTCGAATCCGTCTTCCCCCGTGTATCCGCTCCGGGAGATGGAAGCTGGTCCCAGGCCGTCAGCTAGCTCGGTGTCGACGAAATGGTAGTACCGCAGCGCCTCCAGATCGCTTTGCACCAGCGGTTGAAGCACGGCCAGGCTGTCGGGTCCCTGCAGGCCGAGCAGTACAGTGCTCATCGTGCGATCGTCGAGGTCGGCCTGATACTCGTGCTGTTCTCGAAGTGCCTCCAGATGGGCCACCACCCGCTCGCGGTTGGATGCATTCACCATTAGTCGCCAGCCAGCCGTCGCTCGGTACACCAGGATGTCATCAATGACGCCGCCCGCTTCGTTACACAAGAGCGAATATTGAGCCGCCCCGACTCGGAGTCGAGAGGCGTCGTTGGTGGCCGCCCGCTGGATCAAGTCGAGGGCTTGAGGACCGGTGATCGAGAGGCGTCCCATGTGTGAGAGGTCGAATAGGCCGGCCGCCGCGCGGGTGTGTAAATGCTCGGCGAGGATGCCCTGATATTGGAGGGGCATTCGCCAGCCGCCGAAGGCAACCATCCTGGCGCCGCGCGCATCATGCGCCTGGCTCAGTGGAGTCTCACGCAACGCGGTTTCCGTCATTGTGGCAACGTCGGCTGACTCCGTTCCGGAGGCTCGTTCGGGATGTCGCGGTTGAGGTTCTGGTAGACGGTCCGGGTTGAGAGTGATTTGTTGAGGGTGTAGAAATGGATCCCCGGAGCTCCTCCGTCCAACAGTCGGCGGCACTGCTCGGTTGCCCATTCAATGCCGGTCGCTACCACCGCCGCTTCATCGTCCCGCACTGCGTCGAGCCGGCTTTTTAGTTTGGCGGGAATAGATGCCCCAATAATCGAGGTGAATCGCTCGATCTGGCTGACATTCGTGACCGGCATCACTCCGGGAATAATCGGAACCGAAATGCCGCGCGCCGCCGCTCTTTCGAGGAACTGGAAATACAGGTCCGGGTCGAAGAAGAGCTGCGTGATCAGGAAATCGACGCCGGACTTGACCTTCTGGCAAAGGTGCTCCAGATCCGCCTCCCGATCCAGGCTCTCGGGGTGGCCTTCCGGGTAGCAGGCTCCCCCGAGGCAAAATTGATAGCGGGGCCGGATGAACCGCACGAGCTCCTGGGCGTAGCTGAAACCGTCGGCTGGTTTCACGAACTGGATCTCACCCCGGGGTGGGTCCCCCCGGAGTGGAAGCACGTTCTCGATGCCCCGCGCTTGGAGGGTGTCCAGGATCCCCGCGATCTCGGCGGCGCTGTGCCCGACGCAGGTCAGGTGGGCCATCGACTCCAGGCCCACCTCATTCTTGATCCGGGTTACCAGGTCCACTGTGAGATCGCGGGTGCTTCCGCCCGCCCCATAGGTCACCGAAACAAATGACGGCTTCAGCGGAGCCAGGTCGACAACCGTCTTGAACAAAGCCTGGACGCCCTCGCCCGTTCTTGGGGGAAAGAACTCGAAGGAAAAGGTGCGCCGGCCGCCCGCCAAAGCATCTACGATTCGCATGCTCAGTATTGTGGAGCATTGGCGGGAGTCCGCCCACTCCCATCCGGATGCGCACGCTGCCCTTTTCGTGCATATTCCCCAAGCATGGCAACAACGGCAGGAGTCAGACTGGCTGGAACCTCATGAGTGAGAACGGCTATCTCTCTGAAGCCGACCCGCTCTGGTACAAGGACGCCGTCATCTACGAGGTCCCGGTGCGGGCCTTCTTTGACAGTGATGGCGACGGGGTTGGAGACCTCCGCGGGCTCACCGAGAAGCTGGATTACATCCAAGATCTCGGGGTTACGGCGATCTGGCTGCCTCCGTTCTATCCATCTCCGCTCAAGGATGACGGCTACGATATCGTCGACTATCGCGGCGTGCACCCCGCCTACGGGACTCTGCAGGATTTTCGCCGTTTGATCCATGAGGCTCACGATCGGGGGCTGCGGATCATTACCGAGCTGGTGATCAAACCACACCTCCGATCAGCATCCCTGGTTCCAGCGCGCCCGCCGAGCCGCCCCGGGCTCACGCTGGCGGGACTTCTACGTCTGGTCCGATCGGCCGGATCGGTTTCAAGAAGCGCGAGTCATTTTTCAAGACTTCGAGACATCCAACTGGGCTTGGGATCCGGTTGCGCAGGCGTATTACTGGCACCGGTTCTACTCCCATCAGCCGGATCTGAACTTTCGTTCGGCACACGTAAGGCGGGCCGTTCTGCAAGTCATGGATTTCTGGCTGGATATGGGCGTCGATGGGATGCGGCTGGACGCGATCCCCTACCTGTACGAGCAAGAGGGGACTAGCTGCGAAAACCTGCCCGAAACCCACGCTTTTTTTGCGGGAGCTCCGCCAGCACATGGAGCAGAGCTATCCGGGCCGCATGCTGCTAGCCGAAGCCAACCAATGGCCCGACGAAGCCGCCTCCTACTTCGGAAATGGGGACGAGTGCCACATGTCCTTCTATTTCCCGCTCATGCCCCGCCTCTTCATGGGGCTGCGCACTGAGGATCGATTCCCAATTGTGGACATCCTTCGGCAGACGCCCAGCATTCCCGACGCCTGCCAGTGGGCGCTCTTTCTCCGCAACCATGATGAGCTCACACTCGAGATGGTGACCGACGAGGACCGCGACTATATGTATCGGGTATACGCCCAGGATCCCGAGGCCCGCATCAATCTCGGCATTCGGCGCCGACTCGCCCCGCTGCTCGGGAATCACCGGCGCCGAATCGAGCTGATGAACGCCCTCCTGCTGTCCCTGCCTGGCACTCCGGTCATCTACTACGGCGACGAGATCGGGATGGGGGACAACATCCACCTGGCCGACCGGAACGGCGTCCGAACACCAATGCAGTGGAGCTCCGATCGCAACGCCGGGTTCTCCAGAGCGAATGCCCAGCGCCTCTATCTCCCTGCTATCGTCGACCCCGAATATCACTACGAGGCCCTCAACGTTGAGGCGCAACAGTCGAATCCCCATTCACACTTGTCGTGGATGAAGCGTCTCATCGCCCTCCGTAAGCGCCATCCAGCCTTCGGGAAGGGGGCGATTCAGTTTCTGAGCCCGGACAACCCGCGGGTCTTGGCCTTCGCCCGGTCCTGGCAAGAGGAGCGCATCCTCGCCGTGGCCAACCTCTCTCGCTTTGCTCAGGTCGTGCACTTGGATCTCAGGGACTGGTCCGGCACCATTCCCGTGGAGCTGCTCCGGATTTCCGCCGATTACCGATGCACCGTATTTGCTGACCCTGGCGCCCCACACATTCTTCTGGTTCCGGCTGGAAACAACGCCCGCCGACATGCTGCCTTCGTCGCCGGCCTCGAGCAGTTTCCCGACCCTGAGCGTCAACGGAACCTGGCCTTCGCTTCTGGCCGGCCGACAGAAGGCCCGACTGGAAGCCATCCTTCCCGCCTACCTCGCCGGAAGGCGGTGGTTTGGCGGGAAAGCCCGGGCAGTCCAAAGCGTGACAATCCAGGATGTCGTTCCGATGGTTATGCCCGTCGGGCATCCGGCGGCCTTCGTGCTGACGGTCGGTGTGGACTATCTCGACTCGGAGCCGGAGACCTACGTATTGCCGATAACCGCGGTCAGCGGCGACCGGGCCGAGCATGTGCGTAGCGAGACGCCGCAGGCAGTGATCGCGCGGCTAGATAGCCGGCTATCCGGCGCAGGTGAAATGCTGTTGATCGACGCGACCTCCGATGCCGATTTCTGTGGGATGTTCCTGCAAGCCATCGCAGGCCGACGCCACCACCGGGGCCAGACCGGTGAAGTGATCGGCGTGGCGACGCGAGCGCTGGCCGCGATGCGGGGACGGCCGGATGACTCACTCGATCCCGTTGTGGCGAAGGCCGAGCACCGCAACCCATCAGCGGTCGATAGCGGAAAGATGATTTTGAAATTCTTCCGCCGCGCCGACGAGGGAGTGAACCCGGATCTCGAAGTTGGACGATTTCTGAGTGAACGCAGCAAATTTCGTCGGGTTCCTGCTGTGGGTGGATATGTCGAATACCGAATGAGCCACCGACCGCCGAGAGCGGTCGCCGTTCTCGAAGAATTTGTGCCGAATCAAGGCAATGCCTGGGAAAATACCCTCGGCGAACTGGCGACCTATTTCGAGCGCGTGCTGGCCCAGCCCGATCTGGTAGCGCCAGGTCAGCCGCCGCGAGGTTGGTCGATCTCGCGGCGGCTGACCTCCCGGCGGACGCTTATTCGGCCGTTGGGCCCTACCTGAAGACCGCGCGCTTACTTGGCCAACGTACGGCGGAAATGCATGTCGCCCTGGCGTCTGAAAGCGACGACCGGGCTTTCGTGCCCGAACCCTTTACCCCCTTTTACCAGCGATCTCTGTACCAGACCTACCGGCGCGCGGCGATTCTGGCCCTTCAAGCCCTCCGCCAGCAGGTCCCGCGTCTACCCGCCGATGTCCGACCCGACGCCGAGCGGCTGATCGGACTGGAAGAGCAGCTTCTCGACCGCTTCAGCTTCTTATTGGGGCCGCTAATCCGCGTCGTGCGAATGCGACAGCATGGCGATCTCCATCTGAGGCAAGTGCTCTACACCAGTGGCGACTTCTATTTCATCGATGTCGAAGGCGAGCCGACCCGTCCGTTGAGCGAGCGACGACTCAAGCGGAGCGCGCTCCGGGATGTGGCGGGCATGCTGCGTTCTTTCGAATATGCGGCTCAGCACGGGCTCATCAAGGAGCAAGAACGGGCTGGGCGCCCGGGCGATGTTCCCAAGCTTGAACCCTGGGCGCGGTATTGGAGCATTTGGGCCAGCGCGGCCTTTCTCCGGGGCTATCTGTCCACCGCCGCCGATGCGCCCTTCGTTCCCCGCAACAGCGAAAATTTGCATCAGCTACTGCAGGCGAATTTGCTGGAGAAGGCCCTCTACGAGCTGGACGATGAGTTGAACAATCGGCCGGAGTGGATCGGACTGCGACTGCGCGGCATCTTGTGGCTGCTGGGGGAGTCCTAGCTTTGGCCAGCGAACCGGCTCTGCCACCCAGCCAGAGTGCGCTCACCGATGACGATCTCTTTCTGTTCAACCAGGGCAGCCATTTCCGCCTCTATGAAAAGCTTGGAGCGCACCTTGAGCTGGTTGGCGGTCAGAGCGGAACCCGATTCGCCGTTTGGGCTCCGGATGCCGAAGCCGTATCGGTTATCGGCGACTTCAATGGGTGGAGCTAGGGTGCTCGGCTAAACGCGCGGGGACAATCCGGGATCTGGGAGGGGTTTGTGCCTGGAGTGGGCACCGAGACCCGATACAAGTACCGGATCATCTCCCGCTATCGGGGCTATCAAGTGGACAAGGCCGACCCGTTTGGTTTTGAGCACGAGATTCCGGCCCGCACCGCCTCCGTGGTCTCAGCGCTCACCTATCAGTGGGATGATGCCACCTAGATGGCGCAGCGAGCACAGCGGAACGCGCTCAGCGCCCCCATGTTCGTGTATGAAATGCATATCGGGTCCTGGATGCGAGTTCCCGAGGAGGGGAACCGGAGCCTCACCTATCGCGAGCTAGCGCCCCGGCTAGTCGAACATGTGCAGCGCCTGGGCTTTACCCACGTCGAGTTTCTACCCGTCATGGAGCATCCCTTCTACGGGTCCTGGGGCTATCAGATAACCGGCTTCTTCGCGCCCACCGCTCGCTATGGCGGCCCCCGGGATTTCATGTATCTGATCGACTATCTTCACCAGCACGAAATCGGCGTAATTCTCGACTGGGTGCCGTCCCACTTCCCCAATGACGAGCATGGTCTGGGCTTCTTCGATGGCACCCATCTCTACGAGCATGCGCTTCCGATCCAGGGGATCCATCCTGAGTGGGACAGCCTCCTGTTCAACTACGCCCGTCCCGAGGTGGTGAGCTTCCTCATCAGCAACGGCCTATTCTGGCTAGATAAGTACCACGCTGACGCTCTGCGGGTCGATGCCGTGGCATCCATGCTCTATCTGGATTACGCCCGGAAAGAGGGCGAGTGGGTCCCCAATCGGCATGGAGGGCACGAGAACATCGAAGCGATCGCCTTCTTGCGGCGGCTCAACGAAGAGGTTTACCGATCCCATCCCGGAGTCCAGACCATCGCCGAGGAATCCACCGCCTGGCCGATGGTGTCTCAGCCAACCTACCTGGGCGGCCTCGGATTCGGGCTCAAGTGGGATATGGGCTGGATGCACGACACTCTTCAATACTTCAGTCGCGATCCGATTTACCGCCGTTTCCACCAGCACGAGCTCACCTTCCGGTCGATCTATGCATCGACCGGAAATTTCATGCTGCCACTATCGCATGACGAGGCCGTCCACGGTAAAGGCTCACTGCTCGGGAAGATGCCCGGCGACGACTGGCAGAAGTTTGCCAATCTCCGCTTGCTCCTGGCCTACATGTACGCTCAGCCAGGGAAGAAGCTCTTATTCATGGGAGCTGAGCTCGGTCAATGGGTGGAATGGGCCCACGACAATAGCTTGGATTGGCATCTGTCCGGAACCGGTAGCCATGCGGGGATCGAGCGCCTGGTGAGCGACTTGAATACGGCCTACCGGAGTGAAGGGGCGCTGCACGAAGGCGACTGTCTGCCGAGCGGCTTCGAGTGGATCGACGCCGGCGACGCGGATAGCAGCATCCTGGCCTTCCTCCGGCTAGGCACGCCGGCCGATCCGCCGATTGCCGTGGTTTGCAACTTTACCCCGGTCGTGAGGCACAATCATCGGATCGGCGTTCCAGCGGCTGGATTCTGGCGGGAGCTCTTGAATACTGATGCGACGGATTATGGTGGGAGTGGTCAAGGAAACTTGGGTGGCTGCGAAACCGTTCCTGTCCCTCTTCATGGCCGCCCGCACAGTCTTACCCTCACCCTTCCGCCTCTCGGGGCTGTCTTCCTGCGCCTCGACTGAGCGCATCCCGTGCCCAAGGCTCTTACTTGCCGGTGCAGAGTTGCTGCCGTTACAACGGTCGGCGCGGTGAGTCCAGGGTCGGCGTCCCGTAAGGAATGGTGCTGAATTGAGGCTGGTGATTGGAATCTCGGGATCGACCGGCGCGATTTACGGGGTTCGCTTACTAGAAGTCCTGCGCGACGCGGCGGACATTGAGACGCATCTGATTGTGAGCGAGTCGGCGGCCCGAACCATCGAATACGAGACTCGCTACCGTCTTTCCGAGGTGCTGGCGATGGCCAGTATCGTCCACGACAATCAGGATCTTGGCGCGGCGGTTTCGAGTGGATCTTTTCACACTGACGGAATGATTGTCGCTCCTTGTTCCATCAAGAGCCTGTCCGGTATTGCAAACTCATACAATGACGCGCTACTGACCCGAGCGGCGGACGTGACCCTCAAAGAGCGAAGGAAATTGGTGCTCCTGGTCCGGGAGACTCCGTTGCATCGTGGCCACCTCAAGCTGATGCTCGAAGCAACTGAAAATGGAGCGATCATCCTGCCACCGGTGCCTTCCTTCTACAATCAGCCTAAGACGGTGGACGATATCGTTAATCAGACCGTGCAGCGGGCATTGGACCAGTTCCAGGTCGAGAAGGGGCTGTTTGCCCGCTGGTCTGGACAAGCCTTAGGCTCTACCGGCCAGCCACCCAAACGGGGTAAGGACGCAACGTTGTGAGATCTCGATTTGTTCTCCCCCATCCGGTCGGATCTCGGGTGAAATAGAGAAGTATGCAAATTCGTTTTTGGGGAACCCGGGGATCGATCGCTAAGCCTGGACCCACCACCCTTCGGTATGGTGGCAATACCTCTTGCGTCGAGATTGAGACCGACCGAGGCACGCTGGTGGTGGTTGACTGTGGCACTGGCGCGCATGGGCTCGGCCAGAAATTGGTGAGCTCCGGGCCCACCAAGGGTCACGTGGTGATCTCCCATACCCACTGGGACCATATCCAGGGCTTTCCGTTCTTCGCACCGTTTTTTGTTCCTGGAAATGAATGGGAGGTCTACGCTCCTGGCGCGGGTGGAGGACTCGAAGGGATCCTACGCGGACAAATGGAGTACGCGTACTTCCCGGTCACGATCGATCAACTCGGGGCCTAAACCAACTACCATAATCTCTCCGAGGGTGTCTTCGAGCTGGGCGATATCCGGGTCACCTCGCAATATTTGAATCACCCCGCCGTAACTCTGGGCTATCGATTCGAAGTCGGCGGGGTCCACGTGGTCTACTCTTCAGACCACGAGCCCCATTCGCGTCATCAGGCCGATCCTCAGGAAGCGCCCCGGGCCGGCGATCTCCCCAACCTGGTCCATGTTGAGGATGCCCGTCACGCGAACTTCCTCAAGGGGGCCGATCTGGTCATCCACGATGCGCAGTACACCGCCGCCGAGTATGGCAAAAAGGTTGGATGGGGGCATAGCACGGCCGAGTACGTCATCGATGTGGCGATCGCAGCGGGCGTCAAACAACTCGCCCTGTATCATCACGACCCGCTCCGAAGTGACGTTGCGATAGATGCCGTCCTGGCATCGTGTCGAACCCGGGTCCAAGCCAGGGGCTCATCACTCGAAGTCGTCGCTGCGGCTGAGGGAATGACGGTTGAGTTTGCCGAGCAGGGCGTGGGAGCGACTCGTCGACGCCGACCGGCCCTGGGCGCAGAGATGTCCGGCTCGACGGTCGGCGACGTTACTCTCCTCGTGGTGGATGACGACCCCGCGGCGATCGATTCGCTGGCCGACCTCCTCAAGGATGAAGGTTATCGGTTCCTCTCCGCGGCCAATGGCCGGGTTGGGGTTGGAGATGGCGCGAGCGGAGCACCCGGATGTGATCCTTTTGAACTGGGGTATGCCCGAAATGGATGGGCTCGCCGTCTGCCGGGCCATCCGGGCAGATTCCGATCCCCGGCTTAAAAACGTGCCAGTGGTCATGCTGACCTGGCGGGATGGATCCTCCGATTCACTGGAAGGATTTGACGCCGGTGTGAATGATTACATTACGAAGCCCTTCACCCCGGCTCATGTCCGGACCCGGGTCCGCGAATGGATCCTGCGCGGGCAGTCCACCCCCGCCCGTTCCTAGAACCGGGCCCTCTGCGATTGTTCGCTACACTTGGGCGTAGATGGACGTCTATCTCCTCGATGGCACCTACGAGCTGTTTCGCCATTTCTTCGCTCTGCCTTCGCTGGTTAACCGCGAGGGCCGCGAGGTAGCAGCCACGCGCGGTGTGGTCTCTTCGGTGATCGGCATGCTCGAGGGTGGGGTCACCCACATCGGAATGGCCACGGATCACGTCATCGAATCGTTTCGCAATGCGATGTGGCCTGGCTACAAGACGAGCGAGGGTATGGACCCGCGCATCCTTCAGCAATTTCCCCTGCTCGAGGACGCCATCGCGGCGCTGGGAGTCGTCGTATGGCCCATGGTCGAGCTGGAGGCCGACGACGCCCTGGGCGCGGCCGCCCAAACGTCCGCAGCGTCACCCAAAGTGGGGCAGGTTCTGATCTGCTCGCCGGACAAGGACCTCACCCAGTGCGTCCGGGATACCCGGGTGGTGGTTTTAGACCGCCGGGCGGGGAAGATCGTCGACGAAGCGGGGGTGATCGCAAAATTCGGCGTGCGTCCCGAGTCGATTCCCGACTACCTGGCCCTGGTGGGGGACTCGGCAGACGGATTTCCCGGGCTTCCTGGCTGGGGCGCCAAGACCACGGCAGCGGTCCTCGCTCGTTACGTTCACCTCGAGGCAATTCCTCTGGACACGCCCTGGAACCTGCCCGTGCGCGGGCCAGAGAAACTCGCGGGAGTCTTAAAGGACGGCTTTGCGCTGGCTTTGCTCTTTCGCGATATCGCTACCTTGCGCTTTGATGCGCCGACCTTGACCTCGCCCGAGGATCTGTACTGGGCCGGACCCACGGACCGTTTTCCGTCTATCTGCGAGGAGCTAGAGGCCAGCTCGTTCGCCGATCGAGTAGCGCGCCTCATCGCTCGCTCGTCCCCATTTGCGCCTCGCGGTTAGGCCGGAGGCCGCCAAGAAACCGCCCCCGGATATAATGGTCGACGTCCGAGTCGTGCACCGGGAGACCCGCCCATGCAGACCACGCTTCCCCGGCCGCTTGCGGTTCCGGTACCGGCCCTCCCCCCGGCCGTCCTCGCGACCTTGCTGGTGGCGGGGCACGCGGTCAAGCACACCTACAACTCGGGGTTCTTCCTGATCCTGCCCGAAATCGCTCGGGCGTTGAACCTCAGCAACACTTCCATCGGTTTTCTCAACACGGCGCGCAGCTTCGCCGGAAGCGGCAGCAACCTCCCGGCCGGCTTTGTCGCGGATCGGTTCAGCAACCGGTGGGGCCGCATCCTCGGCGTCGCCATGGTGGTCATTGGCATTTTCCAGTTCATCATGGGCAGTCTGGACGCCTACTGGTCGATCCTCACCTGTGCCATGGTGGTTAGCGCCGCCATCGCCTTCTGGCACCCACCGGCGATCGCTGCCCTGTCCCTCCGCTTCTCCGAACGGAGGGGCTTCGCTATCTCGCTGCATGGGAGCGGCGGCAGTATTGGCGAGGCGGTGGGGCCGATCATCGTCGGGGGGCTGTTGGGCGTCCTCACCTGGCAGGGAATCCTCCAGCTCAGTCTGGTGCCAGCCGTCCTGACCGGAGCCGTAGTGTGGATACTCATGCGCAATACCACCGGTCACCTCAGTGGTACGACTTCCTTCGGCGGTTACCTGGGCAGCCTGCGCGCGTTTATCACCAATCCGCACTTAGCGTTCATATTTCTCTCAGTTGGCGCTTTTAGCATGGCCCAGGCGGCGGTGGGCACCTTCCTGCCCATCTATCTCCGCAATGAGCTGAATTACCCGCCCATCGTGGCGGCCGGTTATCTGTTCCTCGGCCAGGTCGCCGGAATCGGGTCCTCGCCAGTACTCGGTTACCTGTCGGACCGATTTGGCCGACGAGCGACTCTCGTCCCCAGCCTCCTGTTCTTGAGCGTCGGTATCTTTGCGCTGAGCGTGGCTTCCGAGGGCCTGGCGCTGATGGCCTCCGTGGCCTGGATCGGCGTATTCATGTTCCCGCTGATGAGCCTGTTCCTGGCCTCCGCGATGGATCGGGTGGGCGCGGCGGTTCAGGCGACCACCGTCTCGCTGGTCTTCGGGATCGGCAGCCTCTTCGGCAGCTTCTCCCCCACTATCGCTGGGCTCTTGGCCGACAGCTTCGGGGTTCAGACCGCCTTCTACTGGGGGGCAGCCATTGCGCTCGTGGCAGCTATGCTGGTCGCGTTTGCGTCGGAGTCGACTAAGGCTGAGGGCGTCCGCCTGTAGCGGCGGCCGATCCGCCGCTACAGGCCTGATGAGCCTCGCTCACTCGGTCCTGTTAGAACCCGGCTGATACGTGCGCAGGTGTGTTGGAAGCCCGTCGAGGCTTAGAAGCGTCGATACAAGGCTGACCTGGCAGGAGAAGAGAGCTGGCTGGGGTACCAAGACCACCCTGGCGGTTCTCGGTCGTTGGCCATAACGAACGCGCTGGAGAGTCGCGAGCGACTCTCCCACCGGGGTGTGCCTCCCAAACAGATGTTCTGGTATCATCGCGTTTCCTGCCCGATATGCTTGGCGAAGCGGTTTACTGGTCATGGTGCAATGCGCGCACCACTTTTGGAGCTACTCTGGACCAATACCAACTGCAATTCGACCTGGAAATGGAACGATCTCCGCCGGATAAATCAGTGACCGCCAGCGTGCCGCTCGGTTCGTCACTGACCGTGACTGGTGCGAAGGAACCCAAGGGGGTCATCTATACGAAGCCATGGGTGGTTGATCTCATCCTCGACCTTGCCGGCTATCGGCCTTCCGAGGACCTCGGGGGCATGTACGCCGTGGAACCCGCTTCCGGGGAGGGCGCCTTCTTGGTGCCGATGGTTCGCCGTCTCCTTGCCTCGACAAGAATGCACGGTCGCGAGGTGGCCGATGCGCGACTCGCGCTTCATGCATACGAGCTTGACGAGCAGTCTGCGGCCCGCGCGGCCAAATTGGCGGCAACGGAACTGCATCAGTATGGCCTTGCTTCTCTTGAAGCTAATGAGATCGCGAAGAGTTGGGTGACAGTGGGCGACTACTTACTCGAATCGGGTGCCGATCGGCGCGCTGACCTGGTTGTGGGCAACCCCCCGTACATCAGATACGACGATATGGCGCAATTGACGCTGCAGCAATACCGACGGCTGTATCCAACCATGGTGGGGCGCGGAGACGTCTACATTGGCTTCATCGAGGCTGGGATTCGGCAGCTCAAACAAGATGGAGTGCTCGCTTTCATCTGCGCCGACCGTTGGATGAGATCAGCCTATGGGACGGAGTTGCGTCGCTTGGTCGCCAAAGTCTGCGGAGTCGAGGCTGTGATCGAAATGCACAACGCTCCGGCATTCGAGAATGAAGTGTCCGCGTACCCGGCAGTCATCGTGCTACGTCGCGGCTTGCAGGCTAGCGCGATTGTCGCCAGTGCGGGCGCTCTGGCCGGGCCATTACCTGGGGCCGAGAGCTTGGCGGACGCAGTTGTTGACCTTGCCGAAGGCAGGGTTCAGCCCTTTCAGGGTTTTCAGCTGCGAGGACCGACTGGCATGTTGGGTCAAGCGCATGGCCGTCACTTGAACCTGATCGGCGCGCCATACTTCTGCGCTTGGAGAAGGGGTTTCAGCCGCTTGAGGATCCTAGGACCGGGACGAAAATTGGGATCGGGGTTGCGACAGGGTCTGATCGCGTTTACGTCACGAAGGACGAAAGCATCGTTGAAGCCGAGCGACTCCTTCCCCTCGCTATGGCAGCAGATACTCGGGAGGGCACTCTCAAGTGGTCTAGGCACTACTTAGTAGACCCCTGGACGGTTGGGAGTGGCCTCGTCGAACTTGGCTCGTTCCCCAAGCTCCGCGACTATCTGGAAAGTCATCGGCAGGAACTCGAGCAACGGAATGTTGCACGAAAGCACGCTAAGGACTGGTATCGGACGATTGACCGGGTGAACCACCGTCTCCTAAACCAGCCAAAGCTCTATTTTCCGGACATGAAGCTCATGAGCAACCCTGTACTCGATTCGGGCGAGACGTACCCCCACCACAACCTGTACTACCTTACCTCCACCCGCTGGGACCTTGAGGTCCTTGGCGGGCTGTTGCTTTCGCGGGTGGCTCAACTGTTCATAGAAGCTTACTCTGTAAAAATGCGCGGGGGGACCTTGCGATTTCAGGCCCAATACCTCCGGAAAATACGCGTACCGGACGAATCTTCACTGACGGAGCCCATTAGGCATGAACTCCGCTCCGCATTCCGATCTCGCGACGTGGCTGCCGCGACGGCTGCCGCGCTTGAGGCCTATGGAATCGCGGACATGGCCGGCACACTTCGGTGATGGGGAATCCTGGAGGAACGATTTCAGCAGGCTGTGCAGGCCTTCTGGGATGCGCGCGAGCGCCAACAACAGAAGCAAATCGACGCAGGCACGATTGATGCCGGTACGCGGGGCGCAGTCACCGGCGGAACGCAGATGGGTGCGCTTGAGACGCTGCTCACGGACATCTTGCTGGATGCGGGCCTGAACCAAACATACATCAAAGCCCGAACCGCACTTGAGCTCCCCGGCTACTACCGTCCTGAAAAGAAATGGGATCTGCTCGTCGTGGCTGATGGGCGCCTTGTCGCGGCTATCGAGTTCAAGTCGCAAGTCGGTCCCAGCTTCGGGAATAACTTCAATAATCGAACGGAAGAGGCCATCGGCAACGCAGAAGATATCTGGACCGCCTACCGGGAGGGGAGGTTTGGCAAGGGTTCGCCCCCCTTCCTCGGCTATTTTTCCTGCTTGAAGATTGTCCAAAGGTCCACACACCGGTCAAAAACGTTGAGCCCCACTTCTCGGTGGACCCACTCTTCAAGAATTCCTCGTATGCGAAGCGGTACGAAATTTTGTGCGAACGCTTGGTGCTGGAGAGGAAGTACAACGCTGCTTGTCTGGCCTTGGCGACAAGGAGTCGTCCGACGACTGTTGCCTTCCCTGCAGCGTCACTTGCCTTCCGTCAGTTTGCAGCCGCGATGGCGGCTCAAGCGGTGCGGTTCATCGACTCCCAGGTCTGACCGAGTCCTCCAGGCCTCTAGATCTGGTAGGAGCCGGGCGAGAAGTCCACGGGTGCTCTTGAAGAAGCCACCGGTGGTTTGGGAATCGTCGACCCGAAGGTGAACTGGTATGAGAAGAACAGCAGCGCTAGCCCAAAAATTTTGGTGAGCCAGAATGAGTCGATTTGGCCCGCCACCAGGCTAGCAGCGACGACCGCGACCACGGAGCTGATTCCCATTGGCACCACGGCACTACCTTCAACGTGGCCGAGGCGATACTGGGTATAGGCTCCCGCGATCGCGGTGATAGCGATGATCGCGAGTGAAACCCCCTGGGTCATGTGCTGGGGGATACCGGCCCCCAGGGTCATGAAGGGAATGATCACCATGGCGCCGCCGATCCCCAGGAAACCGGACAGCACCCCGGCCACGAAGCCAAGCAGTATCCAGAAAATGAACGGGATGGCCAGGCTTTGCCCACTGGCGGTCCCAATCGGGAGAATGCCGCGGGTCAACATCGAAAGGGCCACGAAGAAAAGAAACACCCCGAAGGCCCGTCGGAGCTGCGCGGCCGGGAGAACCGACATCCAGGTCGCACCGATGGCGACACCTGCGATGCTCGGCAGTGCAATGGCGGGGATCAAGCTCAAGGCCAGCCCGGCATCGAAACGGAATTGCCCGTTCAAGCCCTGGACCGCATAGCTGGCGGCCCCAACCAACGCGGTGGGGAGAATGACGGCGGGCGTCGTGCCCTGCGCTCGGTGCTGGCTCATTCCGAGCCAGGCCACCATAAGGCTGACCAGGATGGCGCTTCCGCCAACGCCGGTGAGCCCCGAAAAAATTCCGCCGACAATCCCGACGCCGATCATGTTGTGGGTGCGATTCAAGGGCTACCCGCCTCTCGATCCCAGTATCGCGCTTCCGGTTCGGCAAAGCGTTCTCGTTAGAACGAGTTTTCATGGAGAATCCAGCCGTGACTGAATTCGGACCGTTTGCCCCCGACCCCTTCCGATACCGGGCCATTTGGGGGGTGCGGGTCGACAGTAGTCACGGATTCGATCTGCTCGTCGCACGCCAGCTCATCTGGCTGCCGCACGCCAAACCGGCCGTCCGCCAGCTTCTCTACGCTCAGGATGAGCAGCCCATTTGTCCGGCTTGCGCAGAGGTCGTTGCCCCGGGATCGCCGTCAATCGTCGGGACCGCGCTTCTGGCGGATCGGGCCCAGCAGGAGGTTCTGGCCAAAGATCCGGCTGCGTTTGCCTCCCGGAGTCCCGACAGCCTCGAAGCCTGGTGGCTGGTTCACGGCTCTTGTTTCGACGCACTCACGGAAGATCGAATCGCGCTGCTCAATCAGCGTATCGAGCTAGCGCTGCGTACCGATACCCGCTTCAATTAGTGAGCGTCGCCGTCTCCTCACGGCCGGGTGCGGTAGTGGAGGTGAACCACGCCGTTACTGAAACGGCGTTCGTCCAGCAGCTCGAGGCTCAGGCGGACATCGTCGGCGAGGTACTTCTTGCCGCCTCCCACCACGACCGGCGTGATGAACAGGTGCCACTCGTCGACCAAACCGGCTTTGATCGCCTGGGCGGCGAGCTCGGGGCCGCCCACGATGATGTCCCGGCCCGCTCGCGCCTTCATCTGCCGGACCCCTTCCGGGTCGAAGTCTCGCTCGATCCGGGTCCTGGCGCTGGATGCCGTCTCCAGGGTTTTGGAGTAGACGATCTTGTCGGCCGCTTGCCATATTTCCGCGAAGTCCCGCACGAAGGGTGGCTGGTCGACGACGGTGCCGGGGTTCTCCCAGACGACCATGACCTCGTACATTCGGCGCTCGAAGAGATAGGTGCCGACCGGCCGCAGGAGGTTGTTGATGAAAGTGTGCACCGCCTCGTCCGGTTCAGCCCAGTCGAAGCTGACGGCCTCGTCCGCGACGTAGCCGTCGAGCGACGTGGTCGCCGAGTAGATTAGCTTTGCCACGCCGAGCCTCCATTACGCATGCTGAACCGGCCCCAAAGCATAATAAACTCGCCTGTGGTGCAAGCAGCCGGACGGAGGGCTCCATGCGAACCCACATATCTACCCATGTCAGCCCTTAATTGACAAAGCTCATTTCTCTTAAGAAAGGGGGTCGCCATGACTGCATCTGAACTGATTGACCAAAAAATAGCCGAGCTGGGCGACTGGCGCGGGGAGTTCTTTGCTCAGCTGCGGGAGATGATCCGGGCCGCTGATCCGGAAATAGTCGAGGAGTGGAAGTGGGATACCGCCGTATGGTCCCGCCATGGTCTGATCTGCGCGGTCGGGGCATTCAAAAGCGCGGTGAAGGTGAATTTCTTCAAGGGCGCGTCGCTCCAGGATCCGGACAACCTCTTCAATGCCGGATTGGACGCGAAAGCGACCCGAGCCATCGATCTCCACGAGGGGGACGCCCTTGAAGAGGCTGCGTTAACCCGGCTGATGCGCGCAGCAGTTGCGCACAATCTCACCCCCAAAAAGTGACGTGGGGCGTCAATGCCGGGATCGCCCCACTGCGCAGTGTCGGGCTTCAATTCCGCGCGACCGACGGGTTTGGTGAGCTCTTATTCCACGCCGACCGGCTCAGGACTGAAAGATCCCAGGTTGGGGTCGCGAAGCTCATGGCGGGTCACCGCGATGCCGAGGACCGTCACCGCGCATGCGGCGGCCCCCAGCGCCAGCGCCATAGGCGCTCCCAAAGCCGCTGCCACCGCGCCGGCCAGGGTGTAGCCGAGCGGCGGGCCGCCACCGGCCAGCATGCTGCGGAACGACTCCACTCTCCCGCGCAGCGCATCGGGCGTGATGGCCAGGATGGCCGAGTTGCGCGGCACCATCTGTACCGAATTGGTTACCCCGAGAAGGGCTGAGGCAACCAGGGACAGGACGAACCAGGGAGAAACCGCGAGCAACACCAGGGCCACGCAGTTCCCCAGCACTCCACAAATCGTATAGATGCCCTTGTAGCGCATGTCGCCCAGCGAGAGGATCGCGGTGGCGCCCAGCACGCTCCCGACCCCTGGAGCCGCGCTCAATAACCCATAGCCTTCCGGCCCGACGCCGAGCACTTGGTCGGCAATCAGCGGCAGCAGCACCCGGTACCCGCCAAAAATCGTCTGGCTGAGGTCGAGTCCTAGCAGCGACACGATGACCGGCCGGTCCCGGACAAATTCAAGCCCTTCGAGCAAGCTTTGCCAGGGAGATTCCTCAGTTGCCGGCGACAGCGCAGGCGTGCGGATTCCAGCTAGGGCCACGACGCCGAGGAGATAGGCGGCTCCATTTACCAGGTAGGTTGGCCCCAGGTCGGCGGCGCCGATCATTCCACCGGCCAGGGCTGGGCCCACAATCTGGGCTATCTGCTGGATCGTCGCGTTCAGCGCGACGGCGTTGACCAGCGTTCGCGGCGGCACCAGGCGCGGAATCAGCGCCGTGCGGGCCGGCTGAGTCAACGCGGTAAAGGCCGCATTGAGCGACGTGGCGACGTACAGATGCCACACCTCGACCCAACCGGCAATTGTGAGTGCCGCCAGGGCGAGGGTCAGCGCGGCGTTGGTCACTTGCCCGACCTGGATCAGGCGAATCCGGTTCACTCGGTCGGCAATGACACCGCCGATCAGGGAGAGTACGATGTGGGGAATCGCCCTTGCCAGCCCCGTCAAACCAAGGAGCAACGGGCTCCCGGTGAGCTGGTAGACCTGCCACAAGATTGCGATTTGGACGATTTGCGCACCCATCTGGGTGAGCAGCAGCGCTACCGCAAAGCGGCGATAATCCGCATAGGCCAGGGACTCGAATGCTTGGCGGAATCCTGGCCGAGAGTCATTCATCGGGCCACGCGATCGATCAAGAACGCTCCCTGTTAAGGAAAAACGGTCAACATATCATCTTGGCATAGCCCGGGCGGGCCCTGCCAACGGAAGCGCCAACAAGAGTGCCCGGAGTGACCGCGGCCTGCGAATGACGCGCGTGGCTGCGGAGACTGGCAGCATGGGTGGCGCGGCATCAGGTTGCACCACCCAGCGCTGATTAGTGCTCGTGCAGCGCGCTGAGGCACTTCAGATAGGGCAAATACGAGATCCGCCCGAGGGCGGCCGCGTACTACGGCATAGATGGACGAGGAGGGCGGCTTGCGGCCGATGCAACGAGGATGGAGAAAGGCGCTCCGACTGGGAGGTGGGTTGGCGACCATCCTGGCGTTCGTGGCGGTGATGCTGCCCAACCAGGTGCTGTTTGCGGCGACGATGGATCGAGCCCGCGGTCAATCAGGGGACACGATATCGGTGGGCTCGGGCGATCCGGAAACGGAGGCCGGCTCGCGGCCTTGTGTCAATCTTATCGATGGCGGCGACTCGATCGATGCGGAAGCGTCTAGCGTCGCTGCCGAGTGCCCGATCGAGCTGCTCGATGACCTAAGTTCCGTTAATCTCGACGGTGGGGCGATGGAAGAGGACTCTTCGATCGGGTCGCCCCCGCTTGGGGAGCTAGAAGCCGACCAACTCCAAGTTGAAACCGGTGCCGCCGAGCCGCCCGAGCAACCGGAGCCGACCCCCACCCCGGTTTTGGAGGCCACCGCGTCCCCCACGCCGACGGAGACTCCCACGCCCGTCTCCACGCCTACCGCCACCGCGTCTCCATCCCTTGCGACGGACTCACCGACCCCTACTGCCACGAGCCTGCCGACAGCGACGGCCACCGTGATCGTCGCGGATACTCAGACTCCACCTGCCACCCCACTGCCAAGCCTCACCCCCACCGCTACGGTGGAGTTGACCCAGGCCCCCACCCCGACCAGCACGCCGGTGGTGCTGACCACCCCCACTCCGACGTTGGCCCCGGCGAGTGTCACAGTCCGCATGACCGATTTCGCGTTCACCGCGACTAACGCACCATTCGCCGGGGGGGGGAGCGTGACCTGGACCAACCAGGGCCAGGCGCCCCACACGGCCACGAAGCTCGGCGCCGGTGGTTTCGATACCGGCACTGCCGACCCGGGCGGCTCCAAGACGCTCACCTTCGCCACCGCCGGCACCTTCGCCTACGTATGTGTGCTGCACCCAACTCTCATGTCGGGTACGGTCATCGTCCAGGCCTAGCGTGCCCTCGGGCTCGTCGCCTCTACAGGACGATGTGGGGTGGTTACCTTAATAACCGCTCTTGCCTCCGCCGCCCGCGCCCGAGCAAGCCGCGAGGAGGATCGAGAGAACGCTTAGCAATGCGGGGAGTGCCTCAGCGTAGTGCTTCCTGAACCGGCTCGTGATTCGGCGACTCAGCATGCTGTCTCCATGTCTATTGAGTGAATGACCTTTCCTGATACGAGTGTTCGGGTGGATCGGATCCTTTCGCCAGCAAAACCCCATGATGATTGGCGCATCCGGGCTCGCTGGTGCATCCGGCAGGCGAGGCGCGGCGTAACCTACGTGAGACCCGGCGACGAGAGGGGAGGTAACACATGTATCTCGCAGCCCACCAGCCCTCGGTGCGGCGCCTACCGATCGCGTCTGCGATGGCCGGCCTGCTGGGGCTCATTTTCGCCTCGGTCGCCGCGGCACAAGGAACGACCGTGATGGTTTCCAACAATGCGAGCGTCGGCGCAATCCTCACCGATGCGAACGGAATGACCCTCTACACCCATGCCTCTGACGACTACACCAGCAACTGCTACGAGGCGTGCGCTACGAATTGGCCGCCCCTCCTGGTTACGGACGACCCGATTGCACCGGATGGCCTGGCCGGCGAGCTCGCGACCACGACCCGAACCGATGGCAATATGCAGGTCATCTACAACGACCAGCCCCTCTACCGGTTCACACGAGATACTCAACGCGGCCAGGCGGGCGGTGTCGGAATCAATGCATTTGGGGGCCTCTGGTCGGCCGCCACCGCTTCAATGGACTCGACGGTCAAGTCCGCTCCGGTTGCCCCAACTACGGATTACTCCTACGACTACCCTGACTACTGAGCCCCAGCTAAAGAAGGCCAGACCCCTCTTACCTACGCCTCCCTTCCCCGCTGCTACATGACCGGCGCACGGCCGTCTAGTCGGTGACGCCGACTCACTCGAATGGGTGCAACCTGTGGTCAGGGGCCGCACCCGGCCGCTCTTTGGCGCATTTGTGCCGGTGTCTGGCGGTCTTGTGGATAGCGTTCGCGCCATCTGCATCGACCCTGGCACTGGCAAACGGCACGCCTGGCGAGCTTCCTATTCTTGCTTCCGCAGCCCGCGCCGAAACCATCAGCTCATCGATCGCCGCCTCGCCTGTGTACCGGCTCTCTGCGCCGGGCTACCCGGATCATGTGTACACCTTGAGCAGTAACGAGCGAGACGTCGCTCAATCCGTCTACAAGTACGCCTACGAAGGCATCGCCTTTGCTCTCTACGGCGACGCCGTGGTGGCCGGCGCAGTACCGATCTATCGGCTGGTGAATCCGGGCGGCTACCATCCCCGTGATCATCGGCGACGCTCGTCTCGCCGATACCCTCGAACGGGCCGGGGGCGGAAGGGCCCGGGCACTCGTCGCGGTTACTCCCGATGATGCGACGAATCTGGCCGTAGGATTGGCGGTGAAACAGGTAAATCCCAAGGTTCGCACCGTGGTCCAGCTGCTCGAGCCGAACTTCGCGCGTAAGGCCCAGAGCGCACTAGACGTGGATGTGAGCCTGAGCGCGCCGTTCATTGCCGGGCCAACCTTTGCGGCGGCGGCGCTGTACCCTGGGGTCCTCCACGCTTTTATTCAGGACCGCTGGCTCTGCGCCCTGGTGAGCCAGGTGGTTGGTCCTGATATGGCCGGCCTCACCGCCCACCAGGTGAACGAGGGCGATGGCCTGCTGCCCTTGCTTGCCAAGAGTGCTTCCGCGTCGCATTTCGCTCCGCTCGGAGCGGGCGACCTTCTGACCGAGGGTTCCCGCATCATCGCCCTCCGGTCGAGGAGGCAGTCAGTGGCGCCCGCTCGATCGTAGACACCCTCTGCGCCGCGGGCCGAAAGGCGGTCTGAACCGGGGCTTCAGCGAATCAGGCGCCCGACTCCACAGCCACCGTTCCCAGCTCCGGGTCCCGCAGTTCACGCCGGGTGGCCGCAATGCCGGCCACTACGAGCGCGCACCCGATGGCGCCGGCAATCACCGCCAGGGGTGCACCCAGCACCGCCGCCAGCGCGCCGCTCGTCGCGAAGCCCAGTGGTGGCCCGCCGCCGGCCAGCATGCTCCGGAACGCCTCGACACGTCCCCGCAGCCGGTCGGGGGTAATAATGAGCACTATCGTGTTCCGAGGGATCATCTGGACGACGTCGGTCAAGCCCAGCAGCGCCGAGGCGACCAGTGCCAGCCCGAACCACGGCGACACCGCGAGCAGGACCAGCGCCCCGCAATAACTGAGAATCCCGAACACCGTGTAGAGTCCCTTGTAGCGCATGTTTCCCAACGACATGATGACCGTGGCTCCCACCAGGCTGCCCACCCCCGGTGCCGCGGTGAGCAGGCCCAGTCCTTCGGCACCACTGCCGAGGTTCACAGCGAAGATGGGCAACAGCGCTCGGTAGCTGCCCAGCACCGTCGCTGAGGTGTCCATGGCCATGAGCGTCATGATCACGGGGTTCACCTTCACGAAAGCGAGCCCCTCGACCAGGCTGCGCCATGGCGTTTCAGTGGCCGCGGCGGGCTTTGCCACCACCTGAATCATGGCGAGGGCGGCCGTGCTCGCCCCATATGCCAGGGCGTTCACCAGATACGTACCGGACAGGTCGATTCCACTGATCAGCACCCCCCCAACCGCCGGGCCGACGATGTTGGCGACCTGGCCGACGGTCGAGTTGAGCGCCACCGCGTTGACCAGGTGTTCGCGAGGGACCAGACTGGGAATCAGCGCGGTCCGCGCGGGCCCGGTTAGCGCCGTAAAAGTGCTATTCAAGAACGTGAAGGCGTAGATGTGCCAGAGCTCAATGCGGCCGGTCACCGTGAGCAGGGCCAGCCCAAGCGCGAACAGACTGTTGGCCGCCTGCGAGATCTGAATCAGCCGGACCCGGTTGAATCGGTCCGCGATCACCCCGCCGACCAGGGAGAGCGCGAGGGTAGGGATTGCCCGAGCCAGGCCGGTCAGTCCAAGCAAGAGCGCGCTTCCGGTGATCAAATAGACCTGCCAGAGGTTGGCGACGGTCAAGATCTGGGCGCCCAAACCCGAAAACAGCAGGGCGCCCGCGAAGCGGCGATAGTCCGGGAATTCCAGGGCGGCTATCGTTCGCCTGAGCCCTGGCCGGGCGTCGTTCATCTTCGCGTCAAGGCCAGCTCGTTCGGCTGCTCGCAGGCCAGATAATTGTCTCCATACTCGTACGGCAAGGGGTGGAGCCGAGGGGATTCGAACCCCTGACCTCCGCCATGCAAAGGCGGCGCTCTCCCAACTAAGCTACGGCCCCGAGAATTCTATTCTAGTTAGGTCGCATCTGGCGGCAGCGGGAAGTCTCCGGGAAACGAAATTCGCCCTTTGCCGCCGGCTCGGGTCTACCGATCCCCCGCGCCCGACCCCACCGGCTCGGCCCATGCTCGCTCCGCCAGCAGCTGGGTCATCCGCCTCCTCGCCACCGATTCGATTTGATCCCGAAGCATCGGAGCTTGCTTCAAGAGCGCGTCTACTTCCAGCCTTAGCCTCTCTTCACCGTGACGAACCACCCCCTTCGCGTGAACTGGTTCTCAACACGGACGGTGGTTCCTTCCACGGGCGGCTGCGGCGAGCTTGGCTCGACGGACGGCGGGTTTTCTGCAGAGGTTATCCAGTAGAGCGCCGAGCTTTTGATGCGCGGATCGGTGATCCGCGAAATCGCCGGATTGTCGAAGCGGCCGATCAGCTTTCGAGTGGTCGAATTGGTGGCGCGGAAAGCATACGGGGAGATAACGATCCGCTCGCTGCCCATGCACGGTTGCCAGTCGCTGACATTCCCAAGCAACAGCTCAAAATCGAGTGGCTCGGTGTGGAGGTCGGCCGGCAGGGTGACTCGAACGGCATCCGCGCTGACAGTGGTCTCCTGGCCCGGGGTGAAATGGCCGGTTGCGGCGATCCGAGGGAACCCGTACAGGGTGAACTCCGGGTCCGCAGGCGCCTCGCCCGTGGGAATGTCTGGAACGCTCGAGCAGTGAATCTCGGAGGCTTCGTCCGAGCGCGGGCCGCAGCCTGAAATGGCGAAAGCAAGAAAGAGGAAGCCAATCGCCCGGGCCGCTGAGTGCCGCAAATACCTCTCGCAAAACGTTCTCAAGACCAACTTGGCATGATAGCCCATGGTGAATCAGGGCACTGACAGCCTGAGGGGAGCGGGGACGCGGCGTGGGCGTGGAATGGGGTGGGCGTTCCTGGGCTCGAACCAGGGACCTCGGTCTTATCAGGACCGCGCTCTAACCAGCTGAGCTAAACGCCCCCGAAGGCAGCCGAATTATAACGCCCTGCCTTGCTTTAGAGGCTGACACCGTCATAGAGTGGCGAGCATCCTGGCTAATCGTGGAGGGACTCACTTGAAGGCTTTTCGACCCTCGGCGGGCATTCTGATTTCTTTGTTGATGGCAATTGGAATCGTCGGATGCGCTCCGAACGCGGCAACGACATCCCCAGGGGCAGGCCAAAGCCAGGCTCCCGCCGCGAAGAAGATTCTCGTGATCGCCGACTCCTACGAGCCGCCTGCAATCACCCAGACCTTCATCAACAATGCCCCAAGCAGCGCCGGCAACAACATCATGCGGATCGTCCACGAAGGCCTGGTCTACACGCCCGAGTTTCAGGTCAACGAGCCGGGGCTGGCCAGCGAGCTGCCATCTATCGACAGAGGCACCTGGCGGATCAATGCTGACGGCACCATGGAGACCACCTGGCACCTGCGGCCCAATGCAAAATGGCACGACGGCCACCAGTTCACATCGGATGATCTGGCCTTCACCTATAAGGCCGGGCGCGACCCGGAGATCGCCGGGACCGGGGTATCGGCCAGCGATCGATTGATCGATTCGGTAAGCGCTCCGGATCCACTGACCTTCGTGATGCACTGGAACGCCCCCTTCGTCGATGCCGCCATCACTGGAGTTGGCCCGATCCTGCCCAAGCACCTGGCCGAGGACCTATATCTCAAGGACAAGCTAACGCTTCCGGGGAATCCGGTCTTTGCCAGCGGATTTGTGGGGCTCGGTCCCTACCGGTTGGCGCAGTGGGAGCGCGGTTCGCACTTTGAAACCGTCCGTTTCGACGAGTATTACCGAGGCCGCCCAGCGCTCGATGGCATCACGGTCCGGTTCGTCTCCGATCCCAACGTGCTTGTGGTCCAGGTGCTGTCCGGCTTCGCCGACGCGGCAATATCCTCCTCCTCGAGCGGAGTAAGCCTGGATCAGGCGCTGGAGGCCAAGAAGCGGTGGGAAGGGACCAGCAATCAGGTGCTGCTCACCCGCTCTGGACTGGCGGTCTGGGCGGAGGCCCAGTACCGAGCCGAATACGCCCGTCCCGTCGGGACGATGGACAGCCTGCAAGTCAGGCGGGCGCTGCTTCAGTCGATCAATCTGCCGGCGCTCAACGACGTGATGACCTTCGGCCTGGCTCCGCAGGTGGATAGTTATTTCCTCCCGGACGAGCCAGCCCGGCCCACGGTCGAGTCCCACATCGTGAAGTATCCGTACGACCCGGCCCGGGCTGCGCAGCTCTTCAATGAGGCCGGCTGGAGCCGGGGGACGGACGGCATCCTCACCCGCCAGACTGATGGGCAGAAGCTGGCCCTGGACTTCTGGGTCCGGGCCGGTTCGGGCGAGAAGGTCGCGAGCATCGTCGCGGACGATTGGACTCGGGCCGGAGTCGCCGCCAACCCCTACGTCATTCCTGCGGCGCTGCGCACAGATCGAGAATATGAAGCGAAGCGGTCCGGATTCCTGTGCTGCGTGCGGGTGGGGCTGAGCAGCTTCTATGGCGGGAAGCTCCATCAACGCCAGATCAACAGCGAGGCGACCCGCTGGCAGGGGATCAACTACGGGGGTTACACGAACCCCCGCGCCGACAGTTTGCTCGATCAGATCAACAGCACGATGGATCCGAAGGCGCGCCTCCCGCTGGAGCAGCAGCTCGTGAACCTCTACACGTCAGAAGTCGCCATCCTCCCCATGTGGTGGGAAATCTGGCCTCAGCTGCTGGTGCAGGGGGTCAAGGGCCCGCGAGTGAATGCGGCCGCGCCAACCGGAAATATCTTCGAGTGGACGAAGGAGTAAGCTCAGCTCGCGGACAAGGGACGACCCTTCGAGAGCCTCAGGGCGAACGGGGATGGGCTAGTCGCGCCGCCTTCGCGAAGCAGGCCGCGCTTCTCGATCTCCCGCCGGCCCTGTTCGCGATCGTCCATAGCGACGGTGAGCTCGATGTGGTATCCGTCCGGGTCGTCGATCCAGATCGACATCCGGCCCAAGCCGTGGGTCCCCAGCTCATAGGCCACTTCGTGGACCTTGAGCTGTTCGACCCAGGGGTCGAATCCTCCAGCTTGATGATGTAGGCATGGTGTTGGCCGTGGCCGCCCGGGGAAGGCTGCTGGCGCTCATTGGCCGCGAACAGGTCGATGATGGTGCCCGCGAGCTCCACCGCGGTTGGTCCGCCGCCTCCCCCACCGCCGCCTCGGCCTTCCGGCGCGGTCGCGCCGAGGACCTCGATGTAGAAGCGCTTGGAACGCTCGACGTCCGATGCGACCAGAGTCCAATGCTCAAGCCGCTGAATGGGTGGTGCTGACGTGATGATTGCCATGTTTGCTCCTCTGACTTTCTGCGCTTGGTCAGAAACTGTGTAGCTGTTCTAGCACCCGGCTGGCCCGGTCAGAGGTTGAACGTACTGGCGAATTCCCCGTCGAAGCGTTCAATGAGGATGACCGGGTCGCCGCCGACCACGAAATCGAGGGCGTCGCCGTCATTCGAGTTCGCGGTTGCGGGGCCCAGCTCGACCCGGTAGGTGCCATCATCGCTGGCCCAGACCTGGTCGACGTTCCCGTACTTACCGACGAGTACCGCCCCGGGAGCGATGGCCGCGAGATCGAGCATCCGCGCTGCAGGCTTGAGCGTCCAAGCCACCGTGATTCGCTGGTCCGGCCGCTGGAGCACGACCGTAACGATTCCATTGTCATCGCGATAGCTCACGGGAGTCGTGCCCCCGAAGTAGCGAGTGGCAACTTGATAAGCCTTGAACGCCGGGCGGGTCGTGCCGTCGTTACGCAGTAGGCCGAAGGGCTCTCCTCCACCCTGGAAATCCGCCCCGTCCAGGAGGCGGTTGACCCCGATGCGGTCGACGTTTAACGCCACGTAGGTGGCGAATGACTCGATGATGTAGGCGGCCTGCTCGTCCATCGAGGCCCGGAACCCGCCCTTGCCCTCCGGCCAGATGGGGTCGTCGTAGGGGATCACGTTCGTTTCCCCGATCCAAAGCGGCTTGGTGGGAATTCCGTGGGCGGCGAGCTGGTCTCGGTACCAGGGAATGATGCGGGCGATGTCCGCTGCTCGGCTGTAGAGGTGCAGGTTGCCGATGTCGAAAAAGTAGTTGTGCTCGCGCGCATCCGGCCGGGCCGCGATGATGTCCAGGAAGTGGGCCAGGTACTCGCCGTGGTCGTACCACCACGGCGATCCGTAATGGGCCACCTGTGCCCGCGGGTTGCCGGCTTTCGCCGCCTGATACCCCACCGCCATCAGCTGGACATAATCGTCAATCGAGCCGTCCCAGGTGCGCCAATCGCCATCTGGAATGTCAACTTCATTCCAGATGATCCAGGTGTCGATCTTGCCCGCATAGCGCTGGGCAAGCTGACGCATGAACTGCCCCCAGTAGTTTTGCGGGTGGTCCCACGGAAGATAAAGGCTTTTCGGCACCGAGTTGGGCGTGCCGCCATCGCTCGGGACAAATCGGTAGGGGAGGTGATAATCTGCGACAAAACTCCGCCGCAGGGGCAGTCGTCATTGAAGGCTAGCGGTTGGAGTTCGTTGCTGACTAGCCGCCGATAGAGGAAGAGACGGGTGTCAACGTTTGCGTTCCCGGGAGCCCCGCTGTCGAGCGTATCGATGGAGAGGGTGCCGGGCTGCGGCACCGTGAACTGGAACCAGCCTCGAGCGCCTACCCCATTGAAGTGTCCGTAGAAGCAGCCAGGGAGGGACAGGAGGGTCGCGTGGTCGCTATCGGTGCTTGCCGTCCCAGGGGTGGCGGAGGAACACGACCCATCGGTAGTGGCCGTGAGCGTCGGCGTGATGGTGGGCGTTAGCGTGGCGGTCGCGGTTGGGGTGGCGGTAACCGCGGATGCGACGCAAGTGTTCAGCAGGATCGAGACGTTGCCGGTGCTGGAATTTGCGACGGCGAGATCCGGCTTGCCGTCGCCGTTGAAGTCCCCCACCGTCACGGAAGAGGGATTCGATCCCGCCGAGAAATTGGCAGCGGCGCCGAAGCTTGGAGTCGCGCAGGATGCCGTGATTGCCGTTGCCGTCGGCGTGCTCGTCCGGGTCGCGGTAACCGCGGATGCGACGCAAGTGTTCAGCAGGATCGAGACGTTGTAGGAGTCCGAATTCGCGACGGCCAGATCCGGCTTGCCGTCGCTGTTGAAGTCCCCGACGGCGACGGAATAGGGAGACGATCCGACCGAGAAATCGGTGGCGGGGCCGAAGCTCCCGCCGCCGGTTCCGAGGAGGATCGAGACGTTGTTGGAGCCGGAATTTGCTACGGCGAGATCCGGCTTGCCGTCGCCGTTGAAGTCCCCCACTGCCACGGAAATTGGAGCGCTGCCGACCGAGAAATTGGTGGCGGCGCCGAAGCCGCTGCTGCCTGTCCCGAGCAGAACCGAGACGTTGCCGGAAGTTGCGACGGCCAGATCGGTCAATCCGTCTCGATCGAAGTCCCCCGCCGCCACATATCGGGGCCCGGAGCCACTCAGAACCACGGCATTTAATAAGGTGGGGTTGTCTGCCCTATAAATCGAGACCTGGGCGAGAGTGGAGAATCCGACCGCCAGATCGGCCTTCCCATCACCGTCGAAGTCCCCCGCCGCCAGCGAAGCCACGGGCGTATCGGAGGATGCCGGAATCGGGCGGTACCCGGCAACCTGAGCCGTGCCGAGGACAACAAAAAGCCAGCCCACAGCGGGGGCTGGCTCAAGTGTTATCGCACTTTAACCATCGAAGAGTGACGAGGAGAAAGAGGCTATCCTGGTTCCGATCCTCACTCAACAACCCCATTGCTGGAGCTGGAGCTTCGAAGATCCCTCCTCCCCGTGAGGGGATGAGGCAAGGGAACCGATCGACCTAGGAATTCAGGCGGTCCGAGGTTAAGACCCCGAGGCCAACCAGAAACTCCCTAGAAAGGAGGTGATCCAGCCGCACGTTCCCGTACGGCTACCTTGTTACGACTTCGTCCCAATCGCTGGCTCCGCCCTAGACAGCTGCCTCCCTTGCGGGTTAGCCCACCGGCTTTAAGCGTCTCCAACTTTCATGACGTGACGGGCGGTGTGTACAAGGCCCGGGAACGTATTCACCGCAGTGTGCTGACCTGCGGTTACTAGCAACTCCTCGTTCATGCAGGCGAGTTGCAGCCTGCAATCCCAACTGAGACCGGCTTTGATGGGATTTGCTCCGGGTCACCCCTTGGCGTCCCTCTGTACCGGCCATTGTAGCGTGTGTGTAGCCCTAGGCGTAAGAGCCGTGCTGACTTGACGTCATCCCCACCTTCCTCCGGTTTAGTACCGGCAGTCGCGCTAGACATGGTAACTAACGCCGAGGGTTGCGCTCGTTGCGGGACTTAACCCAACACCTCACGGCACGAGCTGACGACAGCCATGCAGCATCTGTGCTGACTCTCGACTTTACGAGTCGTTCCCCTTTCGGGGTTCTACTTCCAGCATGTCAAACCTAGGTGAGGTTCTTCGCGTTGCATCGAATTAAACCACACGCTCCGCTGCTTGTGCGGGCCCCCGTCAATTCCTTTGAGTTTTAGCCTTGCGGCCGTACTCCCCAGGCAGGGCACTTAATGCGTTAGCTGCGGCACCGGAGGGGTCGATACCCCCGACGCCTAGTGCCCACCGTTTACGGCGTGGACTACCCGGGTATCTAATCCGGATCGCTCCCCACGCTTTCGCTCCTCAGTGTCAGAACCGGTCCAGGAAGCCGCCTTCGCCACTGGTGTTCCTCCGGATATCTACGTATTCCACCACTACACCCGGAATTCCGCTTCCCTCTACCGGCCTCGAGCCTGCTAGTATCGAACGACCTCTCCCGGTTAAGCCGGGAGATTTCACGCTCGACTGGACGAGCCACCTACGAGCCTTTTACGCCCAGTAAATCCGGACAACGCTTGCCCCCTACGTATCACCGCGGCTGCTGGCACGTAGTTAGCCGGGGCTTATTCACAAGGTACCGTCATTATCTTCCCCTGTAAAAGGGTTTTACGACCCGAAGGCCTTCATCACCCACGCGGCGTTGCTGGGTCAGGCTTTCGCCCATTGCCCAAAATTCCTAACTGCTGCCTCCCGTAGGAGTCTGGGCCGTGTCGCAGTCCCAGTCTGGCTGATCGTCCTCTCAGACCAGCTACCGATCGTCGCCTTGGTGGGCCGTTACCTCACCAACTAGCTAATCGGACGCAGGCCCCTCCTAGAGCGCATTGCTGCTTTCTTCATCTTCCCAGGGGAAGATGAGCGTACGCGGTATTAGCTACTCTTTCGAGTAGTTATCCCCCACTCCAGGGTAGGTTGCCTACGTGTTACTCAGCCGTTTGCCACTAGTCCCCCGACGAATCGGGGAACCCGTTCGACTTGCATGTTTTAAGCACGCCGCCAGCGTTCGTCCTGAGCCAGGATCAAACTCTCCATCGGAGTTCGGATCCAATCTCTCACCTATTTAATAGACAAGAGGTGAACCCTATTTTGTTCATTTAGGGCTCCCTCTCCTCGCCACTCTTCGATTGTTAAAGTGCACACCCCTCGGAGGGGTAAGGCGTATCATATCGCCCCGCCACTCCGCTGTCAACCGCCATAGGAAGGCCCAACCGCCCGCCCATTAATTTCGGGGGCTTCACCCCCCCTGCCCCGATGGATCTTCAGACAATAGCGAATTCTCAGATAATCGACGAGCTTAAGGCTGGGACAAGGAAAGCGTGGTCGGGTCCAAGGGCGGGGACTCCTGACCCCTGGGCTTCCAGATGGGTACGCTGGTCCGAGCCACCAGCAAGCCGCCCACCAACACCAGGCCGGCCGCGATCCACCACGCGGTCGTGTAACTGCCGGTCAGCTCTCGGAGCGTTCCAGCCAGGGGGCCGGAAATACTCCCGATCGTCACGGTTAGCGGAGCCACCACCCCGCGGATGCTGCCCTGGTGAGCGCGGCCAAAATAGGACGCCCACATGATCTGCTGCGCAATGTTGTTCGCTCCCGCCGCTGAGCCCCACAACCCGTTGGCAAATATCATCAGCGGTACCGAGTCCGCGAAGATCACCAGGACGACGGCGATGAACATCGTGCCAAAAGCCCCAACCGCCAGGAGACGGGCGGGGACCCGGTCCCCCAGCACGCCGCCCGCCAGGGCGAATAGCCCGAACATGAATGCATCCGCACTCGCCCCCAGCGCGACCACGGTCGGATCCATGCCCCGCTCCACGAAATGCGCGATTCGAAACAGCACAAAGCTGCCGCCCGCGAAAAAAGTGAAGGAGAAGGCCAGCCCCAGGCTCCAGAACGCTCGGGTGTGCATTGCTTCGTCGCGTGTCCAGGAGCGCTCCTCCGCGACCGCCCGAATGATCGGCGCTACCAGGATTGGGGCCACCGCGACCGCTTCGCCGCTGACCGGCCAATTCGGAATAGCGGGCTCCGCTACGAGTGGGTCGCCATCGGGCAGCAATCCCAGATCCTCCGGCTGCCGGCGTAGGAAGATCACCGATATGGGCGTGATCGTAATGGCGGCCAGGAGGCCAATGATCACCCAGGTCGCCGACCAGCCGATCCCGTCGATCAGGAGCTGGTTGATTGGAAGCAGGAAAGTGGGTCCCATCACCAGGCCAAAAAAGAGGAGTGAGAATGCGCGGGAGCGCTGACGAATAAACCACTTGGAGATCGGAACCACCGTGTAGAGCTGAGCGGGCCCCGACATGCCGATCAAACCCAACCCGGCGAAGAGCACCAGGAGCTGCCAGGCCTGGCTGACCTGGGCCATCAAGATGGTGAGAACCCCGCTGACAACCGCGGCCCCAGCCAGCAGGTACCGCGGGCCGTACACATCCATCAAGCGTCCCAGCAGTGGGCCGGAGACGGCTCCCGCTAGCGCCCGCACCGTCTGGCACCAGCCGAACATCGCCGCGCTGATCCCCAAAACCTCGCCCATCGGCTTGATGAACAAACCGAGGTTGGGGCCGGCCAGCATGATCGTGATTGCCCCGACGTAGCCCAGGACGGCCACGATCGTCCAGCCGTAAAAAAGGCCGGGTAGCCCAATTGGGGGCCGGTCAGGAAGCGGGGCCTGCATAGAGATCGCCTTCTCCGTCGAGCCAAGGGGTAACGGTCATTGTAAGGGCCGTCCCCGATTAGATCTGAGTGCGCGAGTACAATCCGGCGGCTCGCACCGTGCAGCGGCGGTCGAGCTGGGGGAGATGATATGCAGCGAAGCGTCGATCGGATTCTGACCACCCACACCGGGAGTCTCCCTCGCCCGGACGACCTGATCGGGCTGCTCTATGCCGCCGAGGCCGGCGAGCTCGCCGATCGTGAAGCCCTCGATCAACAAGTCAGAGCGGCGGTTGCGGAAAGCACTCGCCGCCAGGTCGAGGTCGGGCTGAACGTCGTCAATGATGGAGAGATGGGGAAGCTTTCCTACGCGACCTATGTGAATGGCCGGTTGACCGGCTACGAGAGCC
>SHYK01000004.1 GCA_009692845.1 Chloroflexota bacterium | reverse complement strand
CCCTTGGCGCCGAATGGGCCATAGGTGGAGGGCACCTCGACCAGTTCGGCGGTCAGGTCGAGGATCAAAGGCGCGGTGGGCAAGAGATATTCCCACAAGTTGGCGTTGATATTCGTGCCGCCGTCGCTCAGCAGCTCCTCGGTGAGCGCGTAACCCAGGCCCATCACTACCCCGCCTTCCAGCTGGCCCTCGCAATACATGGGATTGAGGGCCTTCCCGACGTCCTGGACGATGTAATACTTGGGCACTTCGATCTGACCGGTTTGGGGATCCACCCGGACCTTGACCACGTGATAGGCAAAGCTGGGCGCATCCGCGACCTCCATCTGCTCCTTGCCGTGGTCGAGGAACTCCCGGGCGCGCACCGGGCCACTGTTGCCGACAATCGCGCCGGCCGCGGATCGGGGCGCCAGATGACCGACCTCGGTCAGACTCAGGTGTCGGGAGGCGTCGCCCGCCACTCTGACCACGCCATCTCGGAGGGTGAGCTCGGCGATGTCCGCCTTCAGGTGGTCGGCAGCGAAGCGAAGAATTTGCTCCCGGGCGTCCTGGGCGGCCTGGCGGACCGCGGTGCCCATCCGATAGCTGCCGCCGCTTCCGCCGATCGCCTGTTCGGTCGGGGTTGCGTCGGTGTCGCCGGCGATCACACTTACCGTCTCGACTGGAACTCCGAGCACTTCGCTGGCCACCTGGCGAGCCAGGCCCCATTGCCCGCCACCCTGGTCAGTTGCGCCAGTCAGGACGACGACGCTTCCATCGATGTCGACTCTCACGGTGGCGGAGCTTTCCGTCGCGGCTGGGCGTGGCCCCAGCGACCAGGTCGAGAGCGCGACTCCGACCCCTTCGTGGAGGCCGAGCGGGCCGAGCTTATTGGCTCGCCAGTCCTCGGCCCGCTCGGCGCACTGCTCAAGTCCGGAGTTCTGGATCACCGCCCGACCGCCCGGCACGATCTCTCCATCCTTGACCGCGTTCCTGCGGCGCAACTCGAAGGGGTCGATGCCCAACTTGCGGGACAGGGTGTCGAGGGCCGATTCCATCACGAAATGGTTCTGGGGGCCGGATGGAGCCCGCACATGGCCGCTCGGCGACGTGTTGGTATAGGTGTTGTAGGCCTTCACCTTCACATTGGGAATCTTGTACGGACCCAGGAGTCCGCGCGGCCCGACGCTGCCACCATCGTCGACGCCGCCGACATCAGAGATCAGCGTGCCTTCCAGCGCCACCAGCGTCCCGTCTGGTCGGGCAGCTAGCTTGATGCGGCTGATCTGACGAGGACGGGCCTCCATCGAGGTGAACTCTTCGGTGCGCTGGAGCACGAGCCTGACCGGGCGGCGGGCCTTCCAAGCGAGCAGGGCCGCGATGGGTTCGATGAAAAGAGTTCCCTTGCTGCCGAAATCGCCACCGATCGCCGGACTGATGATCCGCACGTGGGAAGCCGGGATGCCTAGGGTCCTCGCGATCCCCTCCCGATTGCGGAACGGCGCTTTGCAGCTTGCCCAGACGGTGACTCGGCCATTCGCGTCCACCTGGGCAGTCGCCGCGTGGGGCTCCATCGGCGCCGCGCTCTGGCGGGGAGTCCGATAGAGTGCCTCGTGGATGATCAAGCCCGGCTCCTGCAAGGCCGCCTCGGTGTTGCCAAGCTCCAGCGACAGCTCGCTCTGGACGTTGCCGCCGCCAAAGTTGGGGCCAATCCCCGGGTAGTCGCTGAGTCCCGGGTGGATCACCGGGGCATCCGTCATGATCGCCATTTCGGGGTCGAAGACGCCCGGCAGTGGCTCGTAGGTGATGTGGATCAGGTCCAACGCACGCTGGGCGGTTTCTTCGTCGATTGCTGCCACGGCGGCGACCGGGTCGCCCGGATAGACTACCTGCTCCTTGGCCAGCGCGTGGCGGTCCTGGACCGCGCGCCCCAGCCGAGCCGTTTCGGGAATATCCCGGCCAGTGACTACCGCGTACACGCCCGGCAGCGCCTCAGCCTCGCGGGTATCCCAGGCCATAATCCGGGCGTGGGCATGAGGCGGGCGCAAGATTTTCGCCTGTAGCATCCCGGCCAGGTGGACGTCGCCGGTGTAGCGGGCCGAGCCAACCGCCTTGAGGGAAGAGTCTGGCTTCGCGATGGATTTGCCCACCGTCTGCATTTCCGGGGTCACTGCCATTCATGTGCTCCCTATTTATTGGTCTCTGATCGGTAGGGCAGGGCCTTGTCCCCTTCCGTCGTGTTGGTCGTTAGCCAGGTTCGGCGGGGCACAAGGCCCAGACCCTACCGGACGAAGTCCATCTTCTGGCTTGTCGGCGCTGTCCTTAGTCTAAAGTACGGGCCGCCCGGATCACCGGGAGCATCTCCAGGGCTCTGCGTCCCATCTCTTCCAGTGCCTCGGGCTCGTACTGGTTGGCCCGGTCCACGCCCCCCCGGGCCGAATAGGGTCCCATGGCCACGTACTTCACGCCGAAGCTATGCCGGGCGGCTTTGATGATATCTTCCTCGGTGGTGACCCCCGCCTCGACCAG
Source organism: Chloroflexota bacterium (assembly GCA_009692845.1). Classification (GTDB taxonomy): domain Bacteria; phylum Chloroflexota; class UBA6077; order UBA6077; family SHYK01; genus SHYK01. Next base: position 198,103 of record SHYK01000004.1, on the reverse strand, counting down.
ATCCAAGGCGGCTTTGCGCATGGCTTGCTGGAGGAAGTTGATCACGAACGAGCGGCGATCCTTGAGCACCCGGATCGGAACCGAGCCGACGCTTTCGACAAAAGCGACCGCTTTTTCGAAGGTGTCGTCAGATGTGCGCTGGCCGCGGATGACTTCGACTGCGCGCAGGACGAAGGGCGGCTCGAACACGTGGATGCCGACAATCTGCTCAGGCCGGTTACACAGGGCGGCGATGTCGGTAGTGGGCAAGCCCGACGAGTTGGTGCCCAGGATGGTGCCGGGTCGGGCCGCCGCCTCCATTTTTACGAAGACTTCCTGCTTGATTTCGAGCTTCTCCGGGACTGCCTCGATCGCCAGCTGCGAGCGGCCGAGGCCGTCGGCCATGCTGGTGGTGGGCTGGATGCGCCCGAGTGCCGCATCGGCGTCGGCTGCCGTGACCTCGTCCGCCTCGACCAGCAGATCCAGGTTGGCGCGGATTTTTCCCACGCAGCGGTCGAGAATCTCTTGGGACACATCAACCAGATTCACCGGGTAGCCGCCCAACGCACAGATCGTGGAGATCCCGCTCCCCATCCACCCGGCGCCGACGATCGCGACCTCGTCGATCCCTGCAACCTTGGTCATAGCCCCTCTCCAAATTTCATTCTTGAGTCGCTAGTCGATCGGGATGTGGCCATATGGAACTAGGTAAGCGAACTCATCCTGGATGGCGAAGACGATGGTCTTCGGCCCGCTTTTCGCTGTGGTCTTTCCCTGGTCGGCAGCGGGAGTGACCGGGCTGGCCGGACTGCAGGCAAACAGTAGCATTGCCACGCCAATCAGCGACGCCACGCATCCGAACGAACTCCGATGATGGCTCGCTAGATTCATAACGATCTTCCCTCTCGATCCCTCTTCTGACCTGCCCTTCTGCCTCAAGCGGGGGGCGCCAGTCCTCGTCTCCGGATCCCCTTGGGGGGTTCGGGGGGCGGAAGCCCCCCAAGTTCAATGGGCGGGCGGGTGGGTCAAATCTACATAACCCCGCCACCGGCGTCCACTCTTATGGTCTGCCCGATGATGTGCCGCGATTCATCGCTGACTAGGAAGAGAACCACTCTTGCTTGGTCCTCAGGCATCGTGTGTTGATTCAAGAGGTTGTGGGCACCGCGGTCCGAAGCCAAAATGGCGCCGCCTACCTGGTCCCCAGTCGGCCCCGGCGCAATGGCATTGACGCGAATCCCGTGAGGGGCCAGCTGAGCCGCCATGCTCTGAGTCAGGGAGATGATCCCACCCTTAGCCGCGTTGTAGGCGATCCGACGGTTGCCGCCGCCGTAGGCGGAAGTGGATGAGAAATTCACAATGGCTCCGCCGGTCCCCTGCTTGACCATCTGTTGCGCGACGTATTTCGAGCACAAAAACGGGCCGGTCAGGGTGACCTCCAATACTTCCCGCCAGGTTTCGTCCGGAAGATCGAGGATGCCTTGCCGATCGGAAATGGCCGCGCAGTTCACAAGAATGTCGATGTGGCCCCATTCGTTGACCACCCGCTCGACCATATTCTGGATATCGGGGGTGCGGGTAACGCTCCCGGCAATGCCGATCGCCTCGGCCCCGTCCTCGCGCAGGGCTTCCGCCTGCGCGGTCGCCCGCCCCAGATCGAGGTCGAAGATGGCCAGCTTGGCTCCGTTCTGGCTGAACAGATGCGAGATGCCGGCTCCGATGTTTCGCCCACCACCGGTAATGACCGCCACTTTGTCTTGCAAGCTCATACCGGCCGCCTCCCCTCTTCCCGTTGATAGGCTTATCGGTCGAGCGCCCCAGTCTAGTTCTTTCCGAAGAAGCGCATCGCATTCCGTGTCCTCGAAAAGGCTCGCCAGGAGCTATTTGAGCCCGTACATCGCCTTGACGTTGTCGCAAAGAATCTTCTGCTTGGTCGATTGACTCACGTCATCGCGGTTGAGAAACGACTGGAGTGCCCGGCTGGCGGTTTCCGCCGACTCGTGAGGGAAGTCCGTCGCATAAAGGAAACGGTCGTCACCGACCACGGAGACGGCCAGCGGAAGGACCTCTTTTTCCTCCAGCTCCGCATGGAAGTAGATCGGGCAGTCGCGGACTTGCTCGGAGGCCAGGGGCCCATTCCCTCGCGCCACCATCCTGCGGTCAATCCGCTCGATAAGATAGGGGACCCACCCGCACCCGGCTTCCAGGAAAGCGACCTTCATGCGCGGGAAGCGAGCGAAGACGCCTTCGCAAGCCATGCTGGTGAATTGGGTCATGAGCGAGTAGGGGTGGGCCAGGATGAACGCTTGATTGGGGTCGTCAAAGAAGTCGACGCCCACCCCTCTCCGCGGCGCGCCATGGATAGCAAGCACGGTGCCCAGTGCATCAGCTTCTCGATACAGAGGCTCGAAGGCTGGATCACCATAGGGATGCCGGAGACCGGCTGCCGGCAACAGCCCGCCAACCAGGCCTAGCTCCTCCACCGCACGACGAAGCTCGTGGGCAGCCGCTAGAGGATCCTGCACTGGGAGGATGGCGATAGGCTTTAGGCGAGGGCTGGCCTTGAGGTATTTGTCGGCCATGAAATCGTTATACGCACGGGATAACTCGACCGCCCAGGCAGCGTCGCGCCCGAAGCCGAAGCCCAAGCCTGCCGTCGGGTAGATAACTGCCGCGCTGATTTCCGCTGTATCGAGAAAGCGCAGCCAGCTCGCTGGGTCATCGTGGACGTCGCGCCCGCCTCTTCGCCATCCATCCAGGTCGGGGAAGAAATAGGAGCGGCCGGGTCCGCTCGAGCCATACTTCGCCCCGAAATAGGGGCGGATATCGTCGTCCTGCTCGAAGATGTGGCCATCCGAATCTACGATCTCCGCAACCACACGTGACACTGGGGGCTCCTCTCGTCGCTACTGGAGGCGGTGCAAGCTTGCTGACTACTCGGGGAAGGGTCATCGCGTTCTGGAGTTCGGCTCCGTCACCTGACCCTGGTGTCGCGCGCGATATATCGACCAATCCCCTTGGCTGCTCCGGTGATGACTACCACTTGTCCGTTCATCATTCTCGTCTGCTCGCCTCGCTATGTGGGGGGACTAGCTGAGATGCGGCCCTGAAGCGGACTCCCCTGGCTCCCAACTCAAAGCGCATAGAGGGCGGTCGGATTCGCGTCCATGATCTTGTCCACTATGGTCTCGTCCAGGCCTCCGATCTCGCGTAAATGGCGCAGCGCCGTGATCTCGGCGGCGGTATCGTTGTGCCCGTAGTCGGAACCGATAACGAGGTTGTCGGCGCCCGCGTACCTGAGCACGTAGGGGATGTCGTCGTTGGTTTGACACGCCACGTACAGCCGGTTCTCGGGCAGCAGATCGTCGGGTGCGCGCAGCTGCCCGAGAAGCCCGGCTCCAGGCCGAGACAGCGATGGATCCGCCCTACCCAGACTGTGCATGGCCCAGGGAACCCATTGAGACGACGTCTCGATGAACCCAAAACGGAGCTTGGGGAATTCGGCGTGAATCTTGGACTTCACAATTGACAAGAATGCGTCGATCACCGGGGACTTGAAAAAATTCAACCCGCCGGCCACCGCCATGAATTTCTCCATCGTGAAGCTGGAGTTCCCCGCGTGGGGGCAGATGGGCATATCGAGAGCTTCCGCAGCCTGATACAAAGGAAAGAAATAGGGATCACCCAGGTGGCGATCGCCCGCCTCGTATCCACGCATAAACACCGCGCAAGCGCCGTGCTGCTTGGCCCATTCCATTTCTGGAATCGCCTCCGAAATACTCAGTGTCGGCACGGCAACCGCCCATCGCAAGCGGCCCGCGCCCTTCTCCCAGATGTCGGCCAGCCAGCGGTTATAGGAGGTGTAGATTGCTCGCTCGGCGGCCGGATTTTCAGTCAGTGGTCGGAGAAACATGGTTGGGAAGAGCACCTGGATGTCGACCCCGAGCTCGTCCATGTGCTCGAGCCGGGCGTCTACCGAGATAAACTCGCGCGACTCCTCGGAAGTCCGCAGCCCCCCGTCCGATTGTTGCAGTGTTAGCCTGCCGTCGATGAGCCACTGTTGGTTACCCGGGCGCTGCAGTTCCTCGTCCATCTGGATGCGAATCGGACGGTATTTCTTGTCCTCTCCCTCCATATACGACCAGGTCCGTTCGTTCTCGATAACGTGGCAGTCCGCGTCAATTACCGTCATGGATTTCTCCCCCAACTCATTTCATATCCCATTGGTGGATATTCACGGTATACGCGTCATTGAGCACGGCCTGTCGGGACACTCCGGTGATCCCGTCCCGGGCGACGATGGGGTTGCCGAGGTAGTAGACGACGAGGAAAGGCACCTCCTCGGCGAGGATCTTGACGAGCTGGACCTCTTTCTCCCGTCGCTCGGTTATGGGGAGCGTCGTGAGTCGCTCCGCCAGCAATTTGTCGTAGGCCGGATTGGAGTAGGCGCCGTTGTTGGTCCCCGTCCATCTATTTGCGTCATCCGGGATCACGGCCGATGACAGGGTCAGGAAGTGCTGCCGAGGGGTCAGGTAGATGTGCGTAGTCATCCCGGCCCACCCGAAGTTTCTGGCCTTGCGAAGATCGGTCCCCGTCAGTCCGGCGGGAGCGGCAGGGATCGGGTGGTGGGCGTCGATGCCCGCCTGTTTCAGGGCATCCCCCCAAATGAGGCTCTCCCTGGTGTTTTCGGCGTCGGCGTCAGGGTAGCGACAGCAGGGAAAGTCCACGGTCTGCCCGGCCCTATTGCGCAGGAGACCGTCGGCGCCCTTGGCCCAGCCGGCTTCAGCAAAGAGCTGGGCCGCGCGCGTTGGATCGAACGAGTACTTCGGAACCCCGCGCTGCTCGGCTAGCTTGTAGACCGGGCTGCTTTGATCCAGGACGTAATCGGTGCGCTCGCCATGGGGTCCCGCCACGGCCTCGGCCATCGCTGGTCGGTTCAGGGAGTAGGCCATGGCTTGCCGGAAGCGTACGTCCTGCGCCCAGGCACCGCCTTCTCGGTGGTTCAGATTCAGACCGCGTGCGAGAACGCGGTCTAGAAACCAAGTTCCCCAACTAGGGCCCTTTTGCTGCTGGATCTCAGCGAGCTGATTCCCTTTTCCGAATGCCCCGACCCCAAATGAGTCGATCGACCCAGCCAGCGTCTGAGCAGCGAGCTGAGTAACCGCAACCCAGTGGTACTCCACCCGGTCGATCTTCGGTCGGCCCAGGAAGAACCGGTCGAAGGCCACGGCAGTGATGTGGTCCCCAAGGACCCACTCGGTGGCTCGGTACGGGCCGAGCCCAACGAACTCCGATCTCCACACCTGGCTATCGGCGAATGCCACTGGGTCCAGAGACCGATAAAGAGGCTCGATCTGATCCCGCTTGAGCGCGGGGATTCCCTCGTGGTGGTTACTGTTTGCGTAAATCCACGGGGCCCGCCAGCTAACGACGAGGGTCTGAGCATCGGTGGCCCGTACGCCTGAAACGTCCTTCAGGTTTTCCGTGCCCCCATCGACGACCAGCCTGGGATCCACCAGGACTTCAAAGCCAAACGCGAAGTCCTGGGCCGTTAACGGCGTGCCGTCCTGCCAGAGCACGCCCGGGCGAATCTTCCAGGTGACTTCCATGGTGCCGTCGGGGTTCAGCTTCCAGTCGCCGTCCTGGATGGTAGGGACTTTTTGCGCCATCAGGGGCTGTGGGTTTCCCTCGGCGTCGAAAACCGTCAGATTACTGTGGAAGACATAGAAACGCTCGGGGCCCGGGTTGGCGGTGGGCACATGGCCGTACTGCACCAGATAGGCGAACTCAGTTTGGACGGCAAACCTGACCACCTTCGTCGCGATCGTCGCGGGAGACGGCGCTTCATTGCTGGGGCTGCTCGCTTTCTCGGCCGGGCCGCAGGCTAGAAGAACGAGCAGCGTGATGCCGATCGTCGAAGCCAAACGTCCGTAAGAGCCCAACTGGTGGCTGGCTTGCATCAATCCCTCCTGTTTGTATGTGCTCTGCACGTCTGCTCCAGAGAATAGCTGTGTATCCAGTTGGGAGCGCGGCGTGCGCGCTCCTCTGTTCGGTTTGGAGGCGGTGCTTGGCTAGAAGCCGTGACCCGATAGAATGCGCTCCCGCACGGTCTGGCCGATGGCGGGGTCGAGGCCCCGCGGCCAGACGCGCTCGAGCGGATCGCTAATCGTAAACGTGAGGGTTCCCAGCCCATCGATGGTCATCTCGACCCGGTCGTCGTCCTGAAGTGCGCCGAGGCCCTGGTGGTTCGTGCCACAGAAGAGGACATCCCCCGGGTTGATGGTGGTGATAGCTGACCAGTACTCGATGCACTCAGGGATCCGATGGCCCATATCGGAGGTGTTGTAGTCCTGTCGGGGCTCCCCGCTCACGGAGAGCCGAACCTGAAGCTGATGGGGGTCGGCGATCTCATCCGCCGTCGTGATGGCTGGCCCAAAGGGGGAGAAAGTGTCGTAGGACTTTCCCACCAGAGAGTTGGGCATATCCGCAAAGCGACCGGAGACGTCGACCCCAACCATGTAGCCAAAAACGTGCTCCAGCGCGTGCTCCTGGGAAATGTCTTTTCCCCGACGGCCGATAACCACGGCGAGCTCCGCCTCGTGGTGGAAGACGCGAGCCTCGGCCTTGGGAAGCACACACGTTCCACCCGGGTCGAGCACGGCCTCGGGGGATTTTAGGAATCCCCAGATAGGCAGCGCAGGCCCGCTCGTGCCTTCCAGGTAATTCGCCCCCATCATCATGATCTTGCCGGGCCGGGGAAGCGGCGCCCGCAGGCGGACTGCGGACAATGGAAGGGCCGGTCCATCCCGCAGTTCGCGCTCGAGGGCCGGTCGCAGCCGTTCGAAGTTCTCGATGATCGCTTCCATGGTCTCCTGGCCGTTCCGGCCGGCCACGTCCCGGACCGCTGCGGTAACGTCGACGACCGAGTCTCCCTTCAAGAGCCCCGGCGTATGGTTGTCAAAGAGAACGAGCTGCACCGGTTCACCTCCAAATGAATGTCGGGCCCAAACCCTGGCCGGTCCTAGCTCAAGTCGAAAAGGCGGCTCGAAGACGTGGACGCCGACGAAATGCTCAACCTGACGCCCAAAGCCGCGTATGAATGTCCCGCTTGCCCCGCTGCTAGCTGATGATGTCCCACTGGGTTTCCGTCAGGCGCTCGGCCCATCCCCGTAGAAGCGGACTGCATTCTTTCCGAGCACCGCTTCTTTCGCCGCTTCGCTGAGGTCCTCGCGTTCGAGCAACTCGTCGATCTCACCTCGGCACATCTGAGCGGTGCGCACCTCGTGGGGGAAATCGCTTGCATAGAGAAAGGCTTCCCCCCCGGCGCGATCGACCGAATTGGCAAGTCCATCGTCATCGACGTCAAAGCCGACGAATAGCCGACCGTCGTGCACCAGGCGTTTGAAATAGTCGCTGGGCTTCTCGCCGGAATTCGGTGCATAAGCGATCGCCCCGTCCATGTCCACCTGGGCGTGTCCCTCATGGTAGGCGCGATCCAGGCGGTCCATCATGAACGGCACCCAGGTGGACCCCCCTTCCAGGTAGCCGACCCGAAGCTTGGGGAAGCGTTCGAACACGCCGTGCGAGATCATGCCGGCCGCCTGAACCATGATTCCGAACGGATGGCCTAATGCGTTGACCGGGTAATAGATGCTGAAGGTATCGAGGCCGAGGTGGTGATGGGAGCCGCCGTGGACCGCCAGCGAGCAGCCGAGCTTCTCGGCCTCCTCGTAGATCGGCCAGTAGATCTTCGAGCCGAGGTGGGCCTTGAGTCCCTCTCCGTTGGACGGCAGCATTGCGCCGCACATTCCGAGCTCGGTGACTGCTCGGTGCAGCTCCTCGACCGCCGCTGGCACGTCCTGAACTGGAATGAGGGCCATTCCGCGGATCCTGGGATTGCCGCCGGTGAACCGCTCGTGGAGCCAGTCGTTGTAGGCGTGGCAGACCGTCACGGCATAATCTTCGGACGTGATTCGGCCCATGGCCAGGCCACTGGTTGGGTAGATAACGGTCCAGTCGATGCCGGTATCGTCCAGAAACTGGACCCACTCGTCGGGTCCGATCTTCGGGCCGGCTGCCCGCCCGCCTTCCGGGCGCAAGAACCCACCATGAAGGTGATCCAGGGTTGGAAAGAACGAGCCCCGGCTGCGATTGCCTTTGGGCATGTGTTTGCCAATCTCTTCTGCCCAGGATCCTTCGGAAATGTGGCCGTCAGCGTCGACGATTTGCACAGCCTTCTCCCCCGTCCCAATTCAAAGAGGCGACCTCCGTGCCATAGGTAAGGGGTCTTACCGAGCGCACGCGGGGCCTTCACGGCAACTGGGGCATGATAGTCCCAATCGGGGCGCGAGCGCTCGCGGGGAATGGCCAGAGGCATCCCCGGCCAGGGCTATTTCAGCTGAGTCCGAACAAGCGGGGGATGTATTCGCCCAGCGCGAACCCCAGGGCGCCGGATAGCGCACCGACGCCCAGGATCTCGAGCACGCTACGGACCAATGGACGGTGAGCAATGCGTGCTTTGATGACGCCGACTGCCCCGAGAGCGACCAGAGTCAGGACAACTGAAGCCGCGATCGAGACCACGCCGGCCGAGAAAAAGTACGGAAGCAGCGGGACCAGCCCGCCAATTCCGAACGAAGCGGCCATCACTCCAGCGTCTTTGCCGGGATCGGGCAACGCCTCCGGGCTAATTCCCAGCTCTCGCTCGGTCATCACCCGAAGCGCCATCGGGAGGTCTTCCATGAGGCGGTCGGCCATCTGCTCCGCTTCGGTCAGCGAATAGCCGTCGCGACGGAAAGTGTGCACCAGCTCGGCGAGCTCTTCGTCCGGGTCGCGAGCCAGCTCTCGGCGCTCGCCCTCGATTTCAGCTTCCTCCATTTCAGTCGTCGCGCGCGAGCCGAGATAGGTCCCAGCCGCCATAGAAACGGTGCCGGCCAGGGCGGCGGCGAGGCCGGCTACGATCGCCAGGTGGGCCTGGCCTGAGGCGGCCATAACCGTGGCGGCAATCGCGACGATGCTGATCAAGGCGTCCTGGGCTCCAAAAACCACCTCTCGAATGCGCCGCAAGCCAGCCACCCGCCGCTTCTCCGAGTCCAGGTCCTCGGGGATCGGGCTCGTCTCGATTGCTTGCGGAACGATTGGGACCGGTGGGGTGGGCACCATAGCGCCGGACGCTCGCGGTTGCGCGGAGCGAAGGCTTGTGTAGGTCTGTTCGAACAATTCCGCGTGCCGCGACTCACCATCAAAAGCGAGCCGAAACGTGCGAGCCGCGTCCGCACGTCCTTCTTCCTCGGCCTGCCGAATCATGCGCGGATACATCTCAGAAGCTTCCCGCATCTCGTCCTCGATCACTTTCCGCAGGTTCTGGAGAGTGCCGTGAACGTCGCCCAGGGCCTTGAGATGCTCGATGGCGTGGATGGTCTCGGATCCGCTCACCTGCAAAAACACATCGGCGACCTCTGGATGCCCCTCCTCCATTGCCTTCATCGCATAGGCCACGTACATCCGGTTGGCCTTGGCTTCTTCGATGAAGGCTGTCCACAGGTTGCGGTCGGTGCGGCTACGATTGCTTCTTGGCAGGGGCGAATTGGGGATGGTCTCCGGGGGATCGGTCTGAGGATTCGTCGTAGCGTTACTCCTGCGAATCGATAGTCGTGGCTGAGCCAACTTCAGTCTACCCGAACGAATGTATCAGACTTGCCTAGAATGGTCAATTAAATGGTAGTTATCCACTATTAAAGACGAAACGATGGCTCATGGCTATTCTAAGTACCATAAGTTGCGGTAGTTACTGCCAATGATACCGAATAGTTTGGCTTTTAGAGCGTGAATGCTTTCGCATGGGGCGAGCCGTTGCATGCCTGGACCATAAGCCCATACTAATGCCTCCACATTCCCTCGGCGTGATGTCCTCCTTCGGAGGGTTGCAGGAATACGGTGCAAAATTTCGGGAGAAATGAACTTTTCGGGCGAAGCTCGCTACTCATTTGATGGAGGGGTGAGCGCTAATGGATTCAACCCAGATCTTTTCCCGCTCCATCGCCGGAGCACCTGTGGCGGCTGATGATGAGACACTGCTGGCGCGCGTCGCGACTGGCGATCGCGACGCCCTCGGTTTGCTGTACGCGGAATTCCAGCGGCCGATCTTCCGCTACCTATTCCAGCTGACCTCGGACGCGGGCCTCGCCGAAGAAATTCTGCAGGACACTTTTGTGGCTGTCTGGCGTAGCGCAGGTACCTTCCAGAGTCGCTCGATGTTGCGAACCTGGCTGTTCGGGATTGCCCGCCGCCAGGCCCACAATGTGATGCGTCGGCCCGGGGTAAAGCTCCAGGATGTCGATGATGCTTCCGAGGTGGCCGATCCGGGTCCGGAGCCGGAGGATCGGGTCCTTGCCCAGGCGGATGTCGCAATGGTCCGGCTGGGTATCGCTCGACTGAGCGTGGCGCATCGCGAGGTGCTCGCTCTCAAGTTTGTCAGCGGACTCGGCTATCAGGAGATGGCGCTGATCACCGGAGTGCCGGAAGGAACCGTCAAGAGTCGCCTGAATGCCGCGCGACGAGCGTTGCGGCAGATTCTCAGCGAGGACGGACCGGGGTGAGCCACAAATCCGATCCCGTCAGGAGTAAACCATGACTCAAGAGCTAGCGAACCACGTGATTGACTTCTTGCCGGAGTATGCCAGCCGGACTCTTCCCCCCGAGGCGGCCGAGGGAGTGCAGGCTCACCTCGACGAATGTGCGATCTGTCGGGCCGAGCTGGACGACTGGGAGACGATCGGCGCCGCCACCCAGGCGACTGGCGACGCCGGCGGAATGCCTTCGCGCGGCACGCTGGATCGAATCTTCGAAAAGATTGATGCAGCCGACCGAAGGGTGCCCTGGTATGAGCGCTGGCGGGTGGGGATGTCCGGGCGCCCCGTGGTGGTACGCTCCGCCCTGGGAATGCTCGGAGCCTGTGCCCTGGTTCTGATCCTGACCTCCACCCCAATTGGGTCATACGCGCAGGGGTTGCTCGATCGGTTCCAGCCCCAGCAGTTCGCCATCGTGCCGGTCACGCTGGCCGATCTGCAGGCCCTGCCTTCGCTCAATGACTATGGCGAGTTGACTTCGGTCTCCCGAGGTAAGCCCCAGACGGTCTCGGGTCCTGCAGAGGCCGGAACGGCCAGCGGGCTGAAAGTCGTCACGGTGGGCAGCCTTCCTTCTAAAGTAACCGCCGCGCCTACCTATCTGGTGGTTCCGAGCATGTCGGCCACCTACACGTTCAGCGCAGGGAAAACCCGCGCGGCGGCTCAAGCCAAAGGGAGAGACTTGCCGCCAATGCCAGGCGGGATTGACGGCTCTTCGATTCAGATCACCACCGGCGCGGCGGTAATCGCGATCTATGGCGGAGACCTGGACCTCGGCGCCCTTGACGGGACGAAGCGCCCGGGTCTATTGCCGAGAGACCTGCGTCCCACGCCCCCCGATTCGCGGAGCGCTGAGAATTTCGCCCAAATGGTGCCGCAGTTGATCGTGGGGCAGGCTCAAGCGCCAGTAGCGACCTCCCGCGGAGCGTCGCCGAAGGACGTGGAACAGTACTTGTTGAGCCAGCCCGGCATCTCGAAGAACCTGGCCAATATGATTCAAGCAGTCGGCGATCCCACCGTGATCTGGCCAATCCCAGTCCCCGTCGGCGAGGTGAACACGCATTCGGTCTCCGTCCAGGGTACCCGGGGCACGGTGTTCTCGGACACCAGCGGCTTCATTACCGGGGTGATCTGGGTAAAGGACGGCACAGTTTACGGGGTCGCCTCGTCCTTCGGAGAGGGAGACGTGCTAGCCGTGGCCAACTCGCTCCGTTGAGGCCGCCACAGAACCTCGGCCCCGCCATCGAGACCACTGAGCTCGCCAAGCGGTACGGAAACCAGACCGCACTCGCGGGGCTCACGATGTCGGTTCCCCGAGGTGAGGTGTTCGGCTTCTTGGGCCCCAATGGTGCCGGAAAAACGACGGCGATCAAGCTCCTGGTCGGCCTGATCCGCCCCAGCGCCGGCCAGGGCACCCTCTTGGGGGAACCGCTCGGGGATCGCGAGACGCGCCGACGGATCGGTTACCTCCCCGAGCTGTTCCGCTACCAGGAATGGCTCACCGCCCGAGAGGTGCTGGTGCTCCACTCGGAGCTGGCTGGCATCCCTTCCGTCATGCGGGCCCGCGAGAGTGACTCGGCGCTCGACACGGTGGGGCTGGTCCGGCGGGCGGACGACCGAGTCGGGACCTACTCCAAAGGGATGCAGCAACGGTTGGGGCTGGCAGTTGCGTTGCTGGGCCAGCCGGAGCTGGTCTTCCTGGACGAGCCGACTTCGGCGCTGGATCCGGTGGGGCGCCACGACGTACGCGAGGTGATCCGGAGCCTAAAACAGCGCGGAACTACGGTTTTCTTGAATTCGCACCTTCTCACTGAGGTCGAGCAGGTCTGCGATCGGGTCGCGGTTATCGACCGGGGCCGAGTTATTGCCATTGGCGCCCTGGATGAGGTCGTAGGCAGCGCAAGCGGCGTGCGGGTTCGGGTGAACGGGTTAACGACCGTGGCCGAAGAGCAGCTCCGCACCCATGGAGGGTTCACGGTCGAGCAAGATTGGTACACGTTCCAAGCGGTGTCCGACGAAGAAGTCCCGGCCCTGGTCGCGAATCTGGTTCGGCTGGGCGGCCAGGTTCATGCGGTCGAAAGGCAGACCGGGAGCTTGGAGAGCCGGTTCCTGGAGCTTATGGAAGCGACCGGGCACTCATGATCGGGGCACCGATTTTCGTGATCGCGCGGCTGACCATTCGCGAGGCATCGCGCCGGCGCCTGCTGCTCGCGGTTGTGATCCTCACTTTGGTGCTCATTGGCGCCACGACCTGGGGATTCGCGATCCTCACCTCGCTGCCCTGCCGCAACGGCGAACCCTGCTCGCCGATCGAGAGCAAGATCCTGGCGGCGACCCTGCTGATCCTGGTGGCATTCATGTTCAGCTTCATTCTGACCCTCGGAGCAGTGTTCATCACCGCGCCGGCCGTGGTTAGCGAGGTCGAGTCCGGGGTGGCGCTGGCGATGCTCGCGCGACCGATCCGACGCAGCGACGTGGTCATCGGGAAATGGCTGGGACTTGCGACGATCCTGGCTGGCTACACCCTGGTCACGACTTCGATCGAATTCGCGGCGGTCAGCGTTTTCGTCGGCTACACCCCGCCCCACCCCATCATGGCGAGCACATTCTTGTTTGCCGAAAGCCTGGTCATGCTGACCCTGGCGCTGCTGTGCAGCACCCGCCTGCCGCCAATGACCGGAGGCGTCGTGGCGCTCATACTTTTCGGACTGGCCTGGATTGGTGGGATTGCCCGGGCGGTGGGAGAGGCATTGGGGGCCGATACGGTGAGAACCATCGGCCAGGTGACCACGCTCATTCTGCCGACCGACGGCCTCTGGCGAGGCGCTCTGTTCAGCCTGGAGCCGAGCCTGCTGCTCCAGGGCGCTGGCAGCGGCCGAGGATTCGCCGCGAATCCATTCTTCGCTATCGGCCCACCGCCGCCGGAATACCTAGCGTGGGCAGCCGCCTGGGTGGTCGCTATCTTAGGCCTGGCCGTCTTCAGCTTCAACCGCCGCCAACTCTGATGAGACGGGCGCCTCGAACAGGTAAGACCCCAGCTCAGATCGAGCTGTCCCGCCACCTCTCCAGTTGAACAATTCCCGCCACCATTCCGTCGATGGCCTCTGCGTGTGCCTGGACACCCTGGAGCCGGCCGCGCACCGCTTCCATCATTTGGGCCAGGGTGAGATCGGGCAGCGTGAAGTGCCCTTGCTCATAGCAGTGGCTGCAGTATTGGGTCGACGTCGAGCCATCGACGTTGCTTCCGCCTCCCTTTTCATCGCGGGCGAGCGGCATTCCGCAGCTCTGACAGAACGGTCCTTCGGGCTGCTGCATAGCAAATCCTCCCACTAAGATGTCGCAAGGCTCTGAACAGCGTGCTCTACTAGGAGCCGATGTGGATGACGGCCTTGCCGTCGAACCGTCGCTCGGTGAGATCCACCGCCAGCTTGCCGATATCCGTCCAGGGTCCTTCCACCTGGATGAGCGGACGCAATCGGCCGTCGGCCACCATCTCGGCCAGGCGTCGGAGGCCAACTCCGGCCGCCTCGACGCTCACCTCCGGAAAGACCTGAAAAGCCGCCAGCGTCGGCACGCCGGCTCGGTAGAAGCGCGCGACGTCGAAAGTGGTCTCGGCGGCGGCGGTTGCGCCATAAGTCACGACTACGCCACGGGGCGCCACCATGGTCAGGACGTTCGACAGCACCGGTCCGCCGACCGCGTCCACAATGATGTCGTACGGCCCGTGAGCAGCGGCGCCCGATGCATCTTCACTGACGACGACTTCATGGGCGCCGGCATCGTGGACCATCTGGACCGCATTCTGTCGGCGTACGACTGCCACCACGTGCGCCCCGCCCGCCCGAGCGATCTGCACCGCCAGGTGGCCAACTCCCCCCGAAGCGCCGGTGATGAGTGCTCGACGGCCGAGCAGGCTCCCCCGTTTCTCGAGGGTCAACAGGGCCGTCAAACCGGCCACCGGCAGGGTGGCGGCCTCGGCGAAGGTCACCTTAGGGGGTAGCTCGGCGATGAAGTCGGTAGGAAGGGCAACCAGCTCCGCCCAACCCATCGGCGGAGTGAAGCTGAGCGCCACCACCCGCGCCCCCGCCGTCGGGCCGCTGCCGTTGGCCGCTGGCTGCTCGATGGTTCCCGCCACGTCCCAGCCGATCCGCTGGCCATCTGGCGCGGTTCCCGCGCCTCGGATCTCGCCTCGGTTGAGCGAGGTCGCCCGGACTCGGATCAGGGCCTCGTTCGAGCGCCCCGACGGCGCCTCCACTTCACGCAGGGAAAGCCGCCCAGTCGCGGCTGGATCCACGACTACGGCCTGGATCGTTGCCATCGCATTCCTCCTTGATTGGACTAGGGCGCCAGATGATCTGATGGGACTAGGGCGACCAGCCGGCGCGGGCAGAGTATAGCGATGGCTGCAGCCAGAACCGGCTGGGGTGAGCGCTACAATCGACCTTTGGGCTGACGGCGGCGCGTGAACCGCGTTCACATCGAATGTTTCGGGGCTGAGAATACGGCTATGCTGCTCGCAGGTGACATCGGAGGGACGAAGACCGCCCTGGCCGTGTACGGTCCTGACGCCGGTCTGACCGCCCCGATCGCCCGGGCGGAATTCCGCAGCGCGGACTTCCCCGGCCTCGAAGCCATCGTGCGGACCTTCCTGGCTCAGGTCGACCTACCGGTGGACCGGGCGTCTTTCGCCGTGGCTGGCCCGGTGATCGAAGGCCGGGCTCGCGCAACCAATTTGCCCTGGGTCGTGGAGGCCGAGCGGCTTGGCTCGGACCTGGGGCTCGAAGCGGTGTACTTGCTCAATGATCTGGAAGCGACCGCTCGGGCGGTGCCGCTGCTCCCGGCCGAAGCATTTGAGGTATTGAACGTTGGTCACGCACAGCCGGGCGGGGCGTTAGCGGTCATCGCTCCTGGGACCGGTCTCGGGGAAGCCTTCTTGACCTGGGATGGCGCCAGGTACCGGGAGCACCCTTCCGAAGGGGGCCATGCCGATTTCGCGCCGACCGACACTGCTCAGGTGGGCCTCCTTCGCTACTTGATGGACCGTTTCGATCACGTAAGCGTCGAGCGCGTCTGTTCCGGGCTCGCTATTCCCTCTATCTATGAGTACTTGCGGGATAGCGGCTACGCGCCCGAATCTCCCGAAGTAGCCGGCCGCCTAGTCGGGGTTAAGGACCGGACGCCCTTCATAATCGAAGCGGCGGTGGATCCGCTGATCGCCTGTCCTCTGTGTGGGGGAACGGTAGACCTCTTCGTCTCAATTCTTGGCGCGGAGGCGGCAAACCTCGCTCTGAAGGTGCTGGCCACCGGCGGGGTCTATCTCGGGGGCGGAATCCCGCCCCGCATCCTGCCGTCCCTCCAACAGGGCCGCTTCATGCAAGCTTTCGAGCGCAAGGGCCGACTCGGGGGGTTGCTCGCCCACCTGCCGGTCTCGGTGATCCTCCAGCCAGCCGCCCTCATCGGCGCGGCCAGCTGGGGATTTGCCCAATCCGCGGCCCAATAAAGCAGGTGACTCCGTTCGCCCTGAGGCGCTCGAAGGGCCATTCGTTGGCGCCACTCCTAGCCTGAGCGGCTTCCCGTAGCCGGCCCCGCGCTTGCTGATCGAAGTTCAGGCAGTAGCGACGACCCGAATCGGTTCCTGGGGATGAGTATCTTCTAAAATCGCCGCCGTCCGCTGATTTGCACGCAGCCTAAACTTGGGGGACAGTAGCCGCCTGGCGGATCTCAGGAAGTCCGCCCTTCGTTTGTTGGGCGATTGGAGTAGTCGGTGACGAGTGTCCGCGGCGACCGGGATGCACCGGGCGCTCCCGGGATCGAGCCTCGCTGGACGCACGGCGACAAGACCGGCGTCGGGACGGCGTATTCGGCGGACAGCCGGGTCTGGTTCACCCTCTGGAACGGTGCGGTCACCGAAGTCTATTACCCGACCATCGATCGGCCGCAGCTGCGCGACCTCGAGCTGCTGATCACCGATGGCACGAGCTTCTTTCACGAGGAACGGCGCCACCTCGTCTCAACCGTCGAGCGGTGCACCGAGCATGCACTGGCCTACCGGATCAAGAATTCCGACCCCGGCGGTCGTTACGCCATCACCAAAGAAGTGATCGCCGCGCCTCATCTCTCGAGCCTGGTTCAGCGGATTCGAGTCGATGGGCTGCCCCAATTCCTGTCCAAGCTCAATCTTTACGTGCTCTGCGCACCCCATCTCGACGTCGGTGGCGCCGGCAACAACGGATACGTCATCGAGGCGGCCGGCCACTGGATCCTGGCCGCTGAGAAGAACGGCTGCTGGCTCGCCCTGGCCGCGACGGTCCCATTTTCGCGCCTATCCTGCGGCTTCGTAGGAGCCAGCGACGGTTGGACCGACCTGGCCGACGATCTTCGCATGGACTGGGAATACGACCGAGCCTTGAATGGAAATATCGCGCTCACCGGGCAGCTCGATTGGCAGCCCGGGCAGGACTTCACGATCGCGCTCGCATTTGGGAACAGCCGTAACAACGCCGTCTCCACCTTGCTGCAGACGCTCGGCGTCCCCTTCGACGAGCAGCTCGAGCGCTACGAAGAACAGTGGAACCGCACTGCCCAGCACATGCTCCCGCTGCACGAGGCGGCCTCGGATGGCGGCCATCTCTACCACGGAAGCTACAGCCTCCTGCTCGCCCATGAGGACAAAACCTATCCCGGCGCGCTGATCGCTTCGCTGTCGATCCCGTGGGGTGAAGCCAAGGGCGACGAGGACCGGGGCGGCTACCACCTGGTCTGGACCCGCGACATGGTCAATAGCGCCACCGGACTGCTCGCGGCCGGGAACCTGGATACTCCGCTCCGCGCGCTGATTTATCTCGCCGCCAGCCAGGACCCGGACGGGGGCTTTGCCCAGAACTTTTGGATCGATGGACAGCCGTATTGGGGGGGCATCCAGCTCGATGAGGCGGCATTCCCGATCATGCTGGCTCGCAAGCTCCAGCGGCTGGGCGCCCTCCAGGCCTTCGATCCCTACGCGATGGTGTTGAGAGGAGCCGGATACCTCATCAATCAGGGCCCGGTGACTCAGCAAGAGCGGTGGGAGGAGGCCAGTGGCTATTCGCCCTCTACGCTCGCCTCCAATATCGCGGCCCTGATCTGCGCAGCCTGCTTCGCTCGCGATCGTGGGGACCTCGCGACCGCCCAATTTCTCGAGGAGCACGCCGATTTCTTGGAATCCCACCTGGAGGGCTGGACGGTTACCACCGCAAGCACCCTGGTGCCCGGGCTGCCCCGCCACTTCATCAGGGTGCTTCCGGTCGAGATCGGCGATATCCAGGCGGATGAAAGCCCCGACGGCTCCTTGCTCACGCTGCGTAACCAGGAACCTGGCCGCCGCTTCCAATATCCGGCCAGGGAGATTGTGGATGGGGGGTTTCTCGAGCTCGTCCGCTACGGCATTCGCCGCGCCGACGACCCGACGATCGTCAGCTCAGTTCGAGTGATGGACGCGCTGTTGAAAGTCGATACGCCGGCCGGCCCTTGCTGGCATCGCTACAACCATGATGGCTACGGACAGGGGGTGGATGGCGGTGCTGATCCGTCCGACTGCCCAAGGCGCCGCCTAACCGTTCATGAACTCGAGCGAACCGTTTTGTGGACGAGGCGGCGTCCGGCGCCTTGCCTGAACCCTACATCCGGCGGCGGAAAGAGCGAGAATGGCCCGGATTTTCAGTCAGAGGAGCTCTGTGCCGGACTTAGAAGCGCAGAAGGCGGCCGCAGCGGCGAAGGCTCTGGAGCTGGTCGAGGCGGGTCAAGTTATCGGCATCGGAACCGGCTCGACCGCCCGCTATTTCATCGAGGGCCTGGGCAAGCTGGTCAAGCAGGGACTCGACGTGAAGGTAGTGCCGACGTCCGCCGCCACGGAGGCCCTGGCCGTCTCGCTCCGTATCCCGGTCCTCGACGACTTCACAGGAACGATCCACCTGGCCGTGGATGGGGCCGATGAGATCGATCCCCAGCTCCGGATCATCAAGGGCGCGGGGGGAGCGTTGACCCGAGAGAAGCTGGTCGCCTGTGCGGCTCAGAAATTCATCATCATTGCGGATGGCTCGAAGCTGGTCGAGCAGCTGGGCCGGGGGGTGTTGCCGGTGGAGGTCATCCCATTCCTCTGGCAGCGGACCGCGGAACGACTCGCCGCCCTCGGCGCGGAATATGCGCTGCGCGGGACGCCCTCGGAGCCCTTTGTCACCGATAATGGCAACCTGATCCTCGATCTCCTTTTCCCCAATGGCATCGAGGATCCGGAGGTTCTCGACGTCCAGCTGAACGAAGCGGTCGGCGTGGTCGAGCACGGGCTCTTCATCGATATCGCAGATGCTTGTATCGTCGCCGATGCTGATTCCGTGCGTATACTCGGCTCTCTGTCTTAGCTCCGCGCCAAAGCTGGCGTCACCGATCCACTCGCGAGGAGGTTGGCCATGGAAATCGGAATCGTGGGAATGGGTCGGATGGGCGGCAACATGGTGACCCGCCTCCTGCGCAAGGGCCACCGAGTGATTGCCGCTAATCGCTCGCCCGGACCGGTCAAGGGAAAAGAGGCCGAAGGGGCAGTCGGCGCGTATTCCGACGAAGAGTTCGCGGGAAAGTTTCTAGACACGCCCCGCATCATGTGGGTCATGGTTCCGGCCGGGCAGCCCACCTCCGACATGATCGCCGGCTCAGCGCGGCCGGATCGCCCGGCGACATCATCATCGATGGCGGTAATACCAACTGGAAGACCGCCCTCCAGGATGCCGCGGACGTCAAAGCGGCCGGGATGCACTACCTGGACGCCGGAACCTCGGGCGGAATCTGGGGCCTGGACAATGGCTACAGTCTGATGGTCGGCGGCGAGCCGGATATTTTTCAGCACTGTCGTCCCTTGTTCGAGGCGCTGGCTCCCGAGGACGGCGGCCTGGTCCACACGGGTCCAGAGGGCTCGGGCCATTTCGTCAAGATGGTGCACAACGGAGTCGAATACGGGCTGATGCAAGCCTATGCCGAGGGTTTCGAGGTCATGCAACGCTCCGCCCTTTTCCCGGGCATGGACCTCCACGCCATCGCGGAGGCCTGGCGGAGCGGCAGCGTGGTGCGCTCCTGGCTGCTGGACTTGATTGCGGACGGATTGCATAGTGATCCCCAGCTCGCCCGCATCAAAGGCTTTGTGGAGGACACCGGCGAGGGAAGATGGACGGTTGAGGCCGCCATCGAAGAGGCGGTGCCCACCCCGGTGATCGCCGCGTCGCTCTTTGCCCGTTTTCGCAGTCGGGAGGAGGACACCTTCGCGGATAAGATGCTGGCCATGATGCGGAATGAGTTCGGTGGGCATGCAGTAGTCGCGGAGAACCCTCAGCCATGAACACCGGGCTCGCGGTGGATCTCGTTGCCAGCCAGCGCGACGTCGCGGGCAGTCGCTCAGACGCCATCGTGCTGTTCGGTGCGACCGGCGATCTGGCTCGCAAGAAGCTCTTTCCCGCCTTATACGGCCTGGCCCAGGCGGGGCGTCTCGATATTCCGGTGGTCGGGGTGGCCCGCTCGGACTGGACCGATGAGAGCCTCAGAATGCATGCGCATGAGGCGGTCGCTGCGGTGTTCGACCCGGTGGATGAGGACGCTTTCGCGACCCTCGCTCGCGAGCTCACTTTTGTTCAGGGCGATTATCAGACTCCGGACACCTTTGACCGAATCAGGGAGCACCTTGGAGGGGCTCGCCATCCGCTCTTTTACCTGGCGATTCCACCGAGCGTGTTCGAGTCAGTGGTCGGCTGTCTGGCCGCGAGTGGGCTCAGCCAGGGCGCTCGGGTCATGGTCGAGAAGCCCTTCGGGCGGGACCTGGCATCGGCCAGAGAGCTGAACTCCCATTTACGAGCCGCGTTTCCGGAAGAGGCCATCTATCGAATCGATCATTTTCTCGGGAAGGAGACCGTCCAGAATCTGCTGGTCTTTCGCTTTGCGAACGGGCCCCTGGAGCCGATCTGGAATCGAGGCTACATCGACAACGTCCAGATCACGATGGCTGAGAGTTTCGACGTCCAGGGTCGGGGCGGCTTCTATGAAGAAGTGGGCGCTTTGCGGGACGTGGTCCAAAATCACCTGCTCCAGGTCGTCGCTTTGTTGGCGATGGAGCCACCAATCGGGGTGGATGCCGAAGATCAGCGCGATGAAAAGGTCAAGGTCTTCAAGGGCATGAAGGTGATCGATCCCGCCCGAACGGTCCGAGGTCAGTACCGTGGGTACCGAAACGAAAAAGGGGTGGCCGCCGATTCCCAGGTGGAGACCTTCGTGGCGCTGCAGCTAGAAATCGACACCTGGCGGTGGGCCGGCGTCCCGTTCTACCTTCGGTCGGGAAAATCGATGACCACGACCGCCCTGGAAGCGACGGTCGAGTTTCACCAGCCTCCTCGGATCCTTTTTGCGGAGCCCCACGTCCCCTCCCCCCACCCGAATCACCTCCGCTTCCGGCTGGGGGGCAAGGAAGAGGGTATCACCGTGTCATTGCAGGCCAAGGTGCCGGGCGAGGAAGTTGTCACTCGTCCAGTGGATCTCTCCTTTACTTATGACGAGGTGTTTGGGACCGATCGAATGGAAGCCTATGAGCGCTTGCTGGCCGATGCGATCCAGGGTCACGCGGCATTGTTCGCCCGCGAGGACAGCGTCGAGCAAACCTGGCGGATCGTCCAACCATTGCTCGAAGATCCCGGCCCGGTCCACCTTTATGAACCGGGCTCCTGGGGTCCCCCGGAGGCCGAACCACTCACTCAGAACCACGGTGGTTGGCACAACCCAGGTGAGCAGCTATGAAGGAGGGCGCCGTCACGATCGCTACGGACATCGACCAGCTTTGCATCAATACAATCCGGACTCTTTCGATGGATGCCGTCCAGGCGGCGAACTCGGGGCATCCCGGCGCCCCGATGGCGCTGGCACCGGTGGCCTACGCCTTGTGGCAACGGCTTCTACGCTTTGATCCAGCGGACCCGATCTGGCCCAACCGGGACCGCTTCGTGCTCTCGAATGGTCACGCCTCGATGCTCCTTTATTCCCTCCTCCACCTCACCGGTGTGCGCGCGGTCGACCCGGATTACGAGCGGCTCGGCGAGCCCGCGGTCACCCTCGAAGATATCAAGCAGTTCCGCCAGCTCGACAGCAAGACGCCCGGCCATCCTGAGTACCACCTCACCTCCGGAGTAGAAACCACAACCGGACCGTTGGGGCAGGGCGTGGCGACTAGCGTCGGCATGGCGCTCGCCCAGCGCTGGCTGGCGGCCTATTTCAATCGGCCCGACTTCGATTTGTTCAACTACCGGGTCTATGCCTTCTGCGGCGACGGCGACATGATGGAGGGCGTCTCCAGTGAAGCCGCTTCGCTCGCTGCCCACTGGCGGCTGTCGAACCTGTGCTGGATCTACGACAACAACCGTATCATGCTCACCGGGCCCACCAAGCTCGCCTTCACTGAAGACGTGGCCGCTCGATTTATCGGCTACGGATGGGACGTCACCCGAGTAGGGGACGCCAACGATCTCGAGATGCTGGAAGGCGCGCTCAGGACCGCCCAGAATACCAACGACCGGCCCACCCTCGTCATCGTCGATAGCCACATCGCCTACGGATCGCCCAATAAGCAGGACACCAGCGCCGCCCACGGTGAGCCGCTGGGTGAGGACGAGGTTCGGGCGACCAAGAAAAGATACGGCTGGCCAGAAGACGCGAAGTTCCTGGTCCCGGATGGCGTGTACGAGCATTTCCAGGAGGGAATTGGTGCCCGGGGCGCGCTGCTGCGGGCGGAGTGGGAATCGCAGCTGGGCGCCTATACCGAGCAATATCCCGAGCTGGCCGACCAACTGCGCCGGATGCAGCGGCGGGAGCTGCCCGAGCAATGGGACCAGACTCTGCCCGCTTTCCCAGCCGATCCGAAGGGAATGGCCACCCGCGACTCATCAGAGACGGTGCTCAATGCCCTCGCCCAGCAGGTGCCCTGGCTGATTGGCGGGGCCGCCGATCTGGCAACCTCCACCAAGACTCGGCTCAACTTTCCCGAGGCCGGAGTCTTGCAAGCCGACGCGCCAGGCGGGCGCAACATCAATTTCGGGGTCCGTGAGCATGCCATGGTCGCCATTTCCAATGGACTGTCGCTTTCGAAGATTCGGCCCTTCGCTTCGACCTTTTTGATCTTCAGCGACTATGCCAAGCCCGCGATTCGACTGAGCGCGTTGATGGAAATTCCGGTAATTCTGGTCTTCTCCCACGACTCGATTGGATTGGGCGAGGATGGCCCCACCCATCAGCCGGTCGAGCAGTTGACCGCGCTCCGGGCTATACCGGGGCTGATTACCCTGCGCCCGGCCGATGCAAATGAAGTGGCTGAAGCCTGGCGTTTTATCATGGAACGTCATCATCAACCTGCGGCCCTGGTGCTGACTCGCCAGGCGGTTCCGACGATTGATCGCTCGACGTACGCTTCAGCCGCCGGGCTGGCCCACGGCGCTTACGTCCTCGCCGAGGCGGAAGGCGGCAAACCTGACGCCCTGCTTCTGGCCAGTGGCAGCGAGGTCTCGCTGTGTCTGGAAGCCTATGAGCAGCTCAAGACGGAAGGCATTAGGGCCCGGGTGGTCAGCATGCCCTCCTGGGAGCTGTTCGAGGAGCAGGGCCCGGAGTACCGCGAACAGGTCCTACCCGCCGCCGTGACCGCGCGGCTATCGGTGGAACAGGCCACGACGCTGGGCTGGGATCGCTACGTCGGGCTCCTCGGCCAGACTATTGGCATGCACAGCTTTGGCGCTTCGGCTCCTATCAAAGACGTGCAGAAGAAGTTTGGCTTCACGCCCGAGCACATCGTGTCTACGGTGAAGACGATGGTGGCTAATTCACGCCCAGCGGGGCAATAGCGGAGGCACGATGAAGGCCGGCAGTACGAACTCGATTCGACACCTGCAGGATTTCGGGCAATCGATCTGGCTCGATTACCTCCGCCGAAACTTTGTCGCGGAAGGCGCCCTTGGCCGCATGATCGACGAGGACGGTTTGCGCGGAGTCACCTCCAACCCGGCCATCTTCGAAAAAGCGATCGCCGGGAGCACCGACTACACCAGCGGGCTAGAGTCCCTCGAACAGACCGGCGATCACGACGCCATGTCCATCTACGAGCACCTGGCCATCGAGGACATCCAAGCGGCGGCCGACGTGCTCCGCCCGGTCTACCAGGCCACCGCTGGCCGAGACGGCTACGTGAGCATGGAAGTTTCTCCCTATCTGGCCCGTGACACTCACGGCACGATTGCGGAAGCTCGGCGCCTGTGGGGAGAGATCAATCGGGACAACGTCATGATCAAGGTGCCCGCCACTCCGGAGGGGATGCCCGCCATCACCCAGCTGATTGGCGAAGGCATCAACGTAAACATCACCCTCCTTTTCGATCTTGATCCCTACGAAAACGTCGTCGAGGCGTATTTGGCTGGGCTGGAACAGCGGCAGGCCAGCGGAGGGGATCTCAGCAAAATAGCGAGTGTGGCCAGCTTCTTCGTCAGCCGGGTCGACACGTCGGTGGATTCCGCGATCGCCGAACGGCTCAAGACGGTCGATGAGGCCGAACAATCGCAGCTGCGTTCCTTGCTCGGCAAGGTCGCGATCGCGAATGCCAAGGTCGCCTACGAACGTTACCAGGCGCGATTCCAGGGGTCTCGCTGGGACGCATTGGCCGCAAAAGGCGCGCGGACGCAAAGACTGCTCTGGGCGAGCACCGGCACCAAGAATCCTAATTATCGGGATGTCATGTACATCGAGGAGCTGATCGGCGCGGATACCGTCAATACCGTTCCTCCGGCGACGCTCGACGCGTTTCGCGATCATGGCGAAGCCAGCGCAACCCTCCAGGAAGACCTGGCCAGCGCTCATGCGACCCTCGAAGAGCTCCAACAGTCCGGCATCGTCCTCAGCGACCTGACTGACAAGCTGCTCGATGAGGGCGTGAAACTCTTCGCCGAAGCCTTCGACAAGCTGCTCGGCGCGGTCGAAGAGCGCCGCCAGAATCTGTTGGGCCGCTGCATCGATCGCCAGTCGGCGGTGCTACCGAAGGCCCTGGCGGAGGGGGTTGAAAAAGAGCTGGAAACCTGGCGGGCCGAAGGCAAGATCCGCCGTCTGTGGCGCTGCGATCCGACGCTTTGGACCGGGGCAGACGAAGGCAGCTGGCTCGGCTGGCTCAGCATTACGGACGACCAGCGAGCCCACCGGGATCGCTTTCAGAAGCTGGCTCGGGATATTCGAGTGGCGGGACTGACCGAAGCCGTTCTGCTTGGGATGGGCGGATCGAGCCTCTGTCCTGATGTACTGGCTTCGACTTTCGGATCGCGGTACGGCTTTGCGGAGCTCCACATTCTTGACTCCACCGACCCCGCCCAGATCAGGCAAGTCGAGGAGCACGTCGCGAGCCACGCGTCGCTCGCCGAAACCCTGTTCATCGTATCCAGCAAATCGGGAACGACGCTCGAGCCGAATATCCTGAGGGACTACTTTTTCGAGCGCATGAAGCAAGTGGTTGGCCCGGAGCAGGTAGGCTCCCATTTCATCGCGATCACCGATCCGGGGTCGAAGCTCCAGGAAGTCGCCGAGCACGACGGCTACCGCCAGGTATTCTTCGGATTGCCGACCATTGGTGGTCGCTACTCCGCTCTCTCGGATTTCGGGATGGTCCCGGCTGCGATTACCGGCATCGACGTGACTCGTTTTCTCGACAATGCCGAGACCATGGTGCACTCGTGCGCACCCAGCGTCCCGCCGGCCGAAAACCCGGGGGTGGTGCTAGGAGCAATCCTGGGCGTTGCCGCCAATCAGGGCCGCGACAAGGTCACCATTTTCGCCTCACCTGAGATCGCGAGCATGGGCGCCTGGCTGGAGCAGCTCTTAGCTGAATCAACTGGCAAGATCGGCAAAGGTCTGATCCCGGTGGATGGAGAAGCAGTCGGGCCGCCGAACGTTTACGGAGACGATCGGCTTTTCGTATATATGCGTCTTGAGTCGTCGTCGGACCCAACTCAAGAGGCAGCGATCGCCGCCCTGGAGCAAGCTGGCCATCCGGTGATCCGTATCGACGTCGCCGAAATCTACCAGTTGGGCCAGGAATTCTTCCGCTGGGAGCTCGCAACCGCGGTGGCGGGATCCATTATCGGCATCGACGCTTTCGATCAGCCCGACGTAGAGGCGAGCAAGGACGTTACCCGGGAACTGGCGATAACCTACGAGCAGACCGGCACACTTCCCCCGGAGACGCCCTTTTTCACCGATGGAGAGGTCGCGCTCTATGCCGATCCCCGCAATTCCGCCGAGCTGATGGCAGCGGCTGGAAGCAGTCCTTCCCTGACCGCCTACTTGAAGGCACATTTGGACCGATTGCGAGTCGGAGACTACTGGGGGGTCCTGGCCTACCTGGCCAGGGACGAAGTCAACGAGGCGGCCCTGCAGCGCATCCGCCAGCCGGTCCGGGACAGCAAACGGGTGGCGACCGTGCTGGGCTTCGGGCCTCGGTTCCTTCATTCGACCGGGCAGGCCTACAAGGGAGGCCCGAACAGTGGGGTGTTTCTCCAGATCACGGCGGACGACGCGGAGGATCTGGAGATTCCGGGGCATCGCTACACCTTCGGCGTGGTCAAGGCCGCCCAGGCCCGAGGCGACTTCCAGGTGCTCGCGGATCGTGGCCGCCGGGCCCTCCGCGTTCACATCCGCGGTGATTTTCAGTCGGGGCTCGAAATCATCGAGGACGCTCTGCGGGATGCTCTCGCCGGGTAGTCGCTCCCATGCCTTCCCGGAGGAGAAACCCGGTGACAGCTGTCCTAGTCCGACCACCACGCTAGGGGAAGGTGGCGGCGGAGGGTTTCGTCCTTGGTGATTAGCGGAAGGCCGGCCAAGGTGGCATGCGCGGCAAGTAGCCGGTCGAAGGGGTCGCGGGTCCAAGAGAGCCCAAGCGCGATGTTGCAGACGGCGGCGGCGGTTACGTCGGCTATG
Organism: Chloroflexota bacterium; assembly: GCA_009692845.1. Lineage (GTDB taxonomy): Bacteria > Chloroflexota > UBA6077 > UBA6077 > SHYK01 > SHYK01. Next base: position 171,497 of record SHYK01000004.1, on the reverse strand, counting down.
ACAAGCTCGAGCCGAGCGCTCAGGTCTCGGACGATCTCGTCTGGCGTAGGACGGATTCGCCCTACCTCCTTGAGGTAGCCAAGCTCCAGCTGGACAAATGGCGACAGACCTAGCTGCTCAATTCTGAGTCGCTGCTGAACCGCAGCGGGGATTCGCGCTAGATCGCCTTCGTACAGCCAGATGATCACATGCGTGTCGAGCAGGATCAGGGGTGCCACTCATGGGACCAGTCGACATGGACTAAATCCTCAGGGTCTCCGACGATGGAACCGGGATGCGGGACGAGCCGGTCTAGCTTGGATGGACCCTCAGCAGGGACGATTCGCAGGATGCGACCGTTTCGCTCGATCTCCAGCGGAACGCCGCTCTCGAGAACTTGATCCAGCAGCCGATAGACATTCTGACGGAGCTCGGATGCAGTAATTGCCATGGTCCATCTTTCGTACGTACTAAATGTCTATACGTACGTATCAATTCTACATCTGTGGTCCGGCCCGAGGCGATCTCAGATCGTGAGAGGCGCGACTCAGGCCTCCCGTTTCTCGCTAGCGTAGCTCCCAGTTGTGGATAACCCAGCCCGAGACGCCCTTCGCAACGAAGGGCACCGGACCCTTACCGCCGGAACAAACGACTCCAGCTTCGGGGTCCAGCTCAGGGGTATCCGCGGGAGCTCCGCCCAGTAGATCTGTGCCATTTGCACCATGATTCGGATGCGCTCGGACTCTTCCAGGGTCGTCGTCCATTGAGGTGAAAGCCGATCGAAAGTCGGGTTGGACCTGGATCAGCGCCAACAACACGCCGCTGCCGGAAACAACTGGCGCGGAAACAACCGGACCCGCTACACCAATCCCGATTTCGATGCGATGATCAATCGATACCAGACAACCATCCCGCTCAACGAACGGCTGGAGATTTTCGGAGACTTGCTCCGCTTCATGACCGACCAGCAGCTCTATATCGGCCTCTTCTACGACGTGGAGGCCGACATGGTAGAACTTCAAGGTTCCCCAGAACTACGAAGCCTGGGCCGCGGTGGGTTGGGATCTGGCAGGGTGAGGCAAGTCTGTTTCCGAGGACCCCTTGAATCGCAATTGACGTGAGCTAGCTTACGTCGAGGGTGTAGGTGCCGGCGGGGAAAACGTCGGGGGTGGTTGCGGAGATGACAGCTACGGTCCGATCCGGGCGGCGGCCCCGGGGGTCCCAGGTTGCCGAACCTGAGGCACCGACGGGGACATCTTCGACCTGCACGTCCTGGCCGTCGAAGAGCACCATCTGGATCGACCATTGTTGAGGAAGCTCCGCCTCAACCCGATCCCAGCCTTGGAGCGTCCAACCGCTGCTCATGTCAGTGCCACCGGCGGCACCCGATCCGCCGATCCGAATCTGGTCCAGGGCGATGCCTTCTCGGCTGATGGCGTCATCGGTGACGTAGCTGAAGCGAAGCAGGATCGACCGCTGGGCGTAAGGCCCCAGGTCCACGGATTCCGCAATCCACGTTGCGGCGGGACCGCCGCCACTGCGACCGGTGTAACCGGATCCGAGATTGTTTCCGCTCAGATTTCCGTCGGACATGGCGTCGGTCCGGATCAGGGCCCACGAGCGGCCGCTGTCCTCAGAAATGGAGAGGTAGGCGAAATCGTAGCCATCCTCGACGTCAAACCAGGCGCGATAGCTAAGCACCGGCCGGTCCAAGCTGGACAGATCCACGCGACGGGTCATCGAGGCGACCGACGCATCTTCGTGGCCGCTATACCAGAACGCGCGGGGACTCTCCGGATTGGCCTCCAGCCGGAGCAGGGACGCACGGCCACTGAAGTGCAGGCTCGCCAGAGCAGGCAGCTCGTAGTACTGAGTGCCGAACTGACCCACCGAGTCGCTGACGTGAGCGCCGGCCTTGAGTGCCTGGATGCGGGGGGCGACGGGAAGTGGGGACCTGTAGTGGGGAACTGCCGGGCTGGAGCTCGACCCCACGATATTCGCGACCGTCCATTCTCTGAACAGCGCAGCGAAGGTGGCTGGACCGCCGGATCGTGATAGAAACCGATCCAGGCCGGCCACCCCCCGTTCTTGACGAGCGAGGAATGGGTGAAGCGCAGCGTCGCCGAGCCGATCCAGGAAATAGCGGACGAAAAGGGAGGCGGATTCGTAGTATTCACCGCCGGCCGGGCCTGCCGTCCATAGCAGCAGCGGGATCTCGGGATGGGCGAAGAAAGCGGCATGAGAATCCGGTCGCTCGGGCACCACCCGGATCGACACTGCTTCAGCGAGCCCCTCGTTTAGCCAGCTCGGCTCAGAGCTGCCGAGCCCCTTGCTGACCAGGTGAGTGAACTCGTGGGCCAGGACCCCCAGGTAGGTAGTGGAGCCCGGCTCGAGAGATCGAGTGTTGATGTAAACCATCTCCCGCTGGTTCGAAAACGGGGAGCTGGCCCGCGCGTACTCGTCATCGGAAGAGACGTAGCCCGCGACTCCCGGCACGTTCCCGTTGAGAATCGTTATCCGGGGATCGTTGTCAATCCCAGGGAAGGGCTCGGAGCCAACCAGTCGGCGGACGGCCGGGTAAATGGTGTCCTCGAAGGCCGCCGAGCTCCTCCCGAGCGCGCCATCAGACACGTTGGCCCCAATCTCCACGTACCAATAGGCATGGCGGCTGATCGCCCGAAGCCGAGCTTCGATCTCGAAATGCCCAGGCGGCCGCTCCTGCGCGATCCAGAACCGGTCGATTCGGCCGACTGAATAGCTCGGCGCCTCATGGTTGACAAGCGGCACGATTCCGTCCGCCCCTCGATAGGCCCGGGTCAGCTCATCCAGGTTGCGGGAAAGCGCGGGCCCGCTGACATTGGTGGCTTGAGCCTGGACATGTGCCGGGGGACCCGACAGAGCGAGCGCAATCCCAATGATGAAGGGGAGGAGCGCGGCCGACGACGCGGCTCGGCTCGCCCCGCCCACTCGGCTGGAGGGCTTGGGTAGGCAGTCTTGGCCGAGTGGGGTGGGCTGAGGCAGCGTGATCAGGGGGATTTGGCGGCGGCGGGCATGTCTTGTAGCTGCTGAATAGCGCGCTTGATGGCCGCTCGATCCGGCAGCTGAAGTGAGGCGCCATCCTCGCCCGTGAATCCCCTCACGAGCGGCGGCTCCACACCCAGGGTGCGAATATTGACCGTATCTATTTGCCCGGCGAGCTTGGCCAGACTCAGGAGCTCGGTTGTGCTGAAGTTCGTTTGAACGGCGCTCATACCGCGATCCAGCAAGGCGGGCAGGTTGGCCAATACGTTAATGCGTAGTGCGCGATCCCGGATAGCCAATAGCACCGCTCGCTGGCGGCTGTTGCGGGCGAAATCACTGTCTGAGTGGCGTGAGCGGGCATACTTCAAGGCGTTGGAACCGGTCATGATCTGCGGCCCGGCCTGGAAGAAGATACGCTCGATTCGGTAGTCCGGGGTCGGATACTCATCGTCCTTGAGCGGGCGCGGCACGTCGATGACCACCCCACCGAGGGTGTCGATGATCTGCTCGAATCCCTCAAAGTTGACCAATGCATAGTAAGAGCTGGATAGGCCGAAGTTCAGTTCGACGGTGTGGGCGGCGGTTGCCGCACCTCCTCCGGGCACCTTTCGGTTCTCTCCATACGCGTAAGCGACATTGATCCGTTGCTCGCCAAAACCGGGAATGGCTACCCACATATCTCGTGGGAAGGACACCATCAGCGCAGTTTTGGCGACCGGATCGATTGAGACTACGAGCATCACGTCGGTCCGGGTGGGGATCCCGCCCTTCCGCTCATCTTCTCGCTGGTCGGTTCCGAGGAGCAGCACGTTTACCCGCTCGGTTCCCTGCCAATCCGGAATCAAACGAAGCGGCGCCTGGACCATGAAGGTAGATGGGTTGGGTAAAGCCGCGACGAAGTCTCCAACGCTGGTGAGCTGGAGCCCGGTACGGCTGAGCAGCGGCCAGGTTTGCGCCGTGGCGGTGGCGATGACCCCTCCGCCGAAGAGCATGCCACCAAGGACATAGGCGGCAAAGACGAGCCCGATCAGGGCTCGGATCAGCAAGCCCTTCACGATGTATAGCGGATCAGAAAGAGTGGCACGTTGGGTGTGAGGTCAGGTTAGGTAATCTCGCGCGGCTGCCGCTCTGGAAGCAGTCGGGCCAGGGGTGCTCCGCACGCTGCGCAGAATTTATCGACGGCTTCGATGGCGTGGCCGCAGGCCGGACAGCCCTTCACGGCCTCATCCTTCGGGGGGTCAGGGTCCCGACCCCCTGCCGGAAATCGCGGACGCTCTTGCCGAGTGCGCCCCCGACAGTTGAGAGCTTGCCCGCTCCGAACAGGATCAATGCAATGAGCATGATCAAGATCAGGTGGGCCGGCTGAAACAGTCCTTCGCCCATGGTACCTCCGGATGCCCGTGGCTAGGTGATCAAAGAATAGGTGCTTGGTTATACCCAATGAGCGAAGCCTGAAGTGGTGACGAAGGGCACGACCGCCCCGCGCTTCAAAGCTCGCCCCGGCGAGGCTTCCGAATATCCTTGGGTTATCGGCCGGACGCACCGACGACGGTCGTCCGGCCGTCTTTATCTATTACGAAAGGGACTACCAGCCCGCCCTGCCCGATACGATCGACGGATTACCGGTGGTTCCAATGCTCCGCGACTGAACGAATCGACCGAGACAACGGAATAGCCGAGGCACTCTCAAACGAGAAGGCCCCGCACAGCCCAGAACAAAACTGCTACAGCAGCAAAACTGTGGCCTGCGAATTGTGTTTTGAGCGGCTGGGTCTGGTTACCCGCCTGGTCTCGTCGGCTCCGGGACGGTCGCTGGCGCTATTGGCCCCTGATCCCGGTTGCGCCCAACCGTCTCCTGCATCAGTAGGCCGACCAGTAGCGCGACGGACAACGACGAGAACCCGACGATGCCGAATGCACCTACGTAGCCGAACAGCCCGCCGACGATCGTGAACACGACCGGGCTGAGCTGCGATCCGGTGGCCGCGATGAAGCGCCACAAAGACATCCACTGGGCCCGGCCACGCGTCGGAGCCATGTCCGAACCGATGACCATCATATTGCCCGACGTGATGCCCTGGGCAAAGGTTACGCATAGGTAGGCGGCGACATAGAACTCGAGCGGCAACTCGTAGAGCGCCGTGGAGGTCATGAACATCATGGCCACCGTCAGCAGAGAGAAGCCTGGCACGACGGTTTTCTTCCGGCCCCAGCGGTCCATCACATAGCCCGTCATGAGCCCGAGGGGTAGTCGAATGAAGCTATTTGCCGAGGCGAGGAGTCCGATGAAGTCCGGGCCCACTTCATATTTGTAAGCAGCGTAGAGGTTCAGCATTCCGCCCATGTTGATCCCGCGGGTGAAGTTCGCCATGAACTGGGACGCGAAGAAGGCCATCATCTGGGCGCTCCAGCAAGCGGCCACAACCTCTCGCCAGGGCACGGACTCCCGAACACCTACGAAGCCCGCCTGCCGCTCGGGATCCGTCTCCTTGACGAGCTTGAAGCTGGGCAGTATGGCGACGATGCAGAGCACGCCGTAGAGGAGGAACGGCATTTGAATGCCCCAGAAAGTGGCGACAAAACCACCGATGGCAGGGCTGAATAGGCCGCCGAAGGCCATCACCTCTTGCATCCAGGTGATCAGGCGGCCGCGCTCACGGTCCTTACCGGTATCCGTGATCATCGTGAGCCGGGACAGCTGCCACATCTGCTGTGCCCCACCATTGAGGAATCGGCAGAGCAGCAGGAGCTCGAAGGTGGGTGCGAATGCGGTGAGTATGGAAGTGATGGCGGTGAGGAACGGTCCGATCAAGAGCACCGGCCTTCGTCCCATGCGGTCCATCATGTAGCCAATTGGAAAGGTGAAGACGAGGCCGCCCAGGCCATTCAGAATCAGCACCAGCGTGGCTAGCTCGAAGCTGACCCCAAAGGATTGGGCGAGGGCCGGAATGACCGGCGTGGCGATCCCCTGGCCCATGGAGATGGCCAGGTTGGGCAGGTACAAGGAGAGAAAGGTCTCCTTGGAAAGGATGGTTGACTTTTCGGCAGCAGCCGGTGCCTGGCTCATGCGGTTGTCACGGCAAAGCTCGCTTCACGAGGTTAGGGGCGAAGATTTTCCCTTACGAAGGCCGCCGCGCTGAAAGCGAAGCCGCCGGGAGATGGAAAGGATATCATTTGACACGTGGATGCTTCGGAGGCGGCGGTGTTATCCGGGATGAACCTTCGCGAGGGCTGGACTCTCGGGTCAGTCCGGCTGCGGGCTCGGGGCGCGAGCGCGTTCTTGGCCGGGGCGATCTTGTTGATTCTCGGCCTGGGTCTCGTGGCCGTCGATCGTTCCCAGAGTCTGGCCAACTTGGACGCTCAACGTCTGACCGCGGCACAGGAGAAGCTGGTTTCGATCATGGCATCACTAAACGCACCTGATATGACGCCCGCTTATGAAGCGGTCGAGCGCCACCGCGCTGAGATGACCAGGCTTCCGAATATCCTCGGGTTATCGGCTGGGCGCACCGACGATGGCCGGCCGGCTGTGCTCGTCCACTATGAGCGGGACTACCAGCCAGCGCTGCCGGCGACCATAGACGGCCTCCCCGTCGTTCCTCTCCTCTGCGACTGACGAGTCGGCGCCCGGCGTTCCTCGACCGGCTCAGGGCGAGCGGAGACACGGGCGCCCGACCCCGGGGTCAGTCTTCCTTACGTTTCAGCTTGCTCGTGTTGTCTCGAAGGAATGCCCGGATCTCATCGGCCATGCTGAGGATGGATTCCCACTGCTCCACATACAGGGTGGTGGGGAATCGGCCGAGCCCGTAGAGACTTACCCCGCCCTTGTCGGAAACCTTGAGAAAGACCGGGCGCCGCGCTGATGCACTGGCCTTGAGCGTTTCGTTTTCCGCGCGGAGCCGGTCGAGCTCTGCCTGTAGGTCCTGTGTCGCCAAATGATCCTCCTGCTTAATACGCTTAGGTGAATACTACCGGTCTATCAGTCCGGTTGCTTCGAGGACAGTTCGCGGGTTCATCGGGAGCCGAGTGAGTCGCACGCCACCGAGGGCGCGATGCAGAGCGTTGGCGATGGCGGCGGCGGGCGCCACGATGGGGACCTCTCCCACTCCGCGGACGCCAAATGGGTGGCCCGGATTGGGTACCTCCACGATGACCGTGTCGATCATGGGGACGTCCAGGGCAGTGGGCATCCGGTAATCCAGGAAGGACGGATTAAGCATGTGGCCCTTTTCGTCCATGACATATTCCTCGCTAAGCGCCCAACCGATGCCTTGCACCGCTCCGCCTTGCATCTGGCCCTCGACGTAGCTGGGATGGACCGCCTTACCGGCGTCCTGCACGACGGTGAACCGCAAGACGCCGACCTTTCCGGTCTCGATGTCGACTTCGACATCGGCGATACAGGTCGCAAAAGCGACGCCCCGGCCTTGGGGATCGACGTTGGCGCTGCCGGTGATCGGCCCGCCCGTTTTTTCAAGCTGAGTGGCCAGCTCTTTGAAGGTCAGCCGGCGGGTGGGGTTGGTGGCGGCGGTGAACACGCCCTTCGCGAAGTCGACTTCCTCAGGGTCCAGTTCCCAGCGCTGGGCGGCCCGCTCTTTCATCTGGCGGACCACTTCCCGGGCCGCCTCGATCGCCGCGATCCCGGTCGCGAAGGCGGTGCGGCTGCCGCCAGTAAGGCTGGTGAAGCCGATCGAGTCGGTGTCCGCCACAACTGGCTTTACCTCATGAGCTTCCAGCCCGAGGATTTCGGCTGCTTGCATGGCGATCGCGGCTCGGGTTCCCCCGATATCGGTGGACCCCTCGACCAGGTGGACCGAGCCGTCGGCAGACACACTGATGGTGCAGCTCGACTGCATGCCGGCGTTCACCCAGAAGCCGTTGGCCACACCCCGACCGCGTCTCAGGCTAGAGCTTGCCTCAGCGCTGGGGACGACACCCCCAGCCACCGCGTCGCCCTCCCCCGTCGAGGGGGAGGGGTCTACTTCCCTCCCCCCTTGCGGAGGAGGTTGCGCGGTGGTGGGGTGCGGCTGGGGGGAAACGTCCGGGTTTTCGCGCCTTCCTAATGGGGCGTGGTAATGGGGATGGGCCCGGGCCGCCTCCAGGCACTCGATGGACCCGATCCCACCGTGGGCGCCCCCGTCGATGCGAACTGTGCCCTCTCGCGCGCTATTGAGTAACCGGAAATCAATCGGGTCCAGGTTGAGCCGCTCAGCCAGCTCGTCCACCATCTGCTCGGCGGCAAAGGCGACTTGCGGGGCGCCGGGTGCCCGATAGGCGGCCGAGCTGGGCTTGTTCAGCACCACCCCGAAGCCGTCGATGCGTCCATTCGGTATTTCGTAGGCCGCGAAAACGCAGATTGCAGCCACCCAGCACGGATCACCTGGATAAGCGCCGGCCTCGAAAGCGAATTCCGCTTCGGCGGCTGTGATCCGACCCGCTCGAGTCGCGCCAATCTTGATCCGAACCCAGGAGGCGGGGGCTGGTCCCGAGCTTCGAAACACTTCCGCGCGGGTCATTGCGATCTTGACCGGTTGGCCACTTTGGCGGGAGAGGAGCGCGGCGACCGGTTCGAGGTAGACGTTGATCTTCCCGCCAAAGCCCCCACCGATCTCGGTCGGTACGACCCGAATCTGGGAGACCGGGTGGCTCAAGATCTCGGCGCACTGCTCGCGTACGCTGAACGCCCCTTGAGTGGTATCCCAAATCGTGAGCTGGCCGTCGGCATTCCACATCGCGGTGGCGACGTGGGGCTCGACGTACCCCTGGTGGACGGTCTCAGTTGTAAATTCGTTTTCGACAATCACATCCGCGGCGGCGAATCCGGCCTCGGGGTCGCCCAGCCGATGATGTACCTGGCCGGAAATATTGGGGGCCGCGTCGGGGGTCAAGGTCCCGTGGAGCGACGGAGCCTCGGGTTGCATCGCTTTACGCACGTCGGTGACCGCGGGAAGCGGCTCATAATCGACCGCGATGAGCTTGAGTGCCGCGTCAGCCACCGCGGCGCTGGTCGCCGCCACCGCGGCGACCGCGTGCCCCTCATAAAGCACTTTGTCCGTGGCCAGGATATTGTCGCGTAAGTACTTGACCTTGCCCGCGCCCTCACCCAGATCGATCACTTCATCGGGGGCGGCTTGGGGCAAATCCTTCCCGGTGACGACCGCCTTGACACCGGAAAGTGCCAGTGCACGGCTGACGTCGATGCTCCGGATGCGCGCATGCGCGTGCGGGCTCCGCAGCACCTTGCCAGTCAGGGTGCCGGTTAGGCGTATGTCCGAGCCGTAAAGAGCGCGGCCGGTCACCTTGTCGACGCCGTCGGGCCGGATCGGGCGAGTCCCGACCACCTGGAATTCGCTGGTCGAGAGGACGATGTTGGATTCGCCGGACTCCCCGGGGCGAGCCGTGTCTTTGGTCGCGGTCAGGTCGGCACCTCCATCTCGCGCAGCTGGCCGGCCTGACGCAGCCGCTCGGCAGCCAGCTGCACCGCTCTCACGATCTTGTCATAACCAGTACAGCGGCAAAGATTCCCGGCTAGCCAGAAGCGGATGCGCTCCTCCGAGGGTTCAGATTCCCGGTCGAGCAACGCCTCCGCGGCTATCAGAAAACCGGGGGTGCAGATTCCGCACTGGAGGGCGGCGGTCTCGAGAAAGGCCTGCTGAAGGGGATGGAGGCCGTCCGGGCCGGCCAACCCTTCGATGGTACGAATCTCCTGCCCCTCCGCCTCGGCGCCCAGGACCAGGCAGGCATTCACCAGCCGGCTGCCCATGAGAACGCTGCACGCGCCGCAGTTCCCATCGTTACACCCTTCTTTGGTGCCGGTGAGCCCAAGGACATCCCGGAGGACTTCGAGCAAGCTCTGCTCCGGGCCGCACAAGTAGTCGGTATTCTCGCCGTTGATTTGTGTCTCGACGTGCAGCCGGGTCGTGGCTCTTTCAATCATTCGGTGGAAACGCCTGGCGCGCGCGCTCGATGGCCACTTGAAGGACGCGTTTCGCCAGGACTCCGGCCAGGTGCCGTCGTTGGGATGCGCTGCCCCGCATGTCAGTAATGGGTCGGGCGGAATCCCGGGCCCGCCGGGCCGCCGCTTCGAGCGCTGCCTCCCCGCCATCCGTCCCGACCAGCGCTTCACTCAGATGGTCGACCAGGATCATGGTGGGCCCGACGGCAGCCAGGGCGAGCCGAGCTTCGGCGATGGTGCGCTGGTCGTCGGCCAGCGCGACCCAGGCCGCCGCTCCGGCGACGGCGATATCCATTTCGCGGCGGGGGGTAAAGCGCAGGTAGGCGGCACCGGAATTGGGAGCGGGAGCGGGAACCTGAATCGACACCAGGAGCTCACCGTTGTCCAGGCTCGTCTGTCCGGGCGCCGTGCAGAACTCGGCTACTGCCACGGTCCGACTGCCGAGGGGGCCCGAGATCATGCAGATGGCACCCATCACCGCTAGCACCGGCGTGACGTCGGCGCTCGGCGAAGCATTGCAGAGGTTTCCGCCCACCGTGGCGCGTCCTTGGATCGCTACGCCACCCAGGATGGAGACCGCGTCCACGAGGCCTGGGTAATGGGCGAGGATGGCTGGGTCTTCGTAGATCCGATAGCAGGGAACGGCGGCGCCCAGGGTCAAGCCATCCACCGGGTCGTAGCGGAGCTCGGCCAGTTCGGGGATTGCCTTGATGTCGACCACTCGGTCGAGCTGATAGCGCTCGGCGCGGAGCTGGACCAGGAGATCGGTGCCGCCGGCCAGCGGTCGAGCCCGCCCGCCGTCTTGGGCGAGCAGGGCAATCGCTTCGGGCAGAGAGGTAGGGCGCAGATAGGCAAATGGCATCGGCCCCATTTTAAGGGGACCAGGCTAAGCTAGTGGGGCCCGGCGAGGTCAAATGGGACCCGGACAGGTCAATGGGGCCAGCCCACCGCCGCGACTAGCGCGGTCAGGACGACCGAGGCCGCGATCGACTTCAGGTACACGGTGCGGGCTTGGCGGCGGACTCGCGCCAGCTCCACCACGTCCTCGATCGGCTCGGGGCCGGCGTCCAGGTCGCGCTGACCGCGCGAGCTGAGCAGTACTCAGGTCTGGTTCGTGGCTTGGAACACTGAGATCAAGCCGGCCAGGAAGATCGGGAATAGGGCTAGCCGAAAGGGGGGCGATGTTCCGGTGGCGATCAAGAGCCCCGCCACACCCGCTCCAATCCCCAGCACTGAGATGCCTAGCCTGAGGCGGATCCGCCGTTGTTGGGGACCGATGTTGGGGATGCACGAGGATGCGAGGCCGCTAGCCATGGCGGTTGCCCTTTCGGATTTAGGCGCCGGATTTGCCGCTCCGACTCGGACCCTAGTAGAATGTCGACTTAGTCGTGCGAGATTGTCAAGAATAGCTCTGAGTCGAGGTTTTCGGCCGTGGATCTGGAGCTCGCCTCCGTTGCCTTGATCATTATTACGCTGGTGGCCGCCACCGTTAACGGGGCGCTCGGCTACGGATTTTCGTCGCTCACCGTGCCGGTTGCCTTGCTCTTTTACACCAACAAGGTGCTCAATCCCGCCCTGGTGGTCATCGAGGTGGCGGTCAATGCCTATGTGCTCTACATCAATCGAGCTGGCCTATCGGCAGTTTGGCGACGCGTCATACCGATCATTATCGGATTGATCCCAGGGATCGTGCTGGGTAGCCTGGCGCTTTCCTACATCAACCCGGGCCTGGTCAAGGTGGTCACCTACACGATCCTATTGCCACTGATCTTGCTCCAAGCCTCCGGATTCCGCCGGTACGTGCATGCCGAAAGAGCGGTGGGGGTCCCATTCGGCTCAGGAATCGGCCTGCTCTACTCGCTGACGACGATCTCGGGTCCTCCTCTGGCCCTGCTTTTCAACAATCAGGGCCTGGTGCGGCAGGAGTTTCGGGCGGGTCTCGCGCTCGTCCGAGTCGTCGAGTCTACCGGCACGGCGGCGGCTTACTATTTCTTGGGCCTCTATTCCCTCGAAGTTGCACGTATGCTGCCACTCATCGTGCCGAGCGTCCTAATCGGGATCCCGGTAGGAGCCTTCCTGATCAGGCGCATCGAAGCGGAGACGTTCCGCAGAGTCTGTATGAGCTTTGATGCCTGGGTCGTGGGCTTCGGGCTTTCGCGCACGCTCATCGAGGTGGGCTTCCTGACCAGCCCCAATGCCTACGTGGTGCTGGGCAGCGCCGTCGTGATCGACGCGATCCTGCTCTACCAATTCTTCAGCAAGAGGATCCAGATCTCGGCGATTCGAGAGAACGAATCCACCTCGGAGCTGGCCGCGGTCTAAGACGCGCCTACCAGCGGAAGGTTCGCCAGACCCAATCGAGCAGGGTCGTGGCGTCGCCAACCAGGTCGGCGCTACGCATGAAGCTCACGAAGACGCGATGGCCGTCGCGGGTCGCTGACGCGATCATGGTGCGCTGAGCGTCATCGGTGTATCCGATCTTGACGCCGTCGGCCCCTGGGTAAGCAGCGAGCAGTCGGTTGATGTTGGGCAGGATATAGCCCTCGCCCTCAAACAAACGCGACCCGGCCAGCCGTCGGAAGTTGGCGTCTCGCATCGCAAAACGGGCGAGGTACGCCATGTCGGAGGCGCTCGAATAGTGGCCGTCCGCATCCATTCCACTGGGATTCGCGAAATGGGTGTTTCTCAAGCCAAGGGAGGCGGCCAGTTGGTTCATCCACCCGACATAGCGGTCTCGCGACCCGTCGGCGAGGCCGACCGCCACCTGTTCAGCTGCGTCGTTCCCGCTCCAGAGCATCATCCCGTAGAGCAGCGTTTCGAGATGGAGTTGCTCGCCCGGCTCTAGGCCCATCACCTGGGAGCCATCTGCCGCTGCCATTGCCCCGCCATCGATGGTGATGGGAATCACTCGCTGCAGGTCCGGTTCCCGTTCGAGTGCGACCAGGGTGGTCGCTATCTTCGTGGTGCTGGCAATCGGCACCCGGACCTCAGGCTGCTGGCTGTAGAGCATTGCGCCGGAGTCCTCGTCGACGATGGCCACGAAGGGGGCGGTAACCGGAGGTGGGTCTCCCTCGGAGACGCGGGCTGGCGCAGGAGCGGTCGAGTAGGCAAGGGTTTCGGGACTGAGCCCGCCGCTGACCACCGCTCCGCTGGGCTGAAAGCCTGGGGTCGGGTTGGCGGCCTGATTTGCGGGGAGGACTTGCCCGGAAGCTTCGGGGAGGAGCCCTGCACCTTGAGCTACGCCGGCGGAGGTTCCGCCCTGGCCGATGCCTGGGTTGGCACTATCGGAGGCACCACCGCAAGCAGAGCCGGCCAGAATCAGAACAAGGAATAACCCGCGAGCAAAATTCATGAGTGTTCATTGTGCACCAGAAGCTGGCTCCGGCGTTCGCCGAATCCTGCCACCCTGGCGCCCCCGTCCTCAGCGGGTGCGCCAGGGTGGAACTCAAGAGATTCTTGGCGGATGCTGTCTAGTATACTGATCATATGATCAAAAAAGTGACCGCAACTGAGGCAAAGGCGAAAATCCTTGCTCTGCTGGATGAAGTGGCGGAGGGTGCCGAGGTGGAGATCAGCAAGCACGGCCGCACGGTTGCGCGCCTCGTTCCTGCCCAGGGGCCCAACTCGCTGAAGGGCTCGTTCGCCGGCATCGCGTTGACCGCGGTTGAGGATGAGAAGCTCTTTAGCACGGGAGCGGCCTGGGATCTCCCTTGACCACCCTCCTGATGGATAGCCACGTCATTCACTGGTGGTCCGCCGAACCCGATCGGCTTAGCCGAGCCGCCGCGAGGGCGTTGAGCGACGCCGATGAACTCGCCGTTGCGGCAATCTCGTGGTTCGAGCTCGGGTGGCTAGCAAGACATGAGCGGATCATCCTGAGGATTCCGGTCCGGTCGTGGCTCGAAGGGCTCGCAGCACATGTCCGCACGATCTCGATCACGCCCGCGATCGCCGACACGGCAGTATCCTTGCCAGCCGCATTTCCCGGTGACCCAGCGGATCGGCTGATTTACGCGACCGCTGTCGAGACCGGTTGGCGGTTGGTGACCAAGGATGAACGCCTGCGAGCCCATCGCCACCCGCGCCCGCTTGCCCTCTGGTAGACGGTCCCACCGACCCGGCCAACGGTTAGGTTAGGCATCGGAATGGTCGTCCGGCGAGCGTCCAGCTCGGGCCCCGCGAGCCCGGTTGGTCCCCGCGTAGCGGGTAAGCCGATCGGCCACCAGCTGCGGATTCTCGATGAAGTAGCTGTAGTGGCCGACCACACCGGGAATCAGGGGGGGTTGCCCTCCGTCACTTTGACATTCTCCCAGACCCGCCGATCGGGCTCATGAACCGGGTTGGACGCTTCAGTCGAGTAGCACTGGGCATTCACTTTGAGGATCAGGTCCACGATGTCGCGGAGCGGGATGTCGTACTTGTGGGCCCGTGATAGCTGCCCCAGCACATGTGGAAGCGAACCCGGTCGACCGGGAGGCCCCGCAGCGCCTGGTTGAGCGCATCGAGCCGCCGCTCGGCGAACTTCCGGTACTCGCCGACGGTAGAGTCCGGATAGATTTGCCAGGCATCAGCCAGGTCGGGATCGTCGAGCTGTAGCACGAACCCGGCGTCCACGATGGTCTGGTACTCATCGTGGAGTGCATCGGCGATCGCGTAGACGAACTCCTCTTGAGTCGGTAGTAGGCGTTCCGCAACCAGTGCTCGACCGAGCCCGACCGGTAATATGATCCCATCGAAATCGGCGAAAACATCGCCAGTGCAGCATCCAGAAGTCACCGAGGGCAAGGGAGGGGACCGGTGAGAATCGACGCAGACGCAACGGAAGGAGGACGAGATGAGCGACATTGACGCAAAGAAACGGCCCGGGAGAGCCTTTTGGGGACTATCGGCAACCTGTGCGTGGGCAATTCTGCTCCTGAGTTGTGCGCCTGCCCCCCAAGGCGCTGGTCCGGGAGGCGAGGGAAAGGCCGGGACTGTGACCGGACCCAAGACACTCCGGATCGGCAGTCTGCGCGAGCCTGACACCGACATTGCACTGTTCCAGGGGAGCACCGGCGACACGGGCGGCCTCTGGCCCGCGCTCTATTTCCATTCCGGTCTGACCGTTTACGACGCGGAGGGGAAAGCCACTCCGCGCCTCGCGGCGAAGATTCCCTCGGTTCAGGATGGTGACTGGAAAGTGCTCCCCGAAGGAGGAATGGAAGTCACGTGGAAGCTTCGCCCGAATGTGAAATGGCACGATGGGCAGCCATTCACGTCGGCGGACCTCCTGCTCGGCGCGCAGACACTCAAAGATCCGGAGCTTGATTACGTGCCCCGGGGCGCTTTCTTGTCCTCGGTGTCCGGCTTCGCGGCTCCAGATCCCCAGACCTTTGTCATGACCTGGAATCAGATCTATATCCTGGCTAACGAAATTGGACCGCGGGACGTACCAGCCATCGCCTCTCACGTCGTGGGGCAGCTGTATGCGTCGGGAGACAAGGTCGCCTACCGAAACAGCCCCTATTGGGGCCGAGAGTGGGTCGGATTGGGTCCCTACCGGATTGGAGAAAGGGTCCCGGGCAGCCACCTGGAGGGGATCGCCTTCGACGAGTATTTCCTGGGTCGGCCGAAGATCGACCGGATCGTCATCCGGTTCTTCTCCGACGTCAACGTCATGATCGCCCCGGTCATTTCCGGGGACCTTGACTTCGTCCACGCAGGTGCATTCTCGAGCGCCCACGCGCAGACTTTGAGGCAGCAGTGGCAATCCCAGGGTGGGGGCACCATTACTCAGTACCCGATCGGATTGAGCTACAACCCGTTCAACTTCGGGATCCCCGAGTTGCCCTGGGTCAAGGACGTGCGCCTGCGGCGGGCGCTCGTGCACATGATGGATCGCCAAGCTTACGTGGAGGAGCAGCAGTTCGGGCAGACCAAGGTGGCCGATACGCTACCTATTCCCGCCGATCCGCTCTACAAGCTGGTGGAGCAGCGAGGGCTAAGCCGCTACCCTTATGACCTGGCTCAGGCGCAGCGGCTGATGGGCGAAGGCGGCTGGACCCGAGGGGCCGACGGCCTCTACCGCAACGCCTCCGGCCAGACCTTCGACATCGTGGCATCTACGTCTGCAGTCAGCGACGACAGTGTGCGCGCGACGCTCATCGTGTCGGGGATGTGGAAAGCGGCCGGCCTGAACGCCACCAGCGATTCGGTTCCCAGCACGGCGCCGGCTGAAGTCGGTCGCCGCGCCAGGTCCGAGCTCCATGGCGTCTGGTCCAATGTCAGCGTCTACAACAAGGCCACTGCCATGGACGAGATGCAGACCTCTCAGATCAGGGTCGACAACAACGGGATCGCGATTGGGCGGAACTCCTACCGCTACTCCAACCCGGTCTTCGATCGGGCTTTCGATAAGTACTATCAGGCCCTCGACCCCAATCAGCGCATGGAAGCCCGAGCAGACGTCCTGAAAATCGTCTCCGACGACGTACCGTTCATTCCCCTCTTCTATGCGTTTCAGACTATCTCTCAAGCCGTGCGGAAGGGCGTGACGGGCCCCGGCCCACTGCCCGGAAACCAGGCATCGAGTGGCTGGAACATGCACGAGTGGGACATCACGTGACCCGCCAGACACGAAATCGGCCCCGGAGCACTGCCCCGGGGCCGATTTCGGTTACTGGAACATTTGAGCCGCTAGCATCCAAAGTGGATGCTCCGCGACTTCCAGCCGCCTCTAGCGCTGGCCGCGCTCCTGGAGCTCCTTGAGCGACATTTCCATGCGCTCTTCGATCGACAAGTCGAAGCGCCGCTTGCCCTCTTCCCAGCTCAGGTTCAGGACGTCGCCGGGCATCGGCATGATCTGCTCGGCCTCGGGTCCCCGGATGATCCCGATCGGATCAAGGCCGTCCTGTACCCGCTCGACCTGTTCTTCCCATAGCTCGTGCATCATTACAACGCCCCGGTCCGAGGTGCCCAGCCGCCACTTGTCCCAGTCCGGAAGGCGTCCGCGCTCCTCGGGACCCTGAGTGCTCATGATCGCCTCGTCTTCCCAGATCGGCCCCTGGCGCAGCGGGTGGCCCAGGTTCCACCAGTGTCCGACGTCCTCGAACCAGCCGTCGTAGAAAGGGCCGCCTCCGTCGGAGGGCGTGTTCTGCTGCATCTGGCGAATCGCGGATTCGGGAATCTTGCCATGCTCGTCATAGGCGTGGAAGGAGGTGCCGAACCAGCGCGTGGTGTAATCGTCCGTGGGCACGGCCCATACGCTGCTCGTCCTGCGCCCCCGTTGGACCGGCAGCACCGCGTGGGTCTCGTGGTACTCGTAAATGCCGGGCTGGCGAGTGTTCTGCAGGGTCACATAGCAGGCCCCCCAGGGGGTCTTCTCGAATTTGATTGGCGTGGTGGGCTCATCACCTCGGGCATGGTGAATAGCTCCCGGGGCGGGTCCCCCCTTGAACCAGCCATGCGCGATCTCGCGATGCCAGACATCCAGCACGTTGTCCAAGGTCTGGAGAAATACGTTGGAATGCTGGATCCGATTACCCTTGCCGGCCACGATGATTCCGTCATCGCGGTAGAGGTACGGATACTTCGGAAACGGCGGCTGCTTCTCGGGTGGGCCCAGGTAGGCAAAGATCAGGCCCCCGATTTCGACGCATGGATAAGCGGGGTGCTTGACCGTGAGCCGGAAGTTGCTGTCCGGCGGCTCGGCGGGGGTCTCGATGCAGTTGCCCTCCCGATCGTATTTCCAGCCGTGATACATGCAGCGGAGGCCATCCTCTTCGACGCGACCGTAGCAAAGGGACGTGCCCCGATGGGAGCAGTGCTCGGCGAGCAGGCCGGGCTTCCCCGACCCGTCTCGGAATAGCACGAGATTCTCTCCGAGCACTTTGACCGAAACCGGGTTCTTGGCGCTGGGCTGCACCGGCCCGCGGCCGCCACTCAGGTTGGCGGAGGTTTCAACGGGCAGCCAATAGCGTCGCAGGACTTCACCCGAAGGCGTGCCAGGTCCGACTCGGAATAGGAGTTCCTGCTGTGCATTGCGAATGGCCATGGGCCACTCCTTTCTGATTCAGACTGGCTCTGTTTCCTTCAGCGCCCGATCCCAGAGGTGTCCAGCTCCCCGTGTTCGACGAAGGCTCGTCCTGACCTTGGCATTTATAGGAGGCCCGGCCCAAAACTCCAAATCCGGGTCAAAAATACTAGAACAGGCAGGCCCTTGCTTGACCTACAACTCTGGACGGACTCCACCACCAGAATGTAGGGAATCGCCAGATACTCGTCGAGGGTCATCAAAGGGGCCATCTGCGAGGATTATATCGCCGACTTTCGACCAATCTGGTCAGACTTCCAAAAGGCGCCGGTTATTCGGTCGGGCCCTCTTGGAGCGCCCAATAGCGGGGATCGTCACCGGTCAGCTGGCTTACAGCGGCAGCCAGCTGCGGGTCGGAAGGTCCGCGTGTTGCTTGACGCGTTCGAACACGGCATCCGCGTGCCAGAGTCTGCGTCCGTCTCGTCATCGCGCACTGGGCGATGAGCAGGTCAGGTAGGGTGATCGGCACGCCAACCCGGCGCAGGCGACAGCCGAGTCTCGTGGCCTCATCCGAGAGGTCGGCACTGATCGGCACGTCATCGAGACCCATCAACATGTCACGAAGGGCTTCGAAGTCAGCCCTCGTCTCGCGCCCCAACCAGAAGCTCCCCGCGCACCACGGCGCAAGTCGCGACCTGGCCATCGGCAAGAGACGCTTGCACTTCAACCGTTAAGTCCGCCGGTCCACCTTGCCTGAGACAGCGGATCAGATCGGAGAGTCGGCTAGGGCGAGCTCACTCGGCATTGAGCTTCGGGATCCCTGCGTCTCTCCAGGTCCGGAGCTGCTCGGGGCTTATGTCGACAGTGTTTGAGCCGGCGGCTGCGATGAGCTTCGCGTTCGTTTTCGTTGCACCAATTCCTTGAGCGCAGTCTCAATAGCCTCGCGCTTGGTGCGGGAGTTGGTCAAGCGCCGACTTTCTTGGACCAGCTTTTCGTCAACTGTGACCGAGAATCTTGTCATGGTGCGATCCTTTACCATCACGATCTAACACCATAAGCATGGGCTCACGGATAGCACCGCGGCGATCATGGCTTATTGACGACACCGCGTCTGTCTTGGAGTCTTCGGTCTCCGGACGTAAGGCCGGTTACGTGCTGACGGCGCGAGTCTTGGCCAGATCGGCGAAGAATTGCAACGACTCCGGATTGCTCATAGCGTCCAGGCTTGCGGCCTGGCCGAGCGCGACGCCGGCCAGAATGCGCTTGACCGGCACTTCGAGCTTCTTGTTGTTCAGCGTCCTTGGTATGGCATCGACCGCGTAGATGGCATTCGGCACGTGGCGAGGGGATAGCTCGCGGGAGAGTCGCTCGCGGATCAAATGCTCGAGCTGGTCGTCCAACCTAGTTCCTTCGCGCGGAACGATGAAGAGCAATAGCTGACCTTCGGAGCCCAGCCCGCTCGTATCCACGACCAAGCTGTCTGCCACCTGTTCGATGTCCTCGACCACTCGGTAGAACTCGCTGGTCCCCATCCGCACGCCGCCCCGATTGAGGGTTGAATCCGAACGTCCGTAGATCACGCACCCCCCCTCGGCGGTGATCTTGATCCAATCGCCGTGCCGCCAAACGCCGGGGAACATGTCGAAGTAGCTCTCCCGGTACCGCTGGCGGTCGGGGTCATTCCACAAAAACAATGGCATGGATGGCATCGGTTCGGTGATGACCAACTCCCCGACCTGGTTGAGCACCGAATTGCCCTGCTCATCAAAGGCCTCGACCTTCGCACCCAGAAAACGGCACTGAATCTCTCCGGCCCGCACGGGCAGGATGGGGCAGGGCCCGACGAAGGAGGTGCAGACGTCGGTCCCGCCGCTAGTCGAACCGAGAAGTACGTCCGCCTTCACCGTTTTGTACACCCACTGAAATCCCTCGGGTGGCAACGGTGCGCCGGTGGAGCCAATCGATTTCAGATGGCTGAGATCGTAGCTTTGACCGGGCTCCAGACCTGCCTTGCGGCAGGCGAGCAGGTAGGGAGCGCTGGTTCCCAGGCAGGTGATTCCGGTTTCGGCCGCAAGCTGCCAGAGTGCGCCCAGATCCGGGTAGTTCGGACTGCCGTCGTAGAGGACGATGGTTGCGCCCAGCAGCAGGCCGGAGATGAGCTTGTTCCACATCATCCAGCCGGTGCTGGTGAACCAGAAGAAGCGGTCGTCGGGACCCAGGCCGGTCTGGAGCGACAGGCAGCGGAGATGCTCTAGCAGGATCCCGCCGTGGCCGTGCACGATCGGCTTCGGCAGGCCGGTGGTGCCCGATGAGTACAGCACCCACAGGGGGTGGTCGAAGGGGACCGCTTCGAACTGGAGCGGTTCCGAGTCGCGAACCAGTTCCGCCCAGCTCATCGAAGCGGCCGACCCGGGCGTCCAGCCGAATGGCTCTAGCGCGGGCAGAATCACCACGGTCTCAACTGATGGCAGCTGTCTCAGAATTTCTCTGACCGCGTCGCGTCGATCGAAGGGCTTGCCGTTGTAGCGATAGCCATCCACGGTGAGCAAGACCTTCGGTTCGATCTGCTGGAGGCGCTCCACGACGCTCCGGACGCCGAATTCGGGCGAACAACAAGACCAGATTGCTCCGAGGCTAGCGGTAGCCAGGAAGGCGATCAAGGTCTCCGGGACGTTCGGGAGAAAGCCGGCCACCCGGTCGCCCCGAACGACTCCGAGCCGACGTAATCCAGCTGCCGCGGCGGCCACCCGATCCGCAAGCTCGGAGTAGGTCATGGTTTGAGCTGCCCCGAACTCGGAGCGGAAAATCAGGGCGGGGTGATCGTCGCGCCTGCGGAGCGCGTGCTCAGTGTAGTTGAGCTCCGCGCCTGGAAACCACTGAGCCCCGGGCATCGAGCGATCGGCCAGCGGCGTGGTGTAGGGCCGGCGGGCCTGAATCTCGAAGAATTCCCAGATGGACTCCCAGAATGCCGCGATATCGTCGACGGACCAGTCCCAGAGCCGGTCGTAAGAATCGAAGTTGAGCCCCTTCTTTTCTCGAAGCCAATGCATGTATCGGGTCACATTCGCCCGCTCGACCTGCTCGGCCGAGGGCTCCCACATGATCGTCCCCTCCGCGGGTACGGGCGAATTCGTCCCTGGTTGGGTCCGATCATCCTGCTGCATGGGTTCCTTTCTGGATCGGCCTTGGGATCAGCGTGAGGAGAAGCTTGGCGAGCCTGGGCCAGGTTGCAGCTCGATATTCTGATCCTTCCAGATGCGGAAGAGCTCGACGGCGCGGGTCATTAGTCATTTCTGGTCGGTCGGCACGCCGATCAGCACGTCATTGTGGCTCAGCTCATCGAGCGTCCACCAACGGAAGGCGCTGCCTGCTTCATCATCGCCTGGCTCGATTTCGCCGCCCTCATAGGCTAGGAGATAGCAGACATCCACCATGTACCCGATGCTCGGGATTAGGTACGTGAAAGAGTGAACCGTTCCCAGAGGACGGACAACTACGGCCGAGCCTAGCTCTTCGGCTACCTCTCGACGGGCAGCCCCGAGGACCGTCTCGACGGCCTCGACTGAACCAGAGGGCACGCGCCAGCTTCCGGACTGGCGGTCACTTGAAAGCAGCAACAACCGTTCATTCTGATCAACGATGAATAGGAGCGCGGCCGCCGCGAACAGAGCGCGCTTCTTCCCCCGAAATTCCCCATCCGTGTAATGGGTCGGAATTCGGATTGGCTCAGGCTCCGAGGCGGCTGGTGTGTTCAACGCGCGGCGCCGGCCGTTTCGGTTGAGGCTCGCTCCGCTCCCAGGTACGGCGACCGGAGGTCCTTGCGGCCCAGGAGAATCCCGAGATTGATCGTGCCACAGATAATGGCGCCTCCGACCAGGACCATCGGCACTCCGATGATCATGGCGCCGGCGCCCAGGACTCCCTGGCCCAGGGCCGGCCCTCCTTGTTGCAGCATGGACTGGAATGACGAAACCCGTCCGCGTAGGTCGTCGGGTGTGAGAAGCTGGATCAGCACGTTGCGGGTTTGCGCCTGCACGGTGTCGCACATCCCGAGGCCGCCTACCGCGATGAGCGCCAGGGCGAACCAGGGGGCCAGGCCGAGCAGCGCGAGAAAGACGGCATAGCCGAGGAAGGCGCCGCCGATGAGCAGGCCCTTGTAGCGGAAATTTCCCAGGGAAAGCAGGGTTGTCGATCCCACCACCCTCCCCACCGCGCTGGCTGAGCCGAACAGTCCGAAACCGACCGCGCCCACCTCAAAATGGTCGGCTAGCAACGGTAGTACCACCACGTAATTGCCCACCAGGTTCGCCGCGGTGTCCATGAGCATCATCACCAGTATGATCGAGTGGACGCGGACGAAGGCGAGGCCCTCGATGAGGTCCCGAACCGGCGAGCCCTGGCGGCGGGCGGGCGCCAGATTTGCGGAGACCCGAAGCAGAGTGGCGGCGTTGATCAGCTGCGCGAGTCCTTCTAGTGCGTACGTGAGCGGCGTGCCGACAAGGGCGACCAGGAGTCCGGCCAGCGCCGGTGCGCCAATGCGCTCGGTTTGACTGGCGAAGGTGGTCAGCGACATCGCATTCATCAGGTGATGGCGCGGCACGATCGTGGCCACCACCGCCCGCCGAGCAGGGGTAGCTGCCGCGCTCAAAGTGTTGTTGAGGAAGACCGCCAGGTAGATGTGCCAGACCTGGATGAACGCGAAAAGCGTCAGGAATGACAGGGCGAGGGCCAATGCTCCTGCGGCCACCTCCGAAACGATGATGATCTTGCGTCGGTCGAAGCGGTCGGCAATCACGCCGCCCACGAGCGAAAACAGGATGACCGGCACCGCGCGTGCTACCCCGGTTAGGCCAAGCGCCAGGGCCGAGCCGGTCATGGCGTAGATCTGCCAGGCGTTGGAGAAATTCAGGAAATCGCCGCCGATCCCGGTGACCACCTGGGAGATGAAAAGCAGCCGAAAGTCGCGATACTGGAGGGCGACGAAAGCACGTCGCAGCCCCCGGCTGGGCTCGTCCACTAGCTTCGTCGTCCACCATACGGGCTGGCTGACGACACTGAAATAGCTTGGTTAGCTATTTAGCTTGGTGTTGATAATCGCGTGCTCGGGATTACGGACGGTGCCCAGGGGATCGAGACCCTGATGGACCCGATGTAGGTCCTGCAAGAGCAAGGCGCGCAATAGGACCTGCCCGCGGTCGGCATTCGGGCCTCCCCCGCTTCCCCACGAGTCCAGGCTCACAAAGGGCGGGATCGTTGCCGCATCGGCGTGGTGCGACTCGTCGTCGGCGACTTCGGGTGTCTCCTCGGCGGGGTCGATTCCACTCTCCGGGCCCGGGACGAAATCGACGCGAACCTGCCAGATGTGGCCATCGTCCATCGGAGTTCGCAGCCAGAGGGCGTCGGTGCGGAGATGGGTCGGCAGGATCAGCGCCTGCTCGTCGATCTCACCGGTCCGGCTGACCGTACGCTTCGTGATTCCGTAGGTGGTCAATGCAAATTGGGTCGATTCGGTCTGGTCAGCCGAAATTGGCGGGACGGAAGCGTCGCCGATCCCGTCCGCGAGCCAGTTGGCCTGGATTTCGGGGTAGGCGGTGATTCTTCGGGTGCCGTCGGTGCGCGCCAGAATATCGTACCTGGGCAGGGCGGGAATCGGCTCGGGGCCGACGTAGGTCCAGTAAATCCCGGCGTACTGCTGAACCGGGTAGGCTTTGGCTTTCGCCCATGGCCGAGGAATGTAGCGGTTGTAAAACTTGAAGAAGCAATTGCCCTCGGTATCGAAGACCCAATCGTGGAATCCGCAGCCGAGCCCTTTGGGGTCGATCCAGCCGTAGATCATGGGGCCGCCCACGTGGGTGCAGCGGTCCTGCATGAGCCCGACCTTACCTGTCCCATCTTTGAAGAGGACAAGGGTCTCAGACAGGATGCGAACGGCTTTGATTGGGCGCTCTTCGGTGAGATCACGCACCAGGGCGATCGGGTACCAGTAGCGACGGAGCAGGTCGCCACACGGAGTCCCCGGGCCAGTGCGTCCCAGCACGATGTCGTGCGCGGTTGCTTCGGTGGCTTCCGAGGTGAGGGTAACCTCACCATCAGTGACGCCCATCTGTTCGGCAATGGCGTGACGGAGGGCGGCTTCCGGATCGGCGGCAGTCATCAGCTTTGCGCCGAACCGGCTTCAACCGGGGTTTCTTGCTCCTCGCGGACGATTCCCATTGGATTTGCGCCCTCCTGCATCTGCTGAATCTCGTGGTGGAGCAGTGCCTCGAACAGGGCCACCCCATCTTCTGAATGCTGCTGAGGCGGCGCGTAGCGCTCTGGCTCCACGGGAAGGGCTGACGCGGGCGTATCGAAGAAAAATCCGCCCGGCTTCTCGGCGGGACTATCGAAAAAGAACCCGCCCATCGCAACCTTTTTGATCTCATCCGACATCTTTATTACTTCGGGGGGCTTCATTTCCGCCGTCCCGAAGAAGAATCCCCGCAATGCCGCGTTCGGGTCTTCGGCCGCGTCGGGCTGGCCGTAAACGACCTCCGGCTCTTCGTTGGCTGGATCAACCGACATGGGCTCCGAGTCGGGAATGAACTCTACGATCACCTCCCAGGTGTGCGCGTCATCTATGGGGGTCCGCAAGCAAAGCGAACGGTCGGTCTCGAAGGCGACGGGGAAGATCAGCTTTTGACCCGAAGCGGGGTCGTTCTCGAGGTTGCCCTCCCTTACGATTCCATCCGAGGCGAGCGAAAAGTTAGTCGAAGCGCCGTCCGATTCGCCAGCTTCCGATTGCAGAGCATCCTCCACCAAGTCCAGCCAATTCCGTTTCCGGCTGGGGTGGACGGTAATCCGGCGTCGACCGTCGGTGCGGTCGAGCACCTCGTAGCGGGGGAACTCCGGGGCCGGGCGAGGACCCATGTAGGCCCATAGCATTCCCGCGTAGCGCTTCACCGGGTAGGCGACCGCGTTGGCCCAGGCGATGGGGTAGACTTTTTCGCGGTAGGCGATGACGAAACAATTACCTTCGAGATCAAACCGCCAGGCGTGAAGCGGACAAGCGAGGCTGTCCGACTCGACGTGGCCGTTGTACATCATGACTGCGTGATGGGTGCAGCGTTCTTGCATCAAGCCGATGCGCCCGGATTTGTCCCGGAACATCGCCAGACCTTCACCCAACACGTGGAGGGCCTTGATCGGGTTTTCTTCGGTCATCTCGCTGGCGGGGGCGATCGGCAGCCAATACCGGCGCAGAAGCTCACCCGCTGGGGTTCCGGGCCCGACCCGGGTCAAGTCCTGCTGGGAAGCCAGGACCACTCTTATCTCCATGCCAACGCTTTTAATTAGGTCGCCTAACGGTGTGAAGCATACCAGAACCATCCATTCTATGGGTAGCGATTATTGCTATGCTTGGCGAGCGATTGGCGGTAGGGACAATGATCAGCGACTTCGTGCAGCAGCTTATGGAGCAGGCGCACTTCGAGCAGCGGAGCGACGGCACCTATGTCGGCGAGGTGCCCGGCATGGAAGTGGCAGCGGTTGAAGCGGACACCCTGGAAGAATGCCAGGAATCGCTCCAAGCAGAGCTCGAACAGTGGCTGCTGTTCGGTCTGGCCGGCGGCATCCCTGATGACCTCGACGACGAGGAGGATGCTGAGGAAGAGCCTTAACGCGCTAAGGGATCGGCGTGGTCGGCCGACTCGCTAGCACGCGGCGGCGAAGCGCGGCCGGCCCTTCGTCAAGACTATTCGGTCGGGACGAGCGGGTGATCGACGTCCCGGATGACGCCGATAGGATCCTCACCTCGGGCGACTCGGTCGAGCTCGCGAAGGAGGAGATCCTGGAGTAGGGAGAGGCCGGGAGTCTCATGCTGATCCGCGTCGGCACCCAGAGCGCGGCCCCACGGCGAGTAAAAGCTGCACCGCGCATTGGGGTCCCAGTCGTCGCCGCGCTCCTGCGATTGCAGATAAACGACCTCCGGTGGCTCGGCCGATCCGGCCGCTGGCCCTTCCGAAATGCCTCGATCCTCAATGGGGACCGTATCGATCGTTATGACCTGGGTTTGAGTCGCGTCGACCGGAGTGAGCAGCCAGAGGGGACCCGCCCGCAGGTGGGTGGGGAACAGGAGCGGCTCCCGCTTCACGCTTCCGTCCGTATGGACGATTTCTTTGCTGATCCCGTACTCGGCGGGGCTGAAGGAGACGTGCTTCACCGCGCGGCCAGGATCGCCGAGCAGCTCAGGAACCTGGTGCCCCCTGAGCCGCCACGGGTCCAGGGCATAGCGGCTCTCCGCGAACCAATTGGTTGAAATCTGGGGATAGACGGTGATGCGCCGCCGCCGGTCGGTGCGCCCCAACACGTCATCCCCGAGCACGTCATCCAATGGAAGGGCTGGCGCAGGCTTGGGTCCCAGATACGCCCAGTAAAGGCCGGCCTGCTCACGGACCGTATAGGCGCGAACCTCGATGTGCTCCATGACTGCCCCGAGGCAGAACCCACCGGTCTCGAAGAGCCATCCATGAGATGGACAGGCCAAGCCTCGTTTGGTGGGGAAGCCGTAGAGCATCGAGGTGCCCTGATGGGGGCACTTATCCTGCATGAGGCCGACCCCGCCCAGCTTGTCGCGGAACAGCACGAGGCTCTCCGAGAGCAGGCGTACCAGCCGAACCGGGTGTTTTTCGTCGAGGTCCTGGGCCACGGCGACCGGGTGCCAGTAACGGCGGAGCAATTCCCCCATCGGAGTACCGGGTCCGACCTGGCGGAGTACCTGGTTTTGTGCTTCGTCCAAGCCGGCCCCTCCTCAGCGCGCCAATTTTAGCGGAGAGGCGCGAAGTGTTTGCCCTGGCCGATGAGCCCGAGCTGCCGGAGGTGGACCTGCCGCTCGGGGTCGTGGATCACCGATCCCAGCCGAAATGCTCGCTTCCCGTGCTGGGAGATCGTCGCGATCGTTGGGGCGGCGCTGGCCTCCGGGACGATCACGCAGAAGCCAATCCCCATGTTGTAAACTTGGAACATCTCCTCGATCGGCACGTGGCCATATTCCTGAATCGCGGCGAAGATTCCCGGGCATTCGGGCAGCTCATCGATTGAGAAGCCCACCTGGGCAGCCACTCGGGTCAGATTCAAGAGGCCGTCGCTAGTGATGTGAGCCATGGCCTTCACCGGGATCTGCTGCGCGAGCAGGTCAACGATCTCGCTTACGTAGATGTGGGTTGGGCGGAGTAGCTCTTCGCCCAATGGACGGGACAGCTCGGGAAGGCGCGATTGGACGCCGAATGGGTTGTCCTCGAACAGAACCTTGCGAGCCAGGCTGAGCCCGTTGCTGTGGATGCCGTTGCTCTCGATCCCAATGATG
The DNA here is from genome assembly GCA_009692845.1 of Chloroflexota bacterium. Lineage (GTDB taxonomy): Bacteria > Chloroflexota > UBA6077 > UBA6077 > SHYK01 > SHYK01. The sequence goes on along the minus strand of SHYK01000004.1, from coordinate 144,191 downwards.
GCGTCGCCTGGCTCGAGGTCTCGTCCGACGATGATTCGGTCGAGGGCGACCCTTCCCACCGCGGTGCCGGCCAAATCGAAGGCGTATCCGGGCCGAATACCCTGGATGACATCACCCATCTGGGCAATTTCTCCACCGGTAATGGAAATGCTCGCTGTTTCGGCGCCTACAGCCAGCCCCTTCGAGATCTCATCCAGGAGCTCCGGGTTGGCCTTTTCGACGGCAATGTAATCCACCAGAGAGATCGGGGTGGCGCCCACGCAGAGAATGTCATTCACGTTCATCGCGACACAGTCGATGCCGATGGTGTCGTACTTGTCCATCATTTGGGCGATTAGGACCTTGCTGCCCACGCCATCCGTAGAGATCGCCAGCCCTATGCCCCCGATGTCGATGACGTTTGCGAAGTAGCCGAAATCAAGCTGCACCTGGCCGGGCGCCCCGCTGATTGGCCAAGTATGGCGAAGCCTGGCCAGGATCCGCTGGAGGCCGTGTTCGGCGCTTTCGGTGTCCACGCCAGCGGCGTCATAGGTGTGGGCGCGCGCTTCGGTCATGCAACCCCCGGCTCAATCTGGGCTGAGTATCGGCTCGATTGTCGCTGTTTTCAATTCCAGGCCTACCGGAGCCAGGTCTCGGGCCCGGCTGCTGAGCCCGCCGTCGGTCTGCCTAGCGGTCAGCTTCCGATGACAAGACAGCCGAGACTATCGTTGCATACTCCGCAAACTGACAGAGTGCATTGGCGAGCCGGATTTGCTCAGGAGTGCGCGCGCGGACCTGAAGCAGCTTGGGCGAACAGACCAGCAACGTGAGGCAGCGGGCCCGGGAGGTGGCGACGTTGAGTCGATTGCGGCTGTAGAGAAAGCTCATGCCGCGGGGCGCGTCATCGGCCGACGAGCTGGCCATCGAGTAGATGCTGATCGCCGCCTCCTGGCCCTGGAACTTGTCCACGGTGCCCACCCGCGCCTCGCTGGGCAGCAGCTGCTGGATGGCGGCCACCTGCGCGTTATAGGGCGCGACGATCAAGATGTCCGCCCAGGTCAATTTCCTGCGGCGTCCCAGCTGGTTGGTCCAGTCGCCAAGCCCTTCGACCAAGTCGCGGGCGATCTGGGCCACGATGGCTGCTTCTTCATCCGAGCAGTTGTCATTTCCCTGATGGGTGATGGTGAGCAGTCGGAGTCCTGAGCCGTCCAACGACGGCGCATCCAACCGCTGGCCGGTCAGGTTGGCTCGCGACTCCAGACGCCCTTCGTAAAAGGCCGCTGAGGTGAAGGCGCAAATGTCCGGGTGCATCCGCCAGGTGTGCTCGAGGAAAAGCCCGCGGTCGGCCGACATGGTGGTTTCGGCACCCAGGAAGTGGCCAAGCGCGGATGCCTCCGCACCGGGGGGGTGGGTCCCCTGAAGCGGCTGATCGAGCTGTTGGGGATCGCCTAGCAACACCAGGGAGCGCGCCGCGGGCGCTACGGCCAGCGCATTCGCCAGGGAAAACTGGCCCGCCTCATCGATGAAGAGGACGTCGACGGCGGCCTCCATCTCCGGCCGCGCCCAGATCCAGGCCGTGCCGGCCGCGACGTTGGCGAAGCCATGCTGGAGATCATCGAGCACGGCGGCGTTGCTGCTAACCGGCGTCACGTGGGGATCATCACAAACAGCACCTTCGTCCGCCTTCTGGACGGCAGCGATCTCAACACTGAGATCCGCGCAAGCGCGACAGGTGGCGCTCAGCAGATTGCTGATCACCTTGTGGCTGTTGGCGGTGATACCCACTTTTCTCCCCGCTGCCAGGAGGGTGGCGATCATGCGGGCGGCGGTGAAGGTCTTTCCCGAACCGGGCGGACCCTGGATGGCGAGCACTCCTTCGTTCAACTCCAGAGCTAATCGGCAAGCGGCATCCAAGACGTCCTCGCCGGGCCTTTGGAGTGGTGGCCCTTCGAGAGCCTCAGGGCGAACGGGAAGTGGTTCGGGCGCTGCGAGGGCCTCAGCGCGAACGGACAAAGATGGCGGCCCTTCGAGCGAGCCGGCGCGAACGGATGCGTGTCGGGGTGGGGTACGGAGCAAGAGGTCCCGCGCGGCGCGGAAGCGGCCCGGAGGGTCCACCCCATTTTCGGCGACCCAGGTTCCGAGCTGGAGCAGGCTTGCTCGCAAAATTTCGGTTGGTATTCGCTCGAACGGAATGAGCGCGGTCGGGTGACCCTCGGATTCCCTGGCCTTGAGCCGGCGCAGATCGATCGTCCGCTCCATCTCGTCGAGGGCTACTACCTTGCCCGCCGACCTCGCAGTCAGGGGATCGCGGACGGTCGAATGAAGGTCGATCGAGTGCTCCTGGGCGGGAAAGCGGTACCGATAGGTGCGGTTGGACCGGTTTTCTGCGACGACCGAGACGAACTCCAGGCCCCCAATCGGCTCCTTCGCCTCGATCCGCTCGTCGTCGGTCAGGTCGTCCATCAAGTGGTAGTACAGCCACCAGAACGATTTCTCCTCCCGACGATGCCAGCTCAGGAGCTGGGCCAGCAAGCCCGCTGGCTGCTGGCCCGGATCTCGGGCTTCGGGGCTGGCCGGCACACTATCGGTGAGCCGCTCGGCGATTTCCGCCGTGGCCTTCAGATTCTCGGCCAACTCAGGGGAGGGATCTCCATCGTCAAAAGTGGGCCGCGGCACCACCGTGCCCGCCGATTGGAGCTGGGCGCGCTGTTCCTCCAGCCAATCGCGGAGGCGCCAGGTACTGAGCACGTCATCTCGGTTGTAGAGGAGGATGCGCTCTAGCTGATCAGCATTCGGAACGGGCCATTCTTTCCCTGCTTCTTGCTGGGAAGGGATGTCGAGGGCAAGCGCCAGCCGAGGTTCCTCCCTGGCTGGCGACCCTGCTGCCTGCAGCCACTCTTCGAAGGCCGCGATGCTCGATCCGGCGTCGCGTAGATCGACCGTCCGATTGAAGCCGTAAAGGGGCTCCAGCTTCTTGATCGAATAGCTCTCCACCGAGGCCCGGAGCCCCTGGCGCACCGTCCGATACAGATCCACAAAAATGCCTGCCCTGAGCAGAAAGTCGATCTCCGCCTCGCGGGTAGCGTGCCGCGCCATCAGCCGTTTGAAGGCGGTCGGCTCGTAGGGGGCATAGTGATAAACGTGGAGCGACGGGTCGGCCGCAAGTCGATTCATGATCAGGTCGACCGTCTGCTCGAAAGCGAGCCGCTCGCCCTCGAAAGAGAATTCTCCGACCGAATCACGCGACCAGAAGCTGTGAAAATACGGCTCGCCGTCGGTTCCACCCAGGGCCGGCTCCAGGATCCCGAACAAATAGTCCAGCCCATCGTCAAAGGCGAACGGGTCCCCCTCCAGGTCGAGGAAGAGATCGCCGGCCGAGGGCGGCGGAAGCATTGCCAGGCCGTTGTCCTCTTCCACTGGAAGTAATAGCTCGTGGAGGGTGCGTCCCAGAGTTCGCCCTTCGGCCTGGATGCGGGCTTGTTCGCGGACTCGCTCGAGGGCCGCGCGGCTGGTGCGTTGGGGCGGCGGGTCGACTGGGAGAGCGAGCTCCGCCAGGGCGGCGAGAGTGTCCACACCGCGCTCGGTGAGGTCCTGGCGCTGGCGGCGGCTGATGCCCGCCACCAGGCTGAGATGGTCGTCCGCGCGCCGTCGCTCATTACACTCGACGACCCAGCGGCAGACGTCGCAATGCTCGACCGGATCCGGTGCAAGAGGTAAGGGGAAAACGGGCTGCGGAGCGCCCGGCCCGACGGCGGCCTCGAAATTGCGCTTGGCCCTTCGGTAATAGGCCATGAAATCGTCCACCCGGAAACTTTCGGTGTGGCGGGGATTGCCGCCCAGCACGACGTGCATCACGCGAGGGCGGATTCCCTGGATTGGCTCCAGTTGATCGATGTAACTGCAGATCTGCAGGAGCGCGCTGGCCTTCACGTGGTGGGCGAGCTTGGTGTCGGCGATCTCGTAGTGATAAGCGCCGAGACTGCTCGGACGCTCTGGATCATCGACTCGCAGCAGGAAGTCCGCGTGCCCGACCCATCCCCCATCAAAGAATGTCGCCTGGTAGATAATGTCGGCTCCCGCCGCCATCGCGAGTCGAGTTGCCTCGGCGTCGTTTCGTAGTCGGGTGCCGTAGTGTCTCTCGACCTGGCTCTGGTCCGGGAGGGCAGGGACTTGCCCCCCGGCGCCGGTCCCAATGGTGACTACTGTCTTCCCCAGCGCCTGGAGCTCGCGGAGGTAGCGGAGCTCGTGCTCCACCCCGCGTCGCTGGAGAACGTCAAGCTCGGCATCCCGGCGGTGGGGACGCGCCGTCAGCCCGTCGAGCGCCGCCCGTTCGAGCTCGGTGAGATAGGAGCATTCCAGGTGCCCGACCAGGTCAGATGCGGAATACACGGGCCGCCCATCAATCAGCTGCATTCAGCTCGCAATCCATGCCCGCCCGTCCTGAGGCACTCGAAGGACTCGTCTTGAGCCCGCCGAAAGGATGCGCTCGAACGCAATTACTGTTCCCACGGCTTGAAGTGCTTGCTTAGAGAAACCCGCTGATGCTGGTACGACGAGCCCAAGTCGGCCCCATAAGCTTTATTCGCCGGCTCGATCAGCGTCTGGTACACCAGGCGGCTCACGTGCTGGCCGTCCTCGAGGATGAACGGCACTTCGTGCGAACGCACCTCCAGCACTGCGTGAGTGCCCCGCACATCGTCAGTACGGAAGCCGAAACCGGGATCGAAAAATCCGGCGTAGTGGTTCCGGAATTCCCCCACGGATGGCTCATAGCTCACCATCTCGGCCGCCGCGGTCATGGGCACCCGGATTCGCTCCTTCGAGCAGAGGATGTAGAAGGCCTCCGGGTTGAGCAGCAATTGCCCATCTCGGGGCCGCTCGATCGGATCCCAGAAATCTCGCGGGTCGTAGGCGCCCACTTGATCGACGTCTACCAGGGGCGTGTGGGGTTTGGCGCGGTAGCCGATGATCTCGCTGAGGTCGCCCCCCCGCATGTCCACCGAGAGCCAGAGCCCCCGGGAGATGAACGGCTCCGGGGTTGCCTCCTCGTCGCCAAAAACCAGGGTCTGCTCCTCGTGCAAGGCGTTCAAGAGCGCGTCGGAATCGGCGGGCGAGCCCCGCATCAGCCGGAGCTGGGTCAGCCGAGTACCGGCCCGGACCAGGATGCTGAAGGTCTGGGGGACGATCTCCAGATAGAGGCCGCCTTTGTAGCCCGGGCGGACCTGGTCGAACTCGCGGCTGAAGTCCGTGATGAGGCGAGTGAAAACGTCGAGTCGCCCGGTGGAGCTCTTGGGGTTCGCTCGCGCCGAGATGCTCTCCGGAAGCTGGAGCCGTTCGACCAGCGGCACGATGTAGATGCAGCCTCGTTCGAGCACGGTGGGGACCGAAAGATCGAGCTGGTGGGTCTTCAAGCTGTCCAGGCGCTCGACCACTGGGTGCTTGCCGGGCAGGAAGCTCGCCCGCACCCGATAGGCTACTGGCCCCAGGCGCAGGTCGAGGCTGGCTGGCTGGACCTGGTCGGGCCTGATCGGCTCGTCAGAGCAGATCCATTCGGCGCGGGCCGCCTCCTCCAGTAGCTGGGAAGGGAATATACCCGGGGAAGCGCCCGCCTTATCCAGAGCGATGTGCTGGGTGGATTCGACGAGGTCCGGCAGCAGGGCTTCCTGGGGGGAGCTCCCACGGGGAGAGATCAATCGTGCTCCTAAGGGTCAGTGTCAAATGTGATTGCGATAGTGACCAGAGCGGCGGTCGGTCCCTTCAATTTAGGTTCGTTCCGCCACCTGCTTCTGGACAACGGGTTCACAGCATGACAGCATTATCGCCCCGGCTCCCACATGCACTGGGAGGTATTCGAGCAGAGGGGCCCGCTTCGTTAGAGCGATTGACTGGAGGGTTGTCATGCTGCGCATAGCGATTCTGGACGATTACCAGCAGATCGCGCTCAAAATGGCTGATTGGGGTGCCCTTGCCGCGGAGGCCAAAGTCGACGCGTTTCCGGATCATCTCTTCGATGAAGCTGCCGTCGCGGCGCGCCTGAGCGACTACGACGTGGTGATCGGGATGCGGGAGCGAACGCCAATGCCGCGCTCGCTCCTGGAAAGATTGCCAAACTTGAAGCTGCTCATCACGGCTGGTGCGCGCAATGCGGTCTTTGACCTGGAGGCGGCGACCGAACTGGGGATCGTCTGCTCGGGCACGTCCATGGGCTTGGGTCCGGTCGCGGCCGAGCTGACCTGGGGGTTGATCCTCGCCCTTATCCGTCACATTCCACAAGAGGACGCGTCGGTTCGGGCGGGCACCTGGCAGAACACGGTGGGGGAAGGGCTCACCGACAAAACGCTAGGCGTAATTGGCCTGGGCCGCCTGGGGACCGCGGTGGCCAAGGTGGGCCTGGCCTTCGACATGAAGGTCCTGGCCTGGAGCCAGAATCTCACCACGGAAAGAGCCGCTGAAGTTGGCGCAACCTACGCGACCAAGGACGAGCTGCTGGCCAGCTCGGACTTCGTTTCGCTTCATTACGTGCTCAGCGAGCGCAGCCAGGGCATGATCGGGGCCCGGGAGCTCGCCCTGATGAAGCCGAGCGCCTATCTCATCAACACGTCGCGTGGCCCCATCGTTGACGAAGCCGCTTTGATTGACACCCTTCAGCGTCGATCGATCGCCGGTGCCGGCTTGGACGTGTTCGACGTTGAGCCACTCCCGGCCGACCACCCGTTTCGACGGTTCGAGAACACAGTGGTGACGCCTCACCTGGGGTATGTGACCGAGGATGCTTACCGAGCGATTTACGGCCAGTCCATCGAGAACACCCAGACTTTCCTGGCCGGCGACCCGGTTCGGGTCCTCAACCCCAAGGTTCTAGGAGGCCCCAACCGCATGAAGGGGTAGGTTGGACCTGCAGGGTTGATGTCTTATTGGGGACCCGCCCCCTCATAACTTGTTTGATCTGTCGCCCGTGGGGCCTCTATACGCCATGTTCGAGGCGCTCGATGAAGAACTGGGGGAGCCCGACCCGGCGCATCTCTTCTTGCACTGTGCCGATGTCGTAGGGAATACGTTTCCATTCGAGCACCGGACCAGTGCCATTCATTTCGAGCATGAGGTAGGCTGCTCGCGAATCATGATCTCGGGACTGGCCGACACTTCCCGGGTTCGCGATGCAGCGTTGCTCCCCAGCCTCGAAGCGGGTGTCCGCCTCCATGTATTTCACCCCCACGTTGCCATCAATCTGGTCCACGAACAGGGAAGGAATGTGGGTGTGGCCGACCAGGCAGAGCTGCGTGTCAAAAAGTTTGAAGCTTGCCGCCGCCCCTGCTGAGCTCAGCAAGTATTCCCAGGCGGGCTGGCGCGGGCTCCCGTGGGCAAAAGTCACCTCGGCTGCTTGAAGTCGCGGCTCGAGCTCTTCGAGAAAGTCCGAAGATTCCGCGGTAAGCTGGGCCTGGGTCCACTGGGTCGCGGCGGCTGCGTCCGGGTTGAAGTCGTCCGCCGAGACCAGCGGGCTCCCCACGGTCACCAGATCGTGGTTGCCGGCGATCACCACATCGGCACGCTCCCGGATGATCGATATGCATTCGTTCGGCCATGGGCCGTAGCCGACGATATCGCCCAGGCACCACAGCGCATCCACTGGGCCCATGTCCCCCAGCACCGTCTCCAGGGCGACCAGATTACTGTGAATGTCAGTCACAACGCCGATTCGCACTATCACTCCCCAATGGTTAAGGCCGGGGAATTATAGGGGGGCCTCGTATAATTTCCGCACCTGGGCACGTGAGGGTCAATATTTGAAGCTATCGAGCCTGGGCGAATTCGGACTCATCCAGCGCCTCTCGACGGTACTGGGCAGCGGCTCGCCCGCCCAGCTCGTGCTTGGAATCGGCGATGACGCCGCGGTCTGGCGAGGAACCCCCGACTGTCTTACTCTGGCGACGGTGGATTCGCTGGTCGAGGGCGTCCACTTCGACCTCGGCACCACGAGCTGGGAGGATTTGGGCTGGAAGGCTTTGGCCGAGAATCTCAGTGACATTGCTGCCATGGGCGGTGCCCCGCGCTATGCGTTGGTTGGGCTGGGTTTGCCCGCGCACCGCACTGCCGAGGAGGCCGAGGCCCTGTATGCCGGGATGCGGGAGTGCGCAGCCGCTTTCGACTGTCACATTGTGGGTGGGGACACCGTTCGCAGCCCGGTCGTCTGGTTGCACATCACGGTAATCGGTGAATCGCTACCGGTTCGAGCAGGGTCTCCGCCAATTCTGACTCGATCCGCCGCCGAGCCGGGGGATCTTATCGCGGTGACTGGTCCCCTGGGCGCATCCGCCGCTGGCCTTCGCATGCTCCAGCAGAACGATCGCAGCAGCGGATCCGCGAGAATCATCGCTGCCCATCTCCGCCCGAGTCCGCGGGTGGCGGCTGGCCAGGTGCTGGTCGAGGCGGGCGTCCGGTGTGCGATTGACATAAGCGATGGCTTGCTCGCCGACGTCGGCCATATCTGCGAGCGGAGCAAAGTCGACGCGGAAATCGACTCGGATCTGGTCCCGGTCGATCCGGACGCTGCCAGGGCGTTCGGATCCGCGGCGCTGGACCTGGCGCTTACGGGCGGAGAGGACTATGAGCTGGTTTGCACCGGCTCCCGGGGCGCCCTGGACCAGGCCAACTCCCGCCTGCAAATCCTCGGAGAGGCCCCAGTCACGGTGATTGGCGCGATCGTCCGCCAGGCCGGCGAGCATCCCGAGGTTCGCCTGCGGGAAGCGAGTGGCGAGCTGGTAGTGGTCGCGTCGGGAGGCTATCAGCATTTTGGTTAGCCATGCTGAGCGCGCGGAAATCGAAACCGCCAGCGCGTCGGAAACCCAGCAGCTCGGCTTTGATCTAGGGAAGGTGGCCATCCCTGGCGATGTCCTGCTGCTCCAAGGGCCCTTTGGCGCTGGCAAGACGACGCTGGTCCAGGGAATTGCTCGCGGGCTGGGCATCGAGGGCCCAGTCACCAGTCCTTCATTTGTGATTGCCAACGAGCATCTGGGACGGATTCCGCTTTACCACGTCGACCTCTATCGGGTGGAGCAGATGGATTCGGCGACCCTCGAGGCGCTGGCCGAATATTTTGGAAGCGATGGCCTCTGCGCCGTCGAATGGCCCGACGCGCTCCCGGGTGAGCTGATCGAGGGCGCGACCCGGATCGAGCTGATGGTGCTCGATGAAGGTCGCCGCCGGTTCACGATCGATACCACAGCCGATCGATTGTGCAAAGTGTTCGCACTGCGGGCGGCGACCCCACGTTAGGGCGGTGAGCACATTGCCATGACCACCATTCTCGCCCTGGATACGTCGAGCGGCGTCGCCAGTGTCGCTGTCTACCACGGTCAAGTTCTGGCCGAGACGAGCTGGCGGGCCGGACGCCATCATTCCAAGACACTGCTCGGGGTTATCGACTCGGTTCTCAAGCTGGCTGGAGTTGAGCGCACCGACCTGGAAGCGATCGCGCTGGCCAGCGGTCCCGGTTCGTATTCGGGCCTGCGAGTGGGGGCCAGCGTAGCGATCGGACTCGGTTTGTCCCTCGGGATCGAGGTCGCGCACGTGCCCACCCTGGACATCCTGGCCCTCGCCGCTGGAGCAACAAATACGTCCGTTCGAGCGGCAATTGAAGTGGGACGGGGACGCTACGCGAGCGCGCTGTTTGGCCCCGCGCCGACCGGATTTGCGCAGCAGTCCGAGCTCATCAGCACAGACTTGCCAGCGCTGCTCACTCTGGCAGCCGGCGAATGCTCCCTGTTGGTTGCTGACGTGGACCCGGCGGCGCAGGAGGCGGTCGGTTCGGACACTCTGGTTCGAGCCCATCTGGCGCCGATTGCGGCTGGCCCCCGTCGGGCCGGTTTCCTGGCGGAGCTAGCCCAGACCAAATTGAGCAGCGGCGCAGTCGCGGAGGACGCCGGCCAGCTCATCTACCTTCCAAGTTGACTGATTCTCGGTCGACTTCACCGGACCAGAAGCCGCTTCAGCGTCAGGGGGTCAAATACTTCGTGCGGCCGATGCAGGTGACGGATGTCCCGGCGGTGTCGGCAATTGAAAAGCTTTCGTTCACCACTGCATGGCCAGCATCGGCCTACAAGCGAGAAATCGAGCGTAACGACATGGGGTTTTATGCGGTGGCTTTGCGAACGGAAGCGGCCGGCCCCCCGCGACGCGAGGGCTGTTTTCAAACTGTTGAGCCTGAGCCGCTAGACAGCGGGATGCTGGCCCGGCTGACCAAGCGGCTGCGGGGCGTTCCACCTCGATTCGAGATCGATACGGCCGAGGAGCTGGAGCGAATCGTCGGCTACGCGGGCCTCTGGCTCATGGTCGATTCTGGGCACATCACGACGATCGCCGTGGACCCCCCTTATCGCGGTGAAGGGGTGGGGGAACTGCTGCTGCTCGCGCTCGTGGAGCGCGCCATGCAGCTTGACGCCGTTGAGGTGACCCTGGAGGTCCGCGTCTCGAACTACGTGGCCCAGGCCCTCTACCGGAAATACATGTTCCGGAACAGCGGCCTACGCAAGCGCTACTATAGCGACGATGGTGAAGATGCCTTGATCATGACCACCGAGACGCTTCGGTCGCCGGTGTTCCGGCTGATGATGATGGAAAACCGCCGACTCCTCACGAAGAAGATGGAAGCCGATGGCTGATACCCTGGCCATTATCGACGGCAATGCGCTAGTGCACCGGGCTTTCCACGCATTGCCTGATCTCACGAGTCCCACTGGCGAGCTGGTCAACGCTGTGTACGGCTTCACCATGATGCTGATGAAGGGCATCGACGACCTGAAACCCACCCACCTGGCGGCGGCCTTCGACACGCCGCGCCCCACCTTCCGACATCAGCAGTATGCGAGCTACAAGGCGACCCGAGCGGCAACCCCGGAAGGACTGGGTCATCAATTCGGGCGAGTCCAGGAAGTCTTGGAGGTCTTCGGTATCCCGTCCTATCACCTGGACGGGGTTGAAGCCGACGATCTGCTAGGCACCTTTGCTGCCCAGGCGGTCGCGAGGGGGCTGGACGTCGTGATCATCACCGGCGACAGCGATGCGCTCCAGCTGGTGGCCCCTCACGTACGCGTGCTGGCTCCCCGCCGCGGGCTGACCGACGCTGTCCTCTACGATGAAGCGGCGGTTCGAGAGCGCTACGGCTTCGAGCCGGCCCAGCTGGTCGACTTCAAGGCGCTTCGGGGCGATGTCTCAGACAACATCCCGGGCGTGCCGGGCATCGGCGATAAGACCGCCGCCAAGCTCATTGCTGATTTCGGCGGCGTAGCCGAGATCCTCGACCAGCTCGATAAGGTGCCGGCCCGCCAGCAAGCGCAGCTGCGTCCCTTTGTAGACCAGCTACGTATGGCTCGGGAGCTTGCCCGCATTGTGTGCGACGTGCCGTTGGCGCTCGACCTGGATGCGGCAGCCGCGCGTCCACCGGATCGCGAGCGCGCAGTGGCCTTGTTCCACGAGCTCGGTTTCCGAAGCCTCATCGATCGGCTGCCATCGCCCGAACGGGCCGCCCGGCGGGCCACTCCCCAGCTGGGGCTGTTCGAGGCCCCGCTGGAAGCCACGGAGCTGGCGCCGTCGACGGTCCGAATCGTTCGCTCGCTTGAACAGCTAACCGAGATCGTCGCCGAGTTTTCGGCGAGTCAGGAGCCGATTGCCCTGGTGGTGCCGCTGGACCCCCCGGAGGGCGCGCGAGCTGACGTCGTCGGCTTCGCTCTGAGCACCCGATCCAGCGGCAGCGTGTACGTTCCCCTGGCTGGCGCGCCGGAAGCCGGGTTAGCGCCGCTCCCGCGGGAATCGGCGCTCGAGATCATCCGCGGCTTGCTCGAAAACGGCGATCGACCCAAGGTGAGCATCGATACCAAGCGGCTCATGGTTGCCCTCGGCGAGTATGAGATCGAGCTGAACGGCCTGGACCTGGACGCCGGCATCGCTGGCTATTTGCTGGAATCGGGCCAACGCAGCCCATCGCTCCGGGATCTGACCTACAGCCGACTGACCCGCGAGCTTCCTCCCCTCAAGACCCTCCTTGGTGCGGGACGGTCGGCGTTGACCCTGCCGAAAGTGCCGATCTCCGAGGCCGCCGAGCATTTTGGCGCCGAAGCGGCGGCGCTCACGACCCTATGGCCGGTGCTCGAGCGGGAGCTGGCTGAGCAGGGCCTGGAAGAGCTGTACCGGGAGGTCGATCTTCCGCTGGTGCCTGTGCTGGCATCGATGGAGCGCACCGGGATCGCGGTCGATGTCACGTGCCTCAAAGCCCTGAGTCGGGAGCTGTACGAACGCATCAGCGCCCTGGAAACGGGCATCTATGAAGCGGTCGGTCACGAGTTCAACATCGGCTCGCCCCAGCAGCTCGCGTCGATCCTGTTCGATGAGCTGCATCTGCCTGGCGCCAAGAAGACCTCAACTGGCCGCCAATCCACTGCCGCCGACGTGCTGGGGGGCCTTAAAGGCGCGCATCCGTGCATCGACTTGATCCTCGAGCATCGCGAGCTGATCAAGCTCAAGTCCACCTACATCGATGCGCTGCCCCTCCAGGTCAATCCCAAAACCGGCCGCATCCACACCACCTTTCACCAGACCGTCGCGGCGACTGGGCGGCTCTCCTCCTCGGACCCCAACTTGCAAAACATCCCGATCCGCAGCGAGCTGGGCCTCCGGGTACGCCGCGCTTTCATCGCGGGCGAGCCTGGCTGGAAGCTCCTGTCCGCCGACTACAGCCAGATCGAGCTCCGCGTCGAAGCCCACATGACCGGCGATCCGAAGCTGGTCGAGGCATTCCAGGCTGGCGAGGATATCCATGCCGCGACCGCGGCCGAGCTCCATGGGGTCCCGCTCGACCAGGTCACCCGCGAGATGCGCTCGCTCGCCAAGACGGCGAATTTCGCCATCATTTATGGAGTGAGTCCATTCGGATTTGCCGAGCAAACCGGGCTCTCCCAGCAAGACGCGGCGGCCTTTATCAAGCGGTACTTCGAGCGCTTTCCGGGCGTCCAGGGGTTCCAGAAATGGCTCATACAGGAGGCGCGCGAAACTGGCACGGTGACCACCGTGCTGGGCCGCCGCCGAACCATTCCTGAGCTGAAGTCTCCGATCTACGCGGTTCGTTCGGCCGGGGAACGGATGGCCATCAACGCACCGGTGCAGGGCACCGCCGCCGACATCATGAAAATTGCCATGACCCGGGTTTACGACTACCTACGGGACCACCATCTCCGCTCCCGCATGCTCCTCCAGGTGCACGACGAGCTCCTATTCGAAGTCCCCGACGACGAGCTCGATGAGTTGAAGGCGTCCGTGAAAGAGATCATGGAAGGCGCCACCGAGTTGGCCGTTCCCCTCATCGTCGATCTGAAGGTCGCCGAAAACTGGGGCGCGATGTACTGATGGCGGGCACCCGCCGTCCCCTGGGGAGTCGGGTGATCCAGCAGCCGCTTGTGAACGAGCCGGCGGCCCGCTTCTCCTCGGTCGACGAAGCGGTCATTGATGCCCCACTGGCCACTCGGATGCGGCCTCGTTCACTCAAAGACTTCGTGGGCCAGGAGCACTTGCTCGGGCCCGGCAAGGTATTGCGGCGGGCGATCGAGTCGGACCAGGTCACCTCCATGATCCTGTGGGGGCCGCCCGGCAGCGGGAAGACCAGCCTGGCTCAGGTCATCGCGGCCCATACCAAAGCGCATTTCATCGCGGTAACCGGGGTCTCGGCGGGCGTGGCCGATCTGCGCAAGGCGGCCGAGGAAGCTCGCCGCCGGCAGAGTGCGGGCGAGCGAACGATCCTGTTCATCGACGAGATCCATCGCTTCAACAAGGCGCAGCAGGACGCCGCCTTGCCATTTGTCGAGAGCGGGCTGATTTTGCTGATCGGCGCGACTACCGAGAACCCATCCTTCGAAGTCAACAGCGCACTCCTGTCCCGGAGTCGGGTGTATCGGATGGAGGCGCTGACCGACGACGAGGTAGGCAGGCTGGTGGATCGCGCACTGAGCGACCAGGAACGAGGGCTAGGAACCGTCGGGGTGGTCCTCGATGACGACGCGCGCGCCTCACTGATCGCCCTATCCGGTGGCGATGCCCGGGTTGCCCTCAATGCTCTAGAGCTGGCGGTCGCGCTCGCGGAACCCTCCGCCACCGGCCAACGTCAAATTTCCCAGGAACAGGTCGAGGAGGCGGTCCAGAGACGAGCGCTGCTCTACGACCGGGCCGGCGACCAGCATTACGATGTGATTTCGGCCTTCATCAAGTCGATTCGGGGGTCCGACCCGGATGCCGCCGTGTACTGGTTGGCCCGAATGCTGGAGGCAGGTGAAGATCCGCTCTTCGTGGCGCGGCGCCTGGTGATCCTGGCCTCTGAGGACGTCGGCCTGGCCGATCCGATGGCGCTTTCGGTGGCGGTGGCAGCCCAACAGGCGGCGCACTTTATTGGGATGCCGGAAGGGTTCTACCCGCTGAGTGAGGCAACCCTCTATTTGGCTTGTGCGCCCAAGAGCAATTCGGTTGGGACCGCCTACCATCGAGCCGCGGACGAGGTCCAGACGACCGGCGACCTTCCCGTTCCGCTCCACCTGAGAAACGCGGTGACTGGACTGATGCGCGGCATGGGCTACGGCAAGGGTTACCGCTACGCGCACTCCTTCGAAGGGCACGTCGCCGAGCAGCGTCACCTCCCCGAAGGAGTCAACACGGAACAGTTCTTTGAGCCGTCTGACCAGGGCGCCGAGGCCGCGCTACGAGATCGCCTCGAGCGCCTGCGAGCGCTGGTCCATGGAGATGGCCAGTTCTAGCGCGAGATGGAAGAAGGCGATGCTGTAGCGGTCGGCGGTGTGGCCCGGAGGACAGTGCTTGCCAGGAGACGTCGTTGACGCCACAGACGGCGTCACGGCCAGGACGGCACCAGTGAGCGGCGTTCTCGTGGAGGAGGTAGGTCGAGGCGCGCGAGTTGCTGGGGCAGGGTTCCAAAGGTCTCGGGCAAAACAGCTCCACCGACGTCTTCCGGATCCCGAACCGGTCGACTACCAGCTGCTCCGTCTGCGCTAGCGGCATGACGAAGACGTGCAGGTAATAGCGACTGGGGCGCTGCACTAAGTCGGGACTTTCTTTGTCATCCGGCTGCGGGGGGGTATGGATGCGCCGCTGAGGCAAGCCTCAGCACCATCTGGGAATGGAACCCACAGACCAATTAGCGCTCCGGCGGCAATTGCAAGCCCTCTTACGAAAAGAACGGGCAAATCGTCGCTCCAGTTACGATGTTAGTCAGCCCACACGCGATGTCAGGGTGTTGGCCTTTTTGCAAGCCACTTCAGAAAGACTAGGGCTATCCCCAGTATCCAGGCAGCCACGCTGCCCTAAGCTCCACGAAATCGCCCCCTTTCCCACCCCTATAATTTGGGAAACCAAGGTATATGAAAGGCTTTGCATGTACGAAAAATCGGTCCTGGGTGGAGGCCTTCGCGTTCTGAGCAGCCGAACGCCGCACACCCGCGCGGTGAGCGTGGCCCTGTTCGTGGGGGCGGGCTCGCGCTACGAAGAGCCGAGCCTGGCCGGCGTTTCCCATTTCGTCGAGCACATGCTCTTCAAAGGAACCGAGCGCCGCAAGGCCCCGCGGGACGTCGCGGAGGCGATCGAGGGCGTGGGCGGCGTAATGAACGCCGCGACGGACAAGGAGCTCACGGTGTACTGGGCGAAAGTGCCGATCGATCATTTCACTGACGCCCTGGACTGCCTCCTCGATCAGCTCCTCCACTCCAAATTGGACTCGGTAGAGCTGGAACGCGAGCGGAAAGTGGTCATCGAAGAGCTGGCCATGGTGGAGGATAGCCCGGGCGAGATCGCGGCCTTGCTCCTGGACGAGCTCTTGTGGCCGGACCAGGCATTGGGACGCGACATTGCCGGCAGCGAGGAATCGGTGGAAGGGCTGTCCCGCGAGTCGCTGCTCGGCTACATGGCTTCCCAGTATGTGCCGGAGAATGTGGTGATCTCAGTGGCCGGCGATCTTCCCCACGACCAGGTCGTCGCTGAAGTGGAGGCCCGGGTTGGCGGATGGGCAGCGGCGCCATTCAAGACCTGGGAGCCAGCGACTGATGGACACGTCACCCCTCGGGTGGGGCTGAGGAGCAAACGAACCGAGCAAGCCCAGATCGGACTCGCCTATCCGTCGTATTCTGCATTTCATCCCGATCGGTATGCGCTAGACATCATGAACACCATCCTCGGGGATGGGATGAGTTGCCGTCTATTCGTGGAGATCCGCGAGAATCGCGGCCTCGCCTACGGCGTGCATTCGAGCGTGGTCCGCTATCTCGATACTGGCGCCTTCGCGGTCGGTGCGGCCGTCGATCCGAGTAAGACTGATGAGACTATCCGGGCGATTCGGGGGGTGCTCGATGACATCCGTTCGAAACCGGTGCCCCAGTCCGAGATGGAGAAGGTAAAGCGCTATTTGAAGGGCCGTTTCTTGCTGCGCATGGAGGACTCTCGAGCCATGGCCTCCTTCATCGGGAGCCAGGAGCTCCTCCAAGGCAGCATTGAGTCCATCGATGATGTCGTGCGCCAGATCGACGCAGTCAGCTCTGAAGAGGTTCTACGGGTCGCTCAGGATGTAATCCGAGACGATCGAGCCCATCTGTCGGTGGTCGGTCCCTACCGCAGCGAGAAACGCTTCGCGAAATTACTGGCTTAGTGAACCCCAAGAAATAAGTGAAGGCGTAACCAAATGGCTAACCCGGTTACCTGGTTCGAGATCGTGGGTAAGGATTCCGCCACGCTGCAGAAGTTCTATGCCGATATCTTCAGCTGGAAGCTCAGCCAGCCAGCTCCTGAGATGGGCAATTACAGCACGATCGATCATGAGGGCAAAGGCATTGGCGGGGGCATCGGAGACGCGATGGATGGCAACGCCCGGGTGACGATCTACATCGAGGTCGACGATCCGCAGGCCTATATGGACAAGGTGACGAAGGCGGGCGGCACGATGCTCATGCCGATAACCACCGTCATGGACGGCGTCACCATCGGTATGTTCTCCGATCCGGCCGGCAACACGATGGGACTATTGAAGTCCAACCCGATGAGTTAGCGGACTCGATCTGCCGAGAACGCGAACCGATTTCACGTTAAGAGAGTGTCCTCGTTCGTTCCGAGGACAAGGTTCGCGCCACCGTCCTTTCAGTTGTGGGTGGGAGCCGCAAACGGGCGAGCTCCCTCGGGGACGAACCCCACCTTGCCATGGTGGTCTACGCCCAGAATTTGTCCTGCACCTGTTTGGGCACGGCCGCGGGACAGGTCAGCGATCTGGGCGTCCGCCGCTCGCAGACGAACCGCCAGCGCGAAGCCCATGTTGTAGGCAACCCGGATGGCGCCTGGCTCCCGCTGCCAGAGCAGATTCGTGAACGCTTCGCGGGGAAACCGCAGGAGCGTCGTGGGCTCGCTCGCGTAAACAGACGCCGAGTGCAGGCCGCCGAGGAACAAGCTGCTTTCTCCGAGGACCGCACCTGCCCCCAGGTGGGCCAGGATCTGCTGGTCTCGACCCTCCTCCTTCTCCCGCACCTCCACTGACCCCGCAACGACTACATAAAAGGCATCAGACTCTTCGCCCTGGAGAAACACGATGCCGCCGAGATCGAGTTCGATGCGAACTGCGTTCTTTAGCAGCTCAGGCCAATCCTCCTGGCTCAGGCCGCCGAAAAGTGGCGTGGGCGGCAACTCAGCCGCTCGGTCATTGGCAATCGTCGTCGCCGGCTCTGAATGCCCCAGCGTTGCTGTCATCTCCGTCCTCCCGTTCACCCCAACTATCCAACAGGTTACCTGCGCCGCGTAAGGTTTCCCACCGTAAACAGGGCGGTCTTTAGCCTGCCCGAAAAGGTGAGCCGCAGCTGCGTTCACTCGGAACCGAGCCCGCTTGACAAATGCGATGCTGGCAGGTCGAAGAGCGGTCGCTTAGGACGGCGGCTCCGTGCTCTGGGCCGTCGCTACGTTGGCGGCGGTTTCGGAGAGGCCGTCCCGAATGCGATCCAGCATCGAGTGTTTGACTGCATCGGCGGCTACTCTAACCGCGCTCCGGATGGCCAACGCATTGGAGCGTCCGTGGGCCACGATGCAGATGCCGTTGACTCCGAGCAAGGGGGCGCCGCCGTACTCGGCGTAGTCCAAACGGCGCCGAAGTCGACGAAAGACCGGCAAGAGACCGGCGCCCAAAAGTGTAGTGAGCAGATTCGATCGAATCTCAGTCCGAACGATATCCAGCAGGTTGGTGGCCATTCCCTCGGCGAGCTTGATGAGGACGTTTCCAACGAATCCGTCCATCACGACGACGTCAGCCACGCCCGATGGGATGTCCTTCCCCTCGACATTCCCGATAAATCGGATCGGAGCTTGACGCAGTAGCTGGTTTGCTTCCTGGTAGAGCGGATTGCCCTTGGACTCCTCTTCGCCGATGTTGAGTAATCCAACCCGGGGCGACGGAAGACCAAATACTCGCTCGGCGTAGATCGATCCCATTACGGCGAATTGGAGCAGGTTCTGGGGGCGAGCTTCCGCGCTGGCGCCCACATCCAGAAGCAAGCATGGCCCGCTCCGGGTGGGAAAGGGTGTTGCCAGGGCGGGTCGATTGATGCCGGCGATGCGCCGAAGCTCCAGCACCGCGGTGGCCATGGCGGCCCCGGTGCTTCCGGCGGTGACGAACGCTTCGGCCTCGCCCCGAGCTACTAGACCGAGCCCGACCACAATCGAGGAGTTTCGTTTGGAGCGAATCGCCGAGAGGGGGTGCTCGTCCATCCCGATGACCTGGGACGCATGCACGGTCCGGAGTCCGCTGGGAAGCGCTTGATGCCCCAATTGTTTGGTCAACTCAGCCTGGACCAGCTCGTCCGGACCGACCAGGATGACTTCCAGGTCAAATTCGTGAAGAGCCAGCAGTGCTCCCGCGACAACTACCGATGGAGCATGGTCGCCGCCCACCGCGTCTAAGATGATCCTGGGGGTCGAGATTGTGGTCTGCCTCCAGGTGCGGCCCGGCTAGATGTCCAGGTTTCGGACGCTCTTGGCGTGGGTCTGGATGAAGCGCTTGCGAGGTGGGACACTTTCGCCCATGAGCATGTCGAACACGCCATCGGCGCCTACGGCATCCTCGACGTGGACCTGTAGGACGGTGCGGGTGCTCGGGTTCATGGTGGTGTCCCAGAGCTGCTCCGGATTCATTTCACCGAGACCCTTGTAGCGCTGGATGCCGACCTCGCGTCGGCTCTTCTTCTGCAGTTCGGCAACGTGGCTGTCCTTTTCGGCATCGCTGTAGCACCAGAACGACTCCCGGCCGCTGGAAACGCGGAACAGCGGCGGCTGAGCGATGAAGAGATGCCCCGCCGAGACAAGAGGCTCCATGTGGCGGAAGAAGAACGTGAGCAACAACGTGCGGATATGGGAGCCGTCCACGTCGGCATCCGCCATCAGGATCACTCGGTTGTAGCGTAGCTTCGAAAGGTCAAACCGTTCACCGAAACCGACGCCGAGGGCCGTGATTATGGTGCGGATCTCTTCATTGGCCAGCATCTTGTCCGCGCGCGCCCGCTCAACGTTGAGGATCTTCCCCTTGATCGGGAGGACGGCCTGAAATCTTCGGTCCCGTCCTTGCTTGGCGCTGCCGCCGGCCGAGTCGCCCTCGACGATATAGACTTCGCAGTGATCGGGATCCTTGTCGGAACAGTCGGCGAGCTTGCCAGGGAGTGTGAGTCCATCGAAAGCGCTCTTCCGCTGAACGAGCTCTCGCGCTTTCCGAGCGGCTTCCCGAGCTCGGGCCGCGGTCAGGCTCTTCTCGATGATTCTTCGCCCTTCGGCGGGATTCTCCTCGAGGTACTGGGCCAGCGATTCGCCCACCGCGGTTTCGACGTGCGTGCGGACGTCCGCGTTGCCGAGCTTGGCCTTAGTCTGGCCTTCGAATTGCGGCTCGGGCAGCTTCACGGAGATGATCGCGGTCAGCCCCTCGCGGACGTCATCTCCGGTGAGGTTGCCGTCCGCGTCCTTGAGGAAACCAGACTTGCGTCCGTAGTCGTTCAGCGTCTTGGTCAGGGCCGAGCGGAAGCCCGTGATGTGCGTTCCACCATCCACCGTGTTGATCGTGTTCGCGAAGGAGTAGACCATTTCGGAGAAGCTGTCGTTGTATTGGAGTGCGACTTCGACCTGGGTATCGCCTACCTGGCGATCGACCGAGATCGGAGTTGGGTGCACAACGGCGCGGCTGGAATTGAGCTTGCGCACGAACGATACGATGCCGCCATCAAAATAGAACGAGGCCTCACGATCGTCCCGTTCGTCGACGAATTTGAGCCGCACTCCCCGGTTGAGATAGGCCATTTCTCGGAAGCGCTGAAGGAGAATGTCAAAGCTGAAGTCCAGCTCTCCGAAGATTTGGGTGTCGGCCAAAAAGGTAATGGTGGTCCCGCGCCCCGCCGATGGGCCAGCCAGCCGGACCGGACCGGTGGGCTTTCCCCGCTCGTATTCCTGGATGTAGAGGGAGCCGTCGCGGCGAACCTCGGCCATCAGGTGCTCCGAGAGCGCGTTCACGACGGAGACGCCAACCCCGTGGAGTCCGCCCGAAACCTTGTATACCCCGCCGCCGAACTTGCCGCCTGCGTGGAGGATGGTCATCACCACTTCGAGGGCAGGTCGGCCAGTTTGCTCATGGATGTCGATCGGGATGCCGCTGCCGTTGTCCTCGACTGACACGCGGCCGTCGGCATGCATAGTGACGGCAATGAAATCGCAACGCCCGGCCAGGGCTTCGTCAATAGCGTTGTCCACCACCTCGTAAACGAGATGATGGAGCCCCCGCTGGTCAGTACTTCCGATGTACATGCCGGGGCGGCGTCGGACTGCCTCGAGACCTTCGAGGACTTGAATGTCAGCGGCGGTATAGCCAACCGATCTGGAGATGTCGGGCAGCGTTTCGGCCAGTGGTTCTTACCTCGTTTCTTGGGGCTGGAGCCGCTCGAATCGATTTCTATAATAGGTCATGCTAGCGGCGGTGACGGCCGTCGAAATGTAAATGTGACCGAGGATGGCCAGGACCATGCCGGCGGTCTGAAGGTTGCGGGCGAGCTCATGCAAGATGATGGGGAAGCCGCTCGTAATGATGACCATCAGCCCCACGAAGCCCATTGATTGCCAAAAAGAACTCCGCACCACCATTACGCTGCGGCGGATCGCTGCCACCGGCCCGATGCGCCCAAGGAAGAGCGCGTCGGGAGTAAAGAACAGGTGGACGAAGAACCAGACACCCGCTCCCAGCACCAGCGAGGCGACGATAGTCAATAGAGTCGGTGCCGCCGCCACTGTGCCGGCGAGTAGGAAGCCGACCGGGACAGCCAGTGTGAGTAGGGTCGCGAGAACGATAAGTAGGAGCGCGAAGGCCCTAACCCACAGGACGCCGAAATCAGCCGTGAAGCTGCTGAATGCGGCGGTGCCGGTCCGAATGACCTGGGCCAGTAGCCCGTAGAAGACGACGGCGAGCGAGAACCCCAAGGTCACGATAGCCGCGGAAGCAATCGCCACCGTCGGCAGAGAGTCTAATGGAACCAGCGCTCCATTACCGAGCACGCCTGCCCGGAAGCTCGGTATGCCGAGGAAGGGAACCGAAAGTAACCAGAACAGGTTGTAGCGCCGCAGACTATCGAGCACGCGCGGCATGTCGGCAATGGGGAGATCACTATCGTACATCGCTCTCTCCACCGTCCCCGCGATGTCCCCGGCTGGGCTAGTGCTGCTGTTCCAGTCGTTGAACGCGGTCCCAATCAGCAGTTGAGGGCCGAGCCACAAATGCACGTCGATGAGGAACGGTAGGAGGAGCAACCAGAGGTGGCGGTTGATGGTGTTGAACCCAGCCTGC
Organism: Chloroflexota bacterium; assembly: GCA_009692845.1. Taxonomy (GTDB): domain Bacteria; phylum Chloroflexota; class UBA6077; order UBA6077; family SHYK01; genus SHYK01. Next base: position 122,332 of record SHYK01000004.1, on the reverse strand, counting down.
ACCGTGTCGATTAGGCCGGTCGGCCCAGCACTGGCTGGAGCGCTGACCGCTGGGTGATTCATCCGTCAATTTTACCATGCGGAGCGGAGGGACGGCCCAGCATTTGTGCCTCAGACGGTCCCCCCACACCAATCAGAGCTTTAGCTCTCGGCCGCTATCCAATGATCGGTGTCCCGCTGCCAGGTCACTAGCTCATCTGGCTGAAACCAGAGTGCAAGCTCGGCCTGGGCCGTGTCCGGGGCATCGGAAGCGTGGATCAGGTTGTGGAGAACGTCGAGCGCGAGGTCGCCCCGGATGGTTCCCGGCGCTGAAGCGGCCGGATTTGTTGCCCCGACGATCGATCGAACGACCGCGACGACATTTGGCCCTTCGAAAGCAGCGACGGCCACGGGGCTGGATGTTATGAAGGCTACGAGCTCGCCAAAGAAGGGCTTTTCCCGATGAACTGCGTAGTGCCGTTGGGCAAGCTCAGGGGTCACCCGCATGAACTTTAGTCCCACTAGCTTCAGGCCCCGGATCTCCAGGCGGCCCAGAATCGAGCTGACCAGACTCCGCTGGACTCCATCTGGCTTCACGATGACGAGCGTCCGCTCCAAGGCTCCGTCTCTCCTAACCCAAATCCGCCAGAGCGAAGGGCAGTATAGGGCAGCGGCGCCGAGTTCGATCAGGCGAGGCGACTGCGAGACACCAAAACGGTGATCACAGACGTGTTACGCACGGGCGTGCCTGGCGTTTGATAGGTAGAATGCAATCAGTGCCTGCGTAGGCACGAAAAATCGCACAACCGGAGGCAACACTCATGGATGGTTACTGCGTAAAGTGCCGCGCGTCTCGAAGCATGCAGGGGGTAGAGCAGGTTACGCTCAAGAACGGTCGGCCAGCGACTCGTGGGACCTGCGAGAAGTGCGGAACGAAGATGTTCAAGATTGGGGCGACCGCTAAGTAACGTCGGGCGAGTCTTGCCCTTAGGAAATCGGACCGGCACTTGGTAGCCGGTTCGATTTCCTAACGTTGGCCGAGTAGGCGCCGATAGGTGTCCACGAGTAGCTGGGCGGATCGCTCCCAGTTGTGGAGTTCGACGGCCTTTTTCCTCAAAAGCCGTCCTCGCTCCAGGGCAGCGTCCGGATCGTCGATAAGGTCCTGAATCTTGCGGGCTAAATCGGCCGGATTGCCGCGTTCTGCATAAAGGCCGAGATCTCCAAGAATCTCTCGGCTCGATTTAGTGTCGAAACTCACGGTCGGCAGCCCCATGGCGATGTAGTCGAGTAGCTTGCCGTTGCCCTCCGTCTCGGAGATCTTCGGAGAGACCGCGATATCTCCCAGGGCAAGGTACTCAGCTGCGCGCTCGTAGGGAATCGCGCCCGTGAAAGTTATGTGTCCTGCTAGGCCGAGCGCGATGGCGACCTGCTCGTAGGCTGCTTCGCCGGGAAAGCCCATGATAAGAAAGTGGACGGTCTGCCCCTGGCGAACCAGGAGTTCCGCAGCGTGGAGCAAATGGGTGATTCCCTGATATTCCGCGAGGAGCCCCAGGTAAACGATTACGGTCCGGTCGGGAGGAATCCCCATCTCCGCGCGGAGTCGTGCTGAGCGTTCGAGTTGACCGTCTTCGCCAACCATCTCCCAGATCGGCCTGAATTCGTTGGTATCCACCCCGTCGGGAACCACGCAAACGCTCGCGGCAGGCCGGCCAAACTCGTTGATCAGCAAGTCAGCGCCGCCCTGGGTGCTCGTGACGGTGGCATCCGGCCGCTCGACGATCCACTGCTCTAATCGCCTGAACGCCCGATGGGTTCCCGAGCCCACCGCCAGAAAACGATGATCGACCATTTCCGAGGTGAGGCTGCCCTGAAAATCGAAAACCAGGGGCACTCGGAAGATCCGCGCGACTAGCCAGCCGATCAATGCGCCCTCGTGCAGGTGCCCATGAATGATGTCGGGTCGCTCGATAGCCGCCGCCCGGAGGGCGGTCAACGCAAGAGCAGCGTCTAACGAAAATTTTTGCCGTGAAGAACCGGGGGCGATTCGACGCTGGCCGGGAAAGCGAGCTGCTCGATGCAGGCGTACGGTTCCAACATCACGGCCAAATGGATAGGTTGCCACCGTCGTGTGGATGCCCCAGGATTGAAGTGCCCGGCTCTCTTCCAGGATCCGCACGTGGCACCCGTAGTCGCCAAAAAAAGGGGTTGGTGCGATTGCGAGCACTTCGACCGGTAGCAGTTCTCGAGAAGCGGCACCGCCCCGGGCTTGCTCGGCGACCTGGCCCTCATCAGCGTTCGCCATGTGACTCGGGAGCGCCCTCAGGACAGGGCTTAAGCGCCAGCCTGAGTCGAATGATGTCCCGAAACGCTCGAAGAATGACCCGCGGCCGGGCCCCCGTCGCTTGACCCGCCCGTCGGGGGAGGTGGGTGACTGGGAGCTCGACTACTTCATAACCGCACTGCCGAGCTTTCACGAGGAGCTCCGCACTAAAAGTGGCGCCTCCTGAATGCACCTCGACGTGATGCCAAATGTCCTTTCGCAGCAGCTTGAAGGCACAGTCGATGTCACGAGCCGTGTAGCCGAAAAGGAGGTGGACTACTGCCTTCCAGCCAAGGGCGTTGAGCTTCCGGATGAAGGGATCTTTGCGGGGCGCTCGGAACCCAATGACCAGTTCTGCGTTGTCTGTCTGGGGGAGAAACCGCTCGATCTCGGTCGGATCGAACTGACCGTCCCCGTCGGTGATGAAGAGCCACTCTTTGCCGCCCGCGTTCAGACCGGTTCTCAGGGCCTCTCCGTAGCCGCGATTGGTGGGGTGGCTGACGCACCGAATCTCCGGGCGGGAGGCGTGTAAGTCGTCGATGACCGCCGCCGTACGATCACGTGACCCATCGTTGACGACAATCACCTCGTAGCTGTCCGTGCAAGTCGACAACGCATCGGCAACCGCGCGCGCGGTTGAGCCAATCACGGCCTCCTCGTTATACGCCGGTAGGACCGCCGAGATGCTGATCACGGTCCGTCCGCGCCCAGGAGCTTCGAAGCCTCGGCTTGGGCGGGGATGCGCGAATTTCCGGTGACGAGGTACGCCGGCGCCTGGTCACCCTCTGCGATAGCCGTTGCTTGGCCGCCGGCCTGATGAGGCGGTTTTGGGGGAGATGATCACCCTCCGTTCGGGGCCTTCTCCTGTGGATTCGGTGGCCACGTACGGACTCGCCTGCAAAGCGACGTGAATGATCCGCCGCTCGTTCGGGGGCATGGGCTCCAGGGTCACTGGCTGTCGCTCGCGTCGCACCTGGTCGGCGGCTCTAAGCGCGATGCCACGCAAGGATTGTTCACGACGGTCGCGATAGTGCTCAATGTCCACAATGACCCTGATCGATCTGCCTAGCGTGCTGCTGAGGCAGGCATTGAGAAGAAACTGGAGGTTGGCCAACGTTTCGCCGCGACGGCCGATCATCAGGCCAACCTCCTCGGCAGCGACGTCGAGATGGATATTCGTGGTATTTCCATCGCGATCCACCCCGGATACGGTCACCACATTGGGAAACTCCAGTAGATCGAGCATTTGCTCGAGCGTCCCCCGGGCCGTTTCGGTGTCCTCGTCGCTAAACCGAGGCTGGGCCTCCGGTTCTTCTCCATCATCCTCGTCTTCTTCATCGCCTAGGTCCTCGTCCCCTCCGTCCTCGTCTTCTGGTTCTTGTTGATCTCGAGTAAAAGGTTGGGGGGACTCGTCCTCCGGTTCGTCCGCGTCAAGGTATTCTTCAAGAACGGTCACCCGAACTCTAGCGTCCTGGGAGCCGACTCCGAAGACACCCGACCGTCCCTCTTCGAGCACCTCAACTTCGACCTCGTCGCGAGATACACCGAGTTGTTCCAGGGCTTGGCGAATTGCGTCTTCCTTGGTTCGGGCACGCACCTCAATACTTTCAGCAGCCATGGACTACTTTCCTCTCCTTCGGCGGCGGGGGGGCGGTGTTGGTCCAATGCGACGAGGACCTTCGCTTGGTTCGTTCTTGGTGCCATTCGTTTCCTGGGCGGAACCGCCAGTGGCGGGCAGCGAAGAACCGAAGAATGGGAGACTTCCCCAGCCGACCAATACTCGTTGTTGAACAATGGTGTAGACGTTCGAGACCACCCAGTAGAGCGCCAACCCTGCACCGACCTGCAGCGAGAAGACCAGAAACATGATGGGCATGAATTCCATCATGCGGTTCATCTGTTGCTGCTGAGGATCGACAGTCGGCATGGTGGACATTTTCTGAACCATCCACTGGGTGCCGGCAGCCAGGACGGGAAGAATAAGCAGGCTTAAGGTGGAAGGCTCCGTCAGGACGTCGGGCCAGTTCGGAGTCGAGCTCTGCGCGAGATTTGCAATCCACAGAAACGAACCCTGAAATGACTCAGTGTGGCTGGTGAGGTTGTTCAGGGCGGAATACAGAGCGATCCAGATCGGCATTTGGAGTACCAGAGGCAGGCATCCGGCCACCGGATTCACCCCGGCCTCTTTGTAAAGCCGCATCTGTTCCTGGGCGATTCGCTGGCGATCTCCACTGTGGCGCCGTTGGAGCTCTTTCAGGCGAGGCTGCAGCAGCATCATGGCCCGCTGCGACTGCACTTGTTTCATGGTCAGCGGCAGCATCAGCGTACGCACGGCGATCGTGAAAACGATGATCGCGATACCTGCGTTCCCAAGGCTCTGGGTGAGATAGAGAAGTGCGCCCTCGATCGGCCAAACGAGCAGGCTATTCCATAGACTGGTTAGGGCTTCCAAATGGAGTTCTTATCCTTTCGCAGTGTTTGGCTACCGAGGGGCTCGATTTCAGGGACAGGGTCGTACCCGGCGGCATGGAATGGATGGCAGCGCGCGATGCGCTGCACGGTAAGCCACCCGCCGCGGAGCATTCCATGTCGTTCGATCGCCTCCGAACAGTACTGGCTACAAGTGGGTAGGTACCGACAGGAGGCAGACAGAGCGGGCGAAATAGCCATGCGGTAGAAAGAAATGATGCCGAGCGCCACTGTCTTCAAAGTTAACTGTCCGTCGGACCGCTGGTGAAGGCATTCTTCGCCGTCTCGGGATCGATTGTGAGGCCGGCCCGCCGAAAAAGCGAGTAGAGGGTGCGGCGAATGTCCGCGAGGGAGTGGTCGACAATCTTCGGCCGGGCGATCACCACGAGGTCTCGCTGTGGAGCAAGCTCTGGGTACAAAGCGCGGGTGGCCTCTCGGATTCGTCGCTTGACCAGATTGCGGACGACCGCGTTTCCGACTCGTCGGCTAACAATAATGCCCACCCGAAGGGGGCCGGGCTCTTCCCGAAGAAAGACGTAGCACACCAGAATATCGTGTGACCAACCTCGTCCGCCGGAACGCGCCCGGTCAAAATCGGCGCTCCGACGTAACCGCGATTCCCGATGCATGGCCAGTCGGTTGCTGGCCGGCGACGCTAAACCGTGAGCCGCTTACGGCCTCGGAGCCGACGGCGATGCAGAACTTCGCGACCGCCTGGTGAGCTCATGCGCTTGAGGAAGCCGTGCTCACGTTTGCGGGGAATGCGTTTCGGCTGATAAGTCCGTTTGGGCATTGACGATACCTAAAAATAAGATAAAAGTCGCGTCGTTGCAAGAAGAATTGCTTCATTGCCAATGCCGCTCGCCGCTCGGTGCCCGATTATAAGGCTCCGGAGTCGTGGGACGCCAAAAGCTGGTTGCTCGACCGCCGGATGTGGCGCGTGGGCGCCAACCAGCGTTCGCTCCCAGCCAATAGAGAACAATTGCGGCACAGTTTTCTTGCAACTTGCCATAATGAAAGCGTAAACTCGCCGCGCTCATGAAGGTGGATCCGAGGGGTCGTGGAGCTTCGTAGGCGCCGCGGTTTCCGGGGTGGTTGGCTTCTTGCTAGCGGTCTAATTGGCATCTCGGCCGCGGCCGTCAGCATGCACTTGCTGTGGCCACGAACCGAGACACTCGAAGCAGTGGCCGCACCTCCGGCCAGCGAGCTTTTCGGGGTGCTGGCCGCCGGCGATGAGGCAATCAGGGCGGGCGAGTGGCAAACGGCTGAAAGTAATTATGCTCAGGCGGCTTCCCTCGACCGCGCCTCAGCAGATGCCGAGATCGGCTGGGCGCGCTCCCTGACATTTCAGTACAAGGCGCCCGACGCAGCAGGTCACGCCCGCCGAGCCGTGGAACTCTCGCCACGGAAGGCGACCGCCTATTCGACCCTCGCGCTCGCACTGGATTGGGCGGGTGACGTGGACGGCGCCACCGCGGCGGCGCGTCGAAGCATTGATCTTGATCCGAACCTAGCCGAAGCCTATGCATTTCTGGCCGAAACTCAAGCGGATCGCTACCAGCTTGCTGACGGCTGGCGGTCCCTCGACCGAGCTATCGCTCTCGACCCGGAGGGCGTGGAGCCGCAGCGGGTCCGGGGCTACCTCTACGAGACGGGCGGGCAGTACATTGAGGCGGCTGACGCCTATGAGCGGGCGATTGGCGTTGCACCCAGCTACTCGCACCTCTACTTTTCGCTGGGCAACGTGCTTCGGGCCCTGGGTCGGAATGATGCCGCGACTCAGCGGTTCCGCATGGCGATGACGCTAGCACCTGCCGACGCCAGGCCCCGGGTTGGTATGGCACTGCTTTATCTTACTCAGGGAGATGTCCCCGCCGCGCTTCCCTACCTCGAGGAGGCCACGCAATTGGATCCGGCTTACGGGACGGCACAGGGGCAACTGGGCACCGCGCGGTATTTTCTGGGCGACTACGAAAGAGCGCGCGAGCCCCTCGAAGCGGCGATTCGGCTGGAGCACAACCGGGATCGGCTGAGCACCTACCAGCACGTTCTGGGCTGGGTCTATTTGAAGTCCGACCAATTGGACGCTGCCCAGGCTCAGTTCCAGGCCGCGCTTGCGGTCAATCCCCAGCTCGATGGCGCTCGAGATGGGCTGGAAGCGGTCAAGATCGCCCGCTCGCGTTCCTGAGCCAAATCGTTCAAACTGGGTTCAGATGATCTTTGCTGATTTCTACGGAACCGCCTGGCTGTTCGGCGCGGCCCAATCGGCCCTGCGCGAGGGCATCGCTGGCGTGTTCCGCGCTCGGCTAGAAGACGTAGTGGTCCGCCGCATTGTGGTGGAAGGTGAGTACACCGCGACCGAGGTGTGGATCGAGCTCAGCTCTGATGAGCAGCTCATGCGACATGGGCAGGAGCTTGCCCGAGTGATTTCGGCAGTGGTTCAGGCTCAGGCCCCTGGTGAGGTCTGGGTCCTATTCAGAATTGTCCCGTTGAGTCACGTCTACCTGAACGGTGAACCGCGCCGTCGAGGCTCGGTTACGCTGGAGTAGGGTACAAAAAAGAGGCCCCCACGCCTTGGGGGCCTCTTTTTTGTACGGATCCTAGTTAGTAATCCATGTGCGGCATGGCACCCGCTGGATTCTTCTCGGGAATGTCGGTGATGAGCGCCTCCGTCGTGAGGATCATCGCGGCAATGGAGACCGCATTTTCCGCGGCCGAGCGAACGACCTTGGCCGGGTCAATGATCCCGCGCGCCACCAGGTCTGTGTATTCCTCGGCAAGCACGTCAAACCCGACGTTTAGCGAATTCTGGGCCTTCTGCTGGCGTCGGACCTCTTCGACGACGACGGACCCTTCGAAGCCGCCGTTCTCGGCAATCTGGCGGAGCGGCTCCTCGAGTGCCCGCCGCAGTGCGCGGACGCCTACGCCCTCGTCACCATCGAGCTTGAAGTCGATTAGCTTGCCGGCGGCATTGAGCAGTGCTACACCGCCGCCTGAGACTATGCCTTCTTCAGCCGCCGCCTTGGTCGCCGAGATGGCATCGTCCACCCGAGACTTGCGCAGCTTCTGTTCGGATTCCGTGGCTGCGCCGACCTGGACTACCGCCACGCCGCCGGAGAGCTTCGCAAGCCGCTCCTGGAGCTTTTCGCGGTCGTAATCAGAAGTAGTGATCTCGATTTGCGCCTTGATCTGGGTGACCCGCGCTTGGATGGCGTCGGAGGAGCCCCGACCTTCGACGATCGTGGTTTCGTCCTTGTTCGAGACTGTTCGGCGGCAGCGGCCGAGATCTTCGAGCGTGGCGGAATCGAGCTTGCGGCCGGTCTCATCGGAGATCACGGTTGCACCACTCATAATGGCCATGTCCTGCAGCATTTCCTTGCGGCGGTCGCCGAATCCGGGGGCCTTCACGGCGAGCGCGTTCAGGGTTCCCCGCAGCTTGTTCACGACCAGAGTAGCGAGGGCGTCGCCTTCGACGTCTTCCGCGATGATCAGCATGTCCTTTTTTCCGCTCTGGAGGACTTTCTCGAGCAGTGGCAGCAGGTCAGCGATTGCACTGATCTTCTTGTCTGTGACGAGGATATAGGGTTCCTCGAGGATCGCCTCCATTTTCTCGGCGCTGGTCACGAAGTAGGGGCTGATATAGCCCCGGTCGAACTTCATACCCTCGGTGAATTCGACTTCGATCCCGAGTCCCTTTCCATCTTCAACGGTGATGACGCCATCCTTGCCGACCTTGTCGAAGATGTCAGCGAGGATGTTGCCAATGTTGTCGTCGGCGGCCGAGATCGTCGCAATGTGGGCGATGTCATCGCGGCCCTGGACGGGAGTCGACATTGCCTTGATCGCGTCGACTACCACGGCGAGCGCCTTCTCGAGTCCGCGCTTCATCAGCATGGGGTTCGCGCCGGCGGCGACGTTTTTCAGGCCCTCGGTGACGATGGCTTGAGCCAGCACGGTTGCCGTGGTGGTGCCGTCACCAGCCACATCGTTCGTTTTGGTCGCTGCTTCTTTGAGTAGCTGGGCGCCCATGTTCTCAAAGGGATCTTCGAGCTCGATCTCCTTGGCGACCGTCACGCCGTCATGGGTTACGTTCGGCGCACCAAATTTCTTGTCGAGAGCGACGTGGCGGCCGCGCGGGCCGAGGGTCGACTTCACCGCCTCTGCCATAATATCGATGCCGCTCTTGAGTGACTTGCGAGCGGCCTCGCTGAACTCCAGTTGCTTCGCGGGCATTCGTTTTCCTCCTAGTCGTTTACGATGGCGAGCACGTCCGCCTCGCGCAAGATCAGATATTCTTCGTCATCAAGCTTGAATTCCGTGCCGGCGTACTTGGCGTAGAGGATCGTTTGGCCAACTTTGACTTCCATCGCTAGCCGCGATCCATTTTCTAGAACGCGGCCGGGCCCTGCCGCGATCACCTCGCCCTTCTGGGGGCGTTCCTTGGCGGTGTCTGGAAGAAGGATGCCACTCTTGGTGACCTCTGCTTCTTCGGTGGGGCGTACCACTACACGATCGGCCAAGGGGGCCAGCTTCGTGCTGGTAGCTTGTGTCATGCTCCGTCCTCCTTCGTTGGTTCAGGGGTACTCAACCGATTTGGGTTCCATTCCGATTCCGATAGGGTGAGTCAAGACGATGATCTGGTGCTCTTTGGCACACCTCCCAAGTTGGCTTCTCATTCCGAGAAGTGAGCTTCATGAGAAGTAAGTTTCCGGCGCGAGAAGCTGCACGCTTTAGCACTCGCGGCGCGAGACTGCTAAAGCGAATATTAACGCAAGGTCCTGGGGCTCGCAAGCGAGCGTACCGTGGCTTCTCTAAGCTCGGTCGACTCCCCTGGCTGGATACGATCGGCCGGTGTTGACCTCGCCCCCAGCCGATCCGAAACGCACAAAACGTTGGGCGCTCGCAGCGGCCGGAGGTCTGATCGAGCTTTGGGCAATCAGTTGTCTGGTTTGGCCACCTGGGCTGGATCTGGCGCGCCACGTCGCACTCTTCCTGGCGGCGTGGCTTTGCTACTTGGTAGCCATCCGCGTGGTGCTCACGTTGCCGAGCAGTGGGGTGCGACGGGACTTGACCCTGATTTTTGTTGTGTCGTTGGTCGTCCGGGGGACCCTTCTATTTACGCCGCCCACCCTATCCGACGATATTTTCCGAGCGGTCTGGGACGCGCGTTTGGTGCACGCTGGCATAAATCCTTATGAGCTCGCTCCAGGCGCCGCCGAGTTGGCCACCTATCGAGACACCGACATCTGGCCCAGGGTGAATGCCAAAGAGCAGCGGACGCCCTATCCGCCGCTGGCCGAGCTCCTTGGCGCGGCGGTCTATCCACTACTGCCCGGGCGAACGTTGCCGTTCCAGGCCTTGGCGGCGGCGCTGGATCTAGTGACCAGCGGATTGCTCGCCCTGTTCCTGCATCGGGTTGGAGTCGATCCGCGCCGAGCGTTGGTGGTGGCATGGAGTCCGATGGGGGCCTTGCAATTTGCCCACAGCGGGCACAACGATTCGGCCATGACGGTTGCTTTCGTCACGGCAGGGTTGGCGCTCACATTCCGTCGCCACTGGATGAGCGTGGTGTGGATCTCCGCGGCCGGGCTGATCAAGGTCGTGCCGGTCCTTGCCCTACCTGTGTACATCCGAGAAACGGGGTGGCGCGGACTGGCGATCGCTGCCCTTGTTCTCGGCTTCGGGACTCTGCCCTTCGTGTCGGTTGGGCCGTCTGCGCTCTCGGGTTTGCTGGAAGAGGGGCGAGAGGCGCAGTTTAATGACAGCTTCCATTTTGCTGCCCAACGTCTTGCCGGGCTTGCCCTCGGCGACCGGGGCGATGTGCTGGCAACCGCAGCCGGATTGGGGCTGGTGCTCGCGGCCGCCGGGTTCGCTTCCCGGGCGGGAACTTCCCCCCTTTCCACTCTCGTGGCCGCCAGCCGGGTGCTGGCGGCATACGTCCTAGTGGCGGCGGTGGTTCAGCCCTGGTACGTCGCGTGGTTGGGGCCGCTCATGGCAGTGACCCTCCGGGCCGGAAAGGGCTGGAGGCCCTTTGCCTGGACCGATGGTGTCGGGTGGCTCTGGTTCAGCGGGCTGTCAATTCTTACCGACTTAACCTACCAGCCAGGGGGTAATGAGCTGTGGCCCTGGGTCCGGACGTTGGAATATGGGCCACTCTGGCTGTTCTTGGCCCTGGCGGCTCTTAGTGAAATGAATCGGTCTCAGCGGAATGCTAAGCCTCTGCAGATTGAATGAGCCCCCGCTGCAATCGCAGCGGGGGCTCATTGCTGATCGCCTATCTAGTGTCAGCGCCGCGCCGCTTCATCCGAGTCCGGCGCTTTCGCTCTGCTCGTTTGAGCTTTGCCCGCGCCTTTTCACCCCGACTCATGTAGGTCTGGTGGCGCTTGAAGTCGCCGAGGATGCCTTCCTTCTCGACGCCCGACTTGAACCGCCGAAGCAAGCCCTCAAAGGCCTCCCCGGGTCGAGATATCACCTGTACCAAGAAATCAGCCCCTTTTCCAAATGTGCCATTAGCGCGCATCCTATCAGGGTGCTGACTCTTGGTCAAATAGAAGGTGGCGCCTTCAGGCTGCCTGCGGTGATTCGGGGATGATCGTATCGCCGGCCTCTGCCTTCCCGTGGCACTGGTCATTCCTGTCAGCCAGGCGGAGCCGGCCGGGGCCACTTGCTGTAAAAGGGTCTTCCCGATGTGATCGAAGTAGCGGGCGCCGGGTACGTTCCCGATCCGCCGCGAGCGATTCGATGGAAGGTGTGCCGCCGAGCTTGGGACGGATAGTGTGAGGGTAGTGTATTGACGAAAGCGCCTCAGCTGAGTGGAGTAGCACGAATACTGCTGTATCTTGTGCCAAGTTGAGCATTAAGGCACTATATGTAGAGGGACACAGGTAAATTTGACCAGATACGAACGTGCGTTCTGCACTCATTCAATTGCAGCCGGGAGGGAGAAGCCGTGACCGATATTTCGTCGACTCGTCTAGAGACTGGTGTGCTTCGGCCTCCGGCGGATTTGCCCGAGCCTGTGCTAACCCCGAATGCGAAGACGGTTCTGGAAACGCGCTATCTGCATCGAAAAGAGGGCTCCACGCTCCTCGAGACTTGTGGCGGCGCTTTTTGGCGGGTAGCGAACGACATCGCGCGGGGCAGCGCTGAGTGGGAGAGCGAGCAGGCGATTGAGCAACTGAAGCGAGACTATTACATGGCGATGGCCAACCTGGAGTTCTTGCCCAACTCGCCGACGCTCATGAATGCAGGCAAACAAAACGGACTCCAATACTCCGCCTGCTACGTGCTGCCCGTGCCCGATTCGATGGCCGGAATTTTCGAGACCAATAAGCGCGCTGCGCTCATTCATCAGAGCGGCGGAGGTACGGGGTTCGCCTTCTCGCAGCTGCGCCCAGCTGGCGATATTGTGGGTTCAACCGGCGGAATCGCCAGCGGCCCAATTAGCTTCCTCGAGGTCTACAACGCTTCAACCGAATCCGTGAAGCAAGGTGGTACTCGACGGGGGGCCAACATGGGAATCCTCCGCGTTGATCACCCGGATATCCTTCGTTTCATCTATTGCAAACGGGATTTGAACGATCGCAACCTAGCCGCTTATGAGGCGGCTTCCCCCTCGCTTTCGGTGGAGGGCCGCGAGTCTCTGAAGCGCGCTCTGCTCGAATCTCAGATCAGCAACTTCAATATTTCCGTCGGCATCACCGATGGATTCATGCAGGCCGTGAGTCACGATGAAGAGTACGAGCTTGTGAACCCGCGGACAGGGAAAGTCCAGAGCAAGCTGCGCGCCCGCGAGGTCTTCGACAAGATGACCCAATGTGCCTGGGAAACCGGGGACCCCGGCATGGTCTTCCTGGACCGCATTAATGCGGGACCGGCCAATCCGGTACCCAGCATGGGGCCGGTAGAAGCAACCAACCCATGTGGGGAGCAGCCGCTCTACCCCAACGAGGCCTGTAATCTCGGCTCCTTGAATCTCGCTCAATTCATCAAGGCGCCAGCGGCGAGGCCGAGCAGCAATGGCCATATCCCGCGGCCTGCCGAATTCATCGATTGGAATCGGCTCGAGCGAATCGTCCGGCTGGCCGTCCGATTCCTCGATGACGTGATCAACGTGAATCCGTATCCGGACGATCTGATTGACCATGCCGTCAAGGCGAACCGGCGGATCGGGCTGGGTGTGATGGGCTGGTCGGATCTTCTGGTGCTTCTGGCTATTCCCTATGACTCGGAAGAAGCGATCGAGCTGGGCGAAGAGATGATGCGATTCATCAACACCACCGCGCACGATCAATCCGAGCGACTGGCCGAGGTCCGGGGTCCCTTCCCCAATTGGTCCGAGAGCATTTATCGGAATGGCAAACCGATTAGGAATGCGACAGTGACGACGATCGCACCCACCGGCACTATCTCGATCATCGCGGGCTGCTCCTCCGGTATCGAGCCGCTTTTTGCGCTCGTATTCGATCGTCGAGGGTCGCTAGATGGGAAGCTAAGCCTCGAGACGAACCCCATGTTTGTGGAGATCGCTCAACGCGAAGGATTTTGGACCGAGGAGCTGGCTCGACAGGTCCGCTCGACTGGAACCGCGCGCAACGTAGCCGCGATTCCCGAGAAGTGGCAGCGGATTTTTGGCACCGCTCACGACATTGCGCTGGAATGGCATGTGCGCATGCAGGCGGCGTGGCAGAAGGACACCGACAACGCGGTTTCCAAGACGATCAATCTCGCTCACGATGCTTCCGTCGAGGATGTGGCCAGGGCTTACCTGATGGCATACGAGACTGGCTGCAATGGCATCACGGTCTACCGGGATGGTTGTAAGGAAGGGGTGCTCCACGTCGGCTCTGGCGAGCTTGACGAGCTAGAAGCGGTTGAGGCAAGTAGCCTGGCCGGGCATGAAGAGCTCGGAGAAGAGCATTTCGATAGTGCGATTGCCGCCCGTCCGCGTGCCTTGCGCGGTTTGACCTATGAGATCGAAACTCCACTCGGAACGGCTTACATCACCATCAATCATGATGAGGAAAGCCAGCCCTTCGAAGTCTTCGTGAATCAAGGTCGAGCCGGGAGTGACCTGGCGCCGTTGTCCGTGGCGATCGGGAAGCTCGCGTCGCTGGTGCTGCGAATGCCGTCCAGCCTCTCGCCTCGTACTCGGATGGAAGAGATGATTCGTAAGCTACGAGGATTGGGGGGCGCGACCGGAGTCGGATTTGGGGTTGATCGTACCCGTTCGTTGCCCGACGCCCTGGCTAGAGTGTTGGAGGAATATCTCGAAGCGGTTCAGGAACCGTTCCCGTCAACGGTGGCCACTTCGAGCCCGGCCCCGTCAGCGGCCCCGAAGCCCGCTCGGAAGGGATTCCAACTGTCGGGGGCGTTTTGCCCGGACTGCGGCATGGCGCTGGTGCACGAGGAAGGCTGCGACAAGTGCTTCTCCTGCGGTTACTCGCGCTGCTAGGAGCTTTTACCGGGAGATGGCAGTAATAGGGTCTTTGCACCTGCTGTGAATCACGGACCGGGCTGGTCCACTGCCGGCCCGGTTCGACCGGAGCCGGCAGTGGTGACCGGTATAATTGATACTTCGGGCGGGGTAGCTCAGACGGTCAGAGCGAGCGACTCATAACCGCTAGGTCGTGGGTTCGATCCCCACCCCCGCCACCTGGTGCCGAAAGTAACTCTACTCGCCCCCGAGTCATGCATGGCCCCTGGCTACTCGCGTTGCTGGGCGAGAGTCGGCTTGGGACGATAGGTGGCCTGCGACGTTTGACCAGAGTCTCGATTGGGCGAGTGGCGATTTCGTAGAAGTTGCGGCTGTCGAGGACGTGGAGGACGGCACACTCCGAGCGATTGAGGTGGACGGCCAGTCCCTGGTCCTGGGAAATGTGGACGGCAAGCTTTACGCGGTAAGCGGGCTGTGCTCGCATCTGGGGTCGAAACTCGCCCTGGGGAGTCTGCACGGCCCCACGCTTACCTGTTTCGCTCACTTGTGGACTTACGATATTCGGACTGGTGAACCGGTTTGGCCGCCTATGGCCCGGGTCGCGCCGGGCTACCGGCTCCGCAGCCATCCGGTTCGGATAGAAGGCGGGAAAATCTGGGTCTCGCGAAGGCCGGGTCGCCGTGGCCTCAATTAGCGCCACCCCGCTATTGGCGATTATTGGGTAGGTGGCGTAAGTCCGCTGCAGGCGAAGCTCGGGTGCGGTGTCTTGCGCGAGAGCCGCTGGGGCCACTATCCTTCGGTCTCTCTTAGGCAGGGGCGCGCGGACTGGACCGCAGGGCGAACACGAAAGGTGTCCATGGCTCGATCAGCGGCCAAGGTTAGTGAGGCGCAGCCGGTCTGGCGGACGCAGATTGTCGCCTGTAACCTGTGCGGGTCCACGAACTCCGTCGAGCTATACCCCTCGACATTGGACACGGAATTGCCGTTGGGCGAGCTGTGTGCCTGCACTAGCTCGGCCTACGGGCTCTGTGAAGCCATCGTTCAGTGCCAGAACTGTGGGTTGGTGTTTCAGAATCCCCAGCCCGTGCCCGAGGATCTCCACGCTGCCTATGAGCAGGTGGTGGACTCGCTATACGACGAAGAGCGCGAGGGACGGATCCATACCTTTGGCCGCAGTCTCAAGGAGCTGGAGCTCTTTGCGCCCAAGGGACGGCTGCTAGATATCGGCAGCCACCTGGGGTTCTTCGTCGAGGTCGCTCTAAAAAATGGATGGCGGGCGGAAGGGATCGAGCCATCAGCCTGGGCCTCCGGGACCGCCCGCAACCGCGGGATCCCAATTCGGCAGGGAACCATCGAAAACTTCCATTGCGACGTGCCGTACGATGCCGTGACGCTTTGGGATGTGGTTGAGCATCTCACCGATCCGGCCGGGACGTTGGACACCATCTGTCACCTGCTCAAACCGGGCGGGCTGTTGGCCCTTTCGACCATGGATGTCGAAGCCCCCATCGCTAGGCTGATGGGTCGGTCTTGGCCCTGGTACATGCAAATGCACCTGTTCTATTTCTCGCGCCAGTCGCTACGCTTGCTGGTTGAGCGAGCCGGGTTTGAAGTCCTCGAGATCCGTCGCCACAAGCGTATCGTGCGGTTCACTTATTTGGTATCGCGCCTCGAGCGGCGGCTCGGGCGGTGGTATCCAATGCTCAATCGCCTGGTAGACGCGCTAGGAATTGGACCGCGATTGGTGACTGTGGATCTTGGCGATATCGTCACACTTTATGCGAGAAAGCCTGAGCTCCGGGCTCTAGCCTCCAATGGCGCGCATCCTTAAGCTTGTCGTCAGACTCTCTCACCGCTTCGCCTAGCGGGCCTCGGTCGCCCTCGGAACCTCGTAGAGCTCAACCGCCTAGCTTCTTTTGGTCCGATCTCGGACGGGCGCACGCCCTCCAGATCCGGCTCGTGGCTTCGGCGGCCTTCATTGAGCTCATCGCCATTTTGTTCTGGCCGACTCTCGATCTGGTCGATTCGTCGTTAGAAGCCTCCACTCTCAGCGAGATGGTGCGGCGGCGACTTGGGTTCGTTGGAGCGATCACGGACTCGGCCAAATCTCTAGTCGATTGGATCTTCCCCGGGGCGCTCTGGTCCTGGGAGCAACTGGTCACGTTCTTCTTCCACTTGTTGATCCTGGCTTTTGTGGCCTATGCCCTGGCCGCCTGGAGCGCGACCCACTCTTCGCAAGCCGCGCAGGTTCCCTTGCGGTGGGTGCTCATCCCGCTGGTCGTCTTCGAGATCACCCTGGCGTTGACCCCGGCCACGCTGAGCACGGACATCTACAACTACGCGATCTACGGCGAGATGCCGGTGACCTATGGGGCAAATCCGTTCATCAGAACCCCCGGCGAATTTCCCCAAAGTGCGCTCTACTACTTGATTCCTACCTACTGGCACGATGCTCCGTCGGTCTACGGCCCATTGTGGATTGCCCTTTCGGCGGGGGTTGCCAAGGTATTCCAATCGCATGCGTTGATCGAGGAGCTGCTGACCTATCGGTTCCTGGCCGCGACCGGACACTTCGTTAATACGGTATTGATCTGGCACATCGCCCGTCGGCTCCGTCCCTCGAGCGGGCTGAGTGCCGCGCTAACTTATGCCTGGAACCCTGCCGCCCTGCTGGAATTCGCGCTCAACGGCCACAACGACGTTTTCATGCTGACCTTATGGCTGGCGGCGATTCTGCTTGGGCTGAACCGCCGGCCTCGGCTCGCAGCCTTGGCGCTGGGGGGATCGATCGCGGTGAAGTACACGAGCGCGCTCGTGGCTCCACTTTTGTTGATAGCGCTGAGCGTCGCCGCCGTGCACGGACAGGGACTTGGTCGCACCGCCGACTCTCGCCTCCCCAAGCACAAGCTGGTGGCCGTGCTGGCGGTCGAGAGTGCGATCGCCTGTGGCACGTTGCTCGCCCTTTATCTGCCCTGGCTAGGCGGAGTCGAAACATTTGGGCCGGTGCTTTACTGGATCACCGGCCCGCGATTACAGAACTATTGGCCTGACCCTCTCCTCATGAGCCTCACTGCTTGGACTTCAGCGCTGATCGGGATGCCTTATGTGGAGGTTCGAGAGCCGATCCTCAGCGGCTTCAAGAGTCTCGCCCGGCTCCTGCTGATAGGCGTTATCTGCTGGCAGTCGTTTCGGGTCGGGCGGGCGCTGGTCTCCTCCCCCGCCCCCTCGGTCCCAGCCGCATCGGCGAGCCTGGGGCTTTCCTTGCCAGCGGGACTTTACCCGGAGCTGCTCGCTGGCAGCGCCAAGGTTCTGCTGGTCTTCCTGCTCCTGGTCAATACCTGGATCATGCCGTGGTACTATCTGTGGCCGCTGACGGTTTGCGCGGCGCTCGGCTGGGATTCCATGCTGGTCCGGATCTGCGCTGGTCTCAGTCTTACCGCACCGGTCATCATGTACGGCCGACAGTTGAATGTTTCCCCGGTCGGCGACTGGGCCGGCCTGACTCTGGTTCTGCCGCTCGTGCTGGCAGTTGCCCCGGTGGTAGCTCGTCGGGTGCTTCGAGGATGGCGGCACCTCCGGGCGCCCGATCCATTGGCGGATGCAGCTCATGTCTGAACCCGGGTTTTTTGCACCCAGGCTGTTTAGTCTGGGGGAGGCCAATGCGCTCATCCCGACCTTACGTCCGCTTCTGGAGCGGTTGGCTGAGGCGCGAAAAGAGCGGGCGAAAGCCCAGCAAGAGCTCGACGAACGGTTCCACGGGGGCCGCGGCAATGGCCACCCGGTGCCAGGAGGAGAGCTTCAGCGGGTCCATGGGGCGATCGCAGCCGCCACGGAAGAAATCCAATCAGCGGCGAGCGGGATCGCCGAGCTCGGTTGTGAACTCAAAGATCCGGACCGGGGCATGGTGGATTTCCGCACCCAACGGCCCGGCCGAGTCGTGTACCTCTGCTGGCTCATGCACGAGCCCGAGATCCTTTACTGGCACGAGCTCGATGGCGGCTTCGCGGGTAGGCGGCCTCTGGAATGAGCCGTTGGCCACGTGAAGCGAGCGCGAGTAAAGTGCCCGGAACGTTATCGTATGGCAACAGTTCAGTCAGTCGATGTAGTTGTAGGTAGGAGAAACCAAATGGCAACCCAGGCTCCGGTCAACGTGAATATTCCAGCGGATGTTCCATCCAGTCAGACCACGTTATACGAAGAGAATTTTCAGAACGTTACCAAGGGCACTGGTCGACTCATGCTCTTCGCGGGTGACCAAAAGGTGGAGCATCTCAACGACGATTTCTACGGAAAGACCAAAGAGGGTCCGATCGCAGCAGACGATGCCGATCCGGAGCATCTGTTCCGGATCGCCTCGGGCGGGGTGGTGGGGTGCTTTGCCAGCCAGCTCGGGCTCATCGCTCGATACGGTCGCGACTATCCCGACGTCCCCTACCTCATCAAGCTCAATAGCAAGACCAATCTGATCAAGACGAATCAACGGGATCCGCGTAGCCTCCCCTGGATGACCGTCGCCGATGCCCTATCTCTAAAGGACGCCGGTTTGAATGTAGTCGGAGTCGGATTCACCCTCTATCCGGGTAGCGAGTTCGAGAGCGAGCAAATATGTGAGGCGGCCCAGGTTTGTCTCGACGCACACCGTCATGGGCTGCTTGCTGTGCTCTGGGCCTACCCGCGGGGGAGCGCGGTGCCCGATGAGCTAGCGCCACACCTCATCGCCGGCGCCACTGGGTTGGGCGCGACCCTAGGTGCCGATTTCTGTAAGGTCAATTACCCCAAGGGTGACGCGGAACGCACGCCGGCCGAGGCCTTCAAGGAGGCGGTGCAGGCGGCGGGTCGGACCCGGGTGATCACCGCGGGCGGCGAGAGCACGGCCGCCGCGGGCTTCCTGCAGACCCTGCACGACCAGATTTTCATCTCGGGTGCCTTCGGTAGCGCGACCGGACGCAACATCCATCAGAAGCCCCTGGCCGAGGCGATCCGAATGACCAAGGCAATCAGCGCGATCACCTATGGCGGCTGGAGTGTTACTGACGCGGTTGCAGTGGCCGACGGTGAGAAGGACTACTCCATCTAGCCGGCTTTGTCGCCGCTGGAAGGGATAGTTGGCAGCATGACCTTCCAGCCGGGTGACCCGATCGTCTTTCGTTACGACTGGCGCGGCCGGCGCTGGGTTGCCCAGGCCTGCATCGTGGTCCTGGACCGCCCGACCTGGTCGCCTACTACCTCGCCGCCGGGATGCCCGCGAAGCTGCCCTGGAGCGAACAAGCCAAAGGCTTCCGCGCCATGAGCCTTCGTGAAGCGGACTACACCTTCATTGATGCGAGCTGGCACACCACCGACACCCTGTGGCTGACCCGGCCAGGGGATTCGCACTCGGTCGGGGTCTACTGGGAAGCGGGTGGAGACCGTCTGCTCCAGTGGTACGTGAACATGCAGGAGCCACTCCGCCGCACCGCTATCGGCTTCGACAGCTCCGACCTCATCCTGGACCTCGTGGTCGCGCCGGACCTCACCAGTTGGCACTGGAAGGATGAAGATGAGCTCGTACTCGTCGTTGACAAGGGCTGGATCTCCGCCGAGCGTGCCCACGAGCTTCGCACCGAGGGGGAGCAGGTCATCGACGATGTCCGCCACCGTCGCTCACCCTTCGGCGACGGGTGGGATCAGTGGCGGCCCGATCCCACGTGGCCCAAGCCCACGATCCCGGACAATTGGGATCAGACCTGGTAGCTAATAACTGAGGATCTCATCGGCGTCCTGAAGATCTTCAGCCAGAAACGCAATGAGCCCCCGGATGCCCGAGATCGACGGGAGCAGGTCGGCGGCGGTAACGCCCCAGATGTACACAGAAGAGCTGCACGCGTAGAGGCGAACGTCGCCGGACTCTTGTAATGCCATGAGTGCCGCTGGATCGATACCCGGCTGAGCTCCCAGCTCAGCGGCTACGTCCGGTTGGCAGATCGAGGGAATGCTCTCATCCCGAAAAAACAGGCGGACCGCCGCGCCAGATCGCGCAACGGCCTGACATCGACTGACGACTTCTTCTAGCTCAGGGCGAACGCTCGTGGTGACGATCGCGGTCAGCCGCATCGCCAGATCTAGATCAGCACGAGTAGGTCAGCACCAGCAGGTCTGGATTCCGGGTTCGAGCATGAGCGCAGCGAGTTCGGCGGAATCGAAGTGCTCTACGGTGGAATCCTCGGAATTCCGAGGTCGGCGCGGCGAACGTGGTCCGCACAGACAGACTCTGGCCGCCGTGAGTGAAAGGGCAGGCGCCGGCGCTCCAGCCGCGTCGCCCATGAGAACAAGGGTCACTTCGCAATTCTGGGTGAGAAGAGACGCTGCCTGCCGGAGCAGGTAGCGAGCGCTCGATGAGTGTTCAAGACTTCTCGTCAACACGAATAGGTAGTGTTGTCTTGATTCGACGACGGGCAGCGGTTGCCCGTCAAGACCGAGCATGGCCCTCGGCCACCGAGATCTCCGCAATCTCGACGGCCGCTGGTGCCTCATCTTGAAACTCGTCTGGATAGAGATCCCGGTCCGGGCGCGCGGCCGGGAGCTGAATGATTGATGAAGGTTGATCGATCGCCACTGGTTCGGATCGACTCGCCAGGCGGGGCAGCGCTGACACGTCCCATCCCTGGACGAAGCGCTGGCTCCGGTGGAGCAGCGGCGCGATTGATACCAGCGTTGGCCGCGCAAGGGAGCGTGCAATGCGGAGCAGGCTCAGGGTGTCGGGAATGTCCGCGTCGCTCTGCCCGACGTAGACGAAATGGATCTCTTCGGTTGGATCGATCAAGAAGGCGGCCGGCCGGGTCACGCGAAACCCTTGGAGTGATAGGGATCGGAAGACCCCATAGTCTCGCGCGACTTCTCGATGCTGATCCACCAGAATCGGAAACGATAAGACTGGGCGGGTCAAGTCTTGATCCGGACGAGACAGGGCAGCGTGCAGCGTTCTTCGGGCGTTGGCAGCCTTCTGGGTGACGATCATGAGCGCGATCACATCCAGCTCGTCCAGCTGCTCGTGGATCGCCTCCAGCTCAGCGATCTGCCGGCGGGTACTGGTCGACCAGGCCCCAGGGGCGAACACGAGGAGCACGGTGCCACCCTGCAGCACGTCGGCCAGTTCGAAAGGACGACCGTCGAGATCGGGCAGGGTGAAGGTCGGCGCCAGGTCCCCGATCTTGAGAGTCGTTGATGCCAACGAACCCACCCTAGGCCTCCTGCGCGCCGGGGTTTTGCAACAGTGCAATCTCAGCTTCGATGAGGGGAATGGTCTCATACTGTTCACTGGCCAGCTTGTATCCTCGATCGAGGAACAACTGGGTGAGGCGAATGCTTCCCGGATCCTTCTTCGCAGCGGCTCCGATTAGCTCTTTGGCCCGATATTTACCGGGCAAGGAGTCGGCGATCACGCTCATCTCGGTCAACGATGCGTCGATGAGTCCTTTGTCGCCGACCTCGAGCCCGTAACGCAAAGAGCCGAGCTCTCGGGCTAGAGCTTCCAGTCGATCGCGTTCCCCCACAGTCGCGTACATGAGCGCGCGTACTTGAGGTGAGTCGGGTCCAGGCGGTTCTTCAACCTGCGTGGCCTCGATCTCCGGCTGGCTAATAATGCTTTGATACGATTGAGCGTAGGCTTCCCCGATCTGGACAACGTCGTTCAACAGTGCAGCAGAGTCGGCGCCGGCTGGTTGGGGCCCCCCGAGGAGAATGTCATCTCCGCGCAGCTCGGCCAGGCCGAGTATGTGGCCCAGGTTCATGGGCTCGGGCACCGGGGGGATGGGTAGGAACGATGCTTGGGGGACCATGGCACCAATGCCCAGGGTCGATGCGAACATCGGTGGCATGTATTTGACCAGGTCGATGTTGATGGGTGGGACCACGAGGTAGGTTGCTACGACATCCTGATCTCCCCGCTCGCCGAAATACAGAAAAGCGTGTCCGACCGGTTTCGCCGGATCTCCTCGTTCATAAATGAGGCCGCTCATGAGAATCTCCTCGCGGAGACATTCTAGCGAAGCGCGCCCCCTGACCCGCTGGGGAGCCCCCCGGTTGTAATTGAGATCCAGGCGGCTAGCACCAGGAAGCAAGGCGAGAATCTTGGCGAATGAAATTTGCACTCTGCCGCCCGCTAGGGCCTAACTTCCGCTGCGGAGCTTCCAAAACACCCTGCACATCCACGAGGCTGGGACGTGATTCTCCAGTGCCTCGAAGGCCTGCTCGACCGGAAATGGGACGAGCCGATACAGGTAGGGCGAGAACAAAAAGCACGGCTCGGCTTGCTCAACGGTCAAGCCCATTTGGTCCGCCAACGAGTGAATGCTGGATGGAGAGTGCCGATAGACGCGGCTCCCCCACTGGCCGGGCGCAATGGCCCAATTTGCCCTCGGACTCCAGCTGTAGGTGTCGAACACCAGGTGGCCACCCGCCACCGCGAGACGCTGCATCTCACGGAGGAGGGGTCTGAGATCGGGGCAGTGGAAGGCAAAACGGAGACTGACGACGGCCTGGAATGAGGCGCTGGGGAATGGCGTGCTGAAGGCGTCGGCGATGACGGTGGACGCGCCGCTACTCGCAGTCTTGACGGCCATTGGAGTGGAATAGTCGAGAGCGACTACGGAACGCCCCTCGTTCAGCAGCGCCCGGGTTAGACGCCCGGTTCCGCAGGCCAGGTCAAGGATTTTCCCGTTGCCGGGCAGAAGCGCCAGGGCGAGCTCAATCTCGCGCTCGCCTACCCGAGCTCCGCTCCGTCCACCGAAACGTTGCTGGTCGTAAGCGTTGGTAATCTCAGGCCGGCTGTAGAACTCGCGTTTGTCCTTCAAGAGCGCGCTCGTAGGTCGATACGTAGGCCTCCGCCAGCCGGGCTGCGCTGAACCCGTTCTGCATTTTTTCTTGCTGCGCTTCCACCATCCGCTCGCATAGGGCCTCATCATTCAACAAGCGGACCATTTGTTGAGCAAGGTCTGCAGGGTCACCCGGATTGGCGAGGAGCCCTTCTCTCCCGTCTTCAACCAGCTCCCGAAGAAGGGGAAGACGCGAGGTCACCAGGGGGACTCCGAGCCACATCGCTTCGAGAACGGTTCCCGGGAAAGCCGCCTGCCCTATCGAGAATCGATAGGGGAGCACGACGAGGTCAGCCGCCGAGAATAGGTCGCCGATCGCGACTCGCCCCAGCTCAATGAAGTGGGAAGACAGACCGGCCGCTGCGATCTGCGCCTGCACCTTGGACCGATTACCGATCCCACTCCAGGCGAAGACGAGTCGCGCCTCCGGCCGCTCGCGAACCACCTCTCGGAACGCCTCGATCAGCAGATCATGGCCCTTGACGTCATGATAGTGGCCCGCAAAAACGACGAGTGGGGCGTCGGGCAGGCCCAAGGCAGAACGAGCAGCCAGGCGCGGGCCTTTCGTCAGCTTCTTGTAGTCGATCAGGTTCGCGATCACGTCAACTCGGTGGTCGGGATAGCCGAGCCCCACCAGCTCACGCCGCTGATATTCGCTGCTCACGACCCAACGGCGGCTCCGTCGAAGGGTTGCCCGGGCTACCAGACTATTGTTGATCATGAGCCTGGGTAGGTAGAACTGTGGCGCGGCAGGGAGTCGCCTGAGGATTTGCGGCACGCTCGCCAGATGAGCCTCGAAACCTACCACCATCGGCTTCTGTAAGGCGAGCTGTACGACGTCAGCCAAGAAGGCAAACGCCGGGGTGGGTAGGTTGAAATGCAGAAGGTCGCAATCTTTGCTCAGCTGAGCGATGGTTCGGACGACCCCACCGATGCGAAGAAATTTCGATGCGAGTGTCTTCTCGTCCGAGGTGGCGACCGCCCACCGTTTCTCGGCCAGGATTTGGTCGGCGCTAAACGCCGACGCAATTTGGACTGAATGGCCCAGGTCCTGCAGCGCCTCGGCCAGGGCGATCAATCCTTCGATTTGCCCGCTGAGCATGCGGGGGTGAATCGAGGCCAGGCAAATCTTCACCCGGCTTCCTCGGTTGAAGTTGGGGCGCTGCCCCAAACCCCGCTAAGGGGTCGCTTTGTGCCAGTTGCGACATTCGGCTCCAAAGTGGAGCGCATGAGCAACCCCAGTCCGATGCTGACCCACAGCCAGAAGCTCAGAATCCGGGTCAGCAACGTAGTGACCAGGGCCGTTCCCGTGCTGGCCCCCAGGCTCACCAGCAGTAGCGACATCCCGGCTTCGACGACCCCGATCCCACCTGGCAACATCGAGAAGCCCCCGAGTGCGCCAGAAGAATTCAGCACAAACACACCGCCAAGCGGTGGCAGGGAAAACCCCGCCGCCCAGGCCGCCCACATCATCGCGATCCCGTCGCAGGATCGAGCGATGAAGCTCAGCGTCGTGTTCACAATCAGGAGTCGCGGTCGCAGGACGTCGGCTCCGCCCTGGAGGGCGGTTTCCAGGATCGCCGCGATGCGGGGGCCCCGGGGTGCTCGGCGGATGGCACCGAACAGGTAGGTCTGAGTGGCTGACGATCGCCAGCTTCGAAGCCCCAAGCCAAGGACGGCGGCAAAGGCAGCGAGTGCGATCAGCGACCGGGCGGCTGACGAAACTCCGTCGGCAAGGCCGGGCAATGCGGCGGCTGCGATTATGGCAAGTCCGCTAAAAGCGGCTCCATCCATGAGCTTCTCAAAGAGCACGATGGGGGCGGTGCGAGCCGTGGGTGCGCCCGTCGCCCGCTCCATTAAATAGCATTTGTAAACTTCTCCGACCTTCCCGGGCGTTAGCGTCAATGCAAAGCCAATGAACTGGGTCCTCAGACTGGTGAGGATCGGTGGCCGGACGCCGGCCGCGCGAAGGAACAAGTGCCAGCGAGCGGCCCGTAACCCGAAGCTGGCCCCTGAGAAAACGAGCGCCGGCAGGAGAAATGCGATCTGGATAGTGGGCGGCCGCCCAGTTTGAAACACCTGCCAGAGCAGGCCCCCAGCTGCGAGAAGCAGTCCACCCAGCGCCCACAAGCCGGCGACAAGCCCGACTCGCTGGCCTAGAGTGGCAGGCAGCCGAGCGGCTACGAAGGAGTTCACCAAGATTCTCGGAATGCGGTCAGATGTCTATCCTCAGCCGGATGTGTCAAGCAGCAGAGTATGCCTTAGGTGGGACATTGGGGCGGCGGGGATGCCGCCGTTGTCTTCACAGTGAGCACCCCGGTGGCGCGCAGATACGGGCATGCCAGAGACAGGTCTCAAGAGTGAATGTCGCGGCCGAGAGTTGCCGGCTCGGACGCCCGCGCTGGTTCCGCGTCGGGCCCACGCGGATGCTGGGCGGGAATCGCCGGGATTTCCACCGTGAAGCTACTCCCGGCTCCTACGGCGGATTTGACGGTGATCCGCCCGCCATGCGCTTCTGCGATCCAGCGGGCTATCGACAAGCCCAGCCCGGTTCCTTCACGGCCTCGGGCTGCGGCGGACCGAAAGAAGCGGTCAAAGATGTTGGGAAGGTCATCCGCGGAAATCCCCAGCCCCGTATCTGCGACCTGTAGACAGGCCGTTTCTGCTCGACGCTCCAGCTCCAGAGTGACCGTGCCCCCAGCCGGGGTGTATTTGAGGCCGTTGTCGACCAGGATGAGCAACAGCTGCTTAAGGGCGTCCGCGTCCCCTCGAACCTGGATCGGTTCAATCCTTCCCAGGATGAAATCGACGTGGTCAGCGGAAAGGAGGACCTCCCGATAAACCTTGTCGACGACCTCGTTTAGCGACACCACGGTTCGGGTGAGCTCGTGCCCAGCGTCGGCCCGGGCCAGTGCCAGTAAACCGCCGACGAGCCGGGTCATTCGTTCGGTCTCCGCGACGACGTCATCGAGGGCCTCGCGCATTTCAGGATGGGTGACCGAGCCACTTCGACGGAGAGTTTCAATGTTTCCGCGAATGATGGTTAGCGGAGTCCGAAGCTCGTGGGAAGCGTCTGCGACGAAGCGCCGTTGGGCGGCAAAGGCGCCTTCAAGACGATCCATCATCCGATTGAAGGTTGCTGTGAGATCGGCCACTTCATCTCGCGTCTTCAACTGCTCCAGTCGTCGGTCCAGGCGTCCCGACAGGGCGATTTCCCCCGCTGCCCGGGTAATCCGGCTGAGCGGGTTGAGTGAGGCCCCGGCCAGCCACCAGGCCACCGCGACAGCGACAGCAATCAAGGCCGCTCCGGCCGGGATCAGAGTCGATCGCAAGAAATTGAGTGCCTGCTCAGCCGCCTGGAGTGAACGAGCTACCTGGATGTAACCGATGAATTCTTCGTCAGCGAACAGCGGAGCCGTAAACAACCGAACCGACTGCCCATCCAAAATGACCGTTTCGTAGACTGCTTCCCCGTTGCCGGCCGTCCGAACCGCCTCCGGGTTCACCGGTAGAAGGCGGTTCCCCAGTCCACTGGAGCGCTCTACGACTGCGCCTTCGGGGTCGAGGACCTGGACCAGAAACGAGGGCGACGAGAATACGCCGGGCTGGGGAATGATTCGCTGATCGGTCGGGGAGGGAAGCCCGGCTCGGGCCGCGAAGAGGGTTCCCAGGTTGTCGCCCTGGGTCCTCAGCGATTCATCCAGCGATTCGGCGAGGTTCCGGCTCACTTGCGCATAGGAGAACGTGCTCAGCAAAAAGATGGCCCCCGCCAATACGGTGGCGTTGAGAATGGCCAGGCGCAAGCGAATGGGCACGGGTCATTGCTCTCTGAGCACATATCCGGCTCCCCGCACCGTGTGCAGAAGCCTTGGTTTGCCATCCGCCTCCAGCTTTGACCGCAGGTATCCAACATAGACGCCGACCACATTGGTAGGCCGAACGAACTCGGGACCCCAAATCGTGTCCAGAATGGCTTCCCGCGCCAGGACCCGTCGAGGATGTCGCAGAAAGTGATGGAGGAGGGCGAATTCAGTTGTCGACAGCGCGAGTTCCCTTTCACCCCGGTGCGCGCGCCGTTCACCAATGTCGATCTGAACGTCGGCGTAGCGAAGGACCTCCTGGCTCACCGGCTCGTGCCGCCGAAGCAGCGCGCGGACCCGCGCAAGTAGCTCCTCGAGCGCGAAGGGCTTAACCAGATAATCGTCAGCGCCGCTATCTAAACCGGCCACGCGGTCCTGGACCTCGTCTTTTGCGGTCAGGAAAAGGATGGGCGTATCACCCGCTGCGCGCAGTTTCCGGCAGACTTCCAGACCGTCCAGGCCGGGCATGAGGATGTCCAAAATAACCAGATCGGGTTCGTGCTGGAGCGCGGCCTCGAGGCCAGAAGCGCCTGAGCTAGCGGCTTCGACCGAGTAGCCTTCAAGGTCAAGCGCTCGCTTCAACATACGGGTGATTTTCGGATCGTCGTCAACGACGAGAATGTTGGAGGTCATCGTCCCAACTGAAGTGTAGCTAAATAAGCGCTTTTGCGGGTCAAGAAGGACATACAATTCGCTCTGTGAAGATTTGTGAGCAGATCGACCGAGTTTTGAGGCGTTGGGCATGGTAGCGATTTTCGCTAGCTACTTCTGGCTCTGGACAATTATTGGTCTCTTGTTGCTGCTTCTGCTCTACACGATGGGATCGCTGCTGAGCTTCGTGGGATTCATGACCCCGGTCAGGGCGCTTGGCCAGAAGCTGGAAGCAGCATCTCCACGTGCTCGCCTGTTGCTCTTGCCGGCATTCATCGGAGCGCTGGCCTATCCGTCGGCAGTGCACACACTTTGGGCCAACGCCACCGCAATGCAGATCCGCGAGCAATTTCAGGCGATCCCAGCCTTCCCTGATTCCCAGCAAACGGAACCGTCGGAGCAATTCGCCGGCCTTTACGATCCGGGCGGAAGCAGCGGTGCCTATATCACCGATTGGTTTGGCACGCGGGCGAGCCCGGACGATGTGCGAGCCTACTATCGCCGCGTGCTTACTGAGAAAGGCTGGGTGGAGGCTCCGAACAGTGGCGCATCCACCCGGTTCGTGGATGTAGCCAATCCCCAGAGCCACTACGAGCTGTTGATCGCGGTCCCTCCGTCCGGAAATGTGGGCGCTCCACAAAGCCTGGCCGGGCAACCCACAACCTATGCGCTCCGGTTCGGAGCCGTCGATCCCCGGGTGACGACCCAGGTTGCCTGGTTTGTGGACTGCCTGGTCCGGGCCGCTCCAACCTTCCCCACCTGCGAAGCAAAAGGATGGCATCCGCTTGAGAGCGCCGGTGCTCTGCCGGGCGGACGGCTGCCTGCGGCCCGTTAACGATAAGGCAGATTGTTGCGGGCGATGTACTCATCGCCGAGCAGCTCCAGCTGGACCCGGAAATTGCGGTAGGGAATGCCGTCCGGATTGGACCCATCGCGGTCGTTCTGCTGGTGATATTCGAAGACCGCGGCCTGGAAGCGCTGAGTCCAGTGGATCTGCTCGTCGGCTAGCTGCCGCTGCTTGGGTTCCTCCTTGGGGTATCCAAAGGCATCTTCCCGCCCATGGCTATCGAAATACGCTTTGAAAAGCGTGGGACTGCCATCCGGAGCAATGTTGGCCACGAAATGGCCGAGTCCCTGGTTCGGTAAATTCGGGAAGTAAACGGCGTCACCGGCTGGGCGATTGTTGGCATCGACGGCCGGATCTGCGCCGGGCGCCAGGATGTCGCCCAGGAGCCTTCGCTGGAGCTGATAGGCAGGAGATTGCTCCGGGTGGTATTCGAGCACCAGCCGTTGGAAGTACTGAACGGTTTGGCTCTGGATCAGCGCGTCTCGAATCACTTCGGTGCGGGGATAACCGAGATTGTCGGTATCCCCGTGGGTCTTGAGGAAGTCGAACCAGATGCCGGACACCGTATGTCCGGTTTGGGCGAAGGTGAATGATTGGCCGCTGCCGCCGGGCGTGGTGACGGTGGGCTGGACAGAAATTGGGACCGTGGTTGGGGTCGCCGAGATTGCTGGAGGTGGGGCGGCCGTAAACGTGGCAATCCCGTTGTTGGTGCCGGCGTACAGGGTCTGGGGGTTGACCGTATCAAGTGAAAATCCGCCGCCGCCGCTGGTCAGGATCTGCACCCAGTTCGATCCGCCGTCTCCGCTTCGGTAGAGGCCGTTCTGCGTTTCGTAGTAGACGTTCAGGCCATTCAAGGGGTCGACCACGAGTGCCGTGAGCGCGTCAGTTTGGATGAGGGAGCTCCAGTTTTGGCCCGAGTTGACGGTCTTCATGATCTGGGCTGGCTGGCCGGGCTGGCTGGCAACTCCCGCAAAGATCGTCGACTCGATCGTTGGATCGAGCGCCAGATAAAAAACGCTCCCGCTTGGCAATCCGTTGTTCAGGCTGGCCCATGTCTGACCGCCGTCCGCGCTTTTCCAAACCCCCGGGTTGGACACGGCATTCATCCCCGCGTAGAGGATTGGAATGGCGCTGTTCTCGATCACCAGCGACTGAAGATTGTTGCCGCTGAGGCCGGACAGGATGCTCCAGTTGGTTCCATCGGTTGACTTGGCCACGCCATGGTTGAGAGCGAGATAGGAGAGGTTCGGCGTCCGCGGATCGAGCGCAATGGCCTGGACGCTGTTGTCTCCGAGATTCGCCGCGACCGTGCTCCAGGTGGAACCACCGTTCGTGCTCTGGTAAAGCGCGATCGTGCGAGTGTTGAAGTTGTACCCGCCCAGGTAGACCAGTTGACTGTTGAGCTTGCTCACCGCCAGCGCATTTACGGTGACCTGGCCCAGGCCGGCGGCCAGCGACGCCCAGGTGTTCCCTGAATCAAAGCTCTTGAACACATACGGCGTTTGGTTCGCATCATTGCCAGCCAGGTAAACGATCTTGGAGTTCGAAGGATCGACGGCTACCTGGGGAAAGGCTCGGCCTTGCAGGGCAAAAGTGAAGCTTCCGGGACCCGCCAGAAGGGGTGCAATGCTGAGTGAAAGGAGTGCGGCGGAAAGCAGGATCGCCAATGGCAGCAGTCTTCTGGGCATGCTTCCTCCTCGGACAGTGGGGGTTAGGGTTCTCGGAGGCAAAGCATAGATTTCGATCTGCCCTGGATTTGGCCGCGCCTCCAGTCGCTAGCTAGCTAGCGTTAGGGTACGCGGCACGCGTCATGGATTGCGGGTCTTGGCCCTGCCCCCCGGTCACCGGGGAGTAATCGACGGAGGGGCTGGTAATACAATAGCCCGCCGGTGATGCTGAGGCGGCTGACCAGCAGTGGGGGCCAATCCTATGATGCCGAGCACGCGGCTGCAGCAGCAGATCGAGCGGCTGCTCGATCAAGCGGAGCAGGCGATCGACCGCGGGGACTGGGCGGTCGTTCGCGATCGGTGCCAGGCAGTGCTGCGCGCAGACCCGGGGAATGCGGACGCGACCGCCTTCCTGGCCATGGCCGGCAATGCCGAATCAACGACGAAGGCTCCGCCTATCGTTGAGGCTGCGCAACCGGGAGACGTACCCCCTGTTCGGCCGGCTGGAATGGACGCGTCCGCCCCGACCTCGCCGGGCTCCGTTCGTGCTGAGGCTCTCGAAGCACCCGTCTCGCCTCCATCCCTCCCTACGTCTTTTGCGAAAGGCCGGTATCAGGTCAAAAGTTTCCTGGGTGAGGGTGGCAAGAAGCGGGTCTATCTCGCTCACGACACCCTGCTGGACCGGGACGTCGCCTTTGCCTTGATCAAGACCGACGGCCTGGACGACGTGGGAAAAGAGCGCATCACCCGGGAAGCCCAGGCGATGGGGCGGCTGGGCACCCACCCGCACATCGTCTCGGTGTTCGATCTGGGCACCGAGCCACTGGCGAATGGTGATGGCCCGCAGCCCTTCATCGTCACCGAGCTGATGAGCGGTGGTGACGTTGAGAGTCTCATCGAGCAAGCCCCCGATCACCGGATGTCCATCGAGCGGGCGATCCAGATCGCCACCGAGACGACCCTGGGGCTGGAGTTTGCCCACGAGAAGGGGGTCACGGTCTCTGTGTGGTCGAGACCGGCGACTGCTGGTCGGTATCCCTCATCATCACCGACTAAGCCAATCAACTAGAGACAAAAAGGAGGCCCCCGGCAAACGGGGGCCTCCTTTTTGTTCTATTCTCGTCGGTAACGAGATCTGTTAGCGAGGAGCATGCGCTGTCATGAGTCAACCCGTGGAGAATCTCGACCCGGCCCAGCAGGCCTACCGTTATCTCTTTTGCCGAGTTGGGCTGGAAGCAGGTTTGTTTGAGCTCCTCGCCCAGGAGGAGGGGCCCAATGGCCTGCGCCTGGTCTGTAAGGAGATGGCCAGCGGTAAACCTTATGTCGCTGATCGCCCGTCGGATTGGAGTGAAGCCGAAGAGGAGGCCAAGCTGGCCGATATGCGGACCAAGCTTATGGGCGAGATGATGATGTAGTGGCGCT
The DNA here is from genome assembly GCA_009692845.1 of Chloroflexota bacterium. Lineage (GTDB taxonomy): Bacteria > Chloroflexota > UBA6077 > UBA6077 > SHYK01 > SHYK01. Next base: position 90,830 of record SHYK01000004.1, on the reverse strand, counting down.
TGACCTCGAAGCCGAGACGGTCGAATTCGGCAAGGAGATCCTGGGCCGGGCGCATCGGCGCCGGCCGGCCGCTTTCCACGAGCGCTGGTGGGACGAGCGCATCCTCGAATGGGCCATGGAGGACGAAGACCTCAAGACCCAGCTCTTTCGATTCGTGGACGTCTTACCGGCCCTGCGCACTCACGCCCAGGTAGCCCGCCACCTCAAAGCTTATTTCGACGATCCGGACATGCCCTTCCCGGCCGTGACTCATTGGGGTCTCGACTTCGCGTCGGAGCATTCGGTCGCCGCTCGAGGGGTGGCCATGGCGGTGCGGCGCAATGCCCAGCGGATGGCCCGCCGTTTCATCGCCGGCGCGACTCTGGATGAGATGGTTCCCGAGCTACGGCGCCTCTGGCGACGCCGGCAGGCGTTCACCGTATCCCTGCTCGGAGAGGCGACCCTCAGCGACCTCGAAGCCGCAGCCTACCAGGATAGCTATCTGGGCATTCTGCGCCAGCTCCCGGAGCAAGTGGCGGCTTGGCCCCCAGATGCCCGGCTGGAAGGGGGCCCCGACGGGCTGATTCCGCGGGTGAACCTTTCCCTGAAGCTGAGCTCGCTTTGTCCGCAAATCGATCCGGTGGATGCCGATCGGATGGTGTCCATCCTGGCCAATCGGTTGCGTCCAATCCTGCGGCGCGCCCGCGAGATGGGGGCATTCCTCTATCTCGACATGGAACACCATGACTACAAGAATCTTATTCTGCGAGTCTTCCGGGAGGTGCTTGCTGAGCCTGAATTTAGCGATTGGCCCCACGTGGGAATCGTCCTTCAAGCTTATCTCCGCGAAACCGAGCACGACCTTCGATCGCTAATCGATTGGGTGAAAGATCGGAAAGCATCCATCGGTGTCCGATTGGTCCGAGGGGCGTACTGGGATTACGAAACAGTGATCGCTGGGCTTCGGGAGTGGCCGGTGCCAGTGTTCGACCACAAGTGGGAGACCGACGCGAATTATGAGCGGCTGACCGACCTGCTGCTGGACGAATATCCTCGTATCCACACCGGGCTGGGGACGCACAATGTGCGGAGCCTCGCCCACGGGGTAATGTTGGCCCGTCAAAAGGGCCTGCCTGAGGGCAGCATTGAGTTGCAGATGCTGTACGGAATGGGTGACGAGTTGAAAGAAGCCTTGGTCGCCCTCGACCAGCGCGTGCGCGTCTACGTGCCATTTGGAGACCTCATTCCCGGGATGGGGTATCTCGTTCGGCGGCTGCTGGAGAACACATCGGACCATTCGTTCTTGCGAATGAGCTCCGCAGATTCGAGGGACTGGGATCAGCTGCTGGAGAGCCCGACCCGGGTCCGGGAGGCCCCAAAAACCGCACGCCGACCGGTGGAGGAGATCGAAGTGGAAGCAAGTCAGTCAGGGTCTGGCCAAGGGCTCCCGGCCTATCGTCCGGAGCCGCTGGTAGATTTCTCCGAGGCCGAGCAGCGGCGAGCAATGTTGGACGCATTGGCGGAAGTGCGTGGCCAGCTTGGCCGGGCCTATCCACTCGTGGTCAATGGCGAGGCCGTGACCACCGGCGATCAGCTGGTCTCGATTAATCCGGCTCGACCCTCCGAGGTGGTCGGTCGCGTGAGCGCAGCAACCCCGGCACATGCGGACCAGGCAGTTCGGGCGGCGGCGGCAGCTTTTCCCGCCTGGCGCGACACGCCTGCTGCCGATCGTGCCGCCTGTCTGGTTCGCGCAGCCGAGCGCATCCGCGAAACCCGCTTCGAACTTGCGGCGTGGGAAGTCCTCGAGGTCGGGAAGCCGTGGCGAGAGGCCGATGCGGACGTGGCGGAGACCATCGACTACCTCGAGTACTACGCCCGGGAGATGCTTCGACTCAGTTTCCCTCAGCGGCTCGGAGATGACCCCGGCGAGCTCAATGAGTACCTTTACGAAGCCCGCGGGGTGGTGGCGGTCATCGCGCCTTGGAACTTCCCGCTGGCTATTCTGGGGGGCATGAGTGCGGCGGCCATCGTCACCGGAAACACGGTGGTGATGAAACCAGCCGGACAGTCGTCCGTGCTGGGTGCGAAGCTCATGGCAATCTTCCAGGAGGTCGGCTTACCAGCGGGCGTGCTGAACTATCTCCCGGGGCGGGGCGGGGAGATCGGGAGCTACCTGGTGAGCGATCCTCGAGTCGCCATGATTGCCTTTACGGGCTCGAAAGAAGTGGGGACCGAGATCTACGAGATGGGCGCCAAGCTCCAGTCCGGCCAGCAACACTTAAAGCGGGTGATTGCCGAGATGGGCGGAAAGAACGCCATTATCATCGACGACGATGCAGACCTCGACGATGCCGTGCTGGGGGTCCTGGCGTCCGCCTTTGGGTATCAGGGGCAAAAGTGCTCAGCTTGCTCGCGCGCGATCGTGCTGGATCCAGTTTACGATGTTTTCGTGAGTCGGCTGGTTGAGGCGGCTCGCAGCGTGCGGGTCGGATCGCCGGAGGACCCCGGGGTTGTGGTCGGGCCCCTGATCGACAAGGCTGCCTATGAGAAGGTGAAGCGATACGTTGAGCTGGGACGGGAGGAAGCACGACTGGTTCTCGAAACGGCGGCGACTGAGACTGAAGGGTACTTCGTAGGGCCCACCATTTTTGCCGACGTTCCGGCAGAAGCCCGCATTGCCCAAGAAGAGATCTTCGGCCCCGTCCTCTCCGTGCTGCGAGCCCGGGACTTCGATGAGGCGCTCGATCTGGCCACCAACGTGGACTATGCGCTCACCGGAGGTCTCTATTCTCGCCACCCCGAGCACATAAACCGGGCCCGCCGGGAGTTCCGGGTCGGGAATCTCTATATCAACAGGAAGATCACCGGCGCGGTGGTCGGCCGGCAGCCATTCGGCGGCTTCAAGATGTCCGGCGTCGGCTCGAAAGCAGGTGGCCCCGACTATCTCCTGCAGTTCCTTGAGCCTCGCACAGTAACTGAGAACACGCTGCGGCGAGGCTTCGCTCCTGAGCGCAGCGAAGTTTGAGATACTCCGTGGCACCTGGCCTGGGTGCCCGGTAGAATGCTTCGATTGGCCGCTCCTTCGGGGAGCCGCCGACTGCGGCTCCGACCGATTTCCGATGATGAATCCGAAGGGCGACCCGACGCTGGATACTTGCGGCTTCAAGCGAAGCTGTTCGACTGAAGGAGAACACCATGGATGACGCGACTCGCCAACTCGTGGGCCGGCTGGAGAAGCTGGATACCTGCGCGGTTTCCGATGCTTTAGACCAGCTCAAACTGCCCGGCGCGACTCAAGGAATTCGACCTATGTGGCCTTGCCCGAAGATCGTGGGCCGAGCGGTGACCGTAAAGATTGCGCCGGCCGGACTCACCCGGCCAGAAGCCCACCTGGCGACGCCCGCGGTCGCCGGGGCAGAGGAAGGCGACGTGATCGTGATCGACAACGGGGGACGGCCGGATCAGTCGTGTTGGGGAGACATCCTCTCGAATGCTGCCCAGGTGAAGGGCATCCGAGGCGTCGTGATCGACGGCGCGTCCCGCGATATCGACGGAAGCCGAGACATCGGGTTTCCGGTTTATGCGAAATCGATGGTGATGCAGACGGCGCGCGGACGCGTCCAGCAAGAGGCTTACAACATCCTTATTCAATGCGGAGGCAGCCAGGTTCGGCCCGGCGATCTCGTCATCGCGGATGGAAGTGGGGTGGTCATCGTCGTGGCCGAACAGGCCGAAGAGGTGATCGTGACTGCCGAGCGCATTCAGGCGCGAGAGGCCGAAATGATTAAAGCGGTGCGGGCCGGCCGATCGGTGGTGGAGGTCATGGCTGAATCGGCGTTCCAGGCCATTCACCAGGAAGCGCACTGAGCGACTGACGAGAGCCCCGGCCGCCGGCCCCAGTCAGATATAGGTCGGGCTGTACGCAGGCGCTCGACCTGACTCGCCATTGGACCGGAATCGCGTCCCTGTTGATCTTCGTCATGGCCTACGCTGCGGTTTTTGGGGAGCGAAGGCTGGGGCTCCATAAGTCGATTCCCGTTCTGATTGCGGCGGGCACTATCTGGGTCCTCGTAGCGATCTCTTACGCGGGGGGCGGCGACCTCCATGGGGCCTCCGACGCGGCCTTGCACAACCTTCTCGAGTACGCTCAGCTCTTCCTTTTCCTCCTGGTAGCGCTCACCTACGTCAATACCGTGAGTGAACGGGGCGTGTTCACCGCACTACGCGCCTGGCTGGTCAACCGCGGATTGTCACTTCGAGCACTGTACTGGGTGTGCGGCGGGCTGGCTTTCCTCATGTCGCCCATCGCCGATAACCTGACCACCGCCCTGGTCCTCGGTTCGGTGGCTGTCGCTGTCGGCGAAGGGCGTCCGCGCTTCATCACTCTCACGTGTATCAACGTGGTGGTCGCCGCCAACGCGGGGGGGCGTCTTCAGCCCCTTCGGCGATGTCACCACACTGATGGTGTGGCAGAGCGGGATGGTGTCCTTCAGCGGCTTCATTCCACTGCTAGTCCAGTCGCTCCTGAACTGGCTGGTACCGGCCGCGATCATCTCCCGGTCAGTCGAGAAGGGGAGGCCGCAGGGAGTCGCTGAGACCGCGGTGCTGGAAGCGGGGGCTTTCCGGGTAATCCTGCTGTTTCTAGGAACCATCGCCTTGACCGTTTCACTCCACAATTTTCTGCACCTACCCGCAGCCCTGGGAATGATGTTTGGGCTCGGACTTCTGAAGCTTTACAGCTTCATTCTCAACCGAGGCTCCGTGCCCGTAGAAGTAGATGAGCTCGAGGAAGGCTTGAGCGTCGTGCTCGGTAGTGACGAAGGCGGACCCGATGCCGACCGTCCAGCTCGGGGAGCAGTCGCGCGTGCGGCTAATACAAAGCCGCTCCGGACTTTCGAGCTCATGGAGAAGATCGAATGGGACACCCTCTTGTTTTTCTACGGGATTGTGATGGCAGTTGGCGGCTTGAACGCTTTGGGGTATCTCGGGGTTTTTTCGTCCGTCTTCTACGATGGCCTCGGGCCAACTTCCGCCAGCATAGTTGTGGGCATCCTGTCGGCGATCGTCGACAACGTGCCGGTGATGTTTGCGGTGCTCTCGGCAGGCCTGAGCTTGTCCCAGGGCGAGTGGCTGCTGGTCACGCTTACTACTGCAGTTGGCGGCTCCCTATTGTCAGTAGGGAGCGCGGGTGGGGTGGCTCTTATGGGCTTGGCCCGCGGCAGCTACACATTCGGAGCGCACCTTCGGTGGAGCTGGGCGATCGGGCTGGGATACGCCGTAAGTGTCGGCGCGCATCTGCTCCTGAATCGGCCTTTGTTCGTCGGTTAGTGATGAAGTCAGTGGCTGGCCGTGCGGCAGAAACCTAGAAGTTTCGGCCCAGGAGCTCGGTTAGGCGGGGCTTGCTGGCTCGATCGAAGCCGGCCACTAGCTCGCCTCCGACAACGATAAGAGGCCGCTTGATCAGGTTGGGCTCCTCGACCATCAGCTGCAGTAGCCCGTCCTCGTCCCCGGACAGCTTTTCTCGCTGGGCAGCCAACCCCATCTTTCGAGCGGACACTGATTTCCAGTTGAAGATCTCGCTCGGTTTCCGATCGCCGAGGATCTGCCGAAGTTGATCGACGGTAAAGCGATCCTTGAAGAACTCACGCTCGTTGAGCATGTCACCACCTTGCGAGAGAACCTCCCTCGCTGCTCGGCAGGTGGATCAGGTGCGCTTCCAGAAAAATGTGATTAGTTCTCGCGCCATGACTTTTGCCTCCGCGGGAAAGATTCAAGGAACATACTTTTCTTGCCGGAGGATGTCAATGCAAGCTACGCGAAAGGGCGTCGCATAGCCTGGGCCGTCGTGGTAGGCTAACTCTATGGCACGTCGACGGGTGGGAGCAGCAATCACAGAAGACCGGCGCGGGTCAGGTGGCCCAGCACCACTCGTCATCGTGTCCAATCGGGGCCCCAAAGACTTCGTGTGGAAAGACGGGGAATGGATTCCTAGCTCGGCTTCGGGCGGCTTGGTCAGCATGCTGGCTCCGTTGGCACGGCGCCCCGACGTCCGCTGGTTTTGCTGCGTATCGGAGCCACCCGATGCGAAGCGCGCGGCTGCCGGTTTGTTCACCACGGAGGACGACCAAACTGGCGGGCCCCTTCCGGTTACCCCGGTCTTGCTCCCGTCACCTGTCTACCATGCGTACTACGGTCTGATCAGCAACGAAATCCTATGGATGCTCCAGCACCACCTGCTCAACCCCAATGTCCTCCCATCGCTTGACGCGGAGCGCCATCGGGCTTGGCGGGACGGCTATCTCGCGGCAAACGCCACCGTGGCCGACTCGATCAAGAAATGTTGCCCGACGGCGCGCGCCTTCCTACTCCAAGACTACCATCTGTATCCGCTCCCCGCTTTGTTGCGCAGGTCTTTTCCTGACACGCCGATCCTCCATTTCACGCACATCCCATTCCCGGAACCCTCATTGATGCGTCTCCTGCCCAAGGATTGGCGAGAGACGATTCTGCGGGGGCTGCTGGGCGCCGATGTGGTCGGGCTGCAGACGCAGGGTGATGCTCGGGCCTTCCTGAGCTGCTGCGCCGAATTGCTCGGCACCCCGGTTGATTCAGAAGCATCGGAGGTCGAAGCGGAAGATGGTCGGCGCGTCTTGGTTCGCGTCTACCCGGCCAGTGTGGACCCCGACGAAGTGGCCGAAACCATGGCGTCCGAAGCGGTGAAACTCGCCCGTCCCTGGGTGCACGGTCTGATGGGAGACCTCAGCATTGTCCGAGTAGACCGGGCGGATCCAAGCAAGAATCAGGTTATCGGCTTCAAGGCCTTCGAACGGCTTCTGGACCTTCGCCCGGACCTTCGCTCACGTTTGCGTTTTTCGGCTTTCTTGGTGCCCTCGCGCACCGACCTCAAGATCTATCGGTCGTGCACCGAGGCGATCTACCAGACCATTGGCGAGATCAATAGCCGTTTCGCGGCCGAGTGTGGTCGAGCCCCGATCGACGTCTTCTATACCAACGATCGTAACCAGGCACTCGCTGCTATGGAAGACTGCGATGTCTTGCTGGTCAATTCACTCCAGGATGGAATGAACCTGGTGGCGAAGGAATGGGCGCTCGTCTCGACGCGCCCCGGCGTGCTGGTAGTGTCCGAAACGGCGGGCGTCGCGGAGGCGGCGATGGGAACGGGCCTGCTCGTTTCTCCTCTCGACCTAGAGGGCACGGCGGTCGCGATGAGTAAAGCCCTGGATATGCCAAGCGCGGAACGGGCGGTTCGCCTGTCGGCCTTTCGAAATCGAGTGAGTCAATGGACGGCCAAGGACTGGCTCTCGGCCCAACTGGCCGATCTCGGCGTTTAGATCCAGGTCGGCTCGCATTCGGAAGCGCTCGCGCTTGAGGCCGGCGCACGGTCGCTGGGTCACGCCGGGGCCGCCAGTCATTGCCTACACCCGGTGAGCGAAACACTTCCGCCCCGTTTATAATCGCTACGTGCCGCCGCTCGAAGATATCATGGTGATCGCTGAGCGCGGGCTCCGCGTCAGCGTCACGATCCTGGCCACCTACCTGGTGGCGGTATGGATCGCGACCATTTGGTGGACTTTCCGAGACATTCGAGCGCGGTCTGGTGACGTCTGGCTGCAGGTAACCGCAACGCTGCTGGTGGCCGTTTTCAATTTCCCTGGGTTGCTCATCTATTTCATTCTTCGTCCGCAGCAGACGCTCGCTCAATCCTATGTCGAGTCGCTGGAAGAAGAAGCCTGGCGGCGTTCAGTAGGCGATGCGAATGCCTGCCCAGCCTGCGGCCAATTGGTCGAGCCCGATTTTCTTTTTTGCCCGGCCTGTCAGGCCCGTCTGCGACGCGTGTGTGCGCGGTGTGAACGCCCAGTTCTATTGAGCTGGAAGCTATGCCCGTATTGCGGATCAATGACTGGTTCGGCTGCCCCTGCGGCTCCGGTCACACCTCACGTCCCTTAGGGAGCAAAGCGATGCGGCGCTGACGGGGAGCGGTTAAGACTCAGATTCATGGCAGACCGTCTGGCCCAGGCCCCGCACAGCACGGTTCCAGTTGCGATGAGCCCGACCGATAGGCCGGTCCACAGGCCGCCGACCCCGGCCTGGGCGAAGAAGCAGAGCAGGGCCCCCGTTGGCAAGCCTATCAGCCAGTGACCGGCCAGGTTGGCGAGCATCGCGGTGCGCGTGTCTCCAAGCCCCCGCAGTGCACCGGTCGATACGGCCTGCAGCCCGTCGAACAGCTGAAAGACGGCCGCCACTAGTAGCAGCTTGACTCCGATGTCGCCCACCGCTGGATCCGGGGTGAAGGCAGCCACGATCAGCCGTCCCGCGGTGATGAATGTGATGGCGGCACATGCCATGAAACCGACTCCCAAGAATATGGCCGTCCATCCTTGTCGGCGGGCCTCATGAGGATTTTCCCGTCCGACTGCTTGTCCGACCAACACCGCGGCCGCGGCTCCGGTCCCAAGGGGCACGATAAAGGTCATGGTCGCAACGTTCATAACGATCTGGTGCGCCGCGAGGGAGGCTGCGTCGAGGGTTCCCACCAACGCAGTGGCGAAGGCGAAGACGCCTACCTCGAGCGCCCCCTGTACGGCGGCCGGCAAGCCCAGGCGGACCAGGCGGCGGATTCGCCAGAGCTCGAAACCCTCCTGCAGGCCGAAGGAGTAGTGGTTCCCACGAGCATGGAGGATCGTGAGCAACAGCAGGGCGATGGCGAGGGCAATGCGTACGCTCAGGGTCGCCCACCCGGAGCCGACGGCCCCAAGAGCGGGAAACCCGAAGTCGCCAAACACCAGAGCCATGGCCAGGAGCAGGTTGAGGATATTGCCGGCCACAATGATGAGGGCGATGGGGCGCACGATGCCCATCGCCTGCAAGTAGCGCCGAAATGACGCGAAGAGCAGGAGCGGCACGATCCCCCAGGAGCTAACTTCCAGGTAAGGAACGACCAGCACGAGGACTTCCGGGTCGATCCCCCAGCCAGGCAACAGCCGAATGCCAATCCACATCATCACGAGGAGCGGCGGGGCCGCGAGTAGGGCGACCAGCACGCCGTGGACCATCCAGCGAACACAGTCTTCGCGCCGACCAGCCCCAAATGCTTGCGACACGACCGTGTCGAGCCCGAGCAGCAGACCCATGCCGAAAATCGCGACGGTGATGAGCAGCACGTTCCCGAGGCCAACCGCGCCGATGGCGACAGGGCCGATTCGTCCGACCACCAGGGTATCTACAACCCCCATGGTGACCAGGCCGAGCTCAGTGGCCACCACTGGGCCCGCGAGCTCGAGCACTATTTTCAGGGTCGTTAGAATCCGAGGCTGCGGAGATGCCGCCGTCGTCACCTGTCCGCAGCGTCTTCGTCGGTTAGGATCACCTGGACGCGATGGACCCGCCGTCCGCTCGTGGCCAGAACGCTGATACGGCAGTTGGGTAGCGTAACCACATCGCCCAGGGCGGGAACGCGGCCGAGCTCGCTGTAGACCAGCCCGGCCAGGTTTTCATAGTGTTCGTCGTCCAGGTGGAGCGCCAACACTTCGTTCGCGTCATGGATGCTCACCCGCGCATCCATAATCGCCTCATGATCCGAAATCACTTGGATGCGGTCTTCCTCGGTATCGTATTCATCCCGGATCTCGCCGACGATCTCCTCAACCAGATCTTCGATCGTGACTAGCCCCGCCGTCCCACCGTACTCGTCTACGACCATGGCCATTTGGATGTGGAGAGTCTGCAGGTCACGCAACAGCTCGTCGATCTTTTTGCTCTCCGGAATCACGTGAACAGACCTGGTCAACGAAGTCAACGCCGCTTCCTGAGTGCCCGAGCGAACACTGCCGGCGAGGTCCCGCAAATGCACAATGCCCAGCAGGTGATCGAGATCCCCCTGGATGACCGGGAAGCGGGAGTGGCCAGTACTTATCGCGAGATCGAGCGCCTCCACGATTGGGGTTGAGGCATCGATGGCGACGACGTCCAGCCGGGGAACCATGATCTCACTGACGTCGCGATCGCTCATCTCGAAAATACTGGTAATCATTGCCCGCTCTTCCCGCTCGAGGGCCTGGGTCTCCTCCACAGTGTCAACCAGGAGGCGGAGGTCCTCTTCGGTCGTGGCCTCCCGTTCTTCTGGGCTTCCCCCGAGCAGCGGGCGCAAGGCAGAACGGACCAGGAGATTCTCGAGCCTCACCAGGGGACTGGCTGCCACTCCGGCCATGCGCACCAGGATGTACAGCCGGGCCGCCACGGGCTCAGGCCGAACACTGCCGATGGCGCGGCCGAGCGTCTGGACGGTTAGGAGCAGGATCGCCACCCCGATAAGGATCGCGGTGGTTGTTCCGGGTCGTAATTCGAGACGCATGATCCCGACGGTCGCCAACCCGACCGCGCCTGCCACCGAGCCCAGGTGCGCGATGCTGATGGCGGCGGCCAGCCCGCTGGGATCTTGAGCGACCTCCGCCAGGGCCTCCGAACGAGAAACGCCGTGCTGCATGAGGGAGCGGAGGCGGGCAGCGTTGAGGTGGCTGAAAGCGGCCTGGGCCGTCGACGCTACTCCCAGTACCAGCGCACAAGCAACGAAGCCGGCGACGTTGAACCAGAAGCCATCGTTCATAGGGCCTCTTTCCCATCGCGAGGGCCGAGGGGACAAGACCCGGTGGCCTTGATGGCTGGCATTTTGGCGGGCTCCGGTTTGCGGGCTAGTCGAAAAGCGCGCTGACGGACCGGTTCTCGTGAATGCGGAGGATCGCCTCGGCCAACATGGGGGCCACGCTGACCGTCCGGAACTTCGAGTCCATGTCTGGGAAAGGAAATGGAAGTGTGTCGGTGACCACGATCTCCTCGAGCGGGGAGTCGCACAGGTACTCGGTGGCACCGGGTGGAAAGAGGCCATGGGTGGCGCAGGCGCGGACTTCGGTCGCTCCTCGGGCGATCAGAATGGCGGCCGCTCCAACCAGCGTAGAGCCGGTCGAGATCTGATCGTCCACCAGAATGGCGATCTTGCCGCGCACTTCGCCCACCATTTCGACGACTTCGGTGGCGTCTGGGCCAAGTCGCTGCTTGGCCACTATTGCGAGGGGCGCCCCGAGTCGCTGGCGGAATTTGTTGGCCCGCTCGACCCCGCCCACGTCGGGTGAGACCACCACGATCTGGTCTGGATCGAGATCCATGAAGTGCTGAGCTAGCAGAGGTGCCGCTCGCAGGTGATCGACTGGGATATCGAAGAAGCCTTCAATAGCGGGGGCATGCATATCGATCGTGAGGACTCGGTTGGCTCCGGCGGTCGTGATCAAGTTCGCCACCAGCTTGGCGGTGATCGGTTCCCGGCCGGCCGTCTTTTTCTCCTGACGGGCATAAGGCAAATAAGGCATCACGGCGGTGATCCGACGGGCCGACGCGCGGCGGAGCGCGTCGATCATGACCAGCAGCTCCATGATGCTGTGATCGACGGTCTCTCCCTGGGCGGACTGCATCACGAAGACGTCAGCTCCGCGTACGTTTTCCTCAATGCGGATCCGGGTTTCCCCATTGGCAAAAGTTGTGGCCAGCAGCTGGCCGAGCGGACTGCCTAGGTCCTGGGCCACCCGCTGGGCTAGGGCTTCGTTCGAGTTTCCGGAGAAGAGCCGAAGGGGACCTTCATCGGTCGGTCGGTCGAAATCGCTCAAGGCGCCTCCGTTTTTTTCGATTCAGCCGGCTTGGGCGGCATGGGGCGGGCCGGCACGCCGGCCACCCGCTGACCAGCCGGCACGTCGTGGGTCACCACGGCCCCGGCGCCAGTCGCGGCCCCTTTGCCGATGGTGAGCGGAGCGATGAGCATGGTATCGCTACCGATGAACGCTTCATCGGAGATGACCGTGCGGTGCTTTTCGGTTCCATCAAAGTTGCAGGTGACGGCTCCCGCGCCAATATTCACGGCCGAGCCGACGTCCGCGTCGCCCAGGTAGCTGAAGTGATGCATCTGGGTTCGGGCTCCGACCACGCTGTTCTTGATCTCGGCAAAGCTCCCGAGATAAACGTCCTCCCCGAGCACCGCCCCGGCCCGCACCCGGCAATATGGCCCGATGTGGACGCGATCGGCAACCGTGGTTTCTTCGATCACCGACCACAAGATTCGCACGTTGCTACCGATCTGAGAATCTGCGATGTCGGCACCCGGGCCGATGATACTCCCGCTGCCGATGCGGGTTGTCCCGCGTAAGAAGGTCTGTGGGTAAATCACGACATCCGGGTCGAGGTGGACCGATTCGTCAACGTAAGTGCTGAGCGGGTCGACGATGGTCACCCCGTCGTCCATAAGGCGAGCGCAGACTCGTTGGCGAAGCGCTGCCTCGACCTCGGCCAGCTGCTGGCGAGTGTTGACGCCCACGATCTCCGATGGATCGGCGATGTTAACGGCCTGGACGGTGCGCCCCTGGGCCACCGCATCTTCCACGAGCTGGGTGAGGTAAAGCTCTCCGCTGGGAGATGGACGGAGACCTTGAATCGCCTCCCGCAGCCAGACGGCATTGAAGGCAAAGACCATGCCATTGACGAAATGGCCTGCGCGTTCTTTTGCCGAGGCATCGACCTCCTCGACGATCCGTTGGACTCGATTGGATCCGTCGACGATCACCCGACCGTAGCCGGTTGGATCGGGCATTTCGGCAGCAGCCAGACCGATGGCGGCGTCCGCCATTTCGGCGAGGAGCGCCCCGAGCGTTTCCGCAGAAACCAGGGGCGTGTCGCCCCCAACCACGAGTATCGTCTCGAGGTCAATCGGCAGTTTGTCCAGACCGACCCGGACCGCGTCCCCAGTTCCACGAGGCTCGGGCTGAAGCGCCACCGCTGTGCCACCGGGAAAGGCTTGACGAATCTGGTCGCCGTCCGCGCCCACCACAACAACTATATCGACGATTCCAAGGGCAGTCAAAACATTGGTCACGCGTCGAATCATTGGCAGTCCGCCCACGGTATGGAGAACCTTGGGGAGGCCCGATTTCATCCGAATCCCTCGGCCGGCCGCGAGCACGATGGCGCCGACGCCGGTCGGTGTTGAGTCGGAATGCGAGGGGTTCGCTGCGAGCGTAAATGCCTCCAAGGCCGCGAGGGCGAGCGGCCCGGGTCAGTGCGGAACGGCTGCGGTGCCAGGATTCGAACCTGGAACAAAGGATCCAAAGTCCTCTGTGATACCGTTTCACTACACCGCAAGGCATGGCCCCAAGTCTCAGGATACTAGCCGCGCTCCAAACGGGGTGTCAAACAGGTGGAGCAGGTCGGCTTCGGCAATCGGCGGCGGTCACAAAGCGGTGCACCATCCCTGGACACCCTTGGGCTACCAGGCGGTTCCGTGCCCGGACCGCTTCTCCCCGCGTACGAAAAAGCCCAAAGCATGAGGGGCCGGCGCCGGAGACGCACGCTGCCAGCGCGCCGGATGCTTCTAAGCTGGCCAGCGCTCGATTGACCTCGGGCCACGTTTCGCGAGCCGTCGCGGCGAACGCCGACCGAAGGCACCCGTAATCGATCCGGCCTTCCTGAAGTGCCTGAGCTTGACGATGCACGGCTTCCCCACTGGACCAATCAGCTTTGGTGAGGTGGCGGTACATGTGGCCGGTCTTTTCGGGATCGGTACTGCCCAAGGGTACGAGCACTACCCAATGCGGAGGCGCGTCTGGGAGCAACTCCAGCTGGCGACCGTCCCCGGTGGCCAGGGCGGTGCCGCCGGCCAGGCAAAATGGCACGTCGGCTCCGAGTTGGCCAGCGACGTCGTAGACGGTCGCCTGATCCAACCGAACGTCCCAGTAGCTCCACAGGCCGCAAAGTACCGCGGCGGCATCGGCACTGCCCCCAGCGAGCCCGCTGCCGACTGGAATACGCTTGATACAGCGGATGGCGACGCCCTCCGACACGCCGGCCCGCTCCTTCATGAGGTAAGCCGCCTGCAGAATGAGGTTGTCGGGCCGAACCTCCATTCCCGGGCAGTGGAGAGTGATCCGATCGCTGGGGCTCAGAGTCACGCTATCGGCCAGATCGATGGTCTGAAGAATCGTCGCGACCTCATGCAGTCCGTCGGAACGCCGGCCGAGCACCTCGAAACCGAGATTGATCTTGGCGTAGGCACGGATTCTCATCCGGGGGGCGGATGAATTCACGCCGCGAGCCAACCCGCGTTGAGAGCTGATTTGTAGAGGACGACCCACTCCTCCAGCGAAAGCTCCGAAGGGCGACGAGTCGGGTCGAACCCCTCGGCCGTCACGAGCAGGTGTACCGCGTCGCTTGGCTTTCCCAGACCCAGCGCCAGCGAATTGTGGAGTTGGCGGCGCGGCTGGGTAAATCCAGCCCGGAGGAAGGTCACGAGGTGCTGGGCTCGATCGAAGGCGACAGCGCCAGTCTCGCGGATATCGAGGCGAACGATCGCAGAGTGTACTTTCGGCACCGGGAAGAAGGCGCCGGGCGGCACCCGGCGGACGATCCGGGCCGAGGCCACAGTGCTAAGCGCCACCGCGAGAAAATTCATGGCGCCGGGTGCTGCGACGATCCTGCGCGCCACTTCCTCCTGGAGCATCACCACGATGCGCTCAGGGCGCGGCAGCTCAAACCCCCACCTGAACAGGATCGGGGTCGCGACGTGGTAGGGAAGACTCGCGACGGCCAGATAGGGATCGACGAGAAAAATGCCGAAATCGAGGCGGGTGGCGTCACCCACCACCACCTGAAGGTTCTCTGGAGAATCGAGGGCTCCGGGCAGCGCAGCAGCTAACTGGGGATCGATTTCAACGCTGACGACTTTTCCGGCTGCCCCGAGCAGCTCGCGGGTGAGGATCCCCAGCCCGGGTCCGACTTCCAGGACGACATCGGCGGGACCCACCTCGGCTGCCTCGACCATCGCGGCGGCGATGGCCCGGGAGGTCAAGAATGATTGGGAAAGCCTCCGTTTTGGCCGCAGGCTGAGGTCGTGCAGCTGGCGGCTCGGGCCGGGCCAGTCAGCGCCTGGAGGCAAGGTGGGGATCTTGCTCAAGTGAAGAAGCTCCTTGCCGTCCGGACATCACCCCTCGGCGGGTGAGTGATCGGTCAAGGGAGCAAGAATACGGCCGTGCACCCACCGTCGATCGGCACGTTCCCCGCGCCTCCCCGGCTGGCCTGCTCCAGCCCGGCACCCCTGCGGCACCCGGAGGACACCGCTTACCGTTGCTTCCTTCCGGACCTGGCGGGGTTCACAGCTCTCCGCCGCGCAGGACCGAGCTATCGACACCGCCTGGCCGATAACGGACCGAACAACGTGCGACCTCGGGCGGGAATTCTGCCCCGCTATAGCGGATTGCGGGTACAGGGCACCGCTAGCTCCCCGCTTAGCACGGCCGCCGCAGATTCTAGCAGGTCACCACCGTGCCTCATGGGTTGGAGACTCTTGCCGTCGCTTCCCAAATCGGAGGCTCAATCGCGGTCGGCTCCGCTTTTCACAACGGGTTTGGTGACGAAATACAGAACCATGGCTGGCACCCCAACAATCAGTGCGATGACCGACCCGACTGAAGTAAATGCCTGGCTGCCTACTCCATTCGGTAGGCCGCCCGGGATGCCGGGACCAGCTCCTTGCACGAGGCCTTCCGTTGGTCCCCAGAGGTAAGCCACCAACGGAAGGACGAAGGCCTCCATGACGAGGATCAGCAAGCCGCGGCGGAAGGCCGCCGTCGGACCCCGGCTTGCACGGGCAAAGAAGACCCACAGCGGGAGGACACTGACTCCGAAAAAAGCCAAAGTCAGCCCTCCATTGAACTCGTCCGGGCTGAACATCGTCCCGAGAAAGACAGCTGGTGCTGGAGCCACGGCCAACGCCATCAGCAGAGAAACGAGAAGAATCATGGTTCTCCAGCACCGGTGCGAGGCTACCGCATCGACCGTCGTCGTCGCATCCACGGGACTTTTGTCCCACTGTAGTGGAAAGCTCGTGGGCGGTTGACCGGGATCGTTGACAGGCATTTGGCCCGAGCGTAGAATCGACTCGGCCTGGCGCAGGCTGTCCCTCTTTTGGTCACTGACTGGCCAACTCCGCTGATTCGCGTAATTTGCACTTGGCTCGCCACATGTTCAACCCGAAGAAAATTCTCGTGCCAGTGAACGGCGGGCCGCAGGACGCTACCGTTGTAGCCTTGGCCTCCCAGCTGGCGAAACGCTCAAAAGGGCAGGTCTACGCCATCTATGTCATCGAGGTCCGGAGAACTTTGCCCCTGGATGCCGACCTCCCCTCCGAGCGACAGGAAGCGGATGTGGTTCTGGATGGCGTGGAGCACGCGGCGGAGGAATGGGACCAGGAGGTCGAGACCGAAATTCTTCAGGCCCGGGATGTCGGCACGGCTATCGTTGAAGAAGCGGTTGAAGCAAACGTCGATCTGATCCTGCTCGGAATCTCGTACCGCCGCAAGTTTGGAGAATTTGACCTCGGCAGAACGGTTCCGTACGTGCTCAAGAACGCACCCTGCGAGGTCTGGGTGTGCCGAGAGCAAATCGGCGACCGATCCGGGCGCTAGGCTGCGGTGGGTGGCAGAGCGGGACATTTGTTTTTCAACAAGTTGGCGTCAGGCGCTTGCCTATTTTTACCCGCGGGCGATCCGACCTCCCGGTTAATGGGATACTCTGGTCGGGGGCATGGAGTAGGGAATGTTTGTGATCATCATGGGCTGCGGCCGGGTGGGTGCCCGAGTCGCTTCAGCCATGTCTCGGGGTGGGCATGAGGTGCTCATACTGGACGTGAATGCCAGCGCCTTCGATCGGCTCGACGCTGATTTCGGCGGAACTACGGTTGTCGGAAATGGGATCGACATGGACGTGCTGCGTCGGATTGGAATCGAACGCGCCGATGCTTTTCTGGCCTGCACTCAGGGCGACAACCGGAACATCATGGCCTCCCAGATCGCCCAGCACATTTTCAATGTCTCTAAAGTGGTCACGCGGATCTACGATCCACTCCGCCAGGATACGTTCAAGGCGCTGGGTTTGGAGGCGATAAGCTCGACAGTCATCGCGGCGGATCGGTTCATCGAGGTGTTGGACCCCGACCTTGTGCAGGAGGGGCTTGCCGTTGACCGGGCGTGATTGTGAACGGCCAATAGTCTGGATGGATACCCTGTGTATGTAATCGTTGCGGGTGGCGGCAAAGTCGGTTTCTATCTGGCTAAAGAGCTCGTCGAGCACGGACACGAAGTGCTCGTTGTGGAGTCGGATGCCCGCCGAGCGGCCGAGATAGAAGCCCAACTGGGCAGCATTGTCATGTGCGGCCCCGCCGATGAAGCTCGCGTTCTTCGAGACGCTGGCGCTGAACGCGCTGATCTGGTTTGCGCGGTGACCGGCGACGATGAGGACAATCTGGTCATTTGTCAGGTCGCGAAGGCCCGTTTCCACGCCAGTCGGGTGATCGCCCGGATTAATAACCCGAAGAATGCTGAGATCTTTCATAAGCTCGGTATAGACGACACGGTGAGCGCGACCGACGTCGTGCTCTCCGTCATCGAGCAGGAGCTTCCCCGCCAGCACTTGATACCTTTGCTTCGCCTCCGCCACACCGATGTCGAGGTCGTGGAGGCGATCGTCGAAGAGGGATCCACCATCGCCGGCCGTCGGCTCCGCGATGTCGCTTTACCCAAGCCATGCACCATCGCAGTGATCCTGCGCGACGACGCCGTGATCTTCCCCGAACCTGATACACCGATACTCATCGGAGATGCGCTGATCGCTTTCACTACCTCCGAAAACGAAGGTCCTCTGCGGAAGGCCTTGCTCGGCGAATAGGCCTTCCTCTTCCTAGTCGTCGCCTAGGGGGAGGAGGAACTTGTCCCAGGTCGAGTTGATCCCGACGTACTGACCGAAAAGGTAGCGGGGAGTCGCTCTAGGCTCGACCGGTCCTTTGGGGAGCCACATCTGGGCTTCCTCCGTGCTTCGACCGCCCTTGCGATGGTTGCACGAATGACAGGCGCTCACGACGTTGCTCCAGGTGTGCGGCCCGCCTCGGTGGCGCGGAATCACGTGGTCAACGGTCAGGTCCTTGGTGCTGAGCCCACAGTACTGACAGGTGAACTGATCGCGGACGAACACTTCACGGCGGCTCAATCGCACTCGCGGGCGCGGTCGTTTGACCAGGCGCTGGAGCCGGATTACTGCGGGGACCCGGATTTCGCGACTGGGAGACCGGAAAACCAGCCCGTCGACTTCGAGGACCTCGGCTTTGCCTAGATCAACGAGGACGATGGCGCGGCGCGCAGCACAAACGTTGAGGGGTTCGTAATTTTGATTGAGCACGAGGACTGCGCCCACGCAACGAGTCCGAAACGTCGAGATCGCTCGATTGTATCATGGCCTCGCGATGTCACCGAAGAATGCTGACGCTCTAGCCGGGTTGCTCTCGGCGGCGATCGCGTCGGCCGCCATTCTGCTGCTGGCCCAAATGCTCGGGCGGCCAAGTCTTTCCGAGACTCTGGCTCAAGCCATTGCGAGTATCATTCCCCTGTCCGTAATTGAGGGAATGATCCACGCCTTTGCGGACAGCGCCAAGCATCTGCTGTTTGCCTCAGTGCTCCTCGGCCAGGCTCTGCTAGGCGCGCTCATCGGCGGCCGAGCCTCGGGTCGGGGCACTTCCGGAGCTGAGCGTATTGCCGCGCTCCTAATTGCCGCCACTATCGTTGGCTTGGTTGGCTTCCCGTTGGTAGGGGCCGGTGTTCTCGGGTCCGCCTCGCAGGGCGGGGCGTCCGTCACCGTGCAGGACCTAGTGGTCGGGAGCATGGTCTTCACGCTGGTGAGCCAGGGGCTCACGCGGTACCTGTCCCCGATCGGCCTCTTCGCTGAGGAAGACGCTGCAGCCCGTCGAGCCCTGTTGCGGAACGGTCTGCTGGTCGGGGCCGGCCTGGTGGCCGGAGTGCAGGCCATCCGGTGGTTGGCCGACCGCTCGAACCTGGAAGTCGACGACGCGACCCTTTCTAGCGAAGTCGTGGCGACCCGGGCGGGTATCCAGGAAGCACCAACTCTCGATCGCGCGCTGGCGGCGGGCATCCCGGGCCTATCCCCGGAGATCACTCCCATCGATCGGTTCTACGTGGTATCGAAGAATGTTTTTCGGGACCCCGAAGTCGACGTCACTGCCTGGCGATTGGAAGTTGGCGGCGATGTACGACGTTCGTTGAGTCTGACCTACGACCAGATCAAGGCGCTGCCATCCCAAACCGAATTCCTGACCTTGCAATGCATCAGCAACACGATAGGCGGCAGTCTGATTAGCACCGCCGAGTGGCGGGGAGTTCCGTTGGCCTTTCTGCTGGGCCAAGCAGGCGTTCAGCTAGGGGCGGTTGACGTGATCCTGCGCGCCTCCGACGACTACTCCGAGAGCATCCCGATTGCCAAGGCCATGGAGCCCGGGAGCATGCTTGCCTACGAGATGAACGGCCAGGCGCTTCCGCGAGCCCACGGCTTTCCGCTTCGCCTGATCGTGCCGGACCTCTACGGGATGAAGAACGTCAAGTGGATCACCAAGATCGAGGTGGTCGGCTACGACTACAAGGGCTACTGGCAGCAGCAGGGTTGGAGCGACATCGCGACGATGAACACGACTTCTCGGATTGACTTTCCTCGCGGCCGCTCTATCCTTCCCCCAGGTCCAAACTATGTCGGCGGGGTGGCCGTGGCCGGGGACCGCGGCATCAAGCAGGTCGAAGTGAGCATCGACGACGGCCGATCCTGGGCGCCTGCCGTGCTGAAGGCACCCCTGAGCCCATACACCTGGGTGCTTTGGGCCTTCCCTTGGGAGGTTCCCCCGGAGCCTGGAGCCAGCTTCCGGATCCTGGTTCGGGCCACCGACGGGACCGGCGCCGTGCAGACCTCAGTCGTTCGCGACGAGGTGCCGGATGGGGTTACTGGGCTCCACTCCGTCGTCGTTCGTACTGCTTCTGCGTAGCTTAAGAGTCGGAAGAACGGTCGGGCCTGCGGGGGCATTGGCGGTCAGCGAGATGTTGATGGCAGCCAATGTCCAGCCCACCGATTCGAGTCACCCGCCGTTTCTCAGCAGTTGCCGCCGAAGGTTTAGGAGCTCCGGGCTGGCGGGCGGCTGGAGTGACAGATCCCTGACCAGAAGGTCTGCCTCCCGAAGGCGGCTCGCTGCGCTGCATGCAATGTTGAAGAGAATCTGGAAGGCGGCGGGGGTCCGAGTGTTGAGCATCTGTTGAAACGCGGCGTTGGGGAAGCGCAGCAGAGCGATCGGGCCGATGGCACGAACGGTGGCGGACCGGGTTCCACCCAGGAGAAAAGCCATCTCGCCCAGTACCGATCCGGGACCCAGCTCGGCCAACTCGACGTCATTCGCGCGCCCTCGCACGCTCACCTTAACAAATCCACTAATCAACACCAGCAGGTCACTGGCCGGGTCATCCTGGCGGAACACTAATTCGCCGCCGGGATGCTCCTCTCTCACCGCCAGGTCAAGCACCTGGCCCCAGTCCTCGGTCGGGACATTAGCCAACAGCGGGGTAAGGGCAAGGTCAGCTGAATCTGTCATGGATGGGCTACAACAGTCTTCGGGATCGGTCGGTATTAGCAATAAAGGCTCCGGGGGAAGCTACAGACCCGCTGGTAAGCCGGTCGTCGGCGGCTCGAAGCCGAACCGCGAGGGAGTAGCCGATGTTATAGAGGACCTGGATAGCGCCTCGGTGTCGGGTTCGGATCATTTCCATGAATCCGTCCGTCCGAAACCGAAGGACGGTCGTGGGTTCGGCGGCATAAACGGAGGCGGAATGCTCGTCACCGAGAAACAGGCTCGTCTCGCCCAGAATGGCGCCCGCCCCTAGATGGGCGAGGGTCTTCTCAGTGCCTCCCGCCGCCGCCCTGGCCCGCACCTCGACGAGACCGGCGATAACCACGAAGAAGGCGTCACCGGCCTCGCCCTGCCGAAAAATGGCGGCTCCAGGGGCGAGATCGAGCCGAGTGGAATGGCCCAGCAGCTCGGGCCAATCTTCGTTGTCGACGCCGGCAAAAGCGGAGTGGCCGGAAGGGAGTCCGGCTGACTCTGTGTCACGTTGGGAAGCTCCTCTGGCGCGTAGGTCCGCGGCGATTATGGCTGAGAAGAGGACAGCGATGGAAGGCGACCCGCGTCCGATCATTTTTCAAGCGGGGGCCAGCCGTCGGCGGCTATGAGCGCCCAAGGCGTATGGGCCTCCGAATTCAGGTCGACCTCGCAGCGGAGCGTTTCGAGGCCGACCCACTTGTGTTCATATACGGCGTCCGGATTGGGTGACACCCGGCCCGCGTGGCGGCCGGCCAAGATCGCGCAGTACTCATTCTCGCAGTCATCTCCGGTCGGGTGCTGAGCAAAGTAGACGAAGCCCCCCCAAGAAGGGCGATAGCGACACCATGGATCTCCATCTCGCGCCTCAATGCCCGAGCGGCGGCTTCTTCGTACGTCTCATCGTGACTATCGAGATGCAAGACATGACTCACGGCGACGAGATCCCAGAGATTGTCCTACAGCCAATGCTTCCGTTTCTGCAGCAGGGTCTGTGCATGGTTGTCGACGATGAACACACGAAGGCCCGATGGCGTTGGCCCAGCCATTGGTGGGCCGTCCCGCGACTCACATAGGCGCCCGTGAAATGGTCCTGCTGATCGTCGGAGTGGCTCGCTACTTCCATGGAAACTCCAACCCTGGAATTATGGCTGACAGACCATTCTCCGCCAGGCTTTTGTGCTTGACAGGCCTCCGGGTACTGCCGTACTCTCGGGAAGCCCCACGAGGAGTCCAGCCACGAATTACACTCCAGGAGACTGGAGCGGACAGAGCCTGCGTCGTGCCGCGCCGGATGGCCGCCTGATCTCTTTGAACGAAGCCCGCCGGACCCGCCAAGGTAGCTCGGTTCGCCCGCTCGCGCGCCCTGATCGAGGGCTCGTCATCCCCTGGCCCTGGGCTCCTCAGGAGCCCGCCTCCGACGATCGACCGACCCTGACCTTGCAACTGCCGTCGCTCGAAGAGCTTCAACGCTGGATCCCGACCGCCATCTTTCTGGGCGCCATAGTCGCCCTCATCGTATTTGGGTTGGTGGTTCGAGCGATCGTACTCTGGGCGACCGGGGAAGGAGCACCAGCTTCTCAGCCGGTGGTCGAAGTGCCTGCCCCGATTGTGCAGCAGCTTCCTGCTGAGCCTGTAGCAGCCGCTCCGCAGATTCGTTTCGAGTCCCGGCCCTTGCAGCCGACCTATACGGTCATCACCGGCGATACGTTATCCGCGATTGCCCAGCGCTTCAGCTCGACTACCGTTGCGCTGCGAGGGATCAACAACCTGACGGACGACGCCATTCTGGGCGTGGGGCAGCGCCTCGTTATCCCGTAGGCGGTTGCCATGCCGTATTTGACTCCATACGACACGGGTGGCCCACTCCAAGATCTGATCAGCTTCCGTCGAGATCTTCACCAGCATCCCGAGTTGGGTTTTGCGGAGACCCGAACCTCACGAGTGATCCGGGAACGGTTGGGGGCATCGGGCCTGGTCGTCCGAGCCCTGGCCGGCACCGGACTTATCGCGACTCTGCAGGGTGACAAACCTGGACCAACGATACTCGTGCGGGCCGAGCTCGACGCGCTTCCCATTCAGGAGATCAGCTCGGTTGCCTACCGGTCGACTTCACCCGGAGTCATGCATGCTTGTGGGCACGATGCCCATTGTGCGATCGCAACCCTAGTCGCCCGGCGGCTAGCTGAAGAGCGCGAGTCGCTGCGGGGGACAATAAAGTTCGCTTTCCAGCCATCTGAAGAGATAGCTGAGGGAGCTGAACGAATGATTGCTGACGGGGCCCTGGAAAATCCGCGAGTTGACGCGGCAGTGGCTCTGCATGTCTGGCAGCCTATGCCGGTCGGGATTGTGGGGGTTTCTGGCGGGCCAATCTGGGCCGCGGTGGATGAGCTCAGCTTCGTGGTCCGGGGGGCGCTCGGTCACGGAGCGATGCCGAATCAAGGGATTGATGCGATAGTCGCGGCCGCTCAGATCGTGACTGCTCTACAGACGGTGATCACTCGCACTCGGCCTCCTCTCGACCCGGCCGTGCTGTCTATTGGCTCAATCCAGGGCGGAACCGCCTGGAACATCATCGCGGATCGGGTCGAAATGCACGGCACGCTCCGTACCTTCGATCCGCACGTCCGCGACCTCCTCCTGGGGCAGATTCATCGCGTCGCTCGGGGAGTCGCCGAATCGCTCGGGGCTTCGTGCGAGGTCGAAGATCGGTACAGCGCCCCGGCAGTGGTCAATGATCCGGAGCTCGCCGCCCTAGTCAGAAACTCGGTGATTCCGATCATGGGTGAGGACAACGTCGTGCCAAGCCAGCTTTCGCTGGTGGGCGATGACTTTGCCCATTTCATTCAGCAGATCCCGGGCTGCCTCTTCCATGTGGGCTCGTCGAATGCGGCGAAGGGTCTTGACCACGGCCATCACGATTCCACTTTTGATATCGACGAGTCTTGTCTCCCAATAGGCGCGGCCAGTCTCGAGGCGGTCATCCGGGGTCTGCTGGCCCAAAGCTGATCAAGTCGGCACCTGGGCCCGGTGGAGGTTTGGGCTAGGAAATTCGCCGTTTGGTGCTTGGGGCAGGCCCGCCGGGATCGGCTAGAGGTCCGAGCGTGGGCTTATAATCGGACCGAGTTCGCGGTCGTGGTGTAACGGCAACACGCCAGCTTCCCAAGCTGGATAGTGCGGGTTCGAATCCCGTCGACCGCTCCCGTTTTGCCCGGTCGCCCAAACAAAACCGCCTCCCCAGTTGGGGAGGCGGTTTCTGCGAACAGATGACTTTTCTTACGGCTCTTCGTCGTCGACATCCTCGGCTCCAGCCAGCACCTCGTGGACCAGATCGGCGTCTGGATCGACCTCGGCCTCAGGTTCGATATCGTGGTCGTGTTCAGGCTCGGCCTCGCTCTCCTCCAGCTCGTCATCGTCCTCGTCGTCCAGCTCATAGCGAATCAGCGAGTCTCGGATATAGCCGCGGAAAGTCTCCCCGCTAGTGGGGAAGGAGGGCCGGTCGCCCATGGACGGATCGCGGTGAGTCTCCCGAATGATGACCCGGACCGATTGGTCGTCCACCCCGGTGATAACCGCCGAGTACTCGTTCCCCATCTGGGTCAACCGGATGAGTCGCTGACGCAGCCTCGGCTCCAGCTTGCCCAACCGGTCGCCATTCGAATTGCTGACCGACACGATGCTATCTTCCATGAGCAGGGAAACGCTGTCACCAGCATTGACCGTGGCTAATACTTCCGAGGTCGCTAGCTCGACGAGAGCGGTCACAGTGGCCCGCCCGGTCTCCGCGATGAATAGGGAAGGATCGACGGGTCCAGAGGATGGGATCGCCGCGATCATTTCCGTCCGCAGCATTTCGAGGCGCTGAGCGTTTTTCTGGGCGATGGTGTTCATCGGCTCCAGCCGAAGTGCGTGGTTGTATGCTTCCAGTGAATCGTCATATTGACCGAGCTCCAAGAGCGATTTCCCGAGCCGGTTGTACGCTTCAACTTCCTTTGGATACGAATCAATGAGCTGACGGTTGAGGTCTGCGGCTTCGGCCCAGCGACTTTGCATCGCGAGGTTCACGGCCTGTTCAATCTTGACCCGCTTGACCCGGGCCCGCTCTTCAGTATCGAAATGCGCCATGAATTCCCCGTTTCGTCCTATGATCCCCCGATTCTACCTGGCACCATCGTCAAAGGGAAGATAGTGTGCGATCGACGTGCCCGGCAAACTGGAGAGAATTGCGCGTCCCCGGTATTCGATAGCAAGCCATTGAGGGATTCTTGATGATTCAGTCGGTGCCCCGCTCCGAACGGTCGCCCTTGCTGGAAGCGGCTCTGGCCGCCGCCGGGGCGGCCGGCCAGCTCCAGTTGGCCCACTTCCGTAAGACGATGACGGTCGAAATGAAAGCCGATGCAACTCCAGTGACTCAGATAGATCGCGACTCCGAGGTGGCAATCCGTCGTGTTTTGGCTGAAGCCGCGCCCGGGTTTGGATTCTTGGGTGAAGAGTCCAGTAGCGTGGAGGACGCAGGGCCGCTGCGCTCCGGTTCCCGCTGGATAGTCGACCCTTTGGATGGGACTAAGAAATTTGTGCGCGGCTTGCCTTTTTTTGGCCCATGTATCGCCTTGGAGCAGGACGGGGAGCTGGTGCTCGGGGTCATGCATCTGCCTGCGCTGGGGGAGACGCTTTGGGCCGACCGAGGGGCGGGGGCTTTTCTCAATAGCGAGCGGATCCATGTTTCAGCGCAGCGTGATCTCAGCCAGGCGTACGTCGTCCACGACAACGAGATCGAGTTCTATCGACGCGGTTGGGGCCAGAGCCTCCAACGACTGGTTGAGCATGCCTATCACAATCCCGGCTTTCTCGACCTGTATTCCTACGCCTGCCTCGCTTGCGGTCGAGTGGACGCGGTGGTGATGGTCGGCGAGTCTCCCTGGGATGTGGCCGCAGCTAAAGTGATCGTCGAGGAAGCTGGCGGCCGTCTAAGCGATTTCCGCGGGAGCTCTAGTGTCTACAGCGGCCAGACCATCGCGAGCAACGGGGTGCTCCATCCTCCGCTGCTCGATCTCCTGAAAGATTGCCGGTAGGGCGGATTGACTAGCTGCTCGGCCCACGGGGTGAGGAAGTGTTCAAGCCCTGCGCCTCGCGGAACTGCCTGCGCTCGATCTCGGTAGCAATGGCTTCAGACCGCTCCCAGGTGCTCGCCTGGTCGCCCAACTTAGAAAGGCGCCCAGAACTCTCGGTCGAACGACCCATCGTCGTCGTGCAGGCCCACGACCCGCATCGTGCCCTTCCGTCTTTCTTCGCGACGGTCCATCATGGCCCCTTCGGCTATCCGAGGGCGGCGAGCCGGTCGTCGAGCTTCGCGAGCCGTTCGCGGAGGCCTTCCAATTTCTCACGCTCCTTGGTGACGACGTCGGGACGGGCCTTCTCCACGAAGCCCGGTCGACTGAGCAGGCTTTCAGCCCGTTCGACTTCAGCGACTGCTTGCCCGCGCTCCCGCTCGATGCGGGTCCGTTCCTGAGCAACATCGACCAGGCCGGCCAGCGGGATATGGATGGTCACCCCCCCCGCTACAATTTGCACTTCGTTCTCGCCGGAGCCTTCGGCTCGGTCGACTACGCTGATCGGTCGCAGCCGGCTGCCGGGCAGCTCGCCGATGATCCGGGCGGCCCGTTGGAAGAAATCAGCGGCGCCGTCAGCTACGATCGTCGCTGGGACCCAGCGACCCGAGTCCACCCGGTACTCGGACCGCACATTCCGGATCGCTCGCACGATCTCCATCACCGAGTCGAGGCGCGCCTCCGCCTCGACGTCTCGATCTCCGTCCGCGTTCGGCCAGGGTGAGATGACGATCGAGGGCGGTGAGCTGCCGCTCATGGGCAGGGGAAGGGGAACATTCTCCGAACGGTCTCGGCCCAGGCCTCGGACTAGGCGCTGCCATATCTCCTCGGTGACGAACGGAGCGAAAGGGTGGAGCAGGCGCAAAGTGTGCTCGAACACCCAGGCGAGGTTCGTTCCAATCGCCCGCCGCTGGTCATCGGTGGGGGCATCCCGCATCTCGATCTTGGCGATCTCGACGTACCAGTCGCAGAACTCACCCCACAGGAAATCGTGAATGGTTCGGGCCGCTTCACCAAACTGAAATTCTTGGAATTGGCGGGTGACGTGCGCGGTGGCCTCATTCGCCCGGCTCACTATCCAGCGGTCAGCCTCGGACTCGGCTCCGGGGGCGACGGTCAGTGGCCCACCCAGGTCGCGCTCCGGCCACCCATCGAGATTGGCCAGCACAAACCGACCCGCGTTCCACAATTTGTTCACAAAGTTGCGGTTCGCTTCCAATCGCTCTTGAGACATCTGAGTGTCATTGCCTGGGGTCGTCCCGGTGATCATCGAGAGGCGCAGTGCGTCAGTCCCGAATTCCTCCATGATCTCGAGCGGGTTGATCACGTTGCCCTTGGTCTTGCTCATTTTTTGGCCGTCCACCCGGATCAGCCCGTGTAGATAGACGTCGCGGAACGGCACGTCGCCCGTCATCTCCAGGCCCATCATGATCATGCGAGCCACCCAGAAGAACAGGATGTCGTAGCCGGTTTCCATCACGGCGGTCGGGTAGAAGCGCCGCATGTCCTCGGTGTCGTCCGGCCAGCCCAGGGTGGAGAAGGGCCACAGTGCCGATGAGAACCAGGTGTCTAGCACATCGGGGTCCTGCATCAAATGAGGGGATTGACAGGTAGCGCAGACGGCCGGCTGCTCGTCCACGGAAGCGAATACGTGCCCGTTCGAGCAGGTCCAGACCGGAATTCGATGGCCCCACCAGAGCTGGCGGGAGATGCACCAATCTCGAATGTTCTCCAGCCAGTTGAAATAAACCTTGGTAAACCGCTCCGGAATGATGCGAATCCGACCATCTCGCACGGCGGCCAGGGCATTCGCCGCGATGCCCGCCATGGTCAGGTACCACTGGTCGGTGACCAGTGGCTCGACAATCGTCTTACAGCGATCGCAATGGCCGACGCGATGCGGATGGGCTTCTTCGCGCACCAGATTGCCCAGCGAGCGCAGCTCTTCAACGAAGGCCCTACGGGCCTCTTGAGTCGGCATGCCCGCGTAGTGCAGAGCATTCGCGTTCATACGCGCGTCGAGGCCGATCACCAGCAAGGTCGGGAGGTCGTGCCGTTGGCCGATTTCGAAGTCGGTCGGATCATGGCCCGGAGTCACCTTGACCGCACCCGTGCCGAACTCTTTCTCGACCACGTCGTCGGCCAGGATGGGTATCGGGCGATTCACCACGGGCACGATTGCCTTTCGGCCGACCAGCGCGGCGAAGCGCTCGTCGTCCGGATGGACGGCAATGCCGGTGTCGGCGAGGATTGTCTCCGGTCGGGTCGTGGCTATCTGAATGTAATGGGTGTCGGTTTCGCCCGGGACCGCTTCGAGCGGATAACGGACGTACCACAGGGTGCCGGGCTCTTCGTCGTAAACCACCTCCAGATCCGAGAGGGCGGTCTCGCAGCGGGGGCACCAGTTGGTGATGCGATGGCCCCGGTAGATGAGCCCCTTGTCGTAGAGGCGCACGAAAGCCTCGCGAACTGCGCGGGATGGCCCGGGATCCATGGTGAAGGCGTCGCGGTCCCAGTCAGCCGAAGTGCCTAGCGCCCGGAGCTGGTGGCTGATCCGTTGGCCGTAGGTCTGCATCCACTCCCACATCAGATCGAGGAAGCGTTCGCGGCCGAGGTCCTGCCGGAGTTTTCCGTCCTTAGCCAGCTCGCGTTCGACGACCACCTGAGCGGCGATCGAGGCATGATCGCGGCCAGGTAGCCAGAGGGTCGAATCACCCATCATCCGGTGCCAGCGGGTAATAGCGTCCTCGATGGCGATTACCAGGGCGTGGCCGATGTGCAGCTCGCCGGTGACGTTGGGGGGCGGCATGATGAGGCAGAAGGTTGGCTTGGATGGGTCCGGATCAGGCTTGAAATAGCCTGCTTCGAGCCAATGCTCGTACCAGCGTTGCTCGACCTCGGCCGGCTCGTACGCTTTGGCGATTTCAGTCACTGATGGGGCACCTCAATCGGTTCGGGTTCACTCGGTGATGTCTGGGGCAGGCAACAATAATAGATGAAGGCTTCGCCGTGCGCCTATAAGGCGAAATGGCCCTCGACTGTCCCCTGTCCGGTACAATCCCTCCCCGCCTCAGGACGGGTATCTCCCGCAGATTATTGATGAACCGCAACCTGCCGGGGTGGCGTGCTTTTCGCTACAAGAACTTACGGCCGGTCCGTCCACGACGGCTCAGGGGAGGCTAGTTTGGATCTTTTCGAGTACCAGGGGAAGCAGTATTTCGCCCGCTTCGGGATTCCGGTCTCGCCCGGCGGGGTCGCGGACACCGTGGCTGAAGCCGTCGAACAGGCCGAAAAGGCCGGCTACCCGGTCGTTATCAAAGCCCAAGTGCAGGTCGGTGGCCGCGGTAAGGCAGGCGGCATCAAGCTCGCGGACAATGCCGAGGAAGTTCGGCTGCATGCCGGCAATATCCTGGGGATGAACATTTCCGGGCACGTGGTCCGGCGACTATGGGTCGAGCTCGCTTCCGATATCAAGAAAGAATACTACGCGAGCTTCACTCTCGATAGGGCCGCCAAGCAGCATCTAGGCATGGTGTCCGCCCGGGGCGGGGTCGAGATCGAGGTCGTCGCTGAAGAGGACCCGGAGGCCATCGCACGTATCCACATCAACCCCGTAGATGGCCTGACGCTCGCCCGGGCCCGCGATCTGGTGGACTCCGCCGGGTTGGATCCGGAGGCGCGCAACGGGGCTGCAGATATCCTGGTCAAGCTGTACCGTTGCTTCGTCGATGGTGACGCCGACCTGGTCGAGATCAACCCGCTGATCCTGACCCCGGATGGACGGGTCCACGCCCTTGATGCCAAGGTAACCTTGGACGACAATGCCGCTTTTCGTCATCCGGAATGGGATGAGTTCCGCGGTCTCCAGGTGATGGACGATCGGGAGAAGCGGGCTCGCGACAAGGGGCTCCAATACGTGGGTTTGGACGGCACGGTCGGGATCATTGCCAATGGCGCCGGGTTGGCGATGAGCACCCTCGACGTCGTCAATCAGGTGGGGGGCTCGCCGGCCAACTTCCTGGATGTCGGTGGTGGGGCGAGTGCGGAAGTCATGGCGAATGCGCTCGAGGTCATCAATTCCGATCCCAAAGTGCGCTCGATTTTTATCAACATATTCGGCGGAATAACCCGGGGCGACGCGGTGGCAAACGGCATTGTCGAGGCCCTCGGCCGGGTCGAGCTGAAGTCCCCGATTGTCATACGGCTCGACGGAACCAACGCCGAAGAAGGTCGGGCGATCCTGAAAGCACACGAGTCGGATCGGCTGGTTTCGCGGCCAACCATGGTCGAGGCCGCCCGGAAAGCGGTGGAACTCGCGGGAGGCGCCCAATGAGCGGAGCGGTAGGCAGAGCGGCCCCGAACGCCAGTTGCCGAGGTCGAATTTCGCTGAGGGTCATTCAATGAGCATCTGGGTCGACGAGAACACCCGAGTCGTTTACCAGGGCATGTCCACCCGGGAGGGCAATAACGCGACCGAGTACGCCAAACGCAATCGTGACTACGGGACGAAGGTCGTCGCGGGAACCAATCCCGGCCGAGCCGGCACGGAGATCGAGGGGATTCCGATCTTCGCCAATGTCGGTGACGCCAAGGCCGCCACGGCCGCGAACGTTGCCTGTGTGTTCGTGCCCGCCCCCGGCGTTGAGGGCGCGGTCATGGAAGCGGCTGAGGCGGGAATGGATCTGATCGTGGTGATCACGGAAGGGGTCCCCGCCCAGGACGAGGCGCGGTTCTTTAATCGACTACTCCGGGATTTCCCGAAGACGCGTCTGCTGGGTCCGAATTGCCCCGGACTGATCTCCCCGGGGAAGTGCAACATCGGGATTACCGCCGGTGACATCTCTACCCCCGGGGGGCCGGTCGGCATCGTGTCCCGCTCGGGAACCCTGACCTATCAGGCTCTGTACGAGCTAACCCAGAAAGGGATTGGCCAGACATCGTGCGTGGGGATTGGGGGCGACCCGGTGCCGGGCACTAGCTTCATCGATTGCCTCGCTGCCTACCAGGCCGATTTGGAAACCAAGGCGGTCATGCTCATTGGCGAGATCGGGGGTTCGGCGGAGGAAGAAGCTGCCGAATTCATCAAGAGCAAGATGACCAAGCCGGTCGTCGCGTACATCGCCGGGGTCACGGCGCCGGCCGGCCGCAAGATGGGCCATGCCGGGGCAATCGTCTCAGGCTCTAAAGGAACGGCCCAAGGCAAGATGGACGCGTTGCGTGCGGCCGGAGTCCGGATCGCTGCCAATCCCACGGAAGCCAGCGAGCTCATGGCTGAGGTGGTTCGGGACCTCTAGCTCAGCTAGCTCACACCCCGATTCGTCTAAGCAGCGCCCGAAGGCTAAGCAGCGCGGCAAGAAAGAGCGCGCCAGAAAACCAACCCGCGAGGACATCGGTCGGCCAATGGGCCCCGACGGCGACCCGGCTCAGACCAATGAGGCCAATTAGCGAAATTGCGGCCACCCGGGCGGGGGCGCCAAGCCGCAAAACGATGAGCAGGTATCCGTAGACCGCGAACGATTGCAGGGCATGGCCACTCGGAAGCGAGCCGGAGCTGGGGTCCCAGTTGACCAGGCGCAATGGGTCGTTGAGTGTGGAGGCGGCTCCATCGAGGATCGGGCGCGGCCGTCCGAGGAGAAATTTCAGGCCCTCCGTAAGTGCGTACATGCCGATCAGCAGAACGTAGATCAGGTCGCTGGAGAGTCGGTCCCGCCTAGCCCGGAAAGAAGCGGATGCGGTGAGAGCCAGGACCGCCAGTACGACCGTCGAGCCCAGGGCACTCAGCACGAACCATGCCTGGACCGGAATCAAATCCACTAGCGGCAGGAGCGCATCGCGGAGGGCTAGGTCGAGTGAGGTGAAGGCGCCGAAGTCCATCGTGGCTACAACCGTCGGGAATAGTAGCGGGGCTGACCGAGTTTCAAACGAGAGGAAGCCGGAGCCGAGCGCCTCCGAGCAGATGGACGTGGAGGTGGGGGACACTCTGGCCGGCGTCCGCCCCCTGATTTGAGATGAGGCGATAGCCGCTTGCGCCGATTCCCTCTTCGCGAGCGATGTTCGCCGCCACCCGAATCAGGCGGCCGATGAGCTCGTCATTGGCTAAATCGAGGTCAGCTACGCCCCCGATGTGGACATCCGGCACGATAAGAACGTGGACGGGCGACTGAGGGGAGATGTCTCTAAAGGCGGTTATTCCGTCTCCTTTGTAGACGACCGTCGCGGGAATGTCTCCGCGAACGATCCGGCAAAAGAGGCATTGATCCGAGGCGGTCATCTCGCCTCCGGTCCAAAAACCCCATCGCGCAAATGCGCAAGGGTCTCGTCGGTCTCTCTTCCCAACAGATCCTCTGCTGAAGCGCGTACGACCCGCAAATAGTTGCCGGTAAGACCGGTCCACCGTGGCGGGCCGTCAGCAGCCGGAAGCTGTTCTTCCCAGAGCACCTGGTGCCGACTGCCCAGGAACTGCCCGCGAAAGACGTGAGCCGATTCCTCGGCTAATGCCCGCAGCTCCTCGCTCCGATGCTTCTTGGTGTCCGGGTTGACCTGGCCAGCCATCCTACTGGCTGCCGTGCCTCGACGCGGTGAATAGCGGAAGACGTGTAGGTCGGCGAAGCCGATCGCCCGCGCGAACCGCAGACTCTCGGCGTGCTGCTCCTCGGTCTCGCCCGGAAATCCGACAATCATATCCCCGGTGATCGCGACGTCGGGCAGCGCCACTCGAATTCGCTCGACCAGCTGGGCGAAATCATCGGTCGTATACCGTCGCGACATCCGACGGAGGGTCGCGTCGCAGCCAGCCTGAAGCGGCAGATGGAGATGGCGGCAAAGTCGGGCATCCTGGAAGAGATCCAGGAAATCCTGCGGCCAGTCCTGGGGCTGGATTGACGAGATTCGGATTCTCGGTATTGTGGTCTCGGCAAGCAGTCGTTGGACGAGGGACCCGAGTGGCCGTCCGGGTGGGGGAAGGTCGGCCTCTCGGAATCGATAGCGGTCGCGTCCGTAAGCGCCGATCTGGACGCCGGTGAGCACAACTTCCCGGCAGCCGTCGGCTTCCAGCTCGCGGACTTCCGCGACGATTGCCTCGGAAGGCCGGCTGATGCTGTGGCCGCGCGCAAACGGAACGATGCAATAGGTGCAGTAGTCATCACAACCGTCCTGGATCTTCACGAACCGCCGAACGCGGGTTTCCGGGAGCGGATGGAGATGGTCAGGACCGATGTTCCCGTTGACTCCATCCGATCCATCACCGAGCATCATTCCCGCCGACTGGAGCTGCGCCACCAGGCGCTCCTTTTCGGCGGTGACCACCATGTCGACACCCTCGATGGCGGCCACTTCGTCCGGCGCGATCTGCGCGTAGCAGCCCATCGCGACTACGCAGCCATCCGGGCTGATTCGCCTGGCTCGGCGGAGCATCTGGCGGGCCTGCTGGTCGGCCACGTGGGTAATCGTGCAGGTGTTCACAATGCTGAGATCCACCGGCTGCCCGAAGGGAAGCAGGTCCACTCCAGCCTGGGCGAGATCTACCTGCAGTCGATAGCTCTCTGCTTGATTCAATTTGCAGCCGAGGGTCACGACTGATGCCGTGCAAATTCGACGACCAAGCATCCGATCTACTGCCCTACCAGAAATCATCGGCCGCTTCTTCCCAGGTCATCTATAAGGCGAATGGTGACGGATTCGCCCGCTCCGACGCCGAGCCGCTGGGCAGCGTTGCCAAGCGGAGCCGCTACCTCGATCCAGCCGTCACTAGCGATCAGCGCGATCAACGGTTGTGAAGGATCGTACCAGGTGCTGAGGCCGTTGATTCGTTGCCCTTGGACCTCCACCCATTCCACCGAGCGTCCTTTGAGGTGGGGTCCACGGATGTTGGTAATCAGGTTTCCGAACCGGTCCACGTCGATCACCGAGCCAAGCACCTGGGGACCTTGGGCGTCGGGCTGAGGCACACTGAGGGCTACCGGATCCTTGATCGGCGAGCCGAGGGCACCAAAGTCAGCACCGCCCGCGAGGTAGGCAGCGATTGGAGCAAAAATGTCGCGCCCGTGGAAGGTGCTGCTGGTCGGCTTGAGCCAGAGCTCCTGGTTGGTGAGCTCCAAGGCTTCCCAGGTGCCTTGCCCGGAGGTGGCCAGGCAAAGCATGCCGTTGTCAGGTCCCACAAAGAATTGATCGCGGTAATGGATGGCGATCGGGCGTCGAGGTCCGCCCACGCCGGGATCGACGACGGCCAGGTGAACGGTTCCGGGCGGAAAGTACGAAGCAGCGGCGGCCAGTCGGATGGCCCCGGCCAGCACATCCTGGGGTGGCACGTCGTGGCAGATGTCGACAATTTGGGCTTCTGGGCAGGACGAAATAATGACGCCTTTCATGGTGCCGACGAAGCTATCGGTGAGTCCGAAGTCGGTAGTCAACGTGATCACTGGACGGCCGGCGCGACTCATCGGCCCACTACCAGCGCCCCCCAGTCCTCGTCGTACAAGCGCTCGCGGGTCTGGAGACCGACCGCCCCAAAGGCGTCCACCACTGTCTTCAGGTCCTCTCGGAGAATCCCGGAGGCGATAATCTCGCCGTCCGGAGCGAGCAGCCCGGCTAGCAACCCGGCCAGCCGAATGTTCACGCGAGCGGTCACATTGGACAGGATCAGGTCGTAGGTCTGACCCGCCCAGGATCCTGCAGAGGCGTCGGCATCCCCCTCGTAGACCCTGATCTGCCTGGAAAGGTGATTGAGCTTGATATTGGCTTTGGCGGCTTTGGCCGCCATCGGATCGATGTCCACCGCATGCACTTTCGGTGCTCCGAGCCGGCAGGCGGCGATCGCCAGTATTCCGGAGCCGGTGCCAACGTCCAGGACGAGCTTAGCGGCGCTCGCTCGGCTCTCCATGGCTTGGAGACACAGCCGGGTGGTCGGGTGCGTGCCGGTGCCAAAGGCGAGCCCCGGGTCGAGCCGAATGACGATGTCATTGGGCCGGCGGCGATACCGAAGCCAGGCCGGAACGATGACCGTCCGCTGGCCTACGTGCACGACCGAGTAGAACTCTTTCCAGGCGTTGGCCCAGTCCTCCTCGGCGACGGGTCTTAGGGCGAGCTCACCAACCGGACGGAGCCGTCCCAGGTGCCAGAGGGCCTGCTCGATCTGTCTACGAGCGTCCTCCACCCCGCCATCGTCGGGCAAATAGGTCTTGACGATGGCCCGTCGAGACCGGTCGGTCAGGGCGTCGTCATACAGGCTCGGCTGGACAAAAGGCACATCGATCGCGACGCCCTGACCGAAACTTCGCAGCTGCTCGGCTACCGCCTCCACTGCCTCTTCGTCGACTTCAACGGAAATCTCGACCCAGTCCATGTTCAGTCGTCAGCCGCTTGGGCGAGGGCTCGTTCCAAGAGGTCGCGGAGCCCCAGCTCGGCAGCCCACCGAGCGAGGTAATCCTGATCCAGTTGCCCGGCCTGCACCTTCAACACTCCGATCACATCGCTCCATTGGCGTTCGGAAACCTGGTTACCTGCTCGGTACCAGATGAGTTTCCGCAAGACCAGGTCTTCAGGGGCCTTGACGTAGAAAGACCGTGCATCCGGTGCCGAATCCAATGTGAGGGGGCGCGCCCGGCTCAGCTCTTGTTCATCGAAAGAACTCGCCTCGGGTATGAACACGTCCACTTTCACCATAGTGTTGAGGTGGATCAGGTTAAAGGACCGCCGCTCCCGAATGGCTTCAACCACCTGCTCACGATCGATGTAGTAGGCGCTCTGCAGCTCAGCTACCAGGGCATCGACATGTTCAGGACGGAGGTCTGCCATCAGGTCGACGTCGGCGGTTGCGCGGGGGACGCCGTGAGCAGAGCTGGCTAACGATCCGCCGATGTGATGCCGCGCCCTGAGTCTCTCAAGTGCGTCGACAACCGGAGTCACGGCCGCGAGCACGTCCTGGGGTGTCAGGTTCAAAAAGCGCTCCCGGTTTCGATCCGCGAGGTCGCGCTTGAGCTCCTCGGCTAGCCCTCGACCATAACAGAGAGCGGCGAACCGGGTCGCGAGAGCCTGCCAATCGTCGGTCGGATTGGCTTCCCGAATCGCCCGCTGGCTGAGCTGCAACACGGTGGTGCTCAGAGATCGGGCTAATGACGCTCGACGTGCGACGGTTGCAGTACGAAACAGCTCGATCTGGACTCGATCGGCTGTTCGATCCGTGTCGATAGAGCGCATTAGGGCAGACCTCCCGGGGCTGAGCCGTCTACGCGAGGCATCATAGCTCTGGACTGTCGTTGGATGATGATCCGCCAGATTGGGGAGGTCCCCGGGGGCGGCTCGACGGGTGGTCGGGGAGGTGGTCCCTAGCGCCTAGAGCACGCGCTCAGACTCCGAGGGCGTCGCGGACCCGATCGAACATGCTCTTCGGCTCGCTCTGCTCCGTGCTACGCAAGCTGGCGTCGAGCTTCTGGAGCAGGTCTTTTTGCTCAGACGTGAGGGTGCGCGGCACTTCGACGATGAGCCGCACCTGCAGATCACCCCGCTTCTGGTCTCGGAGGCGGGGAATTCCCTCCCCCTTTACCCGAACCACCTTGCCCGATTGAGTCCCGGCGGGAATCTTGATCTGACTCGAGCCGTCCAGGGTGGGAATCTCGATCTCGTCGCCGAGCGCAGCCTGAGTGATCCGGATCGGATAGTCCAATAGGAGATCGGAGCCCGAACGACGGAAGAAATCGTGGGGGTGCACCCGGATGGAAATGTAGAGATCGCCGGGCAT
The DNA here is from genome assembly GCA_009692845.1 of Chloroflexota bacterium. Taxonomy (GTDB): domain Bacteria; phylum Chloroflexota; class UBA6077; order UBA6077; family SHYK01; genus SHYK01. The sequence continues at coordinate 54,484 of SHYK01000004.1, read as the reverse complement.
TCCTCCCCCCTGGCGATGATCGGGTGGGTCACCCTGACCGGTCAACCGGATGCGGGTGCCGTCCTCGATACCGCCCGGAACGGCAACCTCGATCTTCTTGTCGACCTCGGTGAAACCGTTGCCTTTGCAGCTCGCGCAGGGCGAAAGGATGACTCGGCCCTCACCTCCGCATTGGTCGCAGATGCTGACGTTGACGAACTGGCCAAAGATCGACTGGTGTGACCGTCGAAGCTCACCCGATCCGCTGCAGCGCTGGCAGACGACCGGCTCCGATCCGTGCTCGAGGCCCGATCCTCGGCAGGTCTGACAAGTCTCGTGCTTCAGGATATCCATGGTCTTGTTGACGCCAAAGACGGCTTCCTCGAAGGTAAGCGCGACCTCGGTCTGGAGGTCCGAACCTCGGTGGCCGCGGGGCCGACGGCTGCCGCTGGCGTTGCGCCCGAAGAAAGTGTCGAACAGGTCCTCGAAGCCGCCAAAGTTGTCGAAGCCCATGCCGCCGGATGAATCGAGGCCGGCATGGCCGTAGCGATCATAGGCGCGCCGCTTTTCCGGATCCCGGAGCACTTCGTAGGCTTCGCTGACCTCTTTGAAACGGTCACCGGCCTCGGGCTCCTTATTTCGATCCGGGTGATGCTCGAGGGCAAGCTTCCGGAAGGCGCTTCGAATTTCATCCTCAGAAGCGCCCCGGGCGATCCCCAGAACGTCATAATAATCTCGTTTAACAGAAGCCATTCGGTCCTCGTTGCGTCAGGCGGCTCGACGAATGGTAGCGAATAGCGGCCGGGCTCGGCAGAACGCAGACCCCATGGGTGATGATCTTAGACTTCCCGGAATTCGCCCTCCACGGTACCTTCCTCGGGCTTGGGTCCGGCTTCAGTTGGTCCGGTCCCGCCCGTGGAACCGTACACGGCGCTCCCCATCTTCTGCATCGCTTCATTGAGTTGCTCGGTAAGCGAGCGGATCTGAGCCACGTCGGTGCCGGCCAGGGCACCGCGCAGGTCATTCACCTTCTGCTGAACCTCTTCCTTGAGGTCGGCGGGAAGCCGTTCTTCGTTTTCTTTGAGGATCTTTTCTGCCGAATAAGCCAGGGTATCGGCCGCGTTGCGCACCTCAATCTCGTCCCGGCGGCGGCGATCGTCGTCGGCGTGCACCTCCGCTTCCTTGGTCATCCGTTCGATTTCGTCTGGAGAGAGGCCGCTGGAAGCCGTGATCGTGATGCGCTGCTCGCGGCCCGTCCCCTTGTCTTTCGCGGAAACGGACAAAATCCCGTTCGCATCAATGTTGAAGGTCACCTCGACTTGAGGCACTCCTCGGGGGGCCGGCAAGATGCCGTCGAGCACGAAGCGACCAATGCTCTTGTTGTCGGGGGACATCGGTCGCTCGCCTTGCAACACGTGAATTTCAACCGAGGTTTGCCCGTCGGTCGCCGTGCTGAAGATCTGGCCCTTGGAGGTCGGGACCGTCGTGTTGCGCGAGATGAGCGGGGTCATCACGCCGCCGAGGGTCTCGATGCCCAAAGAGAGCGGCGTCACGTCCAGGAGCAGCACGTTTTTCACTTCGCCCTGGAGCACGCCAGCCTGGATGGCGGCGCCGATCGCGACCACTTCGTCCGGGTTGACCCCCTGATGAGGCGGCTTGCCGAAATATTTCTTTACCGTCTCTTGAACGAGGGGCATTCGGGTCTGGCCGCCGACCAGGATCACTTCATCGATCTGATTGGGCTGCAGCTCGGCATCCGCCAGGGCCTGGCGGACTGGGCCGGTCGTGCCCTCGACCAGGTCGCCGGTGAGCTGTTCGAGTTTGGACCGGGTGAGCGTCATCACCAGGTGCTTGGGGCCTGACGCATCCGCGGTGATGAAAGGCAGGTTGATCTCGGCTTGCATTACAGAAGAGAGTTCAACTTTGACCTTCTCAGCCGACTCTTTCAGCCTTTGCAGGGCCATCCGGTCATTGCGCAGCTCGAGTCCATGGTCTTTTTTGAACTCATCGCAGATCCAGTCGATGATGCACTGGTCGAAATCATCGCCACCGAGATGGGTGTCGCCGTTGGTGGCAACCACCTCGAAGACGCCCTCACCCAAGCGAAGGATCGAGATGTCAAAGGTTCCGCCGCCGAGGTCGTAAACGGCAATGGCATGATCTTTGCTTTTGTCGACGCCGTAGGCGAGGGCGGCCGCGGTAGGCTCATTGATAATTCGCAGCACCTCGAGGCCGGCGATGGCACCGGCGTCCTTGGTCGCTTGTCGCTGGGCGTCATTGAAGTAGGCCGGCACGGTGATTACAGCCTGGGTCACCGGCTCACCGAGATAGGCCTCGGCATCTCGTTTGAGCTTCTGAAGGATCATCGCGGAGATCTCTTGGGGTGAGTGCTGCTTGCCGGCCAGGGTCACCCGGACGTCATCGTTGGCCGCACCGGTCAGCGCATAGGGCACGAGCTTGCGGTCGCGCTCGATCGTCGTTTCGGATGCCTTTCGGCCCATGAACCGCTTGATCGAGAAAACCGTGTTCTCGGGATTGGTGATGGCTTGCCGCTTGGCGACCTGGCCAACCATGCGCTCGTTGGTTTTTGGATTCACGGCCACGACCGACGGAGTCAGCCGGCTCCCTTCGGCATTGCTGATAACGGTCGGCTCGCCGCCTTCCATGACGGCGACCACCGAGTTAGTGGTTCCTAAGTCGATCCCTATAACCTTTGGCATTGCTTTCTCACTCGCTCTTGGATTTGATTGGCTGGCCTACCTTGACCAGAGTGGGCCGTAGTACTCGATCGTGCAGTCGATAACCCTTCTGCAGCTCCCCGGTCACAACCTTGGCCTCCCCTGGCTCACCCTCGCTAACGATGGCTTCGTGCTCGTATGGGTCGAAATCTTTTCCTAAGGCCTCAATCGGGCTCAATCCATGCAGATCGAGCGCCGCTCGAAACTTTCTTTGGATGATCAGAACGCCTTCTACCCAGGTCAACCCGCGCAGCTCGGGGGGCAATCCCCCCAGCGCCCGCTCCATGTCATCCAGAACTGGTAGAAGCTCGCGAATCAAACTGGCTTCGGCGCTTAGAACCAATTCGACGCGTTCTTGCTCGGTGCGACGGCGAAAGTTAGCGAAGTCGGCCTGGGTTCGCTGCCAGGCCGCGAACTGCTGATCCTTTTCGGCACTCAGTGCCGCGAGTTGTTCGCTCGCGGACGCCGCGGGTTCTCCGTCAGCGCCGCCCTTTGCCAAGGGGCTGGATTCTTGCGCGTTCTCGTTATTGAAGAGCTCTTCCATATTGACCCCAAGTCTCACTAAACCAGAGTACCTTCGAGCAGCCGATCTAGCACGTAGGCCACGTATTCGACCAAGGGCACGGCTCGCCAGTACGGCAGTCGCGTCGGACCGATTACTCCAACTACGCCGGAGATATCGCCCGGTCGTCCATAGGTCCCAAGCACGACGCTGCATTCTCTCAGGGCCTCGACTGGCTGCTCTTGTCCGATAGAAATGTAAACGCCATGGGCCTGGAACAAGGGCTCGAGGAGCGCTTCGAGGGTCCGGGGTCGCTCCAGGGTCTCTACGATCGGTTGAAGCCGATCTCCGGTGCCGAACTCGGGCTGGCCAGCCATGTAGCTCAAGCCCTCGATACGGAGATTCGCGGCCTGGCCGCGATCCTCATCGTCGAGGAGATGGGCTATCATCTCGAGAATGCCCGCGTCGGACCAGCCGGCGGCGATGACGCGGATGTCGGCGGCCGACTGTTCCCAAAAGGCTTCATTCAGATGCTCTGCCAACTGGTTCAGGGTGGTCGATGGCTCTCCTTCGACTCGAATGAGCTGCTGGCGAACGGTCCCTGACCAGGTAATCACTACGACCAAGACGGTCCCTGGGCTCATTTCAACCAAATCAAGTCGCCTCAATCGGCTGACGTGAGCCACCGGCGGAATAGCCACGACTGGCATTTGCATTGAGGAAGAAAGCACCGCCGCCGCCAGGTGGATCCATTCGGCGATGTCGCCTTCAACCTGGTGAAACTGGTGGAGCACGGTCCGCTCTTCGGTCTGCGAAAGGTGGGCATCACCCATCAGGTACTGCACATAGTGGCGGTACCCCACGTCGGAGGGCACCCGGCCTGCCGAGGCGTGCGGATGCTGAAGGAAGCCGCCGTCCTGAAGGGTGGCCATTTCGTTCCGGACGGTCGCCGATGACACATGCGGCTCGTATCGCCTCACTACCGCCTCTGAGGATACCGGAGTCGCGGTGACGACGTACTCCTCGATGATGTGTTTCAAAATTCGACTCTGCCGCGGAGTGAGTGCCTCTTCCATTGCTCCTACCCCAGCGCTTAGCAGTCAACGGTGCCGAGTGCTAATCGCTACCTTTCCAAGAATAGCAGGCAATGCCATGCCTGTCAAAAGGTACCAACATTACTGAGGCGTCCCCTGGTCCCTCAGGCAGCGCGGGGGGTGGTGCCAAGCGGAGTTGACTGACGTTCCTACCTTATACTTTCCTCAACCTAACGGCGCTGAGACCTAGCGGGCTGACGACCCGCTGCCACATTCCTTTGTTGGGCAAGGGGGCGTATGGAGCCAGGCAACATTCGGCCCGTGACCATCGAGGAAGAGATGCGTAGCTCTTACCTCGACTATGCGATGAGCGTTATTGTCGCCCGCGCGCTGCCCGACTTGCGCGACGGTCTCAAGCCTTCCCAGCGACGGGTTCTCGTCGCAATGCACGACCTCAACCTCGCCCCGAACCGAGCCCACCTCAAATCCGCCAAGATCGCCGGCGATACATCCGGCAATTACCATCCTCACGGCGAGTCGGTGGTCTATCCCACCCTGGTGCGGATGGCACAACCGTTCAACTCCCGCTATCCGCTGGTTGACGGCCAGGGAAACTTTGGCTCGGTCGACAACGATCCCCCGGCCGCTATGCGCTACACGGAAGCGCGATTAACCGCGATCGCTTTGGAAATGCTGGCCGACATCGACCGGGAAACCGTGGACTGGCAGCCGAACTACGATGGCCGCCTCATGGAGCCGATGGTGCTGCCGGGCCGGTTCCCGAATCTCCTCTGTAACGGCTCGGCAGGCATCGCGGTCGGTATGGCCACCAGTATTCCGCCTCATAACCTCTCGGAGATCGCCGATGCGCTGGTGGCGCTGATCGACAATCCGGAAGCCACGGTCGAAGAATTGATGCACATCGTTCCGGGGCCAGACTTTCCGACGGGGGGGGTGCTTATCGGCCAGGAGGACATCCGGGCCGCCTATGCAACCGGTCACGGACGAGTCGTGATCCGGGCGAAAGCTTCGATCGAGGAAACCCGGGCTGGACGCTGGCAAATCGTAGTCACCGAGCTGCCGTACCAGGTCAACAAGGCCACCCTCCAGGAGCGCATCGCGGACTTGGTTCGGGACCGCAAGCTCGAAGGAATCGCCGACATGCGGGACGAATCTGACCGCCAGGGCATGCGGTTGGTGGTCGAGCTCAAGCGCGATACGCAGCCACAGTCGGTGCTGGCCCAGCTTTTCAAGCACACCGCGCTGCAATCGACTTTTGCGATGAACATGCTCGCCCTCGTCGACGGGGAGCCCCGTGTTCTGAACCTCAAGCGGATGCTCCAACTGTTCCTGGAGCATCGCCAAATCGTCATCACCCGGCGTACAGCGTTTGATTTGAAGAAGGCCCAGGCCCGAGCCCATATCCTGGAAGGACTGAAGGTCGCCCTCGATCACCTCGACGCGGTGATCCGAGCTATCCGCCAGAGCGAGTCCGCGGAGGCGGCCACCCAGGCCCTCATTACTCAGTATCAGCTGAGTGAGCTCCAGGCCAAAGCCATCCTCGACATGCAGCTGCGACGGCTGGCCGCCATCGAGCGCAAGGAAGTTCTGGACGAGCTCGCAGAATTGCAAACAAGCATTGCCTATTTGCAAGACCTCCTGGCGAATCCACCCAAGATCACTCAACTCGTCCGCGAAGAGACGGTGGAGCTGAAGAAAAAATTCGGCGATGCCCGCCGATCGGTGATCTCGGGCGAAGAGAGCTCCCAAATCACCCTCGAAGACATGATTGCCAACGTCGAGACGATGGTGACAATGAGCGCGCGAGGCTACGTGAAGCGGGTCCCACCGAACACCTATCACCTCCAGCGCAGGGGTGGGCGGGGTATCCGGGGCATGATGTTGCGCGAGGAAGACGCCCTTCGGCAGATCGTGGTAGCCCACACCCACGACAATATCCTGTTCTTCACTGATCGCGGACGGGTTTTCCAGCTACGGGCGTATCAGATCCCCGAGACCGAACGCACGGCGAGGGGCGTGCCGGTCATCAATCTCATCAATCTCGATACCACCGAGTCGGTGACCGCGGTGGTGGGCATGTCGGAATCAAAGGGGGCCGAATACTTCGTCATGGCGACAATCCATGGCGAGATCAAGAAGGTCAAGCTGGGCGATTTCGAGTCGGTCCGATCCAGTGGCCTGATCGCGATGGATCTCGAACCGGGTGACGAGCTTGGCTGGGTCCGGCCGGCTCCTCGGGGCGCTGACCTCATCCTGGCGACCGAGCACGGGCAGACTGCCCGCTTCCGCGAGAGCGCAGTGCCATCTCGATCCCGAGCGGCCGGTGGAGTCATCTCGATGCGCATGGCCAAAGACGATCGCATCTGCGGAATGGACGTTATCGTAGAAGGGTCTTCGCTGCTCACCGTAAGTTCAGGCGGGTATGCGAAGCGGACGCCGATCGATCAATTTCCGCGGCACGGCCGAGGTGGTTCAGGAGTCATCGGCATGCGGCTCTCCGATAAGAGCGGTCTCCTGGTTACGGCCCGGGTGGTGCAGGGTGATGAAGAAGCGATGGTCATCTCTGCCTCCGGGATTGTTCTGCGGACGCCGGTTTCCACCATTAGCGAGCAAGGCCGATCCGCCCAGGGGGTTGCCTTAATGAACCCCCGGAGGGGTGACCGGGTTGCCTGCCTGGCGCTGCTGACCAGCGGTGACGGTGACGGCGAAGCAGAAGGAGTTGAGGTTGGCTTCAGCCTGCGGTTGCCGCCCGGCGAGCAACAAGCCTTGCCGATCACCGATGTAGACGATGGTGAGGATGCCGAGCCCGAAGAGGAAGAAGAGTTCGACGACGATGACGGCTCGGACCCCTCGGCCTGAGTGCCCGCACTCGCTAATCGACTCCTGGCAGTTCGGTCTCGACTGAGGTAAACTTCACCATAAGTGCAAGTGGCACCTATGGGGGAATTATTGGCTGAAGAGCGGGAGCCAATCCGCGACCCTTCGGGCGGCTTGGGCCGCAATCTGGAGCCCTTCCTCCTGCTCGAGGTGATGCGCGGCCCTTCCTATGGCTATGACCTGATTCGTCAGATCGCCGCCGCCGGTTATCGACGGGCTGCCGATGAGCCGGGAGTCGTCTACAAGGTGCTCCGATCGTTAGAAGAGCGGGGCGCCATCCAATCCGAATGGTCGACCCAGGGGTCGGGGCCGGCTCGACGCTACTACCAAATCACTGAGGAGGGACGAGCCCTGCTCAATAGGCGGGTGCATCAGCTTCGGCGCTACCGGGCGCGACTCGATCACCTGCTCAGCGACTACACGGAGCTCACCGGGGATGATCTGTCGATCGATCCCTTAACGGAAGTCGCCGCGGCGACTCTCTAAACCACAGGAGAACAGAACGTCATGCAGGTCGTCCTTCGTATTGCTCGGTACTATCGGAATTACTTAGCGGGCCTGATCATTGCGGCCATCGCCCTGGCGATTGGTGCAGCGGTGGACCTCGTGACCCCGAGCTTTATTGGCATCGTGGTCGACTGCGCGCTCAAAGCAGCAGTCGGCGCGGTGGAAGTCAAAGGACGGACCTGCCCGATTGAAGCCGAAGGCTCGGCGCTCGTCTCCCTGGTGTTCTTCATCATGCTGGGGCTGGCATTCGTGCGAGCGGCCTTCCAGTTCCTCCAGGGGTATTTCGGTGAGTACGGCTCACAGGGAATCGCCTATGAGCTCCGTAAGCAGATCTATCAGCACTTGCAGGAGCTCTCATTCAGCTGGCACGATCGGGCCCAGACGGGCCAGCTCGTCTCGCGGGCGACCAGCGATGTTGAGCAACTGAAGAACTTTACTGGCCGGGCCTTCCTGCAGATGGGTCGGTTCATCATCACGATTGTCGGAATCAGCATCCTGCTGTTCGCCATGAACTGGCACTTGGCCATTGCTGCGTTGGTCGCGCTTCCCTTTTTGCTGCGGGCTGGCTCCTGGTACGGCCTGACCATTCAGCCGATGTGGCGGCAGGCGCAACAAGAGGTCGCGGTGCTGGCCTCCTTGGTGCAGGAGAACCTGGCCGGAGGTCGGGTCGTGCGGGCCTTCGCGCAAGAGCCCGCCCAGATTGCCAATTTCGAAGTGCAGAACATCCGCCTTTTGGATCAACTCTTGCGGGCGGCCCGGATTCAGTCCTGGGCCAACCCATTGCTCGATGCGCTGGGTAACATTGGCCTGGTCACGGTGCTCTGGTACGGGGGCTACCTGATCATCAACAACGAGCTCACCGTTGGCGAGCTGGTGGCCTTCAACGGTTATCTTTTGCTGGTCGTTCGGCCAGTGCGAATGATGGGGAACTTGATCGGGCAAGCAGCGCGAGCGGTCGCGGCCGGCGAGCGGATCTTCGAGATTCTGGACGCCGAGGTGGACGTCGTGGACGCGCCGAATGCCGGGCCCCTACCGGTGATCAAGGGTACCGTCACCTTCGACCATGTTTGGTGCAGCTACCTGGGCGGCGATCCAGTGCTTCGGGACGTGTCCTTCGAAGCGCGCCCTGGCCAGGTGATCGCATTGCTGGGGGCGACTGGTTCCGGGAAGACGACGGTCGTGAACCTGATCCCGCGGTTCTATGACGTGAGCGAGGGTCGTGTGCTCATCGACGGTACGGATGTGCGGGATGTGCAGCTGTCCTCGCTGCGCCGCCAGATCGGCATCGTCATGCAGGATACGACGCTATTTACCGGGACTATTCGGGAGAACATCTCCTTCGGCGTGCCAGAAGCCACCGAAGAACGGGTCGTAGAGATGGCCAAAGCGGCCCGGGCCCACGATTTCGTCATGGGCTTCCCAGGGGGTTACGACACCCTGGTGGGCGAGCGAGGAGTCACCCTGTCTGGCGGACAGAAGCAACGCATCGCGATTGCCCGGGCCCTGCTCTTGGACCCGAGGATTCTCATCCTCGACGACTTCACGTCAGCAGTAGACACGGAGACTGAGGTGCTCATCCGCGAGGCACTGGATGTGCTCATGCTGGGACGCACCACCTTCGTCATTGCTCAACGAGTGAGCACGGTGCAGAGTGCCGACTTCATCATCGTTCTCGACCACGGGGTGGTGGCCGGGACCGGCAATCACGAAGAGTTGCTCGAGAGCAATGAGATCTACGCGGAGATCTACCAACTCCAGTTGGTCGATGCGTCGGTTGCTGAGACTCTGGGAGAGGACGCGGCCCTCGCCCTCACCAGCGGTAGCAGAACCAGCGGCGGCAATGGACACAACGGAAATGAAAGGTCGACCTGGCCTGGTGGGCCGGGTCGGGGGGCCGGTTCCGGCGGAGGAAACGGCTTCGGAGCCGGAAGGAGGAACACCTAAGTGATGATGGGCGGAGGCATGGGGGGCTGGGGCGGCGGCGGCATCGGCGGCGGCCCCATGGGCCACGGGCAGGATAGAGGAAAGGTCTTCGATGCTCGGGTGCTGAGCCGGCTCTGGGGCTACCTGCGGGAATACAAACGAAGAGTGATCTGGGCAGTGTTCCTGCTCACCGTCTATTCCGCCATGCAGATTGTGGGCCCCTACCTGCTGAAGGTCGCCCTGGACGACTATGTCGTCACCAAACAGGACATGGTTGGTCTCACGGTCGTCTCCCTCGCTTTCTTGCTCTCCCTGGTGGTGAGCTACGGTGCACAGTCCAATCAGACCTACACCATGGCTTATGTGGCTCAGGGGGTGCTCGCCAAGATGCGGGGGGACCTATTCAAGAAGGTCAACGCGCTCTCCCTGGGATTTCACGACCGGAATGAGTCCGGCGTAACCATGTCCCGCATCGTCAACGATGTCGCCGTGTTCCAGGAGCTGCTGACTCAGGGGGTGCTCCACCTCTTCGCAGATTGCCTCACTCTGGTGGGCATGATCGTCATCATGTCGAGCATGAGCCCGAAGCTCGCCCTCTACGCCTTCAGCGTCCTTCCGATCATGGTCGTGGCGACCGTCGTGTTCAGCATTTTCTCCCGGAAAGCCTTCCTCCGAACCCGAGAGACGATTGGACAGGTCGCCGCCGGCTTCCAGGAAAATGTCTCGGCGGTGCGAGTCGTTCAGGCCTTCTCACGGGAAGGCGTGAGTGAAAACAACTTCGACGAGATCAACAAGGACAATTTCAAGGCGAACCTTACCGCGCTGCGAATCGGAGCATCGTTCCAACCGGTCGTCGAATTCACCAGCATGCTGGCTCGAGCCATCGTGCTGGGCTTCGGGGCGGCGGGAGTGATCTCAGGCGACGTGACCGTCGGGGTGGTGGTCGCCTTCCTGAGCTACGTCACCCGGTTCTTCGAGCCGATTCGCGAGCTGGCGGGGACCTACACCCTGTTCCAACAGGCCATGGCGGCGGGCGAGAAGATCTTCAAGCTGATGGATGAGCCAATCGAGGTAGCGGATCATCCCAATGCCGGCACCATGACTCCGATCGAGGGGCGGGTCCACTTCGATCATGTGTATTTCGGCTACTCGGCCGAGGTGCCGGTTTTGAAGGACGTGGAGTTTGTCGCCGAGCCCGGGCAATCCATCGCGCTGGTCGGGCCCACGGGGGCGGGCAAGACTTCGATCGCGGCGCTCCTGTGTCGGTTCTATGAGGTGCGTGGAGGCGCGGTCCGGGTGGATGGGATTGACATCCGCGACGTGACCATGGCGTCGCTACGCAGCCAAATGGGGATCGTCCCTCAGGATCCGTTCCTGTTCAGCGGCACCGTCGCGGATAATATCCGGTTTGGTCGGCCCGAAGCCTCCATGGAAGAGGTCGTGGAAGCAGCCAAGCTCGCCAATGCCCATGAGTTCATCGCTCGGCTGTCCGATGGTTACGACACCGTGGTTTACGAGCGGGGTCAGAACTACTCCCAAGGCCAGCGGCAGTTGATCGCGCTGGCTCGGGTGGTCCTGGCGGACCCCCGAATCCTGGTGCTCGACGAAGCGACCGCCAGCATCGACACTCGCACCGAGGCCCTCATCCAGGCCGCCATCGGTCGAATCCTGGGCGGACGGACTTCCTTCGTCATTGCTCACCGCCTCTCGACGATTCGGAACGCGGACATCATCCTGGTGGTCGATCACGGCGAGATCGTGCAGCGTGGCACCCATCGTGAGCTGCTCGGCCAGGAGGGGATGTACAAGGATCTCTACCTCATGCAGTACCGACGGGAACGAAGGGCCCAGGGCCTACCCGATGTGGAGCTGGCGACGGAGGCAGTCTACTAGGCCACCATATCTCGGTCCAGAGTGCTAGAATTGAGCGGATCTGGACACTGACTGCGCGCGGTGGGGTGACCAATGGCCCGGAAGCGACGGCGCAAGCTGGGTCTCCAGCGCTGCTCGATCTGCGGCGAGTTCCAGCTTCCCCTAGAGACAGAATCTCGAATCTGTCTGGTGTGTCTGGGCCTAGTCGGTGTGAAGCCACGACGCCCGCGTACGGCGCGACAACCGGAGAAGCAAGAGGCCGTAGAGCAAGAGGCCCTGGTGGCCATATCAGCCTGAAAAGAAGAGCGGCCCGATCAAAATCGGACCGCTCTTCTTTTTGCCCAGCACGTGGAGAGAGCGCCTGGTTATCGCTCGCGAATGTCGGCGACCCGGTTGCTCAGTAGGCCGACCCCCTCCACTTCGACTTCGACAACGTCGCCGGGCCGCAAGTATTCCGGTGGAGTGCGCGTGTAGCCCACGCCGGACGGAGTGCCGGTCGATATCAGATCACCCGCCTCCAGGGTTAGCCCCTGGCTGAGAGAGGCAATGATGGCGGGGATCCGGAAGATCATGTCTCCGGTGTTGGCCCGTTGTTTAACGACGCCATTCACGCGGCATTCGATCGCCAGCGCGTGGGGATCGGAGATTTCGTCGGCCGTGACAATGGCCGGTCCGAAGGGGCAGGTGCCATCCAGGCTCTTGCCCAGGAACCACTGCTGGTGATACCGCTGAAGATCCCGCGCTGATACGTCATTGAAGCAGGTGTAGCCGAAGACGTGCTCCATCGATTGGGCTTCCGAAATCCGGCGGCCCGGAACGCCGATCACCACGCCCAGCTCGGCCTCCCAGTCGTACTTGGTGGTTACCGTCTCATCGAACAGGATCGGATCCTGGGGCCCGACGATGGAGGTGACTGCCTTGGTGAAGAAAATGGGCGATTTGGGGTCTTCCGCAGCACCCTCGGACGTCTCCGCGAGGTGCGCGCGATAGTTGAGGCCGAGACAAAAGACGTTCTTGGATGGCCGGGGAATGGGGGCCAGCAAACGAATCTCGGCCAGGTTGTGCGCAACTTCTGGAGGCGCATCCTGCGCAACTTCCGCTGCGAGTCTATCCGCTCGCATCCAGGCGACCCGCCCGGCCTCGATCAGCCCGAGCATGGAGCTCGGCAGCGAACCTTGGCCGGAGCGGTCCGCGAGTCGGGCCAGGTCGAGCACCCGGGTTCCCACAATCGCGCCCAGCCGCGCCTCGCCGCCCGAGGTGAAGGTTACAAGCCGCATTTACTCACTCCCATTTCCGGTCGATTGCGAGGCCGCCGGCGGCCGCTGCCGCATACTATAGGCGCGGCCAGCGGGGCTGGCTACCAGAGGGAATGACGCACTTTGCGGTTCTCCTCCAGGATTGTGGCTTATAGGTGGATATGCCTGAGCTGCCCGAAGTTGAAACGTTGCGCGTCGACCTGGAGCGCGAGATTCGCGGCCGGACCTTGCGCAGATCCGCGGTCTTGCAGGAGCGCATGACGCGGGGACAACCGGGTGCATCGATCGTGCAGCGACTCAAAGGTCAAAGGGTGGAGGCCTTGAACCGCCGTGGGAAGTATTTGCTGATCCAGCTTTGCTCAACGGATACGCTGCTGATCCATCGAGGAATGTCAGGAAATATGGTGCTGAGTGAGACTTCGGAGCTGGCGGGCCCACATGGACATCTCGTCATGGAGTTGGATGATGGACGATGGCTGACCTTGTATGACCCCCGCGGATTCGGCGAGATTCGGGTCTTGACATCCGAGGAGCTCGAAGGTCGCTGCGCACGAATGGGCCCCGAGCCACTCGGGCCGGGGTTCACCGCCGACTATCTGCTAGCCCGCTGGTCTGGACGTACCGCGCCACTCAAGGCTTTGCTGCTTGATCAGGCGATGGTGGCCGGCCTGGGCAATATCTACTCGGATGAGTGCTTGTGGGCGGCCGGCCTCCACCCGACTAGGCCGGCTGGCAGCGTCACCCGAGCCGAAGCGGAGAGGCTGCAGCACGAGGTGCAGCGGGTGCTCACGGAGGCCATCGCGCATCGGGGCACGACCTTTAGCGACGCCTTCGACCTGTACGGGAAGCCGGGCAGCCATGGCGACCACCTGAAAGTCTTCCATCGTGCACCAGGACCGTGCCCGCGCTGTGCCGGCCCGTTGGCGCAGACCCGAGTTTCGAACCGGGGAACTTCATTCTGCCCCACCTGCCAGCACTAATCTTTCCATAAGTCGGAGAGGCCGGATATGCAGATCCACACGAATAGCGTCCTCCTGCGGAGGAAGTCCCGCATTGCCGGCGGGTTCCTGCTTGCGGCGACGGTCTGCCTGGTGGGGGGGCTCTTCGTTTCACTTGTCCAACCAGACCCGATCATCCAGTATGCGGTTTCTATCGCCAGCCTGAGTCTGGGTTTGGGTTTCTGGGCGAGGAATCAGGCCTACCTTCATCGCTGGGGTCCGCGATGGAGACAAGATCAGGCCATTGGGAACGCCTTGAAGGGGCTGGATAACCGCTATCACCTGCTGGTGGCTCCAGCCCCAGCGCTTCCGGACTATGTCCTGGTGGGCCCAATGGGCATCCTGCTGGTAGCTCCCTCGCCGGTGCGAGGGACGGTCCGATGCACCAGCAAGGGTTGGCGGCACGATGATCCGCGTCCACTGGCCGTGCGCTGGCTGCTCTGGTTTAGTCCCAATCCCTCGCTGGGAAACCCGACGGGCGATTTGGAGCGCGGGGTTCGAGCAACCCGAGCATATTTGGCTCCGCGTCTGAATCCCGAGATAGAGGGTGGCTTGCGAATTGAGGGGCTGGCGGTTTTCACGGACCCAGCGGTCAATCTCTCCCTCGATGGGTGTGCGGGTCAAGGCTTGCTCCTGCGATCTTTCCGGGGGCACGTCAGTCGGTCTCCCCGGGCACTGTCGAACTCGGCGATTGGGACGATCGTTGAGGTGCTGACCGGTCGGTAAGTGTGCAATTTCACTTGCGGCCGGCATCACGTTCGCGTTACAACGGGCGCACGCGGGGGGGGGCCCTCGCTCCGTGCCTAGCCACAGGAGGAACGCAGGACATGCCCTCAGATGCGAGCCATGTGATTGCCTATGAGAAGCAGTTGGCCGCTTCAGGTCTGCTGCACGAAACCACCCGCATTTCGGCACTCGATGGAGCGGTTGAGGAAGTCACTCAATACGTCCTGGCAATGCGGACGGCGACTCCCATGATCGAAGCGCTGAAGGCGCACGTGATGATGAGGCAGAGGGATGACTTGCTCGAGTTCGTCGTCGTTCCGATCGTCGCGGCGAATGAGAAGTATCTGGGCTGGATTGACGACTACGTCGATGAGCGGCGCACTCTCCAACCCTCCGGTGGCCGCCACGTACTCTAGTCGCTAACTGCTCATGGCCTGTCGATCCTCGGCTGGCTGACTCATCCGCAATCGCCGCTCAACCTCCTGCTCGGCTGTCCTTTCGTCTCGGTGACCCGTCAGCGTCCCCCCCGGTTGCGCGTGCCTTGCGCGCGCTCGTTTTCCCGCCTTATATTGCTAGCGTGCCCAATCTATAAGGAAAAGCGCATAAAAA
The DNA here is from genome assembly GCA_009692845.1 of Chloroflexota bacterium. Classification (GTDB taxonomy): domain Bacteria; phylum Chloroflexota; class UBA6077; order UBA6077; family SHYK01; genus SHYK01. Next base: position 39,442 of record SHYK01000004.1, on the reverse strand, counting down.
TGCGCTGGGTGCATCAGGAGCGAGGGAGGGAACCCAGCCATGTCAGGGCCGGATGCGATTCTCCGCGTTACTGCCGGCATGCCCGTCTATACCCAGGATGGCCAGAAGATCGGCAAGGTCAGCGAGGTGCGTGGCCGGATTTTCAAGGTCGAGACGGGTCTTTTTCAGAAGGATTACTGGCTTCCCGCGGAAAGCATCTCGACGGCCGTGCCCGGAGATGCGGTTATGCTCACCGTCGGCAAAACTGAGATGGCCAGCCGGAAGGTAGACGGACCCGGGAAGGCCGCCTAGCTCACCGGAGCAAGCACCCTTTCAGGGGGCGCCCAGCGGACTTCCGCCTGAATCAGGCGATACGATGGAAGGAACGAGGCCGTGCCGAGAAAGATCAACACCAGGACGCCACAGATAACGATTGTTGGTGGTCCACCGATGAGGTCGGCCAGCCACCCGGCGGGAATGGTGGACACGGGCATAAAGCCAAAGGTCAGCAGGTAGACGCTCATCACCCGACCGTAATAGCCCGGTTCGGTGTTGCTCATGATCAGGGTGGCATTGAGAGCCATGAAGGACGCCCAGGCGAAACCCACCATGGTTACCCCGGCCACCGCGAAGCCAAAGGTCGGCGCCAGTCCAAAGGCGATCAGACTCCCCCCGAAGCCCAGCCCAGCCATGAGCTGCAGCCTGCGGAGCATTTCGCCGCTGCCCGATCCGGAGGCGGCGGCCAGCGAGCCGAGGAGCGCGCCGACTCCCACTGCCGCGTTTAACACGCCAAGCCCCTGGGCACCGGCTCCATAGACCTTGTCGGCAAAGAGGGGCATCAGCGCTTGATACGGCATGCCAAAGAGCAGCGTCACCAAAGCGACGAAGAGCAGAGTTCGGATCGAAGCCGACGACCGGATGTACCCCAGCCCGTCCACTAGCTGCTTGAGCGCCGGCGGTCGATCTGCGAGTCCCGACCCGGCCGGCTGGCCGGCTGGTAGACGGATGAGGGTCGCTACCGCGGCTGCAAAGCACACCGCCATCATAGTGAAGGTTCCGGCGGCGCCGACGCCCGGAAGCACCAGGAGAATGCCGGCCAGTGCAGGGCCCAGGATTCGGTTGAAGTTCATCCCGGCGTTGTTGAGGGATACCGCGCTGCGCAGCAGGGAGCTGCCCACCAGATCAGCCGTGTACGCTTGACGGGCAGGCATGTTGAATGAGAATGCACAGCCGTTGATCAAGCCGAGGGCAATCAGGTGCCAAACGTCAAGCCAACCAAGAAAGGCCAGGACCGCCACCGCGGCGGTGGCCAGCCCCATCGCGCTCTGGCTACAGACGATGAGCAGTCGACGGGGGCTGCGATCGGCGACGACCCCGCCCACCAGGGACAGGGCTAGCATGGGGATGCTGGCGGCGGAGCTGACGATTCCGAGCACGGTGGCGGAGCCGGTTAGCGCGAAGGCGGTGTAGCCGCTGGCAACCATGCCCATCTGATTGGCCAACATCGAAGGGATGAGGCCGAGCCACAGCAAGCGGTAATGGGGGTTAGAGAGGGCAGGAAAGGCCCGACGGAGCGCCGAGCGAACCGATCGAGCCGGCCCGAGCGGCGCCTCATGCCTATCGCTGGTTTTGGACCCGGTTTCGGGCGGGGTAGCTGCTTGGTGTGGCTCCGGAATCTGCCCCGTGGCCTCGGCGAATCGGACCGAGGAGGCGCTAATCGGTCGGGACAGAGCGCAGCTCCTTGGAGAGAATTGTTGGGCGACAGCGAAACAGTTGCTACTATACCTGCGATCCAGTCAGCGGTCGTTAGAGTTCACATTTGGCAATTTTTTCACATTTCCTATATTTCGCCATCTTTCTCATGTACCCTCTTCTGAGTTGGTTCGTTTTATTGGCCACGGAAGCCACCCAGTGAGGAAACTACGCTGGTCGTAATCGCTGAACGCCGCCAGTTCGCCCACTTGCTCCGCCGAGCCGGTTTCGGGGGAACCCCCGATGAAATCAGCTCATACGCGAGCCTGGGCTACGAGGCCGCGGTAGCCCGTTTGGTCGACTACGAGAAGGTTGCCGACGATGGGGCCGAGGCCAGGGTGGCCGCCATGGCGGCGGAGCTCGATATGACTAAGCTCGCCTCCATCCAGGCCGTCTGGCTGCAACGGATGGCGATGACCGCCCGCCCGCTTCAGGAGAAGATGGTCCTGTTCTGGCACGACCATTTCGCTACGGGCAACGGCAAGGTCGGTCGCCCCCAGGCGATGGACTACCAGAACCAATTCTTCCGGGCCAACGCCCTGGGCAGCTTCCGAGAGCTTCTGAGCGGAATCTCCCGAGATCCGGCGATGCTGCGCTGGCTGGACGGCAACACGAACCGCCGGTCCAGCCCGAATGAGAACTACGCCCGGGAGCTCATGGAGCTATTCACCATGGGTCCCGGAAACTACACCCAGGCGGACGTGCACGAGGCCGCTCGAGCCTTCACCGGGTGGGGTCTCGACCGGGACTACCAGGTCACCTTCAACCCCCGCCAGCACGACACCGGCCAAAAGACCTTCCTCGGCAAGACGGGAAATTGGGATGGAGATGCCATCCTGAACCTTATTCTCGCCCAGCCGGTGCCCGCCGAGTTCATGACCCGGAAGCTCTTCAACTATTTTGTGCACGACCACCCATCACAGGCCGCGATCAAGCAGCTGGCCGACACGTTCCGTCAGAGCGGCTATCGGGTCCGGGAGCTCGTCCGCGCCATTCTCCTGCATCCCGAATTCCGGTCACCAGATGCCTACCACGGCGTCGTGAAAAGCCCCGTTGAGTACCTGATCGGCGGAATGAAGACCCTCGGAATCAACGAATTCTTGCCCGGCATCCAGGGCAGCCTCACCCGAATGGGAATGAATCTGTTCAATCCCCCCTCGGTAGCCGGTTGGGACTGGGGCACCGGCTGGATCGGTACCAACACTTTTGTGGAGCGACTCAACACCGCGAATTCGCTCACCACCCAGCGAGGTAACGCAGCCGGGCGCGGAATCGACCCGATTGCCATCGTGCAGCAGCTCGGCGCCGCAACTCCAGACGAACTGGTGGACGGCTTGCTCGACCTGTTGGTCGACGGCGACGTGGACCCGGGGCTCCGCGACAGTCTGGTCGACTATGTAGTGGGCGAGTACCAGGGTGCCCCGAGCAATTTTCTTAGAGACCCGCAGCGACTGGACCGGACCGTGCGGGGCACAACTCACTTGATCATGGCCACGCCCGCGTATCAGATGGCTTGATGGGAGAAACCGTGCTCACTCGCCGCAAGTTCCTGCAATCTGGAGGGCTGGCCCTGGCTGGCGCGGCAAGTCTGCCGCTATTCCTGGGCCGAACCGCCTTGGCGGCCCAGGTAGCTGGCACCATGAGTGACTATGGTCCGGACACCATCCTGGTGGTGATCCAGATGAGCGGCGGCAACGACGGCCTCAACACCGTCGTGCCGTATGGGCTGGACGGCTATCGAGCCGCACGCGGCGCCATCGGCATTCCGGAGGCTAATGTGCTGCCGTTGACCGAAAGAGTGGGGCTGCATCCGGAGATGGGCAAGCTCTTTGAGCGCTACCAGGCGGGTCAGGTGGCCATCGTCCAGGGCGCGGGCTATCCCAACCCCAATCTGTCTCATTTCCGCTCAATGGACATCTGGCATACCGCGGTCCCTGACGCCTACGCCCAGACCGGCTGGCTGGCCGGTGAGCTTGCCGCGACTCAACCGACGAACCCGCTCTACGCAGTAAGTGTCACCGACAGTCTCATTCCGGCCCTGGCTGGAGCCGGCACCTCGGTCCCCGCCATTCCGAACGTCCAGGCCTACCAGCTCCGCACCGACACCCGCTATCCGGCCGACCGGGCCGCCCAGATTGCCGTAGCCGATTGGAGCTACCGTCAGGATTACTCCGGCCGAGCGGGCCAGGGCTACATTGCAGCCACCGGAGCGAATGCGCTGGCGTCGACTCAGATGGTCCAGGATGGGGTGGCGGCCTACCGCAGCACCGTCGAATACCCGAACTTTGCTCTGGGCGCCAGCCTGAAGAGCGTGGCCCAGATGATCGCGGCTGGTCTCGGCACCCGGATCTTCTACACGTCTTTCGGCAGCTTCGATACCCATTCCGCCCAGCCAAATGCCCAGGCGCGCTTGCTGGGGGGATTCTCCAATTCGGTGGATGCCTTCCTCAGGGACCTGGAAGGGATGGGCCAGGCGAACAACGTGCTCCTGATGTCCTTCTCAGAATTTGGACGACGCGTGCAGGAAAACGGAAGTCAGGGCACCGACCACGGCACGGCGGGCCCGATGTTCGTGATCGGTTCGCGGGTGACCGGTGGCCTCTACGGCGAATACCCCAGCCTGACCAAGCTCGACGAAAATCGAAATCTGAGGTACCAGGTCGATTTTCGGTCGGTTTACGGCACGGTGCTCGAGGGCTGGCTGGGCGTCGATCAGAGCGTAGCCCTGGGCGGGCGCTACGATAGCGTTGGCTTTGTGTAAGCAGCCAAATCTGGAGCAATAAGCTCCAGGACTACCCGACTTCGATCGGGAGATCGGGATCGGCGCCCCATTCGGCCCAGGAGCCGTCGTACACTCGGACATTCGGGTATCCGGCCAGCCGCAAGGCCAATGCGGTGTGGGCGGCTCGGACGACGGCCTGGCAATAGGTGATCACTTCCTGGTCGGGCCTGATCCCCGCCGCTTCGTGGCGGACGCGTATCTCCTCGGGAGTTTTGAGACTCCAGTCGGCGCGCAAATTGTCCTGCCAGAAGACATGGCGAGCACCCGGAATCCGGCCGCCCCGGGCAGCCCGAGCCTCGGCGCCCAGGAATTCGCTCTCCCGGCGAACGTCGGCCAGGACGAGTCCCGGCTCACCCAACCGCCGTCGGAGCTCGTCTTTAGTGACTCGGATTGCGCTGGTTGAGCTGGCCGCCGCGTAATGGATGGGCGTCGGGACGACGTCGTCGTGGGCAACCGGCCGGCCCTCGGCGATCCATTTCTGGATGCCGCCCTCCAATAAGCGGAAGCGGTCATTCCCGAGATAGCTGAGCAAGAGCCAAAGGCGGGCGGCGAAGTGGTCGCCCTCCTGGTCGTAGCCCACTACCAGGGTTTCGTTGCCGATGCCGAGGCGACCGAGGATGGCGGCGGCCTGGGCGGGCGTGGGAAGCAGAAAGGGCACCGGATCCGTGCCTAGCGACAGATCACGCGGCCAGTAGACGTGAACTGCGCCGGGGATGTGGCCGCTCAGATAGAGAGAATGGGCCTTTTCCAGATCCGCGTCGTAGCGGCAATCGGCGATCGCGACGCACGGCTGGCCGAGGTGATCCTCGAGCCAGCCGGGGTCAACTAAAAGGTCGGTGGCGGCGGCCACTCTTGAACTTGGGGCTTCGCCCCAAACCCCGCTAAAGGTCGCTCCGCTCGGATCACTCGTCGCGAATGTCGAACATGGCCGAGTTGCGGAGCGCGGCGCTGATTACCGCAATCTCGTTCTCGGTGACGACGGAGGCTCGGAAGTTCCCGGAAGCGAGGTCCAAAACGGTTTCGAGCCCCTTGGCACCCCGCAGATCGCAGCGATAGAGGTCGCAGTTGGTCATCTTCGCGCCGGTCAGATCCGCTCCTCGCAGGGACATGTTGAGCAGGCGCGCGCCCGAAAGGTCAGCTCCCCGGAGGTTCGCATCGGTCATGTTGGATTCGTAGATGTCGCAGTAGCGAAGGTTCGCACTCGAAAGGTCGCCGTTCATGAGGCGGGTGTTGGCCAGCACTCCGCGGCTGACGTTCGCGCCGGCCATATTGGCTCCAGAAAGATCGGAGCGGCGGAGATCCGCCCCAAAGAGATCCGCGCCCTTTAGATTTACGCCGGGAAGCTTGGCGAACTGGATAAAGAAATCAGCCGCCTTCAGGCCCTGCCAATCGGAGCCCTCCAGAGCGAGCGGCTCATTGCGGAGATCCTGTGCCCGCAAGTAGGTGTTTAGCTTGGCGAAGTCCCGGTTCCCCGCTAGATCGCTGCCTGGGGCCAGTTGAATCGCACCCAGGTTGCGCTCGCCGGCCAGGATTTTCTTGATGAACTCGTCAACCGAGATCGTAGTTGGAGCAGCCACGGATTTCCCCCTCTATTTTTTGACGGTGGGGCATTGTAATGCTTCGTTCATCGGTCCAGCGTCCAGTGGTGATGGGGGTCGGGCCGGTCGAAAACGAGCCGGTTCCAGAGCACCCTGAAGCTGCGATCGCGGGGCGGCGCCATGACCCGGCGGACCAAGCTGATCAGCGCGAAGGCGGAAAAACACCAAACGACGCTCAAGGGCTCGCCGACCGCGAAAGCGGTCAGCGGGAATGCCAGGAGAGCGACCGCCGAAGGGGGGGCGGTGTCGTGGATGCGGCGAGCGATCGGGATCAGGAGGATGGCCAGCCCGATCAACTCCCGGGGGGCGAGAATAGCGGCAGCCGCGAGCGTGACCACCATCCCCCGTCCCCCGTTGAATCGGGACCAGATGGGCCAGTTGTGCCCGATCATGACCCCCAGGGCCACGTAGCTGGCCCAGTCGGGACCGAAAAGCCACCTCGCCCCGGCCACTGGGATCAATGCCTTGGCTCCATCCCCGGCGATGGCCACTGCACCCAACCATTTGCCAGCCGCATGGGCCAGATTTGCGCTGCTCGCGACGCCACTTCCGGTTTGCTCCAGATTGAGGCCTCGTTGGGTGGCCAGGAGCCGGGCGAACTGAATGGACCCCAGCAAGTAGGCCGCGATTCCAACGAGGGCCAATTCGAGCACTGACGACGCTTCGATCACAGCAAACCCTTCACTCGGGCAACCAGGGCCAGGCCGACCACGTGTGCGATAATTTCGGCACTAAAATAGCAGAGGCGAGTCGCGTAGCGTCTGGGGGTGCTCAACGAATGGCCGACGAAACAGTCAAAGTTACTATCTCCTACTGTGCGGAATGCGGTTATGAGCCCGCCGCGCTCTCGCTCACCGAGTATTTGATGATCCACTTCAAAGAGCGGCTCTCTTCCATCGAATTGATCCCCTGGTATGAAGGGTCTTTCGATGTCTCGGTCGCCGACGAGCTGGTGCACTCGATGTACCGGGACGGCGGCTTCCCGGAGAACCAGACGATCGGCCAGGCAGTCCGGGAGCACCTGGCAGCGGCCCCGGCGAGCTGACCGCTAGGTGGCTTTCGGACTAGACCTCGCCCAAGCGGGGGTGGCTGGGCTGCTCGGAGCGATCGGCATGGCACTGGCGACCTTTCTGTTCAACGCTTTGCGCATCCCGGTGGTCGATCTTGGACGGCTCATCGCCACGAAAATTCTTCGCTACCACTCGCACGGGACCCGTTTGGGCCTGGCGCTCCATATTATCAACGGGGTGGTGCTCGCCCTGATCTACGCGTTCTTGGTCAAGCCATTGCTGCCAGGCCCGGGCTGGCTCAGCGGCCTGGCCTATGGGATGCTGCTCTGGCTGACCATGATGCTCATCGTTCTCCCGGCGATGAGTGACGGTTTTTTTGGGTGGCGCACCAGCCGCCAGATGATTCCCTCGGCGCTGTTCGTCCATCTTCTGTACGGCTTGATCATCGGCCTTGGGGTCAGCTATTAGCCTGCCCGAAGCCAGTCCTGCCGAGATACGAATGTCCTCCATCCGGGCGGTGTTCTTCGACGTGGGCGGGACGCTCGCTCACCCCCGGCCTTCGTTCAACGGCTTACTGGCTGAGGTCTGCTGCCGGGCTGGGCTCTCGGTGACCCTGGAGGCGGCGACTCTGGCCGAAGCGGCGGTCTGGCAAAAGATTGCTCAGCGTGAGGGCGGCGGGCGGGGATTCACGCTTTCGGCGGCGAGCTCGCGCGAGTTTTGGCTTTGGGTCTATGGCGCCTTTCTGGATGAGCTGGGCGCGCCCGTCCCGAACGAGGTGATCGCGGAGGATCTATTCAACACCTTCACGCAGCCCGAGAACTACCAGCTGTACGATGACGCGCTCCCGATATTGGACCGGCTCAAGGCGGCCGGTATCCGGATGGGCATCATCTCAAATTGGGAGCCCTGGGCGGCTCAACTGCTGGATGCACTGGGCATCAGGGACTACTTCGATTGCACTTCGATCTCCGGCGAGCTCGGCTTCGAAAAGCCGGATCCAGCCATCTTCCGCCACGCTTTGGCGGCGGCCGGCCTGACGGCGGGGGAAGTGCTCCACGTGGGGGACAATCCGCTCGATGACGTTGCAGGTGCGCGGGCGGCGGGCCTGCGAGCCGTCCTGATCGACCGGGCGGGGGAGGTGGACGGCGAGCCGAATCGGCCTTACCTGATGATTCCGCCTGTGGTGGGCCCGACCCTAGCCACCGATGAATCGCCCCGAATACGCTCGCTGCTGGAGCTCGCACCCCTCCTTGGTCTGAGCTAGGCCCCTTGCAAATGCCCCGGCTGTCATCCTGAGGAGCCGAAGCGACGAAGGATCTCCCACGACTGCTGCTAGTCAGGCATGGTTGGAATGTCCGGAAGATCCTTCGGTGCGGCTCAGGATGACGCCTCGATTGGCCAGCTAGTTCCTTGTCGGTGACCCCTGACCCCGATTCGGGCCACCGGGTAGCCCGGGCCGCCGTGCTCATCGGACTGGGGAACGTCGCCAGCCGGATCCTGGGGCTGGTCCGGGAACAGGTCATCGCGGCGCTCTTCGGGGCCACCGCCGCCACCAGCGCTTTTCGAACCGCTACCCGAGTTTCAACCGCTGCCTATGACCTGCTCCTGGCCGGGGCCATCACCTCCGCCTTTGTGCCGGTCTTCAGCGATTACGCGGCCGCCGGGCGCACCAATGAGCTCTCCCGAATCTTGAGCACCTTGCTGAACCTCACCCTGCTCGGGGTGGGCGCCGCGGTGGCGCTGCTCACGGTGGCGGCTCCGCTGCTGGTCACGGCTTTGGGCGCGGACCCCGCCCACTTCGATCTCGCGGTGGGGCTCACCCGAGTCGCCTTGCCCTCGATTGTGCTGCTGGGGGTGGCGGGGATCCACACTGCGCTCCTCCAGGCGACGCGACGCTTCGCCCTCACCGCTTTCGCGGCGTCCGTCTACAACGTGGGAATCATCTTGGCCGCGGTTCTGCTCTCTGGCACGATCCAGATCTACGCGCTGACGGTGGGTCTGATTCTGGGGAGCGCACTCCAGATCGTGCTGCAATTGCCCGCCTGGCGCGGGCTACGCTACCAACCGGTGATCGATCTGGGCCACCCTGGCGTGCGCCTCATGCTGCGTCTTTATCTGCCGGTCTTCCTGGGCATGCTGGCCAGCTATGCCATCGTCGTCATTGATACGAACCTCGCCTGGCGGACTGGCGAGGGGAGTGTGGCCGCGATGGGATTCGCGACCACAATCATCCAGTTTCCGATTGGCCTGGTGGGAGCCGCAGCCAGCCTGGCGATCTTGCCATCACTCAGCCGCATGGCAGCTTCCGACCCGGGCTCAGAGGACTCCCCCTTCATCACCTTGCTCATCGGAGGGATGAAGCACGTCCTACTCCTGGTGGTGCCGATCGCCGCTATGCTCATGGTGCTCCGGCACGAGTTGATCGGGCTGTTGTTCCAGCGCGCGGCCTTCGATGCGCTGGCTACTCAGAGCACTGCCCAGGCCTTTCTGGCCTATTCGCCCCAGCTTCCGTTCGTCGTGATCGACCAGCTCTTGATCGCCGCTTTCTATGCCCGGAAAGACACCCTGACGCCGGTGCTGGTCGGGGTCGGCGGCGCCGCGATCTACCTGGTGGTGGCTCTGGCGACGGTTGGCCCGCTGGGCATGCCGGGCCTTGCGCTGGCAAATGCGGTGCAGAACAGCTCGCACGCCGTGATTCTGTACATTCTGCTGGCCAGGCGGGAGGCAGCCATCGTGAGCCCGGCCCTGGGCGGGTTTTTGATAAAAGTTGGGTTGGGCGGCGTGCTGGGAGCGGTGATCTGTGCGTTCGTGGCGTCCTGGGCGTCAGCCGCTTTGAACGACAGCGATGGCGCGGTTGGTCGACTGGTCACCCTTGCCGCCGGGTCGGCGGCTGGGCTGGCGGCCTATGTGGGGCTGCTCGCCGCGCTGCGGGTGCGGGAGCTGAGCTTGTTGACCAGCCTGTGGGCGCGCGCGTCAAGACGGTCATTCTGATGAACCGCAGCGACGACGTATCAAGAGGCATAAGCTTGAGGGCATCATTCGGCGCACAGACGTAGGAATACCGATGGGGAGAGAAACCGACGATGGCCAATTACGCTTTTTTCACCCCGATTCAAGCCGGCAAGATCGATATCTGGAAAGGCTACATTAGCGAGATGACCGGCCCACGCAAAGCCGCGCTCGAGGCGTCCCGGGGTCGCGTGAGTCTGACCAAAGAGGTAGTGTGGCTGCAGATACGCCTATGGGTGACTTTGCGGTGGTGTACTGGGAAGCGCCAGACATTGGTAAGGTCTTTGATGGACTCATGACTTCTCAAGACCCATTTGATAGCTGGTTTCGCGAGAAGATCCTGATGGAAATCCATGGCATGAACCCAAGCGGTCCGATGCCGCCGATGAACCAGCCCGTCTTGGGCGCACCCTAAGCGACGATTGGTGCCGCTCCCTTTCGTGGGGGTGGACCTCACTGCCGGCGTTCGTCCGGTGGACGTTGCGGCGCTCGACCCATCGGGGCGAAGTGTCGCTTTCCGGCAGGTTCGGAGTGACGATGAGCTTTGTGGCGTGCTCCAGGAGCTCGGAGCCGAGGTAGTGGCGGTCGATTCGCCGATGGACCTTCCGTCCGGCCTGTGCTGCCTGGAGGAAGATTGCAGCTGTGTCCCCAGCGGGCCCGGCACCGGGCGGAGCGCCGAGCGAGCGTTGGCCGCTCTGGGCATCCCCTGCTTTTGGACGACCAAACGGACCATCATCAAGAAGATGGTCTATCGAGCCATTGCGCTGAAGGAGCGTCTCGAGGCCAGCGGATACACCGTGCTCGAGGTCTACCCCTACGCGGTGAAAAGGATCCTATTTGGCCGCCACCTGCCCCGCAAGAGTCGACCGGAAGGCATCGCATTCCTGATCGACGGAGCTAAATCGGAGCTCCCCTCGTGCGCCTGGCCCGCCCTCTGGGCTCCGTCCCACGACTAGCTCGATGCGCTGTTTTGCGCGCTGACCGCGAAACTCTATGCGTCCGGCGAAACGATTGCGCTGGGCGAAGCATGCGAGATGCAGATTACCGTCCCTGCCCGATCCACTCGCTGAGGAGACCACCCGGACAACGCTGCCTGCCGGGGCTATGGTCGGTTTGGGCGCAATGGTAGGCAGGGGGTGGCCGATGTAGACTAACGACCCGTGCGGTCGGATGTCACGAGTGAGCGCCGCGCGTCGTCATCGGAGGAGTGCGGTGGACTGCGCCCGCTGTGGCCGGAGCAACCCAGATGACGCGGTGTTCTGTGGAGAGTGCGGGGCGTCGCTCGTGAGCGCGATCATCTGCTCCGCTTGCGGTCGCAGTAGTCCACCGGGAACGAAGTTCTGCCACAGTTGCGGCCAGCCATTGGCAGCCAGCGCGGCTGCAGCACTTGGAGACGGACCGGTCGAGGCTCCTGTTTCTGAGCGGGCCCTCCCTACGTCTTTTGCGAAAGGCCGGTATCAGGTCAAAAGTTTCCTGGGTGAGGGTGGCAAGAAGCGGGTCTATCTCGCTCACGACACCCTGCTGGACCGGGACGTCGCCTTTGCCTTGATCAAGGCTGATGGCCTGGACGACGTCGGAAAAGAGCGCATCACCCGGGAAGCCCAGGCGATGGGTCGGCTGGGCACCCACCCGCACATCGTCTCGGTGTTCGATCTGGGCACCGAGCCACTTGCGAATGGCGATGGCCCGCAGCCCTTCATCGTCACGGAGCTGATGAGCGGTGGCGACGTTGAGAGTCTCATCGAGCAAGCCCCCGATCACCGGGTGTCCATCGAGCGAGCGATCCAGATCGCCACCGAGACGACCCTGGGGCTGGAGTTTGCCCACGAGAAAGGCATCATCCATCGCGACCTGAAGCCCGGGAAGTCTGGCTCACGAGTGACGGAAGAGCCAAGATCGGGGACTTTGGATTGGCGGTAGCCATCGATCGGAGTCGGTTGACCCAGGCGGGGATGATGGTGGGGACAGCGAATATCTGCAAATATGCCTAGTGGGGGAGAGCGCATTGAGACCATGACCTCAGAGACACCTCCCAATTACTCCCGCACGTGAAATAGCTCCGGTCGGAACTGTTTTGTGTAGGCTCCCGTCAGAAGGCGCAATTCATCTTGCAACTGGGTCAGCGAAAGGGAAAGCACCTCTGGCGGGAGAGGTCTAGGATCGATGCCCAATTCATTCTTCCATGCCCCAAGCAGAGCACTGGATTGGCGCTCTGCCTCGAACCAGGTGGCGACTTCCTCTGGGAAAGCCAGCCAAGGGCCATCCCGTAGTAAGCGTAGTCCCCGATTGACCGAATTGCAGAAGCGGGATTGACTCTCTCCTCAAGTACCTTCCGCGATTTGGCTAGCGTGTCTGGCTTCGATAGCGACACCCCGCTTTGGATGAGATGGTGGAGTGGGCGATCAGCCGCAGCGAGGGATGGTGGTCAGCCACAGGCGCCACCATCGCGAATGCCTGGGCCTCTAGCGCCCCCCTCAACCCGGAGAATATCCTCTCGGAGGCTGCTTTTAATCGCTCGGAGGCTGCTGCCGCGTCGAACCTTCCCCGCGATCAGTGCAAGCATCTCACGGAATCGGACTCCCGAAACCGCGCTGATAGCCGTTTGTGTTTCTTGACGACGATTAGAGGGTCGTCGAATGTGATCCAGGCAAGGCTGCGGCCCGACCCAAACCAATTTGTTGAGTTCCCCGTGCCGGCCCCCAACCATATAATCACCGGTAATGTTGCTCCTACAGCGCGCTGATGGGCGGTCAAGAAGAGCAGCCGCTGCAGCCCCGGCTCCCGGGTCAGCCGTCCGTTTCGAGGAAGCCGGGTTGCCGCCAACGACGCATCGTGGATTTCGCCCCGCGAGATGGCAGTCGTCGATGTACCGTCCGCCACGGACTTCCAATTACGGAAGGCTTTCTCAAGGACCTGATCCCCACGGGGCGAGATGTTGGCAGACCAGTTCGAGTGGGAGGCGCTCCGTGCGGCTACGTGATCCAATGCCAAGGCGCGACCTTCAGCAAGTCGGGCAGCGTCAGTGGTTCCTGCTTTGGGGTTCCGTAGCTGAGTAGCCAGCCACAAAGAAGGGAGAGCCGCAGTGGAGAATCCTGAAAACGGCCTGCAAAATACGGGTCTTCCATACCGGACGCTGCGTGAACTTCGAGATGCGGTGTCCCGAGGCGACGTCGATCTCGGTGTCCCCATGGACTATGCGAGGCAGTGGCTGATAAATCAGGGGGGGAACAAACGGTGGCGGATCCAGGCGGCACTTGCCGAGATCATCCAGGCAAGCCCGCTTTGGCTTGCTGTCGGGACCGCGTACATGTTTTGGGGGAGGGTCGGTCCAGCAATACTCGGGATAGTCATTCCCATCGCGTTTGCTTGGATGGCATTTAGGCCAATGGTATTGCGCCTAAATGCCATGATGCGGCTCCTGGCCGGGCTTGCTGTCGTTGCGTTCGTGGCAGGATTGCTCGTCGGCAACTTATGGTTAGCCCTCAGTGGGGGGTTAATGACCAGTCAATGGCTGCTGAATAACTTCCTCTATCGTTTTTCGAGCAGAAGCCTACCGACAGGCTCTTCTTGAAGACGAGGCTTTGTTCTTGACCTTCTGGGAGGCGCACACGCTCACGCTCCGGACGAAAGATGGCGTGGAGCTCGGGTAACCCCCGTACCACCTCATCGACTGCCGGGAAGTGTGCGTCGCTTTTTGCCGTCACGGCTGAGCAACGGTTCACGGCGCTGAGGAGCAAACTGGTGCAGGTGGCCCTGGCGAAGGCTGCCCAATACATCGGGGAGCGGTAACGGGCATGGCTTCCCAGGGCAGTGTGCCTACTGCCGTCCTGGCCGGAGCGTTCGGGATACAGCACCGGTTCGGTCAGTTGAAGAATTGCGCTCCCACACAGGGTTCTATTCCGCCCGCGCCGAAAATTTATGTGCCCCTGCGATTCGGCAATGAGATAGGCCGGCGATGTCGCGGGCCTGGCTCGGGGTGCTGGATCGAATCGCCGCTCGGCCCACACCGGTGGCTGCAAGTGTCACAGGTCAGTCTATTTCCTGGACGGAGCGCAGTGCCCTCTGGGAGAGTGCAGTCAGTTATGGAAAAACACGTTGATACCAGGGCCACACAAGCGTCGCGCGATCTGGAGACCCTTCACCGAAGCGCGGGACTTCGCGCGCAGCTTGGGACTGAAGACTCAACCTGAATGGCAGGCCTTCGCGAAATCAGGTGGGAGACCTGCCGACATCCCATCCAGTGCCCAGGGTGTGTACAAGAATGAGTGGCAGGGAGTGGCGGACTGGCTCGGAACGAAGCCAGGCGGGAGAGTCCCGCGAGGACGGGGACGAGGGTGGAGGCCGTTCCTTGAAGCTCGCGAATCCGTTCGCGGGCTCGGACTGAAGACTGATGCTGAATGGAAGGCCTACGCGAAATCAGATGAACGGCCTCCGGACATCCCCGCCAGCCCCCACAACGCGTACAAGAATGAGTGGCAAGGCTTCCCAGACTGGATCGGCGGGATGCCAAGGGGGGCGTGGCGATGATCGGCGCTGCTGGCCAGAAACTGATCGGCTATGGCGCGAGCGCCCTCATCGAGCTGGTCTCGCTGGAGGAACTCTTCGATCTCGCCAGTGGTGTACTCCCGCAATGGCCCCGCCTCGCGCGTGCGGCCGGACCAGAGAAGGATCTCGATGCTCGCCCGGGGAATTCGGTAGCTGCGCCCAAGGCGAGAAGCTACCAGCTTGCCTGCCCGGATGTAGCGATAGACCGTCTCTCGATTAACCTGGAGGTACTCAGCCGCCTGTTCCGGCGTGAATAGATCGCCCACCCGCTGCTGAGATTTCATCAGTAAATCCTATTTGAGACTACTTGATCCTACACTTATTCGCGTTCGGGTTGAAGCCCAGCGATTTGAGACCACGGTCAGCTAGGTGCGGCCGACCAGCTCCACCTCGGTGGCGCCATCGCCGCCGTTGCGCTGCTCGGCCAGCTTGTGGCTCTGGACCAGCGCGTGATCCCGGACGAGGTCCCGCACGACCTCCCGGAGAACGCCGGTGCCCTTGCCGTGGATCACCCGAATCGAGTGCAATCCCTGCATGTAGGCTTCGCTCAAATATTCATCCAGCCGGGCTCGGGCCTCTTCCCCGGTCAGGCCTCTCAGGTCGAGCTCGGCGGCGGGCGGGACCCAGCGATCGAAATCCGGGCGCTCCTCGGCGGCCGTGAACCGGGCCGGGCCCCGATCAGGTTTCGGGAGGGCCGAGCGCGACGCTGCCCGCAGGTCCTTGAGCGCAACTCGGACGCGCATGCCGCTGACGTCCACCTCCGCGGTATCCCCGCCCTCCGAGATGGAGCGGACGATGCCCACCGCGCCCAGCGGCTCCACGGTCACCGGATCGCCCACTCGGGCGGATGGGACCATGCTGGGCGGCGCGGGCGGGCGGGACTGTTGATGTTCCGTCCAAACCGCGGCCAGATTTTCTTCCAGAGCGGTTACCCGGCGGCGGTCGTCGGCCATACCCCGCAGCTGCCGGCGAAGACCGTCCAGCTCTCGCTGAAGCTCGGCCACCATGGCGGCGGCTTCCGCCTCGGCGTCGGCAAGAATGGCTCCTTTTTGCGCCTCCAGAGCATCGAGCCGGGCTCGCAGGGTCTGCGCCGCAACTTCGGCCTGACGCCGCAAATTGAGGGCATCCGCCCGTTCACCCCGCGCCTGGGCAAGCTGCTGGTGGATGTCGCCCAGCAGCTCGTCGGCCCGCCGCTCGGTCGGATCCAGCGCCCGATGCGCGGCATCGATGATCGCGGCCGGCATGCCAAGCCGCTCGGCGATCGTCAGGGCATTGCTCTGGCCGGGGACGCCGATGATGAGGTGATAGGTAGGTCGGAGCGTCTCGACGTTGAATTCGACCGAGGCGTTCTCGACTCGCTGACGCTCGGAAGCGAACAGCTTGAGCTCAGATGAATGGGTAGTGGCCACCGCGTAGACGCGGGAATCGGCCAGGAAGCCCAGCAATGCTCGGCCCAGGGCGGCGCCCTCCAGCGGGTCGGTGCCCGCGCCGATCTCATCCAGCAGAACCAGCGATTCCGAATCGACCTCAGCCAGGATCTCAATGGTCCGACTCACATGAGACGAAAAAGTGGAGAGGCTCTGCTCGATGCTCTGCTCGTCCCCGATGTCCGCGAAGACTCCGGAGAACACTCCCACCCTGGATCCGGCCGCGGCCGGAATCTGCAACCCGGCCTGGGCCATCAGAACCAGCAGCCCCACGGTTTTCAGTGCGACCGTCTTGCCTCCGGTGTTGGGGCCGCTGATCAGCAAGATGTCGAAGTCGCCCCCCAAAATGACGTCGATCGGCACGACCTCACCATGGAGGAGTGGATGACGGGCCTGCTGCAGAGAGACGATCTCCCGCCTCGAACCATGGAGGGGGCCGAACTTTGGAATCGCTTCGATGACGGGCCGCTCGGCGCGCATCTCCTGGGCCAGCTTGGCCCTGGCGAAGGCCAGGTCGATGATGGCGAGCGCCTCAACCAGATCCACGAGCGGGCGAGCAGTCTTGGCAACCCGGGCACTGAGCTCGCGCAGGATATGCTCGATCTCCTCCTGCTCCTGGAGGCCCAGCTCTCGCCAATGATTCCCGAGATCCACGACGGCCAGTGGCTCGATGAACAGGGTGGCGCCGCTGCCCGATTGGTCGTGGACGATGCCCGGCACTCTCCCTCGGAAATCGGCTTTGACTGGCAAGACGTAGCGACCGGAGCGCATGGTGACTACGATGTCCTGGAGGGCGTCCCGGATCCCGACGCTGGCCATCATCTCGTTCACGCGCCGAAGCAGCCGCTCGTGAGCGATGTGGAGCTGGCTCCGCAGCGCATAGAGGCGGGGGCTGGCCGAATCGAGGATCGCACCCTCGTCGTCCATGGTTCGGTGGACGGCTTCCTGGAGAGGGGTGAGGTCCACGATGCGCTCGGCGTGGCTGGCCAGGTTCGGAACCTGAAATTCCTCGCGCAGCAGGAGCGCCCGGGCCGATTTTCCGGCGGCAATGGTGGTGCCGATCTCCAGAAGCTGCCAGGGCTGGAGGGTTCCCGCCAGCGCGGCATGATGGACATGAGGACGGATGTCGTGCGCGGCCCGGACGCCGCTGCTGGGGCGTACTTCCAGCAGGAATCGAGCCTCGGCCACCAGATCCTGCTCACGCAGGATCTGGGTCAGATCGGTCGAAGGCATGAGGGATTCAGCCAGCGCGGCACTCGCCGTAAAGCCGGTGTGGCGACGCAGCATGGCCAGGATTTTGGGGAATTCGAGGGCCTGAACGTGTTTGGGAAGGATCGAGATGGCTAGGCTCGTCTCACGCGGAGGAGCCTGTGGAACTTGGGGCTCTGCCCCAAACCCCGCTAAAGCTCGCTCCGCTCGTGGTCACGACGATGCGCCACGGATGTAGGCGCCGAATTGGGCGGTGAGATTCGCCTGAATGGCGTCCATGGCGGCGACCACCTCTTCTTCGGCCAGCGTGCGCTCGGGAGATCGGAAGATCAAGGAGAAGGCCAGGCTGCGCTTCCCGGGCGGGATCGGGGCACCCTGGTACAGATCAAACAGGCTCAACGCTTCGAGCAGTGGACCGCCCGCGGCTTGAATCGCATTATGGACCTGAGCGTGCGCGATCGATTCATCAAGCACGATGGCCAGATCGCGCTCGACGGCCGGGAATCGCGGCACCGGATGTAGGGTCACCTCGTCGTGGGCGAGGCTGATCAAAACGTCGAAGTCCAGCTCGGCGGCATAGACTTCGACGTTCTCGATGTCGAAGCGCTCGGCAACCCGCGGGTGCACCTGACCAACGAAGCCAACCGGGTCGCCGCTCGCGGTCCGAATCGCTGCGCCCCGAGTCGGATGGAGCCAACTCGCTCGTTGGAGGAGTTGGCCAGCCTGCTCGAAGACCGGCGATTGGGCCCGTACCGCCTGGAACGCCGCCTCCACCGCCGCCTTGCAATCATAGAAGTCGGTCGGCTCGGATTGGCTGGCCCAGCCGGCCGGCTCGCGCGGTCCGGCCATGGCGATGACCAGCCGCCGCTTTTCCGTGGGCAGCGGGTCCAGTGGCGGGAAAAAGACCTTGGAAAGCTCGAACACCCAGACCCGGGGCTGGTAGCGCAGGTTCGTTCCGATGGTTGCGAGTGCGCTCGGGAGCAGGGTGGAGCGGAGTCGGCTCCGATCCACGCTCATGGGGTTGGTCAGGGCGATGGTGTACGCGTCGACCGGAATATCGGGGAAGGGCGCATTTGCGTCGAGCTTGCCCACTGAGTAGGGATCGACCAGGGAGTAGTTGATCATCTCCTGGAGCCCAGCCGCCGCCAACGCGGTGCGGACGATCTCGGCCCACTTCAGCGGGGGCTCTTCGACGGGGGCGGGGAGGCGGCCAGACGGTAGGACGGTGGGAATCGAGTCGTAGCCGGCGATTCGGGCCACCTCTTCGGCGATGTCTGCTTTGCCTTCGACGTCGCCTCGCCAGGAGGGCACGGTCGCTTCGAAGTGCCCGTCGGTCTGCTGGAGGTCAAAACCGAGCCGGGTGAGAATGTCGGTGACCAGCTCGTTCGCATAGGAGCGCCCGATGAGCCCGGCGATGTCGGCACCCGTGAAATGGATCGTCCGCTGGGTTGGCGGCGCTGCTCGAAGGTCGATGATCCCATCCGCGCTCGTACCACCGGCGAGGTCGGCCATGAGGCCAATCGCACGGTAGGACGCAAGCGATGGAAGCTCCACGTCGAGACCTTTGTCGAAGCGCTTGGAGGCTTCGGAGGCAAGCCGGAGATCTCGGGCAGTCCGCCGGATGTTGGGGCCATCGAAAGTGGCGGATTCGAGCACGATGCGAGTGGTCTGGTCGGAGATCTCGCTGTCCAAGCCACCCATGATGCCGGCCACGCCGATCGGCCGAGCGGAATCGGCGATGAGCAGCGCATTGGCGGGCATTTCTCGCTCCACCCCGTCGATAGTGGTCAGGCGCTCGCCGGTCCGCGCCCGGCGCACTCGCACCGTGGCCTCGGCCAGCCGATCCGCATCAAAGGCGTGCATGGGCTGGCCCAACTCGAACATCACGTAGTTGGTGACGTCGACCAGGTTGTTGATTGGCCGCATTCCGCATTGTTGGAGGCGCCGTTGCATCCACTGGGGAGATGGTCCAACCGTCACTCCTTCGAGATAAGCCGCCGTATAACGGGGACAGAGGTCGGGATCATCGATGAAAATCTTGATGTAGTCGGTGACTGGACGCGAACCGGTGGGCGCGGCCAGATCGGGCGCTCGTAGCGGGGCGCCGGTCAGGGCGGCCACCTCTCGGGCGATTCCCAGGATCCCCAGACAGTCCGGGCGATTCGGCTTCATATCAACGTCCAGGACGTCGTCGGCCAGGAAAGAGCGGAGGTCCGCTCCGATGGGGGCGCTCGCTTCGAGGGTGTAGATGTTGTCTTTGTCGGACGAAACGCCGAGCTCCTCGCCGGAGCACATCATTCCCTGGGATCGGATCCCGCGAAAATTGCGCTCCTGAAGGACCAGATCGGGGGTCAGGCGACCGCCGGCCAGGATGACCGGTACGACATCGCCGGCCTTCAGGTTCGGCGCGGCGGTAACCAGGGTCAACGGATCGCCGCTGGTGCGCACCTTGGCCACAAACAGGTGGTCGGCGTTCGGATGGCGCTCGATGGACTCGACGTAGCCGATGACCACCCGGTCCCAATCGGCGCCGACGTGGCTAACCCCGGCGATCTCGACGCCGGCCACGGTGAGCTGGGCGGCCAGGTCGTCCGCCGAAAGCGAGATGTCCACGAACTCGCGCAGCCAGCGCAGGGGCACCCGCATAAGCTATCCGAACTGCTGGAGGAAGCGGAGATCGTTTCCGTAGAACAGACGAATATCGTCGATCACATGGGTCACCATGGCGATCCGTTCCGGACCCATGCCGAAGGCAAAACCGTGGACCTGCTCCGGATCGTAGCCCACGTTGGTCAGCACCTTGGGATGCACCATCCCTGCCCCCAGCAGCTCGAGCCAACCGGAGTGTTTGCAGACTCGACAGCCCTGGCCCCGGCAGATCGGGCACTGAACGTCCATCTCCATGCCTGGCTCGACGAAGGGGAAGTAGCTGCAGCGAAACTTACACTGGGTGTCGGGCCAAAAGATCCGCTGGGCGAAGGCCACGAGCACGCCCTTGAGGTCGGCCATGGTGAGCCCCGCATCGACCGCCAGACCCTCGACTTGGTAGAACATCCACTCGTGGGACGGATCCTGGGCCTCGTATCGGTAGACTCGCCCAGGCACGATCACTCGCACCGGCGGAGTGGAGCGCTCCATGGTTCGGATCTGGACCGGCGAGGTATGAGTGCGCAAGAGCACCGAGGGTGGATTGACATAAAATGTGTCCCACATGTCCCGAGCTGGGTGATCGGGGGGGATGTTGAGGGCCTCGAAGTTGTACCAATCGAGCTCAACCTCCGGTCCTTCGGTTTCGCGGAAGCCGAGATCGCGAAAGATGGAGACGATCCGGCGCAGGATCTGGGTGGTGGGATGTAGCGCCCCGGTGTGTAACCGACGGGCGGGCAGGGTGACGTCGATGCGATCGGCTTCGAACCGGGCGTCCAAGCTGAGCGCCTGGATCTGCGCCTCGCGGTCGGCAAAGGCCGCCTCCAGCGCGACCTTTACGGCGTTGGCGGCCTGGCCGGCGGCAGGGCGGTCGGCGGCGGCAAGCTGGCCGACCGAGCGCAGATAATCGGCGAGGGCTCCGCGCCGCCCAAGGTAGACGTTGCGCCAATTCTCGAGGGCGGAATCATCTCCGACGCCCGCCAGGTCGCCAAGGGCCCGTTTTTCCAGAGTTTCCAGGGTCTCGGCCAGGGATGCCATGTGTTCTCTGCTTCCTTGTTCCCACTAAGGTAAAGAAAAAGCAATCCGAATCGATTCGGATTGCTCTAGCGTGAGACTGCATTATCGTGGAAATGGATTCAGGACAGGTCCAGGGCGAAGGGAGCGCCTTCCCGTCGGTTAGACGGGTTGAAGATCGGCGGCAGCGGTCGCGGCGACCTTTGCGCCTTCGACGAGGCTCGCGAAAGAGGCGGGGTCGTTCACCGCCAGCTCAGCCAGCATCTTGCGATTGACCTCGATATCACCCGACTTGAGCGCATCGATCAAGCGGCTGTAGGAAATCCCCGACAGACGGGCAGCGGCGTTGATCCGCTGTATCCACAATTTGCGGAAGTCTCGCTTGCGGGTGCGCCGGTCCCGATACTGGTACATAAGCGCATGAACCAGCGATTCCTTGGCCGTCTTATACAGACGATGCCGACCGCCGGAATGCCCTTTGGTTTGTTCCAGTACCTTCTTGTGTCGGGCATGGTGGGTAACGCCGCGCTTTACACGAACCACTTGATGGAACTCTCCGAATTACTTGATTGGGGTCACCCAGTCTAGATGGGCTGGCCTGCTACTTTGCGTAAGGAATGAGCGTGCGGATGCGGGTGGCGTCCCGCCCGGAAACCGCTACCATTTCATCGAAATCGCGGATAGCTCGCTTGGAGCGCTTCCGGCGGAGGTGGCTCTTTCCACCGCGGGTGCGGAGCAGCTTACCGGTACCACTGAGCTGGAACCGGCGCGCAGTCGCCTTATGGGTCTTCATCTTGGGCAATGTTCACCTCAGAGGGACGATTCTATCAGATGTTGGGTGAGCAGGAGATATGACGCATCCACGTCGGCGCCCAGCCCAGGTCCGGAGCCAGGCTCGGCCGAACACCAGTAAGGAATCGACGGCCGCGAGCCCCCAGCGGTTCGAGGCGGAAGTCCTTCCGGGCCTGGAGCCGTGGGCCGAGCAAGAAATCACCCAGTGCCTGGGCGATGCGGTGCGGCTACTGGGGCGACCGGGCGGCGGCCGGATTGCCCTGGAGTTCGGGGGAAGCCTTCAGCGATTGAACGATCTGCGCTCGGTGATCGCGGTGCATCTCGTCGAAGATTTCGAGATTCCGCGACCCCAAGCGCTGCTTGGGCACCAGCACTTCACCCGCTTGGTACGCGCGGCGCAGCTCATTACCGACGCATCCGCCCCAGGCGCTTTTTCGACTCTCAGAATCAGCGCGGCTGGGAGCCAGTCCGCCGTCCTTCGTCGACTCAAGGAGGAGCTGGGCCATGCGCTCCGCTTGACCAGCGTCGAGGACGACGGCGATCTGCTGCTCAGTGTGCGTCGGCGGCCGGACGCCCAGACCGGTTGGCGGATTCTGCTTCGGCTCAGTCATCGACCGTTGAGCGCGCGGGCATGGCGGGTCTGCAATCTCCCCGGTGCGCTCAACGCCACTGTCGCAAACGTCATGGCCCGAATTGCTACGCCCTCAGCGAAGGAACGCTTCTTGAACGTGGCTTGCGGCTCGGGGACGTTGCTTATTGAGCGGCTGGCGCTCGGAGCGGCCAAGCTGGCGGTGGGCTGTGATCTGAGCCCATCCGCGTTGGACTGTGCCCGCCAGAACCTGCAGGCCAGCGGACACCAGGCGGTCGCCGACCTGGTGCAGGCGGACGCCGGTTCACTGCCCTTCGGCTCGGGGTCGTTCGACACCATCGTGGCTGATCTGCCCTACGGGATGTTGATGGGCTCGGAAGCCGAGCTGCGCGACCTGTACCCCCGCTTTTTGGTTGAAGCCACCCGGGTAGCGGCGGCGTCTTGCTCGCTCGTCGTCATCACCCCGCGGCGAGGGCTATTCGAGACCGCCCTGGCTGAGCACCGTGCGCAATGGACCGCGCAACCACAATTCACGGTGAAGGTCCCGTTCCAGAGTGGAATGATCGAGCCTTCGATCTTTTTCCTGAAGCGTGCGTAACCGCGATTCAAACTAACAGGTGGCGTCAGCAAGCCAGGTTAGGACATTTTTGCCTCGGCACGTCAGGTCAAGAGGGCCCGGTCTTCAGGCGACAGAGTAAATACGATGGGTTGCGGAAAACGATCTCCCCGCAGTATTCGCGCAGGCGGTCAGCCATGTAGGTGTCGCTAGTTATGGCCGCTGGTCCCCGTTGGTACGGGCCAAAGATCAGGTAGGACTCGCCTCCAGCCGCGTTCCGTTGACCAAGAACTTTGTAGCGGTCCGCTGTGTAGAAGACCCGATCGACGAGCGTCGACGCTTCGGCATTAAGGAATTGGTCCAGGTAGTACACGCGGTCTTCGGGGGCAACGCCGTTCCCAAAAAACGAGATCAATTCGACCTGATCCGCGAAGGAGAGCAGAGTATGACTTGGCAATCCAAGGCCCGGCCCGCGCAGGTTGCGGACGGCCAGCCATGACTCAATGGTCTCCTGATCGAGCACGGGGCGGAGCTCGAGGCTCTCATATCGCACGCCATAAAGACCGAAAAGGACCAGTCCGAGAGCGCAGGCGATACTGAGATTCCGGCTATCCAGGCATGCTCGCAGCAGCAAACCGCCGGCAATGCAAAGCAACATCATTGCGAGAAAGAGGCTGGGCCAAGCATGGCGGGCCCATCCGTTAGCCGACAGCAGCACGAACCAGGCAAAGGTGAGCATCGCGCCACACCACATGATCCCGAGGATGGGGAGATTGCTGCGGGCCGCGCGGCGAACGAAGACGAGCGGCGAGAGCAGCAATCCCACCCACAGAACGACGGACTGACTCGCGCCTAGATCTCGCCAAATGTCGAGCTTGTTGAGGATGAACCCCACATCGGGCTGGAGGAGGGGCGCGAGGGAGAGGCCGCTTCCCGCGCTTAGCGCGTGGAGACGGATGTCCTCATTGATTGCGTACCAAGATTCGATGCCGAAGGTCGACGTCAACGACACGAATCGGTACAGCTCGTAAGCGGCGATCGGAGCCAGAATGCTTCCGCCAAAGAGCGCCCAACGCGCCAACCCGCGCCGAAGGTCACGGCGTCCCATGTAGAGCTGCCAGGCAATCAGGGGGAGGACCCCCGCCCCGCTTAGCACCGAGATGGACTTAGTCAGATAAGCGAGCCCGAGGCGAAATCCCGAAATGGCCCGGGCGGCACCTCGCGATTCGCCACCGTAGGAGAGGGCAACAAAGGCGAGGAGAAGAAAAAGCAGGGCAATGTGTTCCGAAAACGCCTCGTAGGCGAACTGGGTCGTGAACTGCGGCACGGCCCAGAGCCACATCTGCAAGGCAATGAGCGCGGGTAAGCCCCCGATCCGCCAGACCAACCAGAAGACCGCTGTCAGCAGGAGAACGAAGGCCAGGAGGGGCCAGAGCCGGTATTGCCAGAACCCTGGGCCGAAGAGCTTGATTACAACGGCCTCTGGCACTACATACCCGGACCCCATCGCAACTCCGCCCGGAAAATAGGAGAAGCCCTGGGCGTCCTGGACGGAGAATCGTTCGTGGATGCTGGGATGGGGCCCGGGGGAATCGTCGCGGATCGGGTTGGTGTACGAGGCGTAGATTCCACGCAATGCGAGGTTTTGGGCGACTCCCAGGGCCCAGCCGCTGTCATGTTCCACAGCCCCGTACGAAGCCGCGAACACGATGACGCGGGCGGAAAAACAGATGACCGAGAGCGCGATGTAAGCGGGAACAGCAGCTATCACCCCGAGCTAAGCTCCGACGCAAGACTAATCGGTCCGAGATCGAGCCCGTCCCCGCCACCTACCGCCAGCCGCTTTCCGCTGGAAAGATCGTAGACGACCACCTGCACATGCAAGTCTGGAGGCGGAATGGCCGGGCGAGCCAGTGACAAGGACTCGTGGACTACATCCCCGGGTTCCCAGACGCTGGTTGGCAGCCACCCGCCCCGGGGAGCGTCCGCCTGGGCGACGAGTTGATTTTGCGGGCCAACGACCTGCACCGATAGCGAGTAGTTCGCAGTGGGCGTCGCGTCGTGCCACAGCAGAGAATCTGGGTTCCACTGGGTGCGCAGGGCGGCCAGAAGAGCCGCCAAGCTGAGGGGTGTATTCGTCGGCGGAAAGGCTGGATCGCCCACCAATGCGCCCTGTCCCAGGGCGTCCCCATACAGCGCTTGATTACGGATGAGCCAGGGTCCAGCCAGCAGGAGGCAAGTGCTGAGACCCAGGGCCATGAGTCGGAGCGTTCGGCCCGCGTGCCCCGGTTTCCAGGTAAGGGCCGCCCAATCGTGGATGAACTGGTGAGGCCCGGCCGCATTGAGGTCACCCCAGCGGTAGTCCGGATTCTTGGTCACGATTCCGGGCAGTGGGGTCTCGTCGAAAGCCGCCAGGATCGGAACGGTGAGCCAGTAGTAAAGCGGCGGATAGTGGGCCATCTGGGTTTCGGTGTAGCTGACCGGCAGCCGTTGTTGAGGGATCAGGAATATCCCGTACTGGAAATGATTGAGCTCGTCCGGGGCTTCCCAGGGCGGAATTGCGTAGCCGTAAACCGAGGTAAGGATGGCGAAAGCCACGACGACGGCGCCGCCCACCGCCCGAGGTGAAGGAAGGGTCCGAAGTTGGCTAAACAATCAGCATGGCGTCGCCGAAGCTCAGCATCCGGTAGCTTTGCTCGATCGCTTCTTGATAGGCTCGCAGGATGAGCTCGCGGCCGGCGAAGGCGGCCACCAGCAGTAGCACCGACGTGCGTGGCATGTGAAAGTTGGTGAGCATCGCGTCGACAATTCTAAACCGATGGCCTGGGACCACAAACAGGTCGACCGGCCCTCGATAGGGCGCGAGTTCGCCGTCCCGCCCGGCGAATTCGAGTGCCCGGACCGCGCTGGTCCCTACCGCGATGACGCGTCCGCCTCGCTCCTTGGCCGTGCGGACGGCGGCGACGGCCTCCTCGGGGACCTCGACCCATTCGGTGTGGATGTGGCGCTGGCGCACGTTCTCGTCGGTGATTGGGCGAAAGGTATCGAGCCCGATGTGGAGGGTCACGGTCGCCCATCCGATCCCTCGGTCGCGGAGGGTTGTGATCAGCTCGGGGGTGAAGTGGAGGCCGGCGGTCGGGGCGGCGGCCGATCCCAGGGCATTGGCGTAGACCGTCTGGTAGCGCTCGGGATCGCCAGCATAGCCGTGGATGTAGGGGGGCAACGGGGTCTGTCCTTGGCGAACCAGCAGCTCCTGCACGTCTACGCCCGAGAAATGAATCAGCCGGGCGCCGCCGGGGATTGATTCGCCGACCTCCGCAGCCACCTCTCCGATCGTTAGCCGCTGGCCTGCGGCCAGTCGGTGCCCGCGGGCCAAGGCTTCCCAGGCGTCTCCCAGGCCGGGTCGCAGCAAAGTCAGCTCGACCTTGCCGCCGGACGGAATCTTGGTGGCGTTCAGGCGGGATTGGAGGACCCGACTGCGATTGACCACCAGGAGGTCGCCGGGCGTCAGCAGGTCGGGTAGATCATGCACGTGGTGGTGCCCCATCGCGCGGGTGGCCCGCTCGAGCCGGAACAGCCGCGCGCTGTCGCGTGGACTCGCGGGCTGTTGGGCTATCAGCTCTTTGGGGAGGGGGTAATCGTAAGCAGAGAGCCGAAGATCAGGATCGACTTCTGATTGGGGCATCTGTGTCGGCTCTACGGGGCTGCCTACGTCAGAGCAGACTGGGCTGGTCGGAGTTCTCGGCGGAAGGTGGGGGGGTGAGCCCCAGGTGCTGATAGGCAGCCGTGGTGGCCACCCGGCCGCGCGGTGTGCGCATCAAGAACCCGAGCTGAATGAGGTAGGGCTCGTAAACGTCCATGATCGTCTCAGACTCTTCCCCGGTCGCGGCAGCCATCGTCTCAATCCCCACCGGTCCGCCGTGGAACTTTTCGATCAGGGTCCTCAGCATCTTGCGATCGACATTGTCCAACCCCAGCTGGTCCACCTCGAGTCGATCCAGGGCGTCCCGCGCGACTGGGACGGTGATGATGCCATCCGCGCGGATCTGCGCATAGTCCCGGACTCGGCGGAGCAGCCGGTTGGCCACTCGGGGAGTTCCTCGCGCCCGCTTCGCGATCTCTTCGGCTGGCCCTTCGTCCATGGGAACCCCCAGGATTCCGGCTGATCGGCGGACAATCAGGGCTAGGGCGGCTTCATCGTAGTATTCAAGGTGGTAGATCGCCCCGAACCGGTCGCGGAGCGGCGAAGTCAGCAAAGCAATCCGAGTGGTGGCGCCGATCACCGTAAACGGCTGGAGGCTGAGCCGTAACGATTGCGCCGCCGGGCCTTTGCCGAGGATGATGTCCCAGCGGAACTCTTCCATCGCTGGGTACAACGCTTCCTCGACGACATGGCTCAAGCGATGGATCTCATCGATGAAGATGATGTCTCCCCGGCCGAGCCGAGTCAGGATGGCCGCCAGTTCCCCGGGATGCTCGATGGCGGGTCCCGAGGTCGTTCGGACGTTGACGTGCATTTCGGTGGCGATCAGGTGGGCCAGGGTGGTCTTGCCGAGCCCAGGAGGGCCGTAGAGCAATACGTGGTCAACCGGTTCGGACCGCCCCACCGCGGCGTCGATCAAGATACGCAGGTTGTCTTTCAGGCGGTCCTGGCCGATGAACTCTTCGAGCCGTTGCGGCCGCAGAGTGTGGTCGGTCGTGTCTTCCTCCGGCCGCAGCTCGGCCGTCACCAGGCGATCCGCCATACGAACCTCCGTTCGACGACCAGTATAGGGCAGCAAGTTTGATCAACCATCGACAGGTATTGACTGCGCGGAAAACCGCCGCTCCATGACCGTACGGCTCGAGATCCTCGCCCACGACGGGACTGCCCGGGCGGGGCTCTTGCATACTCCCCACGGAACGATCGCGACGCCCGCGTTTTTCCCGGTGGCGACCCAGGCGACCGTGAAGGCGCTCACTATCCGCGACCTCGAAGGGGTCAGTGCACCGGGTCTGCTCGCGAATGCTTTCCATCTCTGGCAGCGGCCGGGCCACGTCGCGGTTCAGGGACTTGGCGGGCTCCACCGATTCATGGGCTGGAACCGGCCAATCGTCACCGATAGCGGCGGCTTTCAGGTCTTTAGCCTGGCCGACCTTGCGGACATCGATGAGGATGGAGTCCAGTTCCGCTCCCACCTGGACGGCAGCGCCCGCCACCTCACGCCGGAGCTGGCGATCGAGATCCAGCAGACGTTGGGCTCCGATGTCGCCATGGTGCTCGATATTTGCGCCGCGTACCCGTGTCCCAGCGGAGAGCTTCGAGCCGCCGCCGAACAGACCCAGCGCTGGGCGGAACGTTCGCTACGGGTGGCCCGCGACGA
The DNA here is from genome assembly GCA_009692845.1 of Chloroflexota bacterium. Classification (GTDB taxonomy): domain Bacteria; phylum Chloroflexota; class UBA6077; order UBA6077; family SHYK01; genus SHYK01. The sequence goes on along the minus strand of SHYK01000004.1, from coordinate 11,171 downwards.
ACCGACCGATTTGTTCGGAATCATCCAGGGCGGCGTTGACCTTGGCTTGAGGAGCTGGTGTGCCACCGAGCTGGGCCAAATGCCCTTCGGCGGTTTCGGCATCGGTGGACTCAGCGTGGGCGAGCCCCGTTCGGAGACCTGGCCCGCGTTGGAGGCGGCCCTCGGCCCGCTTCCAGCGGACCGAACTCGTTACCTGATGGGGGTCGGGGCGCCGGACGACCTCGTAGAAGGAATAGCCCGCGGAGTCGATCTGTTCGACTGCGTGCTGCCCACGCGGCTCGGTCGCCACGGCTCGGTGCTGACTCGGGCCGGCAAGCTCAACCTCCGATCCCGGACCCTTGCCTCGGCCGCGGGACCACTCGACCCGGCCTGCGACTGTCTGGCATGCACCGGCTTCCCGCTCGCTTTCCTGCACTATCTGGCCCGGCTGGGTGATCCGTTGGGGATGCGGCTGGCCAGCTTGCACAACATTCGCTTTCTTACCCGGCTCGTGGAGGAGGCGCGAGGCGCTATCCTAAAGGGGCAGTTTGCTGAATTCCGGGAGTCCCAGCTTGCCGATGATAGGACGCACCATCCGAGCGACCACCAGTAAGCCTGTGCCACCTTTCCACCTTCGGAGCGGATCAATTCTCCCAGTGCCTGGGACTTCCCCCCACCCCAACCCTCCCCCGCAAGGGGGGAGGGAGTTCCGGGATTACTCATGAGCGCCGCGGTCGGCTCATCCGAGACTGTACTCAGCCCACCTCGATCCGAGCTGACTATGGGGCGACTCACGTGGTTGGTGTTGGTGGTTGCGTGTCTGCTCTTTGTCGGGCTCCTGGTTGGTGTCGTCGCGCAGATCGTAGCCACCATCGCCTACGTCCAGGTTCCGACCTCGATTGAAGAGGTCTCTGGCATCGTGCTTTCCCGAACCGGCGACGCGGCTGCCGAGGAGAGCCTGCCCACCGGGGCCCAGGTATTCGAAGGGGACAAGCTTCACGTCACCTTCGGCTCCACCGCGCGCATGCGCATGTTTGACGGCTCGGTCATTTCGCTGTTTCCGGAGACCCGGTTGCGAGTGGACCGGTCACGGGCGCCCCGCCTGGGTGGGCGGGACGCTGAGGCTGTGCTCGGAATCGAATCCGGTGCGGCCCAGATCGCGGTCGCTCCGGCCTTGCAAGTCGCCCGTAACTTCGAGCTGACGACGCCGGCCGGGGTTGCCCAGCTTTCCCCGGGCCAATACACGGTGCGGGTCGCCAGCGATGCGACGCGCATCTCGGTGTGGGACGGCAAGGCCACTATGCTGGTCGATCGCCAGGTGGTTGACGTTACTCCGGGTCGCAAAATTATCCTGGGCAGTGATGGCAAGCTAGAGCTGGTGGACGTGCTGGAGAACGTCATGGTCAACGGCACTTTCGCCGACCGCTTCAACGGTTGGACGTTCTGGGAGGAGCAACAGAGCCAGTCCGACGTTCGTGGACAGCTGCAGATCGGGGTGCCGAACGAGATCAACGCGCCGGGGTTAGCTCTTCAGTTAACCCGCCAGAGCGCCGGCCAGACCCACAATGAGACGGGACTGCGCCAGTTCTTCCAGCGGGACGTGAGCGGCGCCCATTCGATTCAGCTCGATATGCTGCTGAAAGTTGAGAGCGCTTCCCTGTCGGGCGGCGGCTATCTGGGTTCCGAATACCCGCTGATGGTGCGGATCCGCTATTCCACCCTTCGGGGGGGAGACCAGACCTGGACGCACGGGTTCTTCTTCGCCAATCCCGACCGGGGGCCCGTTCCCTACAGTAGCCAGATTCAGAAAGGGGTTTGGACCCACTACCAGGCTGACCTCCTGCTGGAAGTGCAGCCGGTCCCCATGGTGATCAAGGAGATCCAGATCCTCGCCGCCGGCCACAGCTACGATGCTTCGGTGAGTGACGTAAAGCTGCTGGTGGACTAGGCCGTTAGCCGGTGGTGCGGCCCGCGACCTCGCGCTGGACGCTCAGTACATCCCGGACCGCTTCGATGCGCGCCATCACCCGGCTGAGCTTCTCCAGGCTGGGAACGTCCATACTGGCAATGAGCACGGCGGTGTGGTCCTTCTGCACCGAAACGTTCATTCCGTTGATGCTGAGGTTCTCGTCGGCGACCACCGCGGCGATATCCCGGACGAGTCCCTCCCGATCGAAGGAAGCGATCCGCATGGTGACCGGGAACATCCCCTTCGGAGTAGCGCCCCACTCGACCGGCATTAAACGCTCTGGCTCGTCCTCGTTCAACACGCTCGAGCAATCGATCCGGTGGACCGTGATACCCCGGCCTCGGGTGATATAGCCGACGATGCGGTCCCCTGGAACCGGGCTGCAGCAACGGGCGAGCCGGGTCAGCAGATCCGCCATGCCCTGGACCCGAATGGATCCGGTGTCGGCGGCCAGGGGTACGGTGTATGGCTTAATTTCCGGGGACGGGAGGGCGGCGCCTAGTTTCGCGGCAACCTGCTGAGGATTGATGTCGCCATAGCCCATGGCGGCGAAGAAGTCCTCGGTGTGCTCATAGCCGAGAGACGTCGCGAGGTCATCGAGTTTGACGTCGGTCAAGCTGAGCCGCTTGAGCTCGCGATCAACCAGCTCACGGCCGCGGACGATGTTTTCATCCCGCTCCTGCCGCTTGAACCACTGGCGGATCTTGTCGCGAGCGTGGGCCGACTTGATGTACCCGAGCGCCGGCATCAGCCAATCGCGGCTCGGGCCGCGGGAGGTCTTGCTGGTGACGATTTCGACGATGTCCCCGTTTTGCAGGGGGTGGTTCAGGGAGACCAGCCGCCCGTTCACCTTGGCGCCCACACAATGATGTCCGACTTCCGTGTGGACCCGGTAGGCGAAGTCCAACGAGGTTGCACCGGACGGCAGCTCTTTGATCTCACCTTTCGGGGTGAAGACGTAGACTTGGTCCTGGAAGATGTCGGTCCGGAGCGAATCCACAAAGTCCTGGGCCTCTGAGGCCACGTCCTTTTGCCAGTCCATGAGCTGGCGAAGCCAGGCCACCTTGGCGTCGAACTTGGGGTCCTGGCGACGGCCCTCTTTGTAGCGCCAGTGGGCGGCCACCCCATACTCAGCCACCTGGTTCATCTCGCTGGTCCGGATCTGAATCTCGACCGGCTTGCCGTCCAAAGCCACCACCGTGGTATGTAGCGACTGGTACATGCTTTCTTTGGGGCTTGAAATGTAGTCGTCAAATTGGCCGGGTAGCGGATGCCAGCGCCCATGGACGGCACCCAGAGCGCTATAGCACTGAGGCACGGTTTCGACGATGACCCGCACGGCGAACAGGTCGTAGATCTGGCTGATCTCGGCGCCGCGCTCACGCATCTTGTTCCAGGTGCTGTACAGGTGCTTGGGACGTCCAAAGACCTCTGCCTCAATGCCCTGGGCTTTCAGGTGCTCGCGCAGGTCGTTGACCACCTCGCCGACATAGCGCTCGCGTTCGGCTCGATCCTGCTGGATCGCCGCAACGATGTTGGCGTAGTCCTCGGGCTGAAGGTAGCGGAAGGAGAGGTCCTCCAGCTGGGACTTGATTTCCCAGATGCCCAACCGGTTGGCCAGCGGGGCGTAGATCTCCATAGTCTCCTGGGCGATCCGTTGCTGTTTGTCGGGAGACAGCGCATCCAGGGTGTCCATGTTGTGGAGGCGATCGGCAAGTTTGACGAGGACCACCCGAATATCCTCGGCCATGGCCAGAAACATCTTGCGGAGGTTTTCCGCCCACTCGGCTTCTTTGGCCGCGACCGGACGCTGCTCTTCGGGGAGCCACTGCACGCGAGTGAGCTTGGTGACCCCGTCGACGATAGCCCCGACCTCGCCACCGAAAGCGATTTCGATGTCGCCGATGCTGCGAGAGGTGTCTTCCACGACATCGTGCAGCAGCGCGGCGGCGACCGAGGGAGCGTCGAGATGCAGCTTGGCCAGAATGAGGGCGGCCGCGATCGGATGAGTGACATAGGGATCGCCCGACGCCCGTAGCTGGGGAGCATGGGCGGCGGTAGCGAAATCGAGCGCACGCTGGATCAGCTCGACGTCCGCGGGTAGCAAATAGCCGCCAACTGTCGCGAGTAACTCGCTGGTGCCCTCGACCGGGCTGGTCTCAATCATCGGCGCCTCGATTTTGGGATTATAGGGACCTGCAATCTTGTCCGGCATGCTTTACAACAGCGGGAACTCAGCCTAGGGACGAAGACGATGTGGACGCTGCAGACGGAGATCGAAATAGGCGCGTCGGCCGACATCGTGTGGGAGGTGCTCACCAACTTCCCGGCTTACCCGGCTTGGAATTCCTTTGTCCCAGACATCAGCGGTGAGCTCGAAGTTGGCAAGTACCTGAATGCGTATTTTCAGGCACCCGGGGGACCCGGCATGCGGTTCCGTCCTCGCGTGCTGGAAGTTAGCCCCGGCCGCGAGCTGCGCTGGCTCGGTCAGCTCCTGATGGTTGGGTTGTTCGACGGCGAGCATCGGTTCGCCATCGAGCCACTGGACCCAAATCGGGTTCGGTTCCTACACGAGGAACGGCTCAATGGATTGCTCGTTCCCATCGTCGAGAAGCTCTTTGGTCGGCAGACCCGAAACGGATTCGAGGCGATGAACCGGGGATTGAAGGCACGAACGGAGGCCATTGCCAGCCATCATGGCTGAGGAAGTTGGTCAGAGGACGCGGCCATTCGGGATGTTGACGAAGGCACTCATCTCGTGCGGCGGGGTCACCGGATCCGCCGGGCAGAGATAGGCGGGACTGAGCTCGGCTGGGCAAGTGACCCCGAGCAGGCCCATCGACACTCGGATCTCATCTTCGAGCAGCTCCAGGACGCGAATCAGACCGTCCGCACCGTCGGCGGCGAGACCCCAGCACTGGAGCTTGCCAATCCCCACCGCGGTCGCTCCCAGGGCGATGGCCTTCAGCACGTCGGTCCCTCGGAGCACGCTCCCATCGACCACCACCGGTATTCGCCCTTCGACCGCTTGCACCACCTCGGGGAGGACGTCGATGGCGGCTCGGCCGTGATCGAGCTGGCGGCCGCCATGGTTCGAAACCCAGACGACATCCACGCCATGATCCACCGCGAGCGCGGCGTCCTCGGCCGTGGCAACCCCCTTGAGGATGAACGGAAGCCCGGCGAAGTCCTTGATGCGGTCCATCGTTTCCCAGGTGGTGCCTGCCCGCCACTTCGGGTCAGAGAGCGTCCGCCGGGTGGGCGGGAGGAAGCGATCGAGCATCTGGCGCTCCCGCCGGCTGTAGACCGCCGTGTCGACGGTGAGGCAGAGCGCTTGGTAACCCGCCTGCATCACCCGGGTGAGGGTGCTCTTGATCGCGTCCCAGTCCCCATTCACATAGAGCTGAAACACCTTGGGACCTGACGTGGCAGCCGCGCTTTCCTCGAGGGTGGGCTCGGTCGATGAGCTAATGAAGGGGAGAGTTCCGAATCTGTCGGCTGCCTGAATCGGCGCAACCGCCCCGCCTGCGGTGAACATCTGCATTGAGCCGATCGGACACAGGACTACTGGAATTCGGAGCTGATGGCCCAGCAATGAGGTGGACGGATCGATGTGAGATACATCGACCAAGATACGAGGTCGAAAGCCGATCCGATCGAATCCGAGTCGATTCCGCCGCATCGTCGTTTCGGATTCGGAACCGCCGACGACGTAGTCCCACGGTCCCTGGTCGAGCTTGGCCCGAGCGGCCAGGATGATTTCCTGGTTGCTTACAAAATCATTCGGCAAGCGTGTCACTCCTGAGGGGCATTCTAGCGTCCACCGGCGCCAAGCCATCACCCGGACTGGGGACGGGTCGCCCGGGCGCGATTCGCAACTCAGATGAAGTATCTTGCGCAAGGTGGCGACATCGGCCCGATCCAGGAATAGCGATCCCTCACCGACGCGGAAGAGCCGGTCCGCACATTCCATGGCCGCCGCCATCCGAGCTATCGTTACTGCGATGAAGAGATATGACTGCTCCGCAACTAACCGACCAGGCGCTGCTCGCCGAGTGTGACGTCGATCTCTATCGGGCCTCCGGTCCGGGCGGGCAGAACCGGAACAAGGTGGAGACGGCCGTCCGGTTGCGGCACCGCCCGAGTGGCCTCATGGTGATCGCCGAGGAAAGCCGCTCTCAGGCTGAAAACAAGGTTCGAGCGGTTCGCCGCCTACGCAAAGCGATCGCGCTGCGGGTGCGTCACCCCATCAGCGAAAACGGCGTGCCGGCGGCTATTGCAGCATGTATCGGACGGGACGGCCGGCTCCGGGTCGGCCAGCGGGATGCACGCTACCTTCCGGCCGCGGGGGCCGTGCTCGATTTGCTGGTCGCGCTGCAGGGGAACCTGAGCGGATCCGCCCAGCGGCTTGGCCTCACCACCGGCAACCTATCCTCGTTCCTGACCGCCGACACCGAGCTGCTCACCGAAACCAACCGTATCAGGGCCGGTTTCGGCCTGCGCCCGCTCCACAACAACTGACCGGCCGAACATTCGAAGATTGGCAGGAGAGCGCGGTCAGTGCGGTTGCGCTAAAACGGGAGCGGTTGCCCTATGCCGCGCTCTCTGGCCTTCTTGAGCACGTAGGCGGAAGCGGCAGTGTCTTCAATGCCGATTCCCTGGCTCTCGAACAGGGTCACGGCTGCCTCAGTGCTTCGGCCGCTGAGCCGGCCGCCGATCACCTCGTGCAGCTCGGCGACCTGCTGCCAGCGGACCGCTCCGCGCTCGGCCGCCCAGATCAGGTCGCCGCACTCGGTTTTGGCCTGGTCGAGGTTGTCGACCACCACCAGATCGGCCCGGCGGACGGTGGCCTCGTCGATCTCTCGCCGCATCCAGCCATTCGATCCTGCCGCGTTTACGTGCATCCCGGGCTCCAGGAGATTGCCGTCGAAGACCGGCTCGCGAGAGTTGGTCATCGTGACGACGATATCGGCGCCCCGAATGCATTCTTCGGGCGATCCAACCGGTACCACCTCGATTCCCAGGCGGTCTTCCATGTCTTTAGCGAAACGCTCCCGATTCTCGGCGTTCCGACTAAACACTCTCGCAGTCTTTATCGGGCGAGCGGCGCATACCCCCTCGAGCTGAGTGATGGCCTGGCGCCCGGTCCCGATCATGCCGACCACCGATGCATTCGTCCGGGCCATGTACCTGGTGGCTACGCCAGTCGCGGCTCCAGTGCGAATCCAGGCCAGGGCGCTGGGTTGGAGGGCGGCTTCGAGCTGTCCAGTTTCGGTGCTGTAGAGCAGGTTTAGCGAAGAATGGCGTACGACAAAGGCGCCGGACCCCAGGGCCGAGCCCCCCATGAGGGTGGCCGACGACTGGCCAAACCGGAAGCGTTGGCGGGGCAGATTTTCCACCAGCCCCTGCGCCTCTTGCTTGAACAGGTCTTCCATGACGTCCACACATTCGGCGGTCGTCAGCAATTGACGAACGTCGTCGTCAGTCAGATATATCGCCACCGGATCTCCTCCGCCATTGCCCTGCCCATGATTTGCCCGTTCAATCCTTCAAGAGGCACAGGTCCTCCGACGAGCTCAGGATGGACGGGCGGGGGGATGGCCAGGTCGCTCCGCGAGATGTCCTCAGCGACTAGAAATGGCCTTAGCCAATCGGGGGTACACCTTGTGGGCATTCCCTTCGAAGATCTTCTGGCGATCGGCTGCGGACAGGTCCTCGACTGCGTCCAGGTACGGCTTGGTGTCGTCGAAATAGCGGCCGGTCAGGGGGTCGAGGCCGCGAACTGCACCGATCATCTCGGAGGCGAACAGAATGTTGTCCGTGCTCACCATCTTGACCAGCAGATCCATTCCGCGTTCGTTATAGACGCAGGTGTCGAAGAACACGTTGCTCATCAGGTGCTCTTCGAGAGAGGAGCGGCCGAGGTTGAGCGCGATGCCGCGATACCGACCCCAGTGGTAGGGGACTGCCCCGCCGCCGTGAGGGATCACGAACTTGAGGGTGGGGAAATCCTTGAACAGGTCGCCGCTGATAAATTGCATGAAGGCGGTGGTGTCGCCGTTGATGTAGTGGGCTCCGGTGCCGTGAAAGTTCGGGTTGCACGACATGCTGCTGTGAACCATCGCGGGGACGTCTAGCTCCACCATCTTCTCGTAGAGCGGGTACCACCACTTGTCGGTGAGCGGCGGATCGGTCCAGTAGCCGTCGGAAGGATCCGGGTTGAGGTTGAGGCCCACGAATCCGTATTCATTGACGCAGCGTTCGAGCTCCTCGATGCACTTGGCGGGAGAAACGCCCGGCGACTCCGGTATCTGGCACACGCCGATGAAGTTTTGCGGGAAAAGGGTGCACACTCGATGGACGAGGTCATTCACCGTCTGTGTCCATTGGAGGCTGGTGTTGTAGTCGCCATAGTGGTGGGCCATTCCCCCTGCAGTAGGGGAGAAAAGTGCGATGTCGGTTCCCCGCTCATTCTGAAGCTTGAGTTGTCCCTCGGTGATGGTTTCCCGAATCTGGTCGTCGCTGATCACCAGCTTCTCAGTGAACGGCGAGCCCGCGCCGGCGATCTGCCGCTGGCGCCAATCACGCAGCTCGGTGGGGGCCGTGGTGTAGTGTCCGTGAATGTCGATGATCAATGGGCTTCTCCTTCCCGGCTTCGTATCTCCGTTGGATCGAGCCAGGCAACGCCAATCGCTCAGAAGAGGCGTTACGCCGAGGCATTTTAAGAGGAAGGCCCGCCCGCCCGCCCATTAAACTTGAGGGCGGAGCCCCCCAACCCCCCAGCGAGGCGAAATGACCTCACCCTGATTCTTGAGGTCATTTCGCCTCGCTGGGGGTTAAGGCCACCCTAGGCAAGGCTCGGGATTGTCGCGGATATTTATTGGCGCTTCGGATGCATACTGTAGAGTGAATAGACAGTTACGCAAATTCTATTTGACCGATAAGCGTCCCCTGCTTATAGTCCGCATCGGATAGTCACCCGGTTGGTGGGACCAAGGCTGACAAACTTGGGGACACGGCAACTCGAAAGGGGCCATAAATGCCAATTATCGATGCAGACGCCCACGTCATAGAAACCGAGCGCACCTGGGATTTCATTGATCCCAGCGTAGCCCGGTATCGCCCGGTGCTGGTGGGTCAGGAAGGTCAGCCTAACAACCAGCTGTGGATGGTGGACGGCAAGCTGCGTCGACGAGCCTCTCTGTTCCGCGAGCCGCAGGATCGAACCGGGCCTCGAGCCAGAAACACCGAAGCTCCCGAAGAGGCCCGCGAGATGGCCGATCTCGGGGTTCGGCTGCACCACATGGATCAACTGGGCATCGACGTCCAGGTTTTGCACAACACTATTTTCATCGAGGCGGTTGCCGATCGGCGAGAGGTGGACGTGGCTGTCACTCGAGGTTGGAACCGTTGGCTGGCCGACATTTGGGAAAAAGGGAACGGTCGATTCCGGTGGTCTTGCGTCTTGCCACTCACCAGCATGAACGATGCGGTCGATGAAATCCGCTTCGCCAAGGAGCACGGGGCAGTGGCGGTGTGCATGCGATCGCTCGAAGCAGGGCGGACGATTCCCGACCCCTACTTCTATCCCATTTATGAGGAAGCCCAGCGACTCAACATGGCCATCGCGATCCACATCGCGAATGGCAATCCGATGGTGTGTGATGCGTTGCGCTCCCCCTACGACTCAGGCGGAGGCTTTAGCACATTCCGAGCGCTGACCGCGGTCGCTTGTCACGCTTACATCCTGAGCAAACTGCCCCAGCAGTTCCCGGACCTCAGGTGGGGCTTCATCGAGGCAAGCGCGCAATGGATTCCCTGGGTGTCCCACGAGGCGGCCACGCGTTTCGCCTCAGCGGGCAAGCCTTTTCCGGACAACGTCTTCAAAGAGTATCGAATCTATGTGACTTGCCAGACCGACGACGACCTGCCGTACATCATGCAATACGCGGGTGAGGACAACATCGTCACCGGCACCGATTACGGGCATCAGGATCCATCAAGCAATATAGATTGCTTCTCGATTCTCCGAAACCGTAAAGATGTGGACCCGGAGGCGGTCGAGAAGATCTTCGACGACAATCCGCGCGCGCTTTACGGCCTGTAGGCAGCAATGATCGACGCACCCCCTCGCAGATTCGCGGCCGTGGTAATCGGCGCCACTTTGTTGCTGCTCGCTTGCGGGCCAAGCATTGCGCCCACCGCGGGTGGTAAGGCGGCCAGCAATGCGCCGTCTGGACCCAAGACGCTGACCATGTACACGCGGGCCGAACCCAACCCGCTTGTGCTCTTCGGCGGCCGGGCTGGGACCTCGACTTCCTATTACGAACGCTTCTTCATGTTCCACGGCAACCTCACCGAGTTCGATTCGGTGGGAAACGTTCGGCCCCGGCTGGCCGCAAAGGTACCGACGATTCAGGATGGCGACTGGAAGGTCAACAGCGACGGGGGTATGGAAGTCACCTGGAAGATCCGTCCGGATGTCTTCTGGCACGACGGAAAGCCACTTATCGCCGCCGACTTCGCCTTCGGGTTCGAGGTGAACCGGGACCCGCTGCTGGCGGTCGCATCCATGGCTGAGGCCGACAAGATATCCGCGGTGAAGGCGGTTGATGCGAAGACTCTGGTGGTTAGCTGGAACGCCATATCCGTGCTAGGGAACAGCAACGCGGTCGAGGGTATCCCGTCTATCGCGAAGCACCTGATGGAGGAGCCGTATCGGACGCTGGACCCTCAGGCTTTCTCCGCACTCCCTGGTTGGACTGGCGAGTATATCGGCCTGGGCCCCTACAAGGTCAGCGGCTACGAGCCGGGAACGTTCCTGACCGGAGCCGCCTTCGACCAGTACTACCTGGGGCGGCCGAAGATCGACCGCATCGTGATCCATTGGGCGGGTGACACCCAGGTGGCGGCGGCGAGCATTTTGGCGGGAGCGATCGACGTCATTCTCCCGGGCGCAGCGATCTTTCCCGGGCCGATGAAGGAAATCGAACGCCAGTGGGGAAAGGGCAAGGGCCGCATCTCCCTATTCCCTAACGATGTGGCCATCCTCTGGCTTAACTTTAGAGTCGAGGGCCATCGTTGGGACCCTGCCCAGGCCGGCTGGCAACGGGACGCTCGATTCCGGCAAGCCATGCTGTACTCCATCAATCGGGAGCCGCTCGCGGCCGATTTGCAAGAAAGCTTCACCCCGGTCGTTTACTACCCGGCTTTCCTTGAGTTC
>SHYK01000010.1 GCA_009692845.1 Chloroflexota bacterium | reverse complement strand
TCTGGATCATTCACCAGATCTCGGAAATTCCAATACGCTTTGTGCGCGTCGTATTTCTGGGCCGCCGCTTCGGCGGATTCCTGCTTGGTGGTGCACACGGCAGTCAGCTCGTATTCCGGCAGAGCCAGCAGAGCGGGCAGATGCGTGCGGGATGCCCATCCCACGGTGGGGTTCGCGCCGACGACGCCCAGGCGCAACGGTCGTTCAGTCATTTTTCTTCCTTTCAAGTTCTGATCAGGTTCGGGCCCTTAGGCCCACGGTTCGTTTCCATAGAGTACCCGAAGCGCGTTTGCCCCACGCCTTATTTGCCATCATTTTGCACTGTTCTACCCGTCCGTTTGCAGTGGAGGGCAAGAGTCTGCCTCTTCCACCGAGCGTCAATCGCGGTATGCACTGCCTCGCGGCAGGACCCGAACGACCCGAATGATCGTCGACTGATAGTCGTAGACAAATCGGACGCGCCAATCACCGACCCGCAGCCGCCCTGACCACTATCTCCGAGGCGCACGACGGCTTCTCGGACCCTTGATGCGACCTGCCGATCCAGGCGACGCATGTCTCGCAACGCGGGACGCATCCATAGAATCTCCCACGTCACAAACCGAGTTCACGACGCAACTCTTCGTCCGAGAGGATATCTCCACGCTCTAGATCTGCCAGTCCCTCCGCAACCAGAGCTCTCTCTTGATCTGTCTCGGGCTCATCGTCCAGTGGCGCATTCATGAGTGCTCGAAGCACTGGGTCATCTGCGAGTCCGCGGAGTTGCAAGAGGGCACGCTCTGCGGCCTCGGTCACCTGGCCCTCGGGCAGGTCTTCAATTAGCTGATGCAGCCGTTCCTTAACTGTCATTTCGACTCCGACTCCGGGGAGGGAATGCGTTGCTGCCCAATTGTGCCACCGACAAGCTACTGCGGGCAGGCCACGCTGTTGCCGAGGGTGGGTCCAAGTTGGTTCCTATAGAGTACCCGAGGCACATTTGTGCCACCACTCGGGCCGCCGGGTCAGACCTGGATGGTGCGAGTCGTGAGAGCCCAGAGGCTGGTTACGTTGGAATAGGCATAGATGTAGAGAACGTGCTCGCCCGGCGCGAGGCCCGCCGGCAGCCAAGAGGTCGACCACCCAGAATTAGTAAAGCGTGGCGAGCCCAGGGCGGCGGCAACGTCAGGCCGGGGGGCTCCGTAAGTAGCCGGCCCCACGAAAGCCCCCACGCCGGTGGGCCCATCGAGGTAGATGTGGACCATGTCCACGCCGGTGCCGGCGGTTGCCCCTCGATCTACTGCCCACCCGGTGATCAGCACCGTTGACGCGCCGCTCACCCGAGTATTCGGCGCTGGGGCATCGACCCCGATGATGGTTGATTGTTCCACGACGACGTTCCGGGTCTGGGCGGTCCAAAGGTCGGATACAGACGAGTGCGCCAGCACGTGCACAACGTGCCGACCTTCGGGGATCCCGCCGAGATTCCAGGCAAACGACCAGCCGGTATTAATGAATTGGGGCGAACGGAGGGAAAGCGCGACATCTGGTCGAGTGGCACCGTAGAGCGCCTCACCCAGATAAGCACCGGCCCCCGGACCGCCATCCAGGAAAAGCTGGACCGTGTCCACGCCGGTGTTTCCTTGCCCGCGTGGATCGGCTGCCCATCCCGCAATCTCGGCGACTCCCAGGATGTGCGCTTCAGCCGCCGGGCGGTCGATCATGAGGACCGGGCCCGGCTGGTCGAGCTCAAAGCTGATTTGCCGCAGGCTCCAGGTCCCAGTCAGGATCGAGTGGGCATAGATGTAAACCTGATGGTTGCCTCCGGTGACTCCCCGCGGATTCCAGGTCAGGTTCCAGCCAGAGTCTCGGAGCTCGCTCGACCCCAGGCTGGCGGCCACGTCGGACCGGCTGCTGCCATAGGTCGCTGCGCCCAGGAAGCGGCCAACCGAGCTCGGGCCGTCCAGGTAGACGTGCACGGCATCCACCCCGGTTCCACTCGGGGAATTGCGGTCGGCCGCCCAGCCCCGGATGGCCACCTCGCCCGCCACCCGTTCGCCCGGCTTCGGGTTGTCCACCCCAACCCCCGGGTCATCGGCAAAGCCGACCCGAATCGTTCGGGTCGTGGAGAACCAGGCGTTGGTCACCGTCGAATGAGCGTAGATATGTAGAGTGTGGACCTGGCCGGATCGTATCTGGCTGGCATCCCACTGCAGTCGCCAGCCTGAAGCCCGGAAACGGTCGGAGCCCAGCGCGCTACCCGCTTCCGGGCGATTGGCCCCGTAGCTGGCTGAGCCCAGGAAGGCTCCAGTGCCCGACGGCCCGTCGAGGTAGACGTTGACCATGTCCACCCCGGTGCCTGTGGCGGCAGCCTGGTCCACCGCCCACCCGTCGATGGCCACCATGCCCCCGACCGCGATGCCGTCGGTAGGGTGATCGACCTGCAGTTGGCTCGAGGCTTCGACCACGATCAGCGGGGGCCCTCCGATGATGTAGTCGCCTGGGTTACTTCCCATATTGGCGGTCGCTGGGGCCAAGGCCAGCTCATAGCCGCCGTTGGATGCCGACACATTGCGTCGAGTGCCGGTCTGGTCGATAACCTCGGCCCTTCCGTAGGAAGCGGGAACCCGCGTAACCAGCGGGACGGACGTTCGGTTCCACACCACCGAGATGCGCTGACCTCCCCGGTGGATTTCAATGCGCTCCACCGTAGGGCCACCCTGGACCGCCACGCTGGTCGGGAAGGACAGAAACTCGGTCGCTACCTGGAAGGCGGTGTAGGCCGGTCGCAAAGTGCCATCCGCGCGCACGATCCCCCACGATTGGCGTTCTCCCACATCCTGGAATCGGTACATCACCACTCGATCGACGCCCACTGCGACTGAATAGGCAAAGGCCTGAATGATGAACGAGGCTTGCTCGTCGGTCGTCGCACTCCATTGGAACTGGCGGTAGTCGTTGAACGGAGACTCGTTCCAAACTGGGACGTTGGTCTCGTTGAGCCAGATCGGCTTGTCCCCGACTGTGGCCTTCAGTCGCCCGCGGCTCCAGGCCACCCGGTCGAGGATCTCAGCCGGCCGGCTGTAGACGTGCCAGACGATGACGTCGAAAAAATAACTGTGGGCTCGGCCTTCCGGATCGGCGGTGGCGATGCCCAGCAGCGTGTCCAGGAAGGTCGGATCGTGCCAGTAGTCGAGGCCCCCCAGGAGGACCTGGGCCGCAGGATCGCTTGACTTGATTGCCTGATAGCTGACCTTGAGTAGCTGGTAGTAATCCCGAATGGGCTGGGACCAGAAGTCTTTCGCGTCGGGCTCATTCCAGACTTCCCAGTAGCGGATCTTCCCGCGGTAGCGGGTGACGATCTCGCGGACGTAGCGGCCCCAGGAGTTTCCCGGATCGTCCCAGGCGAGATAGAGGCCCTGCGGAAGGCCCGTGGCCGGGTCGGGCGCCCAGCTCGGGAGGCCGATCAAGACCGCTTGGATGGAAAGGCCCGCGTTGAGGCTGTCGCTTAGCGCCTGGTCGCTTTCCGTCCAGGCGAGCTGGTCGGGCTGCGGCTGGATTTTCTCCCAGCGGAACTCCCAGCGATTCCAGCGCGCTCCCGCGTTTCGGGCGACCTGAGCTGCCGCCGCGCCGGGGGTGACGTGGTTGAATCCCCAACGGTCATCCCCATCCAGCACCGGGGCTAGTACTGCCGCTTCGGCTGCGAGGGCGGGCTGCCCAGGGAGGAGCCCGCCGGCCAGCGTGGAGAAGGCGAAAAGCAGTCCTACGAAAACGCGGGAAGGTTTTCCGAAAGGGAATGAGCGAAAAAGCATGCGGGCCAGACTTCAATCTTAGCACGCGCCTTCGGGCGGAGCCGCGTGCTAAGCGCACGTCTCGCCTCGCTCACCCTTTTCCCCTATGGTTGTTCGCATTCACAAGGAGTACCGGTGGCTAGCCTCGAAGATGTGCTCGCCGACATCGCCCCGCTCGACGAATCGGTCATGAACGTCATGCGCGCGCGTTTGGACCAGCTCACCAAACCTCAGGGGAGTCTGGGGCGCCTGGAAGAACTGGCAATCCGGCTGGCCGGCATTCGCGGAGAGCTGTTTCCCTCGCTGGCCTCGTGCACGGTCGTCGTCGCGGCGGGCGATCACGGCGTGACCGTGGAGGGAGTCAGCGCTTTCCCCAGCGAAGTCACCCACCAGATGGTGGCCCTGTTCTCGGCCGGCCGAGCGGCGATCAATGTGTTGGCGAGAACTCTGGGTGCCGAAGTCCTCGTAGTCGATGCGGGCGTCGCCGGGATGGGACTTGAACGCCAAGACCACATCATCCCGTTGCGCATCGGCTCAGGGACCGCGAATTTCCGGGTGGGGCCGGCGATGACCCGTCAGCAGGCTTCCGCCGCGATCCAGGGCGGCATCGATGTGGGCCTCAGCGCCATCGCCTCGGGTGCCGACGTACTAATCACGGGCGACATGGGCATCGGGAACACGACCTCGGCCGCTGCGATCACGGCTGCCATGACCGGAGCCGCTGCAAGCCAGGTTGTGGGTCGTGGAACCGGCATCGATGACCCGGGGCTCACTCGGAAGCTCACCGTAATCGAGGATGCGCTGAACCTTCATCAGGTCGGGCCGGGCGATCCAATCGGGGTTCTGGCTGCGGTCGGCGGGTTCGAAATCGGCGTTCTGGCCGGCGTCATCCTGGCTGGGGCGTCGTCCCGCAGGCCCATCATCATCGA
Source organism: Chloroflexota bacterium (assembly GCA_009692845.1). Lineage (GTDB taxonomy): Bacteria > Chloroflexota > UBA6077 > UBA6077 > SHYK01 > SHYK01. Next base: position 2,040 of record SHYK01000010.1, on the reverse strand, counting down.
TGGCGTCGTGTCCGGCGCCGCGGCGCTGCTGGCCTGCGAGCTCGCCCCGCACGCCGTCGATTTCTGCATCGCCGGCCATCGTTCCACCGAGCCCGCCCACACCCTGGCGTTTCAGCATCTGGGGCTGGTGCCCTTTCTGGATCTCCAGCTCCGCCTCGGGGAAGGAACCGGCGCCATCCTCGCATTGCCCCTCCTTCGGAGCGCGGTGGCCATCGCCCGCGACATGTGGACCTTCGCCGAGGCCGGCGTCGCCCACCGGGAAAGCGCTCCCTGACCTTGGGCCGCTTTGAAGCAAGATTTTGCTGAGCCGCTGGGGCGGCTCCCCTCTCCTCTGGGAGAGATTGGGGTGAGGGCTTGCCGTCCGCCGTGCCCATGAGGTTGCCGTGCTGAATGCCGCTTTTGCGGTGGTGATGCCCGCCCTGGTCCTCGATGCCCTGGTCGGCGACCCGATCAGCCGCTGGCACCCCGTCGCCCTCTTCGGCAGTGCTGCCGATTGGTGCTTCCGTCGAGCTCCGAACAATGGAGCGGCCCGCCAGTTGGCCTTCGGAGCCTCTGTTCTGCTCGGGTCGGTTGCCCTGGTTGGGCTAGGCTCGGCCTGGCTGTTGTTTGCCGTCGGTAGCGTTGCTCCGGTCGGCGCCGTGCTGGTTGGGGTCGTCCTCTTCAAGAGCAGCTTTGCCTATCGCCAGCTCCGCCAAACCGTCCTCCAGGTGGCCGACGCCGTCCGGGTCTCGGACCTATTCGGGGCGCGGCGAGCGCTCCGAGCCCTGGTTAGTCGCGACACTGCTGATCTCGATGCCGAGCAGGCCGGATCCGCCGCTATCGAATCGCTGGCCGAAAACCTATCGGATTCCCTGGTTGCGCCCTTCCTCTACTACGTCTTGCTGGGAGTCCCGGGAGCGCTCGCTTACCGGGTCGTGAACACCCTCGATGCGATGGTGGGCTACCATGGCGAGTTCGAGTTCCTGGGAAAGGCGGCGGCTAAGGTTGACGATTGGGCCAACTGGATTCCGGCCCGGATGACCGCCGGGTTGCTGATCGTAGCCGCCTGGCTGGCCCGGGCCCATTGTCAGGCCGCATTTCGAGCCGCCCTCCGGGACCACGCGCGCCCCGAGAGTCCAAATGCCGGCTGGCCCATGGCCGCCATGGCTGGGGCCCTGGACGTCGAGCTCGAAAAGCTCGGCCACTACCGGCTCGGTACGGCGGGCCGCGGGGCTGACGCCTGGGCGATTCGCCAGGCGGTGCGCGTCGCCGACATCGCGGCCGGCTTGGCTGCGGTCCTCTTGATTGGAGTCAGCCTGCTATGACCGCCGGATCGTCGTCCAGCTCATCGCGACATCCTCGCCCGGTACCCTGGATAGAGGCTTTGGTTCCGGCCACCCACGGGTCGATCGATGCGCATGGCTCGGAGCGTAATTTGGGGCCGAAGGTGCTCGATTTTAGCGCCAACGGCAATGTCATCGGACCTTCGCAGACAGTGGCGCCGGCCCTAGCCGCAGTCGATCTCAGCCGCTACCCGGATCGGTATGCCCTGGAGCTGCGGCGCGCCATCGCCAAGTGCGACGGTGTGGACATCGAGGAGGTGGTGGCCGGGAACGGCTCGACCGAGCTGATCTGGGCGGTCGCCCGGGCCTACCTCGCGCCGGGGGATCGGGCACTCGTGGTCAGTCCCGCCTACGGTGAGTACGCGGTTGCCAGCCTCGCCAGCGGGGCGCAAGTCGAGAGCGTGTGGACGTTCCATCCTGAGGTGGCCGTGCGCGGCGGCCCACTACCGTCAAATGAAGATGCCGTTTCAGAGTCCGCTCTGGCCGCGAATAACGCTGGCGATCTCGTCGAACTGCTCAAGCCCGCGCTGGTCGAGATGCCGCCGAAGGTGGTGTGGATCTGTCACCCGAACAACCCCACGGGCCGGCTCTTTCCGGTCGAGGCGCTTCCCGAGCTCATCCGGCTGGCTCCAGGGACGCTTTTCGCGGTGGATGAAGCCTACCTCACCCTCTGCGCCGGAGTGACGTCAGTTCTCCCGTTACTGGGGACCGGGCAGAT
>SHYK01000005.1 GCA_009692845.1 Chloroflexota bacterium | reverse complement strand
ACGAACGCAGGCGTGAATCACCCCATTATTGGGGCTCGCAGCCACGCAGTGTTGGCCTCCTCAGCTTATTCCGGACACTATGCCGCGATCACCGTAACGTGACCAGAAGCGTTCCCTTGCCGTCTCACGGTGATTTCCACGTCGCATTGCGGCCACATGGTGATCGAGCTGGACCCCTGGCGGCGGGGCTGGTGGACGTGCATTGCCTGCGGTCGGAGTGAGGCCGTGGCGGCTTCTGGGGATGCTAGCTAGGCGCTGGAGTCGGATCAGGCGCGTTCCTGATTCGACGAGCTTCTAGCGCGGCACCCGCACCAGGTCCTTCGGGTTCGGCCGCGACTCGCAGGCGATACCGTCTCGATCGGTGTCGAGTTTGTTCGGATCGGACGGATCGGCCCGGAGGACTGCTTGGGCGTAGGCTTGGCTGGGGAAATCTCCGCAATTGGCAATATCACCATGTCCGATGTACGGGGCCACGTTATAGGAGGAGGCCACCGGAGCAGTCGTGGGGACTGCGGTGGGCACGAAGGGGACTGCGGTGGGCACGAGGGGCGCTGCGGTGGGCACGAGGGGCACTGCGGTGGGTTGAGCTGGACGAGGTGGCGAAGTCGGCTCCGCTGGGGGGGCGGTAGGCTGCTCTATCCCTTGGAGCACAGCAGGAACCCCGGACACTGCGGGCTGCGTCGTTGACTCGTCCATGATCGGGCCGGCGGGCGGTTCCTCGTCAGGGGGCAACGGTGTCTCAGTGTATGGGTCGATCCGGTCCCCCATACCAACCGTGCACTCATTCGACGCGCGGAAGGTGACCGGCGCGAGGGACTCCTCGATGAGCACTTCGGCTCGGGTGTCCTGACAATCGCCATCTGCATCGATCCAGACATGAAAAGCGTCGCGGTCGTAGTGGGGCAGGTCGGGAGGTACCGTGGCGATGATGAGATCTTGGGCGAAGGCGGTCGAGGGGAGAATTAGGAAGAGAGTGAAGGCAACTGCCCTGATGGAAATGAAGACGCTGTTGGCAAGGAATGACGAGCAGTGCATCAGCTATCCTCCATAAAAGACCAGGCCACAGGAATCCGAGATCGCCAGCATTATGATGCGCCCGCCCTCTGGGCTGCATTCGTGGTTCTGGACGGCTCGCGCGGTGACCCGTGGCCCCGGTGCGGTGGTTCGCTATTCGGCTCGTCGGCAGGTGCGTCGAGTGGTGAATCGATCGCCTCGGCGGTGGTACTAGGCCAGCTTGAAAAGGGCTGACACGCGGTTTTTCGTGTGTCGAAAAAAGACACTCTAACTGACACTCTACGGGGTCAGAAACGGGTGGACACGGTGGGACGGTTTGTGCCTAGAATAGCCCTGTTTGGACCCCCTCAGACGGTATTTTTTGAATTCCTAAACCGTGTGTCGCGCGTTCGAGTCGCGCCGGGGGTACCAGTTAACGCGGCACGAATACGGCGAAACGATTGCCCGACACTACGTCAACGGCTTTGCTCTATTGGCGACGTGAATTCGGGGCCCCGAGGCCATTCACTGCATAGAGGTTCATCACCAACTTGCGAGAATCTCTCCCCTCAATTGGCGAGGTGCTCAACGGGATTCGTTTCCTGGTTGGGATCCCCGAGGGCCTGCGCCACCGACTAACCTTTGAACAGGCGTTGGCCACCTTGCGCTATCGGCTAGAACATCGAACCGAAGCGTTGCTTGAGACCGCTCGCCGGGCCATTTACGGCTACCCGGACAGCCCCTATTTACCCCTCCTGAACTTCGCGGGTTGTGAGTACGGGGACCTAGAGAACCTGCTAAACGCCGAGGGGGTGGAGGGCGCCTTGCACACCCTGTATCAGAAGGGCGTTTATCTCACCGTAGAAGAGGCGAAGGGATTGCAGCCGGTGGTCCGGGGCAGCGCCCATATGACGATTGACCCGGCTAACCTGCGAAACCCGCTCATGGGCACCCAGGTCAATTGGGGCGATCGCGGCCGAGGGCGAGGGAGATCGCCATCTATGGTCCCCGCCCGCTACCGCGAACGCGCCATCAACACCTGCCTACACCTGCACGCTCGCGGAGCGGAGGGCTGGGTGCACGCCATCTGGGGAGTGCCGGGTGGCTGGCCGCTCGACCACCTGTTGGAATACAGCATCGCCCAGGCTCGTCCGTCCCGCTGGTTCTCATCGGTGGATCCATCTGCGGCCGGCCTCGGCGCGCGTTATCTCTGGAGTGGGCGCCTGCTACGGTGGGCCAGCTTGGCGGCTGGCGTCCGTCTACCGCCCATGGAATACGTGCCCCTGGACAACCTCGGGCCGATTTTGATGTGGATGCAAGGGGTGCTCCGGTCGGGCGGCCCCCCCCACATACATACCTTTGTGAGTAACGCGGTCCGGCTGTGCGCAGCGGCGGCATCAACCGGCGTCCAGATCGAGGGAGCCGAGTTCACTGTGGTGGGAGAGCCGGCCACATCGGAACGGATGGCTGCCATTCGCCAGGTGGGCGCTCGGGTAGCACCCGCCTATGGCTCCACCGAGGCGAGCTACGTGGCCAAAGGCTGCCTCGCGCCCCAGGCGCCGGATGACATGCACGTCTTCAACGAATCCCATGCCCTGATTCAACCGGGCGCAGACGTCCCTGGGCTATTCCCTGGCCAGGCTCTTCTTATCTCTTCGCTGCGCCCAACCGCCTCGTTCATCCTCCTCAATGCTTCCCTTGGTGACTCGGCCACCTTGTCCCAGCAGCCCTGTGGCTGCCCCATGGAAGACCTTGGGTGGACCACCCACCTCCACACCATTCGCAGCTTCGAGAAGCTCACCGCCGGCGGCATCACTTTTCTGGATGTCGACGTCATCCGAGTGCTCGAGGAACTGCTTCCTTCCCGCTTCGGTGGCGGCCCCACCGACTACCAGCTCGTCGAGCAAGAAGGCGAAGGCGGCACCCCCCAGCTACGGCTGCTGGTCCATCCAAGGCTGGGCTCCATGGACGAAGACGCCGTCGCCAATACATTTCTGACCGCCATCGGCCGGGGCGCGGCTGCCGAGCGAGTCGCAGAGCTTATGTGGCGGGAGGCCGGCTTTCTGCAGGTGCAGCGCCTTCCACCCATTTCAACGTCCTCAGGAAAGATCCTTCACATCGCCAGCGCCCCACAGTGAACCCTCCAGCTGCGCTTACTCAGCAATAGATGGCGGGCATCCGGGCAACGGCGAGGCGGAATCAGTCAACTCTCAAATTCTTCTCCCCGGATACTTAGGACCGCTTGACTCGCACCGGGGCTCGGGCCGATAAATGGGTCCCGCCCGTCGACGAAGTTCGGCAGGGCTGCTCGCTCTCGTACTCCAGTGAGGTGTCTCGATGATGCGCACGCAGGTCGGAATCATCGGGGCGGGTCCGGCCGGGCTCGTGCTCTCGCATTTACTCGCGCTCGAAGGCATCGAGTCGGTGGTGCTGGAGAGCCGGTCGCGCCAATACGTCGAGCGACGAATGCGAGCGGGCCTGCTCGAGCAGGGCACGGTGGACCTGCTCTGCGAGGCCGGGGTTGGTGACCGCCTTCGTCGTGAGGCACTGGTTCATCACGGCATTGAGCTGATGATCAACGGGACCCGTCACCGAATTCCCCTCACCGAGCTAACCGGCAAGTCAGTCTTCATTTACGGCCAGCACGAAGTCGTGAAGGACTTGATCGAGGCGCGTTTGAATGCCCACGGCCAAATCCTCTTCGAGTCTGAAGCGGTCGACATCAATGGTCTGGATTCGGATCTACCGACGATCAGATTCCGAGGAAACGAGGCCATTGAGGAGTTGCGAGCGGACTTCGTGGTCGGCTGCGACGGGTTTCACGGAGTATCCAGGGCCGCGATTCCGTCGGGAGCAGTCGTCGAGTTTCAAAAAACGTACCCCTTCTCCTGGCTGGGCATATTCGCTGCGGTGCCACCCTCCAACGATGAGCTGATCTACTCCTACAGCGAGCGAGGATTCGCTTTGCATACGATGCGCTCGCCCCAGCTCACTCGTCTGTACTTGCAGTGTGCAACCAACGAAGTCATTCAGAATTGGTCCGACGACCGGATCTGGAATGAGCTGCACGCGCGATTCCCAGACCCCGATTGGACCCTGAACGAGGGCCCCATCGTAGAGAAGGGCATCACCGATATCCGCAGCTACGTGATCGAGCCCATGCGATACCGGCGGCTCTTCCTCGCCGGAGATGCTGCCCATATCGTCCCGCCGACCGGGGCCAAGGGAATGAATCTCGCGATCTTTGATGCACGAGTCCTGGCGGATGCAATGGTGGATTGGTACCGCTCGGGACGGACCGATCTTCTCGAGAGCTACTCCGGTACCTGCCTGCGACGAGTGTGGCGAGTCCAGCACTTTTCCTGGTGGTATTCCGAGATGCTCCATAAGCTCGGCGACGGTGAAGATTCGAGCTTCCAGCAGCAGTTGCAGCTCTCACAGCTCCGCTACATCACGACCTCAAGAGCCGCCATGACGAGCCTCGCCGAGAATTACGTGGGCCTGGGCGTCGTCTAGCGTGCACGCCAGAACATGACCCAAGCGGCGTAGTCCGTCGGAGCTATTTCATCGGGGAGAATGCGGCCGGGCGCAAGATCGAATTGTTCACGTGCTCCACCAGCACGCCGTCCTTCTCGCTCTCCGCGAAGGCTCGCTGCCGTTCCGGGTCGGCCCGGAAGGCATCGAAGCAGCGAGATCGCTCTTCGTAGCTCTCCCAGGCTAGAAAGTAGATCAGCTGGTGGTTGTGGCCGCCCATGACGGGGAGCCAGTAACCAACCTGGCGGAAGCCGTGCCTGGTGAAGCAGTCCACGGTGAAGTTACCGAAGCGATTGACCAGGGCGGTCCTTTTCCCCGGCATCGCGTCGTACTCGCGCAGCTCGAAGAGATACGGACTTCTCCCCGAAGGGTCCGATCCATAGGGAACGCCACGGTCGAGCTGTGAGAAGTCGGTGGGCTCCATGAACAGGTTGTAGACCCGGCGCGCCAACGGGCCCTCGACTTCGGTCTCTTCCCACTTCCTGGCTCGCTCTGGGTCCGCCTGCCAGGCGGGGAACTTTTTCATCCGCTCTTCGAAGCTCTCCCAGGCCAGGATGTAGGTGACGTGGTTGGTTTGCGGCTCGGCGATCTCGGGAGTCCAGAACCCAGTGAGCCGGATGCCATACTCCTTCCACTTGAGGGTGGTGAAGGTGGCGAAGCGATCGAGCAGGGCCTCTTGTTTGCCCGGCGCGACATCGTAGTTACGCAGCTCGTAGAACATCGGCATCTCTCCCTGACCGTGGTTTAAGCGGGTTCTCAACACAGCGTCTTCAAGACGGCAGCGTGGGGCCTGCCCACCGCGAAACGCTGCGTATCTTAGCACCCGGGCCGTGCGCTTGGATCATTGCCATCCTGCTCATCGACAGGTTGCGCAATCGAATCATCCCCAAAAGTTAAGGCGGGACGGGGCTCATCCGCGGCACCACATTGGCGGCTGGCCGAGTTTCGGCGGGGCACAAGGCCCGCCTTACCGGACAAAGAGATCTAGGTGCGCTGGGCTTCGGAGCGCAGCCGCTGATACTCGCCTTCGAAGGCGGCGGCCAGGCCGCGGTCGTCGATGATGAGCAGGTTTTCATCGTTTGCGCGATCGGCATTGTTCGAAAAATTGAATGAGCCGAAGACGGTCACGTGGCCGTCGATCACGATTACTTTGTGGTGCAGATTCCAAGGATTGCCGTCCAGCAGCACATTGGTGCCAGCCACCTTGAGGCGAGCGTATTCCGAGAACCGATTCCGCGCATCCGCCGCCTCGAACACACCGCCGACTTCCACACCCGAGTGAAAGCGCTCCAACATGGCATCGCCGATGGCGTCGTGGGTGAAGGCGAAGGCGAGGAAGTGGATAGTCTGGCGCGCGGTGCCAATCCAGGCAATCACTCGATTAGCCGGGCGATCCTCCGGAGCGAAGTAGTTCTCGACCCGAGCACCCGCGAGCACCAGTGAAGGAAACGGGATTCCGGTGGCCTTCGCGCCCCCAAATTGGCGCTGGACAAACATCTTTTCAAATTCAGCGGTGTAGTTCATCGCCAGCTCCCGCGAGTCGATGACGATGACGTCGTTGTTGTTTCGGTAGGTCTCGCTGAACGTGTAGTTCCACGAGCCCGTCTCGACCCAGCGTCCATCCGCGACCAGAAACTTGTCGTGCATCGTGTGATCGGGTCGGTCCGCCACCATGACGATTCCGGCCGACCGGAGCTGTTCCAGCTCGGCCTTGATCCGGGGCTTGGGGCTGCCCACCAGGTCGGACTCGATCACCATGCGGACCCTCACCCCACGATGGGCCGCGCGAGCCAGGCTATCGACCACGGAATCAAGATCGAGCTCATAGATAGCAAGATCAATGGTCTGCTCGCTCCGGTCCACCAGACCTATCAGCAGTCGCTCGACGGTAGCCTGGGGAGGGGCCGCCGCAGTCGACGGTCGGGTAAAGGCCAGCTCGTACCAAGCACCGTGGGTCAGCTCGCTTCCGGGATCTGTTGGTCGTCGAAGGCGGCCACGGGCGCAGCAGGCAAGCCAGCAATTGCCGCACGCTCCCGAACCCAGAGACCGCCAGCGAGCAATGCCACCAGGGCCAGGGCGCTCATGGCCAGGGACCGGCCGGGAGAGGAGAGCTTCATTGCCGACTGGGCAAGTCGAAAGGCCAGACGATTCGTTGACGGTACACGCGGCTCCTACCTAAACTGCCAGGCCCGATAAGCCTCTGTTCTGCGGCGTCGCGGAAGTATGGCACCTGGGCTTGCAGGATGATGCCATCAAGAATCGGCCCCAACTGATGGCGTCTCGGTGGCTGCCGGTCGGCGTCCTGGGCGGCTTCATCGCACTCGCTGTCTACTACAGCTTGGTCATTCCCCCCTGGGAAGCGGTGGACGAGATCGACCACTACCACTACGCCCAATTTCTGCTGACTCGGCACGCCCTGCCCGAGCAATCCACCCACGGCGAGCCCCAAGAAGTCTTGCTGGCCCATCATCCGCCCCTTTACTACCTCCTGGTCGCGGCGGCGATCGCCCCCATCGATACCTCGAATCCCAAGGAAAGTGCGCGAGTCAATACCGACTTCCGGTGGGGCGATCCCAACTACGGCGGCTACAACCGGATCTTTCACGGCGATGCCTCGGAGCAATTCCCGTATTCGGGCGCCACACGGGGGATGCACGTCGCGCGGCTACTGTCAGTTGTCGCGGGCGCCCTGGTGCTCTTCGCCACCTACCAGATCGCTCGCTTCTTCTTCGGTCCGCAAGCCTTTGGGTTGGGCGCGCTGGCTATGGCGATCGTGGGGTTTATCCCGGGCTTCCTGGTCACCGCGGCAACCGTGCACCACGATAGCTGGGTGGCCGCTTTTGCATCACTGGGACTCTGGCGCGTTTTGGTGTTCCTGCGGAGGCCGACGACGGCGAACATCGCTCTCTGCGCGGCCCTGCTAGGTTTGACGGTGCTCGCCAAGGCCTCTGGACTTGCCCTGGGATTGCTACTGCCCTTCGCGGCAGCCATGGCGACTTGGACATCACAGCCCGGAACGGTGCTTCGAGAGCCTCAGCATGAACGGATGGAGGATCGGTTCTCGAACGGCGGTCTCCGTGCCCTCGCGTCTTGGATGGCCACCGCCTTCGGGGTGTACGTCGGAATCGCGGGTTGGTGGCTAGCGCGCAACCAGATCCTGTACGGCGACCCGCTTGGGTGGGGAGTGTTTTCCACTAATCCCCTTTGGCCGATCGATCCTCGCCCGATCACCATGGCCAGCCTGGCGATGGAATTCGGCGCGGAATGGGCGCCGGCTTCGGACTTCTGGCGCACTCTGATGTTCGGGGCGGGTCAAATGGTGTTTGCCCACGATCTACTGCTGGATACCGCGCTGCTCGTCGTGATTGTGGGTCTGGCCGGGCTCGGTTGGGCGGGCTGGCTGGCTCGGCCGGGCTGGAGGTCCTGGCTCCCCTACGTCGGGACCGCCGCCCTGGCCGTGGCCCTCGTCGATGCCGCAATCATTCGCTACTCGCTGAGCTTTTTCGGTCCCAACGGCCGTTATCTGTTTCCGGCCCTGCCCATGCTGGTCGTCGCGGTCATCGCGGGGTGGCGCGCACTCCTTCCCCGCCGGACTCATATGGCGGTTGCCGCTGTCCTCACGATTGTCGTGGCTGGCTTGGCGGCGTTCACTCCGTCGTGGCTGTTCTTGCCCGAGTACCAGCTCGGGCAACGCCTGAGCGCGGCCGACGCAGCGGCCCTCGAGCCAACCGTCAACATCGAATTCGGCGAGCTGATCAGGCTAGTCCGGGCCAACTTGACCCCGCTCCGGGCAGACTCCGGCGACTCGGTCCACGCTCGGCTCACCTGGCAAGCGCTCCAGGACGTTCCCCGCTCGTACCGAACCTTCGTGCACCTGGTAGCCTTCGATGGCAAGACAGTGGCCGGGATCGACCGGGTTCCGGCGAACGGGTCCGCTTCGACCGGCCTCTGGCGCCAGGGCGATCTCATCTACGACGAGTTTGATGTCCCCATTCCGGCCGGCGCGTCGGCCGGAATGTACGTTGCCACTTCTGGTTTCTATGGCTTTCCGGACCTGGCTCGCCTCCCTACCACCGGGCCAACGGCGGGTGGCGATGTCGCGATTCTCGGCCGAATCAAAGTCCTTCCGACCACCATCTGGGCGAGTAAACCCTTGACCATATTTGGAGACGAGCTGGGACTCGGAAGCGCTACCTTGGGTGCCGCTCCGGCTTCGGCCGGGCGAGATCTCACGGTACAGCTCCTCTGGGTAGCTCAAAAGCAGCCCAGCCTCGACTACACGATTTCGGTTCAGCTGCTGGCCCGAGACGGCTCACTGGTCGCCCAACACGACAGCCCTCCCCTCGGCGGCGCCCTTCCCACTTCAGATTGGGTCGCGGGCGACGTCATTCCCGATGAGGTTCACTTGAGCATCCCGCCGGCGGCTCTGTATCCCCTCACGATCGATCTGATCGTTTACGAATCATCGACTGGAAAAAGACTTTCGATGGGGGTCGGCGACACCTACCAAATTGGCCGCGTCGAGAGTCCGCGATGAGTCCCGAGTCGCTGCTCGGTCTGCTCACAGTCGGCATTCTCATTTGGAGACTGCCCGGCTGGTGCTTCAGGGCGGCCAGGTGGATCCGCCGGCGGCGCTTCGAGCAACGCGGTCGTTTGGTTGCTTCCCAATCGAGTGCCTGGGGGCCGGGGTACTTCGGGAAACCGGCCGCTGCAACCAATCCCCACCCAGGCCGGGTGCTCCAGGCCAAACTCGACGAGATCGGATCGCTCCATCCCTCGATCGAAAGCACACGCGAAGGCACTCGACTACAGCTGGGCGCCCAGAGTTTTGAATCGACCGATACCCTGGACTTCGGCCAGGAGATCGGCGCGGTACCCGTGGCTGGCCTCATCGCCGGATTTGCCGATTACCTGGATGCCGGCAAAGGCGGCTGCCGCCCACAGCTCGCCGCTGTCGTGGCCGAAGCCACCCGCAAATACCGGGCGCTCGATCTCTATGCCCCGCCCCTCCGCGCAGCCGATTCGGAGGCTCCCAGGCGATTCTGGACCCTGGCCACTTCGATAGCGACGAACCCGAATGCCGACATCCGGCTGATCGACCCTGCACGCCCGGAACTGGCCGAGCGGATTGCCTTCAGCGTTACCGGGATCGTGGCTGCCCAGCTGGCGGAGATCTTCTTCGGCCATCCCGATCTGCTTGCTGCTTTCTTGCACCGTCCCCGCCACATCTGGATCTATGCCAACGATTCTGCTTTCGCCCACGAGGGCGGCGTCATGGGCGGCGACTACAACCCCGAGGTTGAGGCGGTACAGCTGGTCATGTCACGGCTGTTCGAAGGCTACAGCGAGACGGTCCCCGGGACCTGCCCGCTACTCCACGAACTAGGGCACCTGTTGGACGCGGTCAATATTGCGGATGGCCGCATCGGCCGCGCCGAGGGAACGTTACCCGGGCTCGCTCCGGGGGACGGCCGATACTTTCAGCCCGCTGCCCGACAGCTCTTCTTGGACGGAAAGCGTCGCGAGCACGAAAGATACCTGGCGGCGGTCGAGGGGCGGAACGGCGACGATCCGCCGCTGGGTCACCCCTACGTCTTTCACAATGACGGCGAGTTCATCGCTGGCTACTTCGAGATGTTTTTCCGCAACCCGCACGCTTTTGCCGACACTTGCCCCGAGCTGTATGCCAGCTTTCAAGCTGCCCTCAACGTCGATCCGCGCAGCTATGTCCGTTCGGACTTCGACGGCTATGTCTCGGCCAACCGAGCCTTCTACGCCAGCGGCCAACCGGTACCCAGGCCGGGTATCAGCGTTCCTACCGACTGATTCTCATACTGGGGATCGTAGGGCCTCCACTGAGGTCAGGGCTTTATCCCTTTGGCTACGAAGCAGGTCAATGACATGAGGAAGCGCCCTTGCTGAACCGATTCGTCGAGCTCATCCAGCCAGGCTTCGGCCTGAGCCTCCGAGATGTCCCCGGCTGCGGCGGCCGCCTGCGCGGCGGCGGCGACATCCCAATCGTGCTGTCCTCGCGCCGCCGGGTAGCCCTCTAGCGTCGTGAGCTCGGCCCAGGCCTCCACAACGACTTCATCCAGGCCTGCCTCACGGAGCAGCCCCGGCAGGCCTCCGCCGACGGACCCGTGGCGAATCGATCGACCCCACGCCTGTAGGACCGCCACGCTGACGACGGGCTCCGCCCCGTGAATGACGGCGCTGCCCCAATCGGGAGCAAAGATCACCACTGAGCCACCGCTCACCGTGACCCGCGCCATCTCACTCACCACCAACTGGGGATCATCGACGTGCTGCACCACTCGTTCCGCTCGACAGCCATCGAATGAGCGGTCCGAGAAGCAGAGCCGATGGCCGTCCGCTGCAACGTAGCTGACTCCTGGGGAGCTGCCAGCGGCCGAGGTCCGGGCTCGACTCAGCACTTCCGGGCTGAGATCTAGCCCGACCACTCGCCCGTCTGGGCCGACGAGTCGAGCCAGCTCTCGTGCGTCATCTCCCAACCCACAACCGACGTCGAGGTAGCGTCCACCGGGGTTCGGGGCCAGCAGGGAACGTATTCTCTGCTTGATTGAGCGCGTGAAGGCGGCGTCGCGAGCGAGCTCCCGCTGCCGGTCGTTCAGGCGGCTACTTCTCGTTGCCGCCCACGATTCGAATTCGGTCGGCCTCGCTCTCGGGGGTGGCCTTTAGCGCCAGCATCTCTTTGGTCCAGAACAGCTGGTCGCGGTTGTAGACGGCCATCTCGAAGCTATGCATCATGGTGAGCGCTTCGAAGGGACAGGCTTCAACGCAAAGGCCGCAATACACGCAGCCGCCCGCCTCGATGTCGAAGCGGTCCAGCACGAGTTTGCGATCCTCGCCTCGGTGGGTGTCTATGTGGATGACCTCGACCGGGCAGGCGTTGGCGCAGATGCTGCAGGCCACGCAGCGCAGATGTTCGGGGTCCTCGTCAAACACCAGCCGCGGCAGGCCCCGGAACCCGGTCGCCAGCGGCGCCCGCTGCTCGGGGTACTGAATGGTCGATTTCGGCCCAAAGAAGTGCCGCAAGGTGATCATCATCCCCTGGGCAATCCCACTTCCAAACATCTTTTTAAGGTGTCCTAGTTGATAGTTTCTGGGTTGGCGACTTCGATCTCATTCGTTCTCCAAGAATAAGATGTCCTATTCATGGCTAACGGTCGACCTCGCCCATGACAATGTCGATACTCCCCAGAATCACTACCGCGTCAGCCACCTTGTTGCCCACTACCAGCTGGCTGAGCACCCCGAGATTGATGAAGCTAGGCGCGCGGATGTGGAACCGGTAGGGCTCCGGCCGTCCTTCGCTCACCAGGTAGAAGCCGATCTCGCCTTTCGGACTCTCGGTGCGTGCGTAGCTATAGCCCTTGGCCGGCCGAAAGACCTTCGGGATCTTACCCACCACCGGTCCGTCCGGGAGGTCCTTGAGGGCTTGTTCCAGGATCCGCTTGCTTTGCCGCATTTCGCCGACGCGAACCATGTAGCGGTCGTAGCAGTCGCCGCCCTCCCGAGTCGGGATGTCAAATTGGAAGCGGTCGTACACCGAGTAGGGCTCGGCTCGCCGGATGTCATAGGGAATGCCACTGGCCCGCAGCATGGGACCGGTGATGCTGTAGGCCACCGCCGTGTCTGGCGCCAGCACTCCCATGCCCACCGTCCGAGCTCGGAAGATCTCATTGCGCGTCATCATGCCTTCGAACTCATCGATGTTGCGATCCATCTCCGCCACGAAGTCACGAATGGTCGTGACCGACTCGTCGGTCAGGTCTCGAGCGACTCCGCCATACCGGATGTAGCTCACCGTCATGCGTGCACCGCACGCTTGCTCGTAAACGTCCAGAATGCGCTCGCGCTCGCGGAACGTGTACATCATCGGAGTGAAGAAGGCACCGGCATCCGAGGCAAAGGTTCCGATTGCCACGCAATGACTGGCAAAGCGCTGCAGCTCGCACATGATGACCCGGATGTACTCAGCTCGCTCGGGAACCTCGATCCCACCCAGTTGCTCGGTGGCCATGGCGAATGGCAGGTTAGTGGTCATCGGCGCGAGGTAGTCGAGCCGGTCGGTAAAAATGATGTCCTGCAGATAGGTCCGCTCTTCAGCCAGCTTTTCGACCGAGCGATGGAGATAGCCCATTACCGGGCGACAGCCCACCACCGTTTCCCCATCGAGCGTCAGCACCATGCGAAACACGCCGTGGGTACTCGGGTGCTGGGGGCCCATATTGATGGTGAGGAGGTCGCCCTCGCGGACGACCTCTTCCTGGGTGCTTACCGGGATTTCCAATTCACAACCTGCCGCTTATTGACTGATCGAGTCCATCGTCCAGAGCGGGCCGAATTCTATCACTCAGAGGGTCATCGGCCGGGGCAGCGGGAAGCCGATGAGCGGGCGAGCGTAATGCAGAAATGCTTCTGTTATGTCAATTCCGTTGGCGGAGATGAATTCGTCGGGTAGGCGACGCTCCTGGGAGGCCACCGCCCCAAGGGGGACCGCGCCATAGCGGACGCGGTAGCCCGTCCCTTCTTCTCGCTCGATCGCCACCATGACATCGGACTCACCTCGTAGCGCGCGGAGTACGGCCTCAGTCCCGACCGCCCGCGCTTCATCGAGGTCAGTGTTCGATTGGGCACCGCTGAAGCTGCGCAAGATGCTGGACGGCCGTTCGTACCGAGCACTCACCCCGAGCTCGCGTCGAACGGCTCGTACCAGCGCCAAACCGGGGCTTTCAAAGTAGGCATGGCCGTAGGGATCGACTGCAACGGCGTCACCCCCGGCCAACGGCTGCCCACCCTCATCGGGTTGATTCTCGGAGATCACCACAACCGCAAACCCCCGCGCGTCCAGAGGGACTTTCACCTCCTGCACCATCTGGAGCAGGGGACGAGGGCGTTCGGGGAAAAACAATACGTGTGGCGCGTCGCTGGCGGCGGCGCGGGCGAGGGCACCGGCAGCGGCGAGCCAACCGGAGCTCCGACCGGGTACTTCAATGACCTTCACGGGGTCGCTGTGACGCATTGCCGCGGTGTCTGCACCTGAGCCCCGAACGGCGATGGCGAGAGTGCGGGCGGCACTTCCGTAACCGGGGACGTGGTCCATCTCGGGCAAATCGTTGTCCACAGTTTTGGGAATGCCGACCACATTCAAGGGTATGCCTCGGGAGCGCGCAGCTAGATGCAGACGATGCATGAGATCGGCGGAGTCATTTCCGCCGATGAAGCTCAGCCAGCTCACACCGATTTCACCCAGGGATTCCAGGGCTGCTTCGACTTCCTGGTCGGAGGGTCGGAGGCGCGATGATCCCAGGACGGCCCCGGGCGTACTGGCCAACTGATCGAGTTCCGACAGAGTCAATTGAGCCAGATCGACAAAGTCCCGCTCGATGATGCCCCGCACCCCAAACTGCGCGCCGAGGATGCGTTGTACTCGCTGGTCGACTCGGCCTGCTTCGATGGCGCCGGCCAGACTGGCATTGATGACTGCCGTCGGTCCGCCGGATTGGCCGAGCAGAAGGGTGGCCGGCGGTGGAATCAGCTCAAGCCCCCGGCACCAGGCGACGGGCCGCCAGATACAAGTACCAGGCACTCAACAGCGCAAATAAAACGACTGGAGCCAGGACCAGGACGTAGGGAGCCCGATCCGGGGCTAGACTCACCGTCGTGGGTTGGGCGGTCAGCGCAGTACCGACCAGGCCGGCCAAAAAGAGCGCCAGGTAGACGAGGACCGCTCGCACCGCCCCGATGCGATCCACCACCTTCAGCCAGCCCCGCCAGGACAAGAAGTCCCGAGGGCGCAGCGCAGCATACAAACGGGTACGTTCGAGATCCTTGCTGACCTCCTGCCGCCACATGGTGGGGTTGGTCGCACAGGCCGAGAGTGCGATGTAAATAGCGGCCGCGTTGGCTGGCTCGATGAAGCCCGATAGCTGCAACACCTGGCTTCCGGTCGCGATGACCAGTGCAACCAGGATCACCACCGAGACGTAGTACAGCGGCAGGATTCCGGTCCGCCCGCGCCAGAAGTTCCAGCCCAACAGGGTGGCCAGGCCAAGAATCACCAGGATGACCGCCTGACTAGGACTTGTCACTTACCCTCCTGCCTTTCGACGAGGGTTCGTCCCACCTCACTTCTGCCACTCATGGACGTTCCAGGTCAGCATCGGGCGAGCCACCGGGGGGAGCGCGTCCGGCGGAACCACGTTCCGGACCTCACCTCGAATCAGGGTCATGGTCGGGTAGAAGTAAAGGCCGATGATCGGCAAATCCTCAGCCACCTGCCGGGCGATCCGGTTTTCCGCGCCATCACGAGCGGTCGGATCCAGAGCTCCCCACACTCGGTCAAGCAGCGAGTCCATCACCGGGCTGGCGTAATGACCGCGGTTAACCCCGGCGAATCCGTTATCCGACCCGGGTGCGTTGGACGTACGCAGCCGACTATCCAGGAAAGGCAACCCTGCCATTGCACCGGCCAGCTCGGCCCCCGGATAGGTGGATCGGCCGGCCCGGTCGAAGACCGTGCCCAGACTGATGACGTTCTCCTTCACCATCACCCCCTGCTGGCGCCAATAGTCGCCGACCAGCGCTGCCGTCGAATACCATTCTGCAGTGCTACTCAGCTCCATCTCGAGTCGCTCTCCCCGGTTGACCAGAACCCCGTCGTTTCCATCCCGACGCCAGCCGGCCTCCCGCAGTGCACCGGCCGCCCGATCGACGCTGTACTGATAGCGGGGAACCCCGGAGGCGATCAGCTGATACCTGCGGTCGGATGGCGGGATCCAGAGCTCAGCCGCCAGGGCAGCGTCCCCGGCCACCGCCTCGGCGATTGCCCCACGGTCGATGGCATAGGCCAATGCCTGGCGCACCCGGGGATCGATCAGGGCAGGCGGCTGCGGATTCATGAACTGGGGCGCCACAAATACCCAGCTATAGGTAGGAGCCACGATAAGCGAACCACCGCCGTTGCCCCACTGGCGGGCGCTTTGCATGATTCCAAGCGCCGCTCGACGGGGGAGCACGACGTCCACCGAACCGGTAAGCACGGCAGCCATCGCGGATCCGTCGTCCGGCATGAAATGAACTGAAATATGGGCCGCCCGGGGCGCCCCCAAGAAATAGTCCGCCACCGGATCCAGTTCGAGGGAGATACCCGCATACCAGTGCACCAGTCGGTAGGGACCGAGCCCCACGAAAGCGGCTTGCCAGTATTGATGTCCAGCCATCTGTTGGGGCAACAGATCGAAGGGCGCTTCGAGCAAATGGGTTGGGAGAATCGTCAGATCAAAGCCGGACAGCTGGTTGGCGAAGGTGTAGGGTGCGCGCCAATGCATTACGGCTGTGTGCGGATCCGGGCTGGTTACCGAATCGATCAAGCGGGCCACGCGACGCGAAACGATTGGCAGGGCATTGCTGTTGAACATGCGCCAACCAAGCACCACGTCATCGGCGGTCAGGGGTAAGCCATCCTGCCACCGGACGTCATCCCTCAACTGGTAGACCGTTTCCATCGAACCGTCGGGGAAGAGGCGCCAGGTCCCATCGGCCAATGATGGAAGCGACCGGGCGATTCGCGGGATCGGCTGCCCAGCCGGCGAGTAGCTCACCAGCGACTGGTGAAGGACTTCGAAAAGCTGATCGGCCGGACCGGGAGTATCACTCCCGACTGAGGGGACCAGAGTTCGGGGCTCGCCGGCGACCG
The DNA here is from genome assembly GCA_009692845.1 of Chloroflexota bacterium. Classification (GTDB taxonomy): domain Bacteria; phylum Chloroflexota; class UBA6077; order UBA6077; family SHYK01; genus SHYK01. The sequence goes on along the minus strand of SHYK01000005.1, from coordinate 85,725 downwards.
CCAGCACCATGATTCCTGGTGAACCTCCGGTCGATCCCGAACCTGAGCCACCTTCGGGGCTCGGCGGAACACAGCCAGAGGAGACCGCGGCCACCAGGAGCGCGGCGCCCAGCCAGGAGCTACGTCGAGTCGAAATCAGCCCACCCATGCGGCCTGATCTTAAATCAGTTTCACGCCGGCGTCCGGTTCCCGTGGCCCCTGCGACCCGCGGTATGAGTTCGGAGCGAGGCTCCCAGCATCGCGCCAGCCTTTGCCAGCGGGCCCTGGCTGCGCGGTTACAATAGCTGGGCAATCTCACTTGAGAGAAAAGATGCAAGTAATCCGTGCCCCGCGATTTAGCGGCTTTTGTGGCGGGGTCAAGCGCGCTTGGACGATCGCTCTGCGCACCCGGGCCGTGACCGAAGGACCCGTATACCTATCCGGCGAGCTCATCAACAATGGGCCCGCCATGCACGAGTTGGAAGAACGCGGCCTCAGCGTGCTTCGGGTTATCGATGGCGAGGTGCCGGCGGTCCCCGGAACGCTGGTCATGCGCGCACATGGGGAGTCGCCAGTGACCTTCGCCCGAGCCCAGGAGCTCGGCCTCCCGATCGTCGACGCGACCTGCGGGATCGTCCGCGCGGTGCAGCAGAAAGCCAAGGCCCTCGAAGAGAGCGGGTGGCAAGTCATCCTGTACGGCCATCACGACCATCCGGAAGCCCGGGCCACCATTGCCTACACCCAGCACGGTTTGATCGTGGATTCGCTCGCCGAAGCGGAGGCCTTGACCTCCTTCGAGCGCATCGCCGCGCTCGCCCAAACGACCGTTCTGCTGGCCGACTACGACCAGATCTGCGAGGTGCTCAAGACCAAAACCAGCGAGCTCGCGAACCACGGCCAGATTTGCGCGTGGACCCGCATGGCTCAGGAAGAGGCCGCGGCCCTGGCCCTCGAATGCAGTGTCGTCGTCGTAGTGGGCGGACGCGGCAGCTCGAATACTCGACGTCTGGTCGACGTGGCGTCCGAACACGTGCCCACTTATCTCGTAGAAACAGTTGAAGAGTTGGAGCCGGGCTGGTTCCAAGCCAGCTCGGTGGTTGGAGTTTGCGCAGGAGCATCGACCCGAGAAGGCGACGTTGCATCGGTAATGGCGCGTCTGGAGACGCTTGGCCAAGAAATGAACGTGAGGACGGCAGAATGATCGAACGTCGGCCAACCCGACAAATCATGATCGGCAACGTGCCCGTCGGCGGCGACGCTCCCATCGCAGTCCAGTCGATGTGCAGCTCGGATACCCGAGACATTGATGCGACCATGGCTCAGATCAACGCCCTCGAGCAGGCGGGCTGCGAGATCGTCCGCATTGCCGTTCCCACCAAGGAATCGGCGGAGGCGTTCGGCGAGATTCGCAAGCAGACCACGATCCCACTCGTCGCGGACATCCATTTCGATTACCGCATGGCGCTCATGTCGATCGAAAAGGGCGCCGACAAAATTCGTATCAACCCGGGCAACATCATCAACGCCGATGGCATGCGGGCGGTGCACTTGGCCGTGGACGCCGCCAAAGAGCGCGGGATTCCGATCCGAGTCGGAGTGAATGCCGGCTCCATCGAGCACGAGCTGCTCGAGAAATATGGCTATCCGACTCCCGAGGCGGCCTGCGAATCGGCAGTGAACCACGTGCATCTCTTGGAAGACATGGGCTTCAACGACATCGCGGTTTCGGTGAAGTTCAGCGACGTGCCCCGCATGGTCGAGGCGTATCGGCTGCTTAGCCAACGGATCGATTATCCGCTGCACCTGGGCGTGACCGAAGCAGGAGCGTCCATGCCGGCCTACATCAAGTCCGCCATGGGCATCGGAGCTCTGCTCGCCGAAGGAATTGGCGACACCATTCGGGTATCGCTGACCACTGCCGACAAGACCGACGAGGTGACGGCCGGCTTCGAAATCCTGAAGGCTCTGGAGATTCGGAGCAAAGGCCCTATGCTCACGGCTTGCCCGTCCTGCGGCCGGGCCCAAGTCGATCTGCCCGCGCTGGCCCTCCAGGTGTCGGAGGCGCTGAAGAGCGTCACAAAGGAAGTCAAGGTAGCAGTCATGGGCTGCGCGGTAAACGGGCCGGGCGAAGCCGCCGATTCGGACATTGCGGTTGTCGGCGGCCGCGGTGTGGGTATGCTCTACATCCGGGGAAAGCCCGCCCGCCGGGTCCCCGAATCGCAGGTGATCGCCGCCCTACTCGAAGAGATCGAGGCCTGGCAGCCCGAGAGCGTGAATTGAGCCATGTCCCCGACCGACGGAGCCTCCGTCGGACCATCGATGGACTGGCTATTTTCCACGATGTCCTCGACGATCCGGTCGGTCGCGCCGCCAAGACTCTGATGGTCGAGCCGGCGCAGGCGCCCGCCGCCCGGCTCCTCTCTGCTTTGGCCGAGGAGGCCGAGCTTTACCCAGAAGCGCCGGTCGGTGACGCCTGGCAAAACCATCTCCTGGACCGCGTGCTCGCCTCGGACAATATTTACAGTCGAAAGGCCGAGCGGGCCGGCCCATCGGAGATCGGCGACCGCCTGCTCAACCAGGTGCGACGTGAGCTCGGTTTGCTCCAATACCTGTACTGGGAGGGAGGGGCAGTCGTGGCCGCCGAGGCTTTTGCCGCGCTCGGAGACGACACCCGGCCCAGCTGGACAGATCATCGTCCCCTCGGGGGCGGGCCAGCGCTACACACCCCCGAGGCGATTTCCTTCAAGCGCGACCTCGGCGCATCAACCAACTGGCCCTCCTACCTGGAGCGCCTGGCCTTGACCTACGCGGCGACCGGCGTGGGGGATTTCGGCCGCTTTCGCGCTTTTCGATGGATTCACGAAAGCGAAAAAGGCCACCTCGAAGGAATCGACCACCCGGATCCGATTCGCCTGGAAGACCTGTTCACTTACGAACGCGAGCAGGAACCGGCGGTACGAAACGCGGAACGATTCGCCGCTGGGCTGCCGGCCAATAACGTGCTCATTTATGGCGAGAGCGGGACGGGGAAATCCTCCACCGTAAAGGCGCTGCTCAATGCCTTCGGTGACCGGGGCCTGCGCCTCATTGACGTCCCCAAAGAGGCTCTGTTCGACTTGTTTCAGATCCTAGCCCTGGTTCGCGACCGAAAGCAACGGTTTCTCCTCTTTGTCGACGACCTGTCATTCGAAGAGAACGAGACCTGGTACAAGCCGCTCAAGGCCCTGCTCGAGGGCAGCATTGAAGCGCGCCCCGAAAACGTCGTGGTCTACGCCACCTCTAATCGACGGCACGTGGTCCGCGAGCGCTTTTCGGACCGAGAGGAGGCTTTCTCAACCGACGTCCATGAGCTCGATACGATGGACGAGAAGCTCTCGCTCTCGGATCGGTTTGGGCTGCGTGTCTGGTTCGGTGGGCCCGATCAGGACCGTTACCTCAAGATTGTGAGTGCCCTGGCGGACAGCCGGCAGATCAGCCTCCCGGGAGATCAGCTCAAAGAGCGGGCCTTGATGTGGGCCGAGCGCCACAACGCCCGCTCCGGCCGAACTGCCCGGCAGTTCATCGACGCCCTCACCGGGGAGCTCGCTCTCCCCTGAGCGAGGCGACCTTGACCGCCGATAGCCCGCCCGACGCTCGGCGGGGAGTTCTCCTAGCCGTCCTGGCGGGATGCTCCTTCGTTTTCCCAATGTCGATTTTCATCCTCAGCCCGCTCTTAGTGGACGTGAGTCGCGAATTTCAGGTCAGCATCGCCCAGGCCGGGGCGTTGGTGACTTTCACCGCGCTGCCCTCTGCGCTCCTGGCGGTGCTAATCGGACCGCTCAGCGACTATCTGGGGCGACGGCCCTTGCTAGTCGGCGGCACCAGTCTGCTCGCATTGGCCTCATTCGCCGCGACCGTGGCTCCAACATACGAGCTTATGGTCGCGAGCCGGATCCTCTCGGGTCTGGGCGCTGCTGCGATGGGGCCGTCCATTTTCGCCGCGGTGGGGGATCTTTTTCCGTATGCCGAGCGCGGAAAAGCGTATGGCTGGACGGTCGGTGCCAACACCCTGGCGAGCATCATGGGAATCCCGATGGCTACGCTCTTGGCAGCCGCGTTCAGCTGGCGCTGGTCCTTCGCCATGGTTGGAATCGCCACCGGGGTTGCCGCCATCGTTCTGGCTTGGCTCTACCGCCCGGCTGCCTTGGCGACCCCGAGCGAGGCAGCCGGGTCGGCTGACCCCGATCAACCGATCCGCTCTCGAGCCACGCTGATCCAGTCTTACCGAGCTGGCTACCGAGCGGTACTCCAGACCCGGTCGGCGCTCGCGGTGTGCGGCTCCAGCTTCTCGATGAGCGTAGGTCTCATGGCCTTCGAGACCTACCTAGGGGCCTTGCTCATCAACCGCTATCACATCGGCACCGGAGAGCTCGCGCCGATTTTCGGGCTGGCCGGGCTAGGGACCCTGATCGGAGCGCAGATCGGCGGGCGTTTAGGGGATCGGGTCGGCCACAAGCCCTTCATGAGCCTCTCGGTCGTCGCTAGTCTCCCCTTCCTCTTGGTCCTGGCTTATTCGAATGTCGGCCTAGCCGTTGCTGCCGCCTTGAACTTCTTCCGGAACATCCCCATGGGCATGCGCTTCACCGCGGCCAGCGCCATCATCAGCGAGGTCGTGCCCGGGGCGCGCGCGACCATGCAGGCGATCAATCAGAGCTCATTCAACTCTGGGGTGATGCTGGGATCTTTCCTTGGCGGCATTATTGTCGAGCAGTACGGCTACAACCACGTGGCCTTACTGACGGTTGTCGGCGCCCTCACTTCGGCGAGCCTGGTTGCCCGCTTCGTGGTCGAGCATCGGGGGACGGTTCCTCAGCCAGTCGGCGAAGAGCAGGCCTCCCTGCTGCTCACTGAACCCGCCTAACGGCTCAAAGCGGGCTCGCGCTCTGTCTCGGCTCATTCCTTTCAGAAAGCAGCACCGAGGGTTCGTCGCGCTCCTCAGTTGTCTTGACGCCGGCCCATCGGTCATTCGACCTCACCCCACTCACCTCGTCAGCGGGAACTGATCCGTCCCTGGGCCGCCACCGCCGCCGCGGCCGCAGCTACTTCTTCATCGGAAGCCAGGTAGTAATGCTTGATCGGCTCCAGATCATCACCCAACTCGTAGACCAGTGGAATCCCGGTCGGGATGTTCAGATCGACGATTTCCTCGTCCGACAGGTCATCAAGATGCTTCACCAGCGCTCTAAGGCTGTTACCGTGGGCGGCAATCAGCACCCTTTGGCCGGAGGCGATCGCCGGCGCGATCGTTCCATTCCAATAGGGAAGGAAACGCTCGATCGTATCGCTGAGCGCTTCGGTGCGTGGTAGGTCGGATGGAGCCAGGTCGTCGTAGCGGCGATCCCGGCCAGGCCAACGCTCATCGGTCGGATCCAGGGGCGGCGGTGGAATATCGAAGCTGCGCCGCCAGATTTGAACCTGATCTTCACCGTGGATCAATGCCGTTTCGATCTTATCGAGACCCTGCAGCGCGCCATAGTGCCGTTCGTTGAGCCGCCAGTGCTTGTGCACCGGGATCCACATGAGGTCCATCGCCTCGAGGATGATCCACAAGGTCTTAATTGCTCGACTCAAGACTGAGGTGTACGCTACATCGAAGGTGATCTCGGCCTCTTCAAGCCGCTCGGCCGCGCGCTTCGCCTCGACCACGCCTTGTTCGGACAGGCCAATATCGGTCCATCCAGAAAACCGATTCGACTGGTTCCAGATGCTTTCCCCGTGGCGGAGCAGCACGATTTGATGCAAACTAGCCTCCTCGTCGGATGAAATCGCCCAATAGGATAGGCGAATCTCTGTGTCCGAAAAAAGCTATACTTCGGTGCTTCAGCAGCCGCTCGGGGGTTGATTTCTAATTGCTGCGTGATCTCTTCGGAAGACCAAAACCAGCAGACACTTCCAACACGCCGAAAGCGCCGGTGTCTTCAGGATGGACACCCCGCCACTCCGGTGCCACGGATGTCCTGGTCATTTTTTCTCAGACATCAAGGGCTCGACGGCACTCAAAGAGAGCCTCGCTTCCAGCGTCAACGAGCAGGCCTACCACGACATCCGCCACGAGCATGATGGGATTTTGACCGATGCGATCACTCGCGATGGGGCGGGACAGGTGGTCAAGTCCACCGGCGACGGCTTCATGGCGGTCTTCCTCTCCCCCGCCGTAGCGGTAGAGCGCGCCATGGAGATCCAGGAACGGCTGCGTGGCCACCGCTACCTGAGCGTTCGCATTGGGCTCGATATGGGCGAAGTCCAGGTAGACTGGGAGGGGAACGTCGTCAAAGATGTCTTCGGCCGGCACGCGGATTGGTCCGCGCGGGTTGAAGCAATGAGTGACGGCGGACACACCCTCGTGACCAAACCCGTCTACACCGATGCCTTCAGTTGGATCACCAAGAGCCAGATCGCCTGGAAAGAGCAGGGCGCGTATCGGATCAAGCCGGGCGAGCCGCCTCTGGAGATCTTCGAGCCTTATAACGCCAACCTGGTCCAGCCCCTGACCGAGATTCACGGCGAAAAGATGGATCTCCAGTTGGGCGCTGCGCCGCGGGGCGACGTCGCTTCGGTTGCCGAAACTGTGCGCCCTCTGCGCGTCGTCTCTCCGTGGGAGGCGGCCGCCCAGGAATGTCGTCAGTACGCCGAGCGGGGCTCCGGCTTTATGTACTGGGGCCGCGCAACCCTCGGGGAAATCTGCTATCCGGAGGGCTTCGCCGTCTATCTTCAGCCGGCGCTAGCGAACCCGCGGATCACCAAGATTCGCTTCGTCCTCAACAACGACCCAGTGACGCGCCGCAACTGGCAGCAGGTCGTCACCCCGCTCCTGCAGAGCTGGGCCGCCAGCGAGCGTCGCAAGTTTCGGCTCTATCAAAAGGAAGGCGGCGGTGAATACGTCGAGGACGCGACACCGAGCCGTAAGTCGGTCCAGTGGCTCTATCACGACCTCACCGGCGACTATTCGTCGTTCAAGCTCTTCCAGGACGATCCAACCGGGGAGATACACACCGAGCCGGCCGCTCAGCTCATCCTCTCCTCGATGGTACGGAATGTACGCTTCGCGCCGATGGGCGGACGCAAAACGTGCGCGTCCCGGACGCAGTGATGACGATCACCGAGACCGAGAATCCGGGCCTGATCCAGGTGCTATCCGGCGTGACCAGCCAATACGGATCGCTCTTCGCCTGACCAGTCGAGCGAGAACCCGTCCCAAGGTATGACGAGCCTTTCGTGGTGAGTCCGTCGACACGCTCAGAACAAGCTCTGTCAATCCACCTCGACCTTTCGCCCTCGGAGTAAGTCCGCTGTTCTCCACCGAGAGTCTCATTCCTTACCAGGGCGAGGATCTCGGGCCTCATCCCCATGTAGCGGTCATCTACTGCGACCAGGCCGGCGCCTTTCTAGTAGCGACCCCGCTACTCCGAGCACTCCGCGAGCGCTATCCCAGCATCGTCCTCGACTACCTGGGCGGCGAGCACGTGCGGGAGTTAGAAGAGGCCAGCCCGCTCGTCGATGCCCGCCATTCGCTGTTTGGTACTGATGACGGGATCGAGCAGCTACCAGAGTTCCTCCGCCACCGGATCGAAACGGCGGGTCCCTACACCCTCGTCGTCAACCTCGAAGGTGATCCGGCGGCCGCTCAGGCGACCCGTCTTGTCAATGCTCAATTTGTGGTGCGGGCCACCCCCGATCCCGATCACCCCGAGCACAATCCACCACAGATGGGCATCGATCGGCTCACCTACGACCGATGGGACCGCCCAGATCTGCTCGACGATTATCCCGAGCTGGAGAGCCAGTTCATCGCGGAGATCTATTGCCGGCTGGCCCGCCAGCAGACTGATTTCGCTCGCACGGAAACGCCAGTCGAACTCCCAAAGGGGCCAATTCCGGCGATTTTGTTCGCTAGCGGCGGCCGCCGGAGCGCCAAGCTCTGGCCTGCCCAATACTGGACGCAAGTAGCACGTTGGTGCCTGAATTCAGGTCTGGACGTTGGGCTACTCGGTGCGGATCCGGATCGGCAGACCAACGAATATCATGCCGGTACTACTGATGAAGCTCTGATCGGTGCCGGGGCGACCGATCTGAGGGGGCGGCTCACGCTTCCTCAAGTGGCGGGGGCTCTCACCCGGGCAACCGCATTGGTCGCGGTGGACAGTGCCCTGATGCACATGGGCGCGGCAGCGGGTGCCCAAACTATCGCACTCTTCGGGGCCAGCCCCCGCCGGCTCTGGGCTCCGACTGTTCCGTGGGTCACCGTGCTCGAGCCAGACGAGCCCTGCTTCCTGTGCGAGGAGAACCGCTTCCGCAACGAGGCCTGCTTGCTCCCGGTTCATCAATGCATGCTCAGCATTGCCCCGGACCGGGTCATCACCGAGTTGGAGCGCATCCTGAGCCGCTAAGGCCGTTCGGATCTCTTGCAGCCAACTGATCTCAAGAGTGACTTTTGTGAGCCACGTAGCGCATGACCAGCCGCTGCCGGCCTTCTGGCGTGACATCTTCGAATCCGGCCCGCAAGAACGTCGCCGCCGAACCCATATATGTGTAGAGGCGGGCCCCCGGGATCACCGGATACCCTTCCACGATTTCGGCTCCCTGGCTAATCGCATGGTGCGTCGCCGCACTCAGAAGCTCAAGTGTGGCCCCACTCCGGCGGATGCTCCGATCAAGAAAGAAACAAGCCACCGACCAGACCGGGGCAGGGTCGATCCTCGCCAACGCCCGGTATCTTTCCAGCCCTCGGTAGGTTGCGCGCGGGGCCACCGAGCACCAGCCGACCGGATCACCATTCAGATAGGCCAGCACCCCAACCGGCGATCCGACCCGAACCAACTGTTGCAGCGCCGCGACGCGCTCGGCCTTGGACGACCCCCGAAATTCGGTGCTCGTCATCCGCCAGCGCATGCAGGAGCAATAGCAAAACTTGCCGTGCTCCTCTGAGAAGCGATCCAGGTCAGCCAACCGGCTCGACGTGACCGGGTAATAATCCAGCCCCGAAGAAGTGGCCCTCATCTGTGCTTTCTCATTCGAGGTTCGCACGGATGAGGGCCACAAGGCTATCCGACAGTTTCGAGTGCGACGGTCCTTATTTGACGATGCCCTGCTTCTTGAGCCAGGCGGCCGCTGCCACCTTGGCGTCCGTCTTATCGATGTCGAGTGCCTTGTTCAGGTTCATCAGCTCCACCGTGCTCAGCTTAGAGCTGACGTTGTTGAGCGTGGACTTGAAATCAGCGGGTGCCGAGTTCAACAGATCTGTCCGCACCACCGGCACGATATTGTCGGCCTGCTGCAGGCCCTTGTCGTCGTTCAGCGCGACGAAACCCTTGATCCCAATCTGAGGGTTGGTTGTGAAGAGCAGCCCAACGTCGATCTGGTTGCCTTCGAGCGACTGAATGGTGATCGGCCCGCCGACGTCGAGCGCCTTGAAGTCCTTGAAAGTTAGCCCGTACTTATCCTTCAGGCCCTTCCCACAGAACGGGCGATCAGGGCATTCGGGGGGACCACCCAGAACCAACTGCCCGTTGGCCTTCGAGAGGTCACTTACGTTTTTGAGTCCATATTTGTCAGCGGTTGCCTTGGTAACCACGAACACATTCTGATCCTGGGCCGCGGCGAAGTCCAGAACGCTGATCCCCTTGCCCTTCACGGCATCCGCCAGCTTCTGAGCCGTAGCCTTAGGATCGGGGGAGGCTTGATTTGGGTCCTTGGTCACGAAGGTGAGATAGGTCGCCAGATACTCCGGATAGACATTGATCTCGCCCTTCTCGAGCGCAGGCGCCACAATCTCTCGACTGCCCAGGTTGAGCTTGCGATCGACGGTGTATCCATTCGCTTCGAGCGCCTGAGCGTAAATCTCGCCCAGCACGACCTGCTCTCCGAAATTGGCCGAGCCCATGATGACCTTTGGCTTCGGTCCGGACGGTGCGGAAGACGTGCAGGCAACCATAAAGGCAGCCGCGAGCAATATGAGGCCGAGTGCGCGAGTTCGATTCACTGTTCCTCCTTATCGTTGTTCACCGCCGAGAGGATACAGCAACTATCCTGTCCACATCATCCATGGCTCCTGGTCGTGGCGCCCAGCCTGCTGCAATCCCGGGGACACCACCGCCTTGCCCAACCAGGCGAAGGCCCCTTCAGTCAGCATCGCCAGAATTGCCACCAATAGCGCCCCGACGAACAGCCGCGTTTCATCCTGCCGAGCCAAACCATCGACCAGATACCTACCCAGTCCACCACTGGCCACGATCGCCCCGAGAGTTGCGGTCGCCACAATCGTAACCGCGGCGGTTCGAAGTCCGGTCAGGATGACCGGCGCACCGGTGGGTACTTCGGCCTGACGGAGTACCTGCCACCCATCCATACCCATCCCCCGGGCCGCCTCGACGATGTCTTTGTCGACACTGCGGATCGCGGTGTAGGTATTGATAAGGATCGGCGGGATGCCCAATGGCACCAAGGCGATCACCGTTGGCCAGAATCCGAGCCCCAGTCCCAATCCAAACGCGAGTGGAAGCGAGAGAGACAAAACCGCCAGGGACGGGATCGCCCGCGCGATGTTGGCGACATTGATTGCGACGCCCCCACCGCGACCGGTATGGCCGAGGAAAAGGCCCAACGGCAAGGCCAGACAGAGCGCGACAGCCCACGCGGCGACCGACATCGACAAATGCTCCATGACACGGACCGGGATGCCATCCCCGCCCTGCCAGTGAGCCGGACCTACTAGCCAGGCGCCAACGCCGATCAGGAAATTCAAACTATGGCTCGCTTCCAGGGACTGCTCAGCCGCTCCACGAACACCAGAAGAAGATCAGCCCCGATCGCCAACAGCACTGACAGGAACGCTCCCACCAGCAGGGGTGTGCTGAAGAAACGCTGGATGCCGTCCAGGATCAAGAAGCCCAGCCCGCCTTGACCAATCAAAGCCGTCACCGTGGTCAGCCCGATCGTTGAGACCGTAGTGACGCGCAGCCCAGCGACGATGATGGGTAGCGCCAGCGGTAGCTCAACCCTCCAGAGCAATTGCTGCGACGTGCAACCCATCCCAATGGCCGCCTCCCGAATATCCGGCGCCACCGAACGCAGGCCGCTCACGATGTTGCGCACCAGGATAACCTGGGTGTAGCCGATCAGCCCGATTTCCGCCGTCATGAGCGAAAGGCCCGTGAACGGGATCAGGAGCGCGAACAGAGCCAAGCTGGGGACGGTATAGATCACCCCAGCTACCCAGGTGATCGGCTCGTACGTCAGCGGCTGTTGTCGAATCAGTATGGCCAGCCCGAATGCCAGCAAGAACCCGAACAGCACGGCGATGCCGGCCAGCACGCAATGCTCTGCCACTCGTTGGCCGATATCTGAGGTGTGCGCCCAGACCCAATCCCAGCGTATCAGCGGCTCACCCGGGTTCAAGTTGAATTCCCACTCGATTCGGGCTCCCGAACAAAGCTCTTGACCAGAGCGTCGAGGGTGAAAAACCCCAGGAATCGGCCGTCGCTGCCAAAAACCGGTCCCTCCGCACGCCCGGCGGCGAGCAAAGCCGAGAGCGCATCTCGCACCGTTTGATCAGCTCCGAGACTGATACTCTGGTCCTGGATCTCGGCAGATCCCCTACGAGCTTCCAGGTCCATCTGCCCAAGAGTTCGAAGGGCGAGGCTCTTGAGCGCCCGGTCAGCACCGACAAAACGGGCGACGTATTCGGTGGCGGGTCGAGCCAGGATTTCGGCGGGGGGGCTGTATTGGGCCAGGTGGCCCCCTTGCTCCATCACGGCAACCCGGGTGCCCATCTTGAGCGCCTCGTTGATGTCGTGGGTGACAAAGAGCACGGTGGTCCCAAGTTGCCTCTGGATTCGCAGGAGCTCATCCTGCAGCCGCTCACGGACCAGCGGATCGACCGCGGCAAAAGGCTCGTCCATCAGCATGACTGGTGGCTCGGCAGCCATCGCGCGGGCCAACCCGACCCGTTGCCGCTCGCCCCCAGAGAGCTGAGCCGGGTACCGGTTGCGCATCTGATCGGGATCGAGCCCCACCAGGTCCATCAGCTCATCTATCCGGGCGTTGATGCGCGCCCTCGGCCAACCAAGCAGCTTTGGCACCGTTCCGACATTTTCGGCCACCGTCTGGTGCGGAAAGAGCCCGACCTGCTGGATCACGTAGCCCACCGATCGCCGCAGGCTCACGGCATCCACGGCCGCCACATCGGTCCCATCAATAAGAACTCGGCCGCTGGACGGCTCGACCAGACGGTTGACCATTTTCAGACTGGTGGTCTTCCCGCAACCGCTCGGGCCCACCAGGACGCAGACCTCGCCCGGCTCGACTTGCAGGGAAAGGTCATCGACGGCGGGGGAAGGGCCCGGGCTCGCGCCGTAGTACTTGCTGGCATGCTCAAAAGTGACCGTGGCACCCTTTCGGTCTCCCCGTCCCAACGTTAGCGCCAATCCTCACCTTCTCCCTGGCACGGCAGCGTGGCCGTCAATATCCAGGATCCTGATCCACCGAGGCGAGTTGCGACGGAATCGACCACCAAGCTCAGAACCAACTAGCCAACCAAGCCCGCCAGCCCGCATCATAGCAATCGTCACCTCCAAGTTCTTCCTCCCCCACCTACTCTCACCAAGGTACCCGTGGCTCCCTACGGTAACTTATGAAGGTTGCATCAAATGAAATATGTGAACGCCGCCGCGATGAGCCTTAGCGCCTTCATTCTATTGAGCGGCTGTGCTCCCAGCTCCCCGGGGCGGGCTGCTGCGCGCCCGACCCAGGCGGACGTCGGCTCTCCGGTGGGAGCGACGACTCGTCCGGGAGCACCGGCCGGAGCCACTTCACGCCCTCAAGCGGCCCCGACGCAGCCGTCGGTCGGCACCCGCCAAGCGGGCAACCTTGGGGCAATCTTGACCCGCCCGGACGGGCGGACTCTCTATATCTACCGAGGCGACGCCCCGAACGAAAGCGTCAATTTCAGCGGACCGGTCGCCACCTGGCCCCCGCTCCTCAGCCCTGATGGAGCGATCCAATCACCGAACGGCCTCGATCTCGACCTCGGCGGCCTTGCACGAAGCGATGGCGGTTTGCAGATCACCTATCACGGTTGGCCACTGTACACTTTCTCCGGCGACCGCCAGCCCGGAGACACCAGCGGACAGGGTCAGGCGGCAGGTCTCTGGCAGGTAGCGGTCGTCAATGACCGACCCGGAACTCAGATTCTGCTGGCAGCCAACTATGGGCAAGACCCGGTTCTCACCGATGCCACCGGCAAGACCCTCTATCTCTTTATCTCTGACGACGATGCAGTGCCCGACTGCCGGGACGCTGATGGCTGCTCAAAAGTGTGGCCTCCCCTCGTGGTGCCCGGGAATCCCGCGGGGTCCATCTATTTGCCCGGCAAGCTGACCAGCAAGACCCGTGCCGACGGACGTCGTCAGGTCGTGTACAACGGCTGGCCCCTGTACCGCTCCAGCGAAGACCTTCAGCCCGGGGGACACCAATGGCGATCGGACGAGCGACGAGTGGGGCCGCGGGAAGGTCATCGCGCCCGACCAGGATCACCCGTCGGTCCCGTTCATCGATAGCTCTTGCGGGGGGTAGCTCGACCCGCACCCGGGTCCCGTTCCCGGGGGTCGAGATGACCCGACAGGTGCCGCCAAGCAGCTTGGCGCGTTCCTCCATGCCGGCCAGTCCCACTCTATCCCGCGACCCATGGCCGTTGCGGGTCTCCTCCACCTGGAAGCCGCGCCCATAGTCCCGCACCTCGAGCACGATCCCGGTCTCGTGTTCCTCCAGCCGCACCCGCACTTTGGGTGTTTGGGCGTGCTTGGCCGCGTTGTTGAGCGCTTCTTGAGCAATTCGGTACAGACCGACCTCCACCGGAACCGGTAATCGCGGGGTGCGCAGGCGGGTGAGGAGCTCCGCATCCCACCCCAGCTGGTTCTGGAGCAGGGTGAGATGCTCGCGCACCGCGGTGGCGAGTCCAAAATCTTCGAGACCCAGTGGCCTCAGACCCGCAATGACCCTCCGCACTTCGGCCAACGCCTGACGCAAGATTTCGAGGCCGCGGTCGAATTCCTTTCCGAGTCCAGCGGGATCCAGATCTAGAGAATCATGGACGTGTTGGAGGCTCTGGTGGGCACCGGCCACCATTTGGGCCAGCCCATCGTGAATCTCATGGGCTACTCGGAGACGCTCGTCTTCTTCGACTGCGATCAGCCGATCGAGCAAGAGGCCCAGCTGTCGCTCGCGAGTCAGCGCAGTATCGAGCGCTCGGGTGTGGGCAAGGGAGAGGGCCACCTGATTCACCAGCCCGGCCAACCGGCGGGACGAAAATGGCATGGACGGCCCCCCCGTGCTCAGGCCTATTTCCAGCAGCCCGATGACCTTTGGGCCGGACTGGAGGGCCGCCAACCAGCCATAGCTACTCTTGGCGTGGGTGGGTTTCTGCCCGGGCCACCGACCGAAGGGCACGATGGCCGCTTCTGAGATCGCCCGCTGAATGAGCAAGGGATCGGATTGGGGCCGCTCCCGGCGGGTCCGGGGGGCTCCCGCTTCCGACCGGAAGGCCGCTATGCCGTGGAGTGAGCCATCAGGGCCAAGCTCGAATATGCTGGCTGAAGACGCCGCAAGGGCCTGGGCCACAATGTGAAGCATGACTTCGAGGGCATCTTCCTCTTCGTGGCCCGTCACGATGAGGTGACTGGCTCGGTAGAGCGCGACAAGCTCCTCAACGTGGTCCTCGAGCTCCTGCCGCAGCATCATGTTTTCGAGCAGGACGGCCAGCTGCCGAGCCATCGCGTCCAGGACGGCCGAATCCTCCTCGAGGAGGTCAATGGAGTCCGGCTGGGCGTCAAGTTCAAGGTACCCAGCACGTGCTGCTGCGGCGTGATCAGGGGCACGCAAACCGAGGGTGCTTCCTCGCGGGATGCTGCGCTCGACCGCTTCCCCTTCACGTCAACATTCATATCGTTACCCCGGAGGAAGACCGGCTGTCGGGCATTCATCGCGATTCCAGTCACCCCGGCGTGGGCGGGGTAATACCGATCTCCCACCTCGGGTGCCAGCCCCACCGCAGCCACAATTCTGAGTCGGGACCCATCTTCGGTGAGCAGCATGATGGACCCCGATTCGCAGTCACTGAAATCCAGCGCGCGTCGGAGGGCCTCCTCGGCGAGCTGGGGCAAATCACGCGCTTGTGAAAGATGCAGACTGATCTGGAGGAGTGCCTCGAGCCGCTCAGGAGTGAGGTTCTTGAGGTTGTGCGAGGGTGGCCTGATCGTCGTGCTGACAGCGATCGGCTCGACTTGCACCGCGTCAGTCATATGCTATCCAGGGCAACGTGCCAGACCAGAGGCCTACGGGGCACAGAATCTTAGGTGGTCGGAGCGAATGCGTCAAACTTTGAGGAATCGAGATGGAGACCGGTAACCGGCGTCGATTAAAGAAAAGAGCCCGCCATGCGGGCCCTTTTCTTATCGTAGGCCGCGACTCAGACTTCGAGGTGGGTGTACACCCGACGGGGGTTGGTGTTGAAGATCTTGATCTTGTCCTCGTCGGTCAGGGAGGGAAGGGCATCGATCAGACTCACCACGTCGGTACGCATGGCGGCGCCGATCTCGGTGCCAAACAGCATCGCATCCACACCCTTCTGGTCGACGGCCGCCCGCATGAAGGAGCCGTCGTAAACGCAGGTGTCGAAGAACAGGTTGTTGACGAAGCGCTCCTGGATGTCTTTGCGCAGCGGATCACCGTCCCGAATGTCCGAATCCCTGTGGCGGCTCAGCGCGCCACCGGCGTGGCAGATCACGACCTTTAGGCGAGGGAAAACCTCGAAGACATCCGTCGCGATGTAGAGCAAGGTCGCCAGGTACTCTTCCCAGACGTTGTTGATCTGGTAATTGTGGGGGATCGCCCGAACTCGCTTGTCTTTGGTGATCGACGGATGGACCAGCAGCGGCGCATCCAGCTCCTGGGCCTTTTCATAGAGCGGATACCAGTACTCCTCGTTGACGCCCGGCACGTCGCGCATACCGCTCGGATCCGGGTTCAGGACCGCGCCGGCGAAGCCCAGGGTCGTCATGCACCGCTCCAGCTCGGCGGTGCAGTTGCTGGTGTCGTGCTCATTACTCTGGGGGAGCTGGGCGATGCCACCGAAGCGGTCCGGATGCAGTCGGACAGTCTGGGCAATGACATCATTGGTGACCGTGCACCACTGCTCCTGGATGTGGGGCGATTCCCAGTGGAGCATGGCGACCGGGCGGGGGCTGATGAGCTGCACGTCGATATTGCGCTTGTCGAGCGCGGTCACGTGCTCCCCGAGCGAGTGGTCAAGCTCATCGTCCGAGATCTTGAGCGGCTCGGTGCCGGGGCTGCGAATACTCATGAGCCCCATGGCGTAGTTGCGGAATCGATCGGGGGTGGTCATGTGGCCATGAACGTCGACGACTTTTTGCCCCTTATACATGGGTTAGTCTCCCCTTCATTTTGGCTACCGCTAGAACCCCGACCTCAGCCAGAACGATCGGCTCTTGGCTACAAGACAAGGAATCGTGCGAGCGTTGCAGTTATACGCCAACCGGCGATGAACCATCGGCGCCAACCTCGATGAGATCGGCGCCAGCTAAAGGCAAACCGAGGCGACCGCCCTAGCTATCAGCCCGCGATGATGTCGCCCTCAATGGGATCGACCCGGACGCCTCGCTCGATGGTCCATTGGATGGCGCGATCGATCTCCGCATCCTCGCCGCTCAGCTCGAGGTAGAGCCAACCGGAATCGTGGGTAACCTCCCCGCCCCGGATGTTGGTCACGACGTCGAACTCCTTGCCGAGCAGGTAGACTACCGGCTCGCTCACGAGATCTGTCGAAAAAAAGAAGCGGACTCGACGTTTCACCACTGGACCGTCCTCGGCTGACCGTTTTTTGAGCGCGTTCGGAACCTAGTCTACGCTACTTCCACCACTTATTTCTCCGCGCCAATTGCTCGGGCTCAGACGTTTCCAAAACGGACCGCGCGACCAACCCTGAGGGGAGTGCCAGGTCTTTCCGCCTATGGCAGCGGGCACTGCCCGCCGCTCACATTGCTATCACAGGGGTATAAAAGCGTGCAGCCGCATCGACAGCCGCTCACTCGGAACGGTTATCCTTGTGGGATGCGGCGAGGAATCCTGAGCTTCGCGGCCCTCCTGGCAATCATCCACGCAGGAGCGGCCAGCGCTCAAACAGAAAGAATTAGCTACGTAGTGGCACCGGGCGACAGCCTGGGGGCGATTGCCCTGAGCACCGGCGTCGATCTCGCGAAGCTCATCGAACTGAACGGCATCGAGGACGCCGACCTCGTCGTTATCGGCGTCGAGCTCAAGCTGCGGTCCGAGGCACCCGCCCGCGCACAGGCACCCGCATCGGGCGGCGACCAAGCCAGATACCTCGTCCAGGCGGGGGACACTCTCGGCGCGATCGCCGACCAATTCGGCACCGGCGTGGAACAGCTCGTCGCGATGAACCGGCTCGACTCGGCGGATCTGATTGTCGAGGGACAGGCGCTGGTGGTACCAAATAATCGGGCGAGTGCGACGGCTGCGAGTACACCAACGCCTGCGCCCAGCCCTACGCCATCACCTACGCCAAGCCCGACTTCATCGCCTACGCCGGGCCCGACCCAAACGGCTATTCCCACCTCCACGCCGTTCCCGACTGTCACCCCGCAGCCGACCTCCCGGCCGCGGCCAACCCCAATAGTGGGGCCAATCAGTCCGACGCCGCTATCGGCGGACGGAGCGCCCGCTTCGATCCAGACGGCCCGACGCTACCTTGGCGCGCGTTACGTTTACGGCGGCGTAAGTCCAGACGGGTTTGACTGCTCGGGGTTCGTGTACTTCGTACAGGACACGATCAAGCGGCCTATCCCGCGGGATATTGGTGGGCAATACGAAGCGGGGCCACATCCGACCGAGGTTCGGCCAGGTGATCTTGTGTTCTTCCAGGACACCGATGTGATGGGGCTGTCGCACAACGGCCTGTACATGGGGAACGGTCAGTTCATCCACGCCGTGGACGAGAGGCGGGGTGTGGTGATCTCACACTTGACCGACGCCTATTGGATGGAGCACTGGTACGGAGCTACCCGGCTGAGTTGAGGCAGCGTCGCGGCAACAAAAACGCCCGCTTGCGCGGGCGTTTGCTGCCTGAATATGGGTGGGCGAGAAGGGACTCGAACCCCTGACCTCACGGATGTGGGTTTCCAGAAGGGGTCTTTCCCCGTCCCGTTGGGTCCGTTTTCGTGCCTAGAACCGCTCATTTCCGGTGATCGGTCTTGCCCCGTCTGGCCGCGATTCCATCGGTATTCCATCCAGAATTGCGACCGGGCCTAGCAGGCAGCAGCGTCGCGGTTGCCCTCCGCTTACACTGGCAGCAAGCCGGGTAGGGGCTGATCACCCCTCGAAAGCCTGGCAGCCTCGAACGCCGGGGCCCGGCTCATTCGCACCATCGAGGAGGTGCTTCTTGTTTGCCGACTTCCGTGACTTCTATGTCAACGAGAGTAGGTACCCACCCGCCCCTGATCGAAGCTTTTTCCCGGACGGCGCGCTGAACTTCATGAGAAAGCGAGCTTATTACGACCGACTGAGTCAAGACCGCCATTTCCTCATGGAGCTCTCGTCACTTTTTTCGGCGGTGGACGGACTGGCGCCCGCCGGCATCTCGGAACGAGCCTGGCTGCTGCGCTTCATCCTACCTCTTGATCCGCCTGACCATGGCAATTCTGCGGATCGGCGGCACTTGAGCTCAAGTGAGTTCATTTACTTTCGCCCGGCCTTCGCCCTCATCGAGACCTTCTCCCAAAAGTGGAAGCTGCCGGCTAGCGCGGCGCGTGACCTTATCATGTCCTACGGGTACTTCGAGCAGTTTCCCGAGCCCCACCTGTTCCCTGACTTTCTCGAGTGGGATGATCCGGCGGTTGACCGCACCATCCGCTTACAACTCCCTGGGGGCGGTCTGTTGAGTTATCCCGCAGACACAGTGAGCCGTGATTGGCTCGCGCAAGAACTCGATCGGCTGTTTGCCGACCTTCGGCAGCAGGCCGTCGAGCAAGCCGAGAGGATTGAAACTCAACTGCGTGACGCCGGCTTTTCACGGCGGTCCAGAAGCTTTGAGCCGGACGCCCTGAAGTCAGGAGCAGAACAACTCTATCTCCACGTGTGCGTCGGAATTAACTTCGCTGAGATCGGTCGCCGCGTGCAGAAGCACCGCCAGACTGTCTGGGACCAAGTCCGCGACTGGGCCGACGACCTGGGTATCGCCCTCGCCTAGTCGGTAAGTTTTCCACTGTCCTCCCTTTCGGACTTACAAAACCAACCTCTACCTTCCTCCACAGACGCGGCAAGCGTGTGGAGGATACCCGTGGAATCGACCGGCAACAACAAGACAGCCCCTTTCCTCAACGTCGAAGCCTGGGGTCGCGAGTTTTTCTCACCACCGCTCGGGCGGGCCCAAAGCTACGTTCAGGCCAGGCGGCTTGGGCTACTGATCCAAATCAGCGAGCGCCGCGTAGTGGTGAGCCGCCGTGCCGCCGAAGCGCTGGCCGATGCCGCCATCGAGCGCGTCCGGGCCGACGGTGCGGGGCGCAAGACCCATGACTGAACCTGACAGCATCGGCCGACTCCCGCTTTCCCAGGAGCACCGGGCGATCCTAGAGCGCTCGGGCATCTCGCCAGAGGTCATCGCGGAACGCGGTTACTGGTCCGCGCCAGAATGGAAGACGCTCAAGGCCGGTGGGGTCCTCAACTTCAGGGGCACTCAGCTCCACGCAGAAAGCTTCCCGGCAATGGTGATTCCCCAGCATGATCCCGCTGGAGAGCATCCCTATTCGGTGCTCCGCTGGGACCGGCCGCGGATCACCAAAGCAGGCAAGCCGATCAAGTACGACGTACCCGCCAAGATCGCCCTGCGCCTCGACGTGCCACCCAGTTGCCGCCTTGCGCTCGCGGATCCCGACTTGCCCCTTTGGATCACCGAAGGCAGCAAAAAGGCGGACGCCCTTGCCTCACGTGGCATCGTCGCCATCAACGTTCCCGGAGTCTGGGCATGGAAGGTGCCAAGCCTTCAGGCGGACTTCGACAGCATCGTGCTCGGGGGCCGAGAGGTTGTGATCGCGTTTGACAGCGACATCCTCACAAACGCGCAAGTTCGGCTGGCCGGGCTGCGACTCGCCCGCTGGCTCCAGAACCGCCGAGCGGTGGTTTCGATGCTCGCCTGGTCAACCCTCTTGGAGCAACGTGGCATGATCAATCTCGCGAAGACTGGCGTCGACGATCTCCTGGCGGATGGCCACGAGTTGGAAGAGCTGCAGCGGGCAGTGGTCCCATTCGACAAGTGGCTGTCCGAGACGGACGACGATCTCACGGGGCCCTATGTCATCGACCATGGCCGCATCTGTTTTCGTAAGCGGGAACGGGACGGCGACGTGCTCATACCCCTGGCCAACTTTTCGGCCCGAATCGTTTCCCAGATTGTCGCGGACGACGGCGCCAACGAGCGGTGTGAGCTGCGGATCGATGGCACCAGTGATGACGGGCGCCCACTCGGCATCGCTCGTGTGCCTATCTCGCAGTTTGCTGCAATGAGTTGGCCGGTGGTGGCGTGGGGCACGAATGCAGTCGTCGGAGCGGGGATGGGCACAAGGGATCGCCTTCGCGCAGCCATTCAACTCCTGTCCGGACACGTGCCGCAGTCCCGCGTCTATGAGCACTCCGGCTGGCGGAAGATCAATGATCTCTGGCTCTATCTCCACGCAGATGGCGCTATCGGGCCCAATGGGCCGGTCGACGGCATCGAGGTGTCCATGGGCGGGCCCCTCGCACGGCTTCAACTACCCGATCCACCACAGGGCGAGGGACTTCGCCAGGCAGTCCGTGCATCGCTCGACCTCCTGGCCGTTGCCTCCGACGCGGTGATGGTTCCGCTAATTGCCGCCGCGTATAGAGCGCCGTTAGCCGAGGTCTCACCAGTGGACCTGGCTGTGCACATATCGGGCCCCACCGGGGTGTTCAAGAGTGAGCTAGCGGCCCTACTCCAAGCACACTTCGGCAAAGGCTTCGATCGGCATCACCTCCCCGCCGCCTGGTCTGCAACGGCGAACTTCCTCGAGCGATTGGCATTCGAAGCAAAGGATGCGCTCATGGTTGTCGACGATTTCGCACCCAGCGGAAGTCCGGCCGACATCGCGCGACTGCACGCGACCGCCGACCGCCTGCTTCGCGGTGCTGGCAATCAAGCGGGCCGAGGCCGGATGGCCGCCGATACCCAACTGCGCCAAACCTACGCGCCACGCGGGCTGATTCTCTCTACGGGCGAAGACGTTCCACGGGGCCATTCCTTGCGCGCCCGAATAGCCGTGGACGCTGTCGGCCCCGAGGACGTGAACATGGCGCACCTCAGCAAAGCTCAGCAGGACGCCCGGGCTGGGTTGTACGCCCAAGCCATGGCCGGATACATCCGCTGGCTCGCCCCTCAGATCGACCAACTTCGGGCTACCATGCGCGACAGAGCGGCTTCACTGAGAGAGCAGGCTCACCAGGCGGTTCTGCACCGGCGGACCCCCGATGCGGTCGCCAGCCTCATGCTTGGCTGGGACCTGTGGCTGCACTTTGCAGTCGACATCAGCGCTATTAGCACAAGCGAGGCCAATGTCATCCGGAACCGCGCCTGGGCTGCGCTCGGACTCATGGCGCAGGACCAAGCGGAGCACCAAGCCAGCGAGGATCCGGCGCGCCAGTTCCTGTCTCTGGTCAGGTCCGCAATTGTTGCCGGGCGAGCGCATCTCGCCGACGGGGGCGGCGCCGCCCCCGTCAATGCTAACCGCTGGGGGTGGCGCGAGTCGGCTGTCGGCACTGGTGAGTACCAGCGGCCCGAGTGGCGCCCCCAAGGGCAGCGCATCGGCTGGCTCGATGCCGACAATCTCTTCCTAGAGCCCGGAGCTACCTATGCGGCAGCGCAGGCTCTGGCTCGTGATCAGGGCAGCATAATCGGTGTGACAGACCGGACCCTTTGGAAACGACTCTCTGAAAAGGGGCTGCTGGCCTCGGTCGACACCGGACGCGGCAAGCATACGGTCCGACACACACTCGAAGGCGTGCGACGCCCCGTGCTTCATATCCTGGCCGAACGCCTGTGGGGAGATGGTACGGACACAACGGGCCCAGCAGGCCCATTGGGCCCAGGGAGCGCTCCGCCGTTCGTGGATCGCAGCGGATTCGGGCCTGAACATGGGCCTGAAGCAGCCGCGCCCGACGGACTTCGGGCCCACGATACCGGCCCAATCCCCGGCGCTCGGTGCCTGGATCCGGACGACGCGGGCCGCATTGGGCTCTTTGGGCCGATTGGGCCCGGACTAGCGGAGGCGTCGGCGCCCTGCTCCGTGTGCGGATCCCTCGCATGGTGGGAGCGGAAGCAAGAGCATGGCGGAGGCCGCGTGTGCGGAGAGTGCCACCCGCAACCTACCGGGCACTTTGCCCCGCCGGATCGGCCGTGACCACGGTGGCTAGGAAGGAGGATTAGGAATGCGCCGATGCAGCGTTTGCCTACACCGCAATCGAGTCGATATCGACGCGGCCTTGGACACTGGCGAACCTTACCGCCAGCTTGCGCTGCTGCATGGCCTCTCGCGAAGCGCGCTCTGCCGACATTGGTGTGACCATGGTTTCCTGCTCGCCCGGATCGATAGCGCGCTGGAGGACATTCACTCTGGGCGTGTGCCGGCTTATGACTCTTTGGCGGCCTTGATGGTCGACCTCGCACATGCCTTCGAGTTCGAACCCAAGGGGGGATGGGCCGATGGCCAATAAATGAAACTTTCCACGCGGACAAGAAGGGGGCGCGAAAGCATGGGTCCGCCCCACATAGGCCGTCTGCGCCCCCGCGAAGAGTTGTCCCGACTCGCCGACGTAGTCAGGCACGGACTTCCTGATAGATGTCCCGTTTTGCCTAAACTCGACGGAGGTTGCCGGTTCGTCCAGATTTCTGGCCGTTCTGGCCAATTGATGCTCGTTTACTACCAAAAAATGCCGGAGTTTTCCCGAAAAAGGCCCAATTCTGATGACCGGAAAATGGGCATGGGCATCGGCTCATTGCGGGCCGTGCGCCCGGCAGTCTTTAATCCGGCCCGTGGGCGACGCAGGCCCCATCAAAGACGCAGCCCACAGGTTTGCTGAGGGCTCTCCTGTCCCGGGGGGCGCCCAATGAGAGAGGGCAAATGGGACTAGATCGCCGCGCCGAAGCGAGTTGGGAAGGAGACTTGCTCACGGGAAAAGGTCTTGTTACGGCCGCGACTACCCAGCTATTCAAGGATCTGCCAGTCAGTTGGGCCTCGCGAACCGATGCGCCGTCTGGACGCACTAGCCCCGAGGAGCTCCTGGCGGCTTCACATGCGAGCTGCTATTCGATGGCGCTCTCGCACGGCCTCGCCCAGGGTCAGCATGATGGCGATGGAAAAAATCACGCTCGCCCCACGCTCGCTGAGCGTCATGGACCGGACCCCCAAAACCCCCAGTTGGGATCGGCCCGAGCGCGCTCTCTTCCGCCGCGGCACCTTGTAGGGCGCGGCTGGGACCGTGGTTCATGGTAGCTGGAATTGGTCATCGCCAAGCTGGTTCCAGCCGTCGGCTGCTGGCCAAGGCGCTGGTGCACTGGGTGAACGGTCTAGCGGGACCCTTCCCGAACGATCCGGATCTCGATGACGTTCCGGTCAGGGTCGAAGACCCTCACCGTATCACCGCCCTGGGTCGGCACCTCGCGCACGAACTCAACGCCGTTCGCCAGCAGATAGGCGCTTACTTGCTGCATGTCCGGGGCATGAATATTCAAGTTGATGTGGTCGATCGCGGTGAGGTCAGCGGGGACGTATTCGGGGTGGCGCTGCAGAATAATGGTCTGACCATCCGTGATGTGGACCGGGACGCCCGCGCCCCGTTCCTCTCCCACGTCGCCCCCTAGCATCCGGTAGAAATCGCTCGACTTCTCCACGTCATGCACCCGGAGCACGACGTGGTCGAGGTGATCCAGGGTGAACGGCCGCTCCAATGTATTCATCCTTCCTCCTCCGAATCCGCCGCCCCAGGTTCGACCGGATGGTGGGCGGATCTGCGTCCCAGGTTCCAACACTTTCTGACTGTGCCGGTATCTTAGCTTCCCGGTAGGAAATGCGCCGCATGCTACGGCGCATTTCCTGTCAAAACGTCACCAGGTCGCTCTCGAGATTGCGACGGACGCGGTCCTTGAACTCCTCCAGCATCACCGCCGCCGTAGCGCGCAGGACCATGTCGCCAATGATGGCCAGCCTGCCTTTGATGTTGACGACCGCCTTATAGCCGAGCTCCGTTTGATCAGCCGGGAGTGCGGTCAGCACCAGGCTCAGCTCGGCGTCGATCGTGCTTCTGGTAATCGAGTCGGTGCCGTGCACCAGAGCCGAGAGCTCAGTGGGGGGCTTGCTGTCCTTTATTTCCGCCCGAAACGGAAATTCGCCCGAGATGGGGCCCACCGTCGCCTGGATGACGCCCTCAAATGTCCGCTCGTCGATCTGAACAACCTTTTCGACGCCCGGCACGCAGGCCGCGAATGCTTTCGCATCGAGCAAGAAATCCCAGACCTTGCCGGCTTCAGCATCGAGGGTCATCGTTCCGCTAAACAGCATCAAGCACCTCTCGCGCTCCTATCCAACTCAGGACCGAGGACAGCAACCAAGAATGAGATCACAACCATATACTACGGCGACCAGCGAGGTTCGACCCTCGCCCTGAGCAAGCTTTACGAGGCTCTTGTGGGGCAGGAAGGAGCAACAGCAATGGCCCAGGAGATCTTCGACGTCATCATCATCGGCGGCGGCTCGGCGGGATGCGCGGCGGCGGCTCGCCTCACCGAGGACCCCGCCTGCAAGGTGCTCCTTATCGAAGCCGGCCCTGACCCGCAGCCCCTGCCGGATATCGTGGCGGCGGGACGCCGCGACGTGAACCTGCTGCTCGAGTCGGACTACATCCTCATGTATCCGAGCGAGCGAAAGGTTGACGGCAGCACCTTTTACGAGCTGTCCGGTCGGATCATGGGCGGGGGCTCGTCGGTCAACGCGATGGCTGCGCCTCGCCCGACCCGGCTCGACTTCGAGAACTGGGTGGCCCACGGCAACCCGAGCTGGTCCTACGAAGAGTGCTTGCCGATCCTCCGACGGATGGAGTCGGATCAAGATTTCCCGGATAGCCCGATTCACGGGTCTAGCGGCCCGATCTATATCAAAAGGCCGTGGACCTTCGATCAGCCCCTGGATGAGCCGGTCCAGGCCTTCATCGAAAGGGTCACCGCGATGGGCTTGCCCATCTGCCCCGACCTCAACGGGCCCGACCCATTTGGCGTCGGCCCGTCTGCATCCAATATCAAGAATGGCGCGCGACAATCCACCACCGTCGCCTATCTCGATCCCGCTCGAGGGCGGCCCAACCTCACCATCGTCGCAGACGCGCTCGTGACCGGGCTGAAGATCTCCGGCAAGCATGTGGACGCCGTGCAGTACGTCCGGGAAGGTCAGTCTCACTCGGCGACGGCTGACCGAGTAGTGCTCAGCGCGGGCGCCTTGCACAGCCCCCAGATTCTCATGCTATCCGGCATCGGCCCGGAGGCCGAGCTGAATCGGCTGGGGATCCCGGTCGTGAACAACCTGGCCGGGGTCGGCGAGAACCACCAGGACCACGCCAAGATCACGATGACCTTCGAGGGCCAGACCGGCTACCAGACCGACTGGATCATTCCTCGGGCGCGACTCGTGTACAAGAGCGATCCCAGCCTGTCCTGCGGAAATTTCCACATCGGCGCCGGAGCACCCATCCAGGTGGGCAGTCTCAAGCCGATGCTCCCAGTGGGGGCCAACCTGGTTCAGCAGACCAACCGCGGCCGGGTCACCCTCCAGAATAGGGATCCGGCGGAGCTACCGAACGTTCATTCACCCATGCTCGAGGATCCGGTGGACATCGCGGCGATGCGTAATGCGATGGAGTTCATCATGGAGATGACCCACAGTGGCGGAATGGAGCAGTTCTACGGGCCGCTCATCCAGCCCGCCCCGAGCGATGACTGGATCACCTTTGCGCAGAGCACGATGGATAGCTATCACCATAGCTCGGGCACCTGCATGATGGCGCCCGCTTCCAACCCCCGTGCAGTAGTCGACGAGCGGCTCCGGGTGCACGGGATGGACAACCTGTGGGTGGCCGACGCCTCGATCTTCCCCACCATTCCCCACGTAAACACGAACCTCACTGCCATCATGGTTGGCGAGCGCCTGTCCGACTTTTTCAAAGAGGGTAAGTAGTGATCTGCCAGCCGGGTTCGCGGTTGGCGTCTTCACCTTTTTTCTGGGGACCGCCATTCTGCCTATGGTGTTGATCGTCGTTGTGATTGTGGTGATTGGCCTTCCGATTGCCCTCATGACAGGTCTCTTCACTTGGATAAAGGACCGCCTTCGGTGACCCAGCCGTCGCTCCCGTTGGCTGAAGGCGCCCCTTGAAAGGCTTCACTGGGATTCTCGCTGCCATCGGCGCAACCATCTGGATCGCTCAAAGTTATCATGCCCAGCCATTGCTGCCGGGCGCCAAGCCGCCGACCGGTGAAGCCCTCGGAATACTCGGCGGGTGGGTTCTAGCGGCTCTTGTTCTGTGGGCAATTCTCTACTTCGCCTTCAGTTTCGTGGTCAATTAGTTGGGTGACGTGCTTCAGAGCCATAACCCGACGCTCAAACGGGAGGCCGACGACCGGCAACTCCGGGCGTCCATTTTCCTTGAAGAGGAAAGAACTGAACGCGAGAGGCGGGATCGGCAGAGGAAACAGCGACAAGATGCAAGACTTGACCTGCTGCACAGGCTTCTCGCTGCTCAAGGGGAGGAACGAGAAAAGCTCCAAGAAGAATATTGGCAGTCGGGCACCGCTGAGGAGCAAAAGTACCTGCGTCGAGGCAACTTTAAGGACCGCCAGCCTTGATCCTCTCACGGTCTTTCGAGACAGCGGCTACGGTAGCCGCCCACCGAGGGCCGTCTTCGTCTTGTTCGGGCTCTCGTTGGCTGCCCGCCGCCTTGCTAGCTGCGTCATGGACTGCTTGCTGCCTGGAGTATGCTTGCGCCTTGCATCACGGCAACGCGGTCGCAAGACCCGCCAATTTGGTGCGAAACGGCGGCGGCAAGAGTGACCAACGAAGCTGAGGCTGAGCAGCAAAAAGCGCTCACAGCGTACACGGATGGCCTATTTCGCATCTTCGCCGCCGGCGCTTTGGCCCTCGACCACTCTGCACAGTTCGGTGATGTTCTCGCTGCTTTGCGCGCGTACACAGGCGTGTTGGTTCCGGTGACCGAGCAACTCCTTCAAGTATTCGAGGCCGAACGCCGCCGAGTCCCAGGCCCGGAGCCCTCGGCGGGTGAAGACACCCAGACAGCACCCATCGAAGACAACCACGGGCTCGATAGCCGTCTCAAGGTTTTGGGTGAGCGGTACCAGCGGGCGCCTTTGAGCCGCCGATGGTTGGCCAGCATGATCGACAACATCGCATGCGTTCTCCTTGCGTGGGGCGTTATTACCTGGCTGCTTCTAGTACGCCAGCCTGTTCCTTCTGCCCCTTTTGACAGCAGCCTCGTAAAGGAGCTGATGGCTACCGAGGCCGGGGCGACCGTGTTCGGATACCTCATTGCAGCGGTGTACTTCACGTTTTGCTGGGGCCTTGCGGGTAGTTCCGTCGGCAAGTACGTGCTGGGCGTCGCGATCCTCGGTCCTGATGGCCGGCGCCTAAGCGGCCTGGCCGGTGTGCTTAGAGCGTCGCTCAGATTCCTCTTGTACCTCATGATCGGATGGACTTTTGGGGTGCCCCTAGTCCGAAAGGATCGCCGGGCACTTCACGACCTAGCGGCGGGCACCCGAGTGGTCTTGGCACGCGATCTGCTCCTGCACGAGCGAGGACCGTCAATGCGGCAGGATTCGCTTCCAATCCCGATTTCGCCATTACCGCGTTCGAAGAAGAGACTTTCGTGGGTGGCATTCTTTGCCGATGGGCCGTTTTGGCTCTGGGGGATTCTTCTGGCTGTGGTCGTGATCAAAGCACTGGGGGAGAATCTGCATCACTTTTTCGGGTCCTGAGCCCAATCCCGCCCTAACCCCCTTGACCCGCTCTCATCGAACCAAAGCAAGCATTGATAAGCACCGCCTGTAAGTCCTTCAGGTCGAACTTGGCTTTGTCCGCTTGAGCCGCTGCGCTTTGAGCCACTTTGAAGTTCGAGCCCCAGTCTTTCATTTTTCCGAATCGGTGGACGCGGACACATCTCACAGATGAGCACGTCCTTATTACGCCCTGTCCCGATACCCCGCCCCTCATGGTCGGTGCGCAAGACAATTCACCGCCCCACGGCCTGAGCCTTGGATACAGCGCGGGGGGCATACCCCGGGGTTTCAAGATCCGGGCGCCGTCGAACTGCTTAGGAACCTCTGAAGCTCGGACTCCGCGATCCGCCACCCGAGCTTCGTGCCCCCAGGCCGGACGCCACTTAGGTGTCCATCTCTCAGCCAGCGGCGCACTGTCGCCTCTGTGGTCCTGATCCGCTCCGCAACCTCGCGAACTGTGAGCAATCGGTCTCCTTCCGCCAATTCGAATCCTTTCGTCTGATTGGCTCATTATCTGAGATTATACAAGAACTATCACAATAGGTTGACAACGTATACCATTATCGATTAAGATAGTATAAGAACGGAGGAGAATCCCAATGGAACCGACCAATCAAATGGCCACCACGATCCGCGAGAGCAAGTCCAGCATCGAGCTGCAGCGGGCCAAGGACGGCACCTATTACTGGACGCTCAAGGCGTACTTCGAGCCGGGCGATGAGGAGGGCGCCTTGGCCACACTTGAAACCGTCGATCAAACCCTGCGCGCCGTCTACCTTGGTGCGCCCTTGGCCGCCATCGCCGCGTAACCCAAACATTGAGAAGGCCGCCGGGAGCTCTCACACACCCGGCGGCCAGAAACGGAGAAGGTGAAATGAGCACCAGCCCCGCACCTCGAAGCCTACCACGAACAATCGAAGCCCTAGGCGAAAAGATTCTGCTGGATGATGGGAGCCAAAGCGTCGCAGTCGAGTCGAAATCGAACCCAGGCCATTTTTACCGGGTCAATCTCCACTCTGGACACCCAACGGGGTGCACCTGCCCCGGTTTCACCTATCGCCACCAGTGCCGCCATCTAGCCGCTGCAGTCGAAGGCATCCGCATCGCCGGCCTCGGGATCATCGAATGGCCCTGCGGATGCTGGAAGCCAAAACCCTTCGGACGTGGTTCCGATCTTTGGGGCTACTGCTCCGCTTGCGGCGGTGTCCTGTGAGCCGCCAGGGCGGATACCAGCCCGAGCTTCCCCGAGAGTTGATTCACCGCCTTTGGCTGGTTGGGCAATCGTCGGGGAAGCCAATGACCAAATTGCTTGCCGAAGCTCTCGAAAACTATCTCACCGTTCGCGAGCAAGAGCCAGCCCAGCGCTAGACAACCATCGGGACCGGGGCTCGCGAGCCCCGGCCCCGGGAAAGGACAAACATGATGACCACGACCGCCACCGTCGAACGCACCATCGCGAAGGGGAATAGCGCGGGCACTGGCTTCTTGACCATCGAAGAGCCAAACAAGTGGTTCAACTTGTCCCGCTTCGCATCGCCTGCCCCGACTATCCCGCCCACTGGAACCACCGCCCGGCTCACGCTGGACGGAAAAGGCTACGTCCGCTCTATTGAGCCAGTCTCGTCGCAAATACCCGCGACCATCGAAGATGTCCCCTTTTTGGAGATGGGCGCCTCCGAACCGAAAGGGCAGCTTCGAGCGCCAACTCCCAGGCGCACTGATGGCACCGAAGTCCGCCTGCGCTGCCTGCAAGCCGCCGCCATCTTTCTCGCTGACCGGCCCGAAACAAACGGGCTCGGCGTGATCTCCCTGGCAGAGAAGTGGGCCCAATGGGCGACAGCCAGCTAACTAGCATCCCAATCAAGAATCAAGCAAGGGAGTACAAGATGACCGTCGAGCCGAAACGCAAGAGCCACAAACGGGGAGCACACGAAGGGACCATCTACCAGCGGGCTGGCGGCCGGTGGACCGGGCAAATCATGGTCGGATACCAAGCCGATGGAAAGCGCGATGTGCGGACGGTTTCAGGATCAACCCGCAACGAGACCCGCCAGAAGCTCGACGAGCTGCGAAGCCGGGCAGATCACGGCTTGATCGGCGACGCCGCCAAAGAGCGCGAGACCGTCGAGGGCTATTTCGCCCGCTGGCTCGAAGCGACCAAGGCGACCGTTCGCCTCAGCACCTACCAGCATTACGAGCGCATCGTTCGCCTCCACGTGGTGCCAGCGCTCGGGAGAAAGAAGCTCCGGGTTCTGCGCCCCGACGATCTTCAGCGCCTCTATGGCGCAATGCTCGGCGAGACGGTTCGATCGCGGCCCCAACAAAAGAGCCCGGCCACGGCGACTTATTCGCCGAAGATGGTCCACCACCTTCATTCCGTCTTGCACCGGGCGTTCGGACAAGCGGTCCGCTGGGGCTATCTCACGCGCAACCTCACCGAAGCCGTGGACCCGCCGAGCGTCCCCCGTCGGGAGATGCACCCTCCGGATGGGATGGCCCTCGGGAAGCTATTAGACGTCGCCAACGCAAACGCCGCGACATATCGCGATGCACTGAAAGCAGGCAAATCACCCGCTGAAGCGGCCCAACAGCATGGCGACCGCCTGGCCGCCCTCTGGACGCTCGCTGTCTACTCGGGTCTCCGTCAAGCTGAACTGTTGGGGCTGAAGTGGGAGGACATCAATCTCGAATCGGGGAGCCTCACCGTCCGTCGCATTCTCTCCAGGGTGCAAGGTGTCCGTGGCACCGAACCAGTATTCGGCGAGACCAAGACGGCCAAGAGCCGCCGCACCATCGGGCTCCCAAGCGAAGCGGTCCAGGGGCTGCGCGCCCACAAGGCCCAGCAAGCCGCCGAGCGACTGGCCGCGGGCATCGCTTGGGCCGACTACGGGCTCGTGTTCTCGACTCACCTCGGAACTCCGCTTCACAGCCGTAACGTGCTGCGCGACTACAAGAAGGCATTGGCGCGAGCCAGGATCCCCGAGAGCTTCCGTTTCCATGATCTCCGCCACGCCCATGCCACGCTAATGCTTCGCGCAGGCGTGTCGATGAAGATCGCGAGCGACCGCCTCGGCCATAGCACCATCGGAATCACGATGGACCTTTACACGCACGCCGTTCAAGGCATGGACATGGAAGCCGCCGAGATGGTTCAACGGGCACTCAGAGGCTGAGTTTCGGCCACGCACGGCGCGTATTCCATCCGTATTCCATCCGTCACAGAAAACGGTCCCCCGGCTACGACGCCAGGGGACCGTTTTCGTGCCTGGAAATGGGTGGGCGAGAAGGGACTCGAACCCCTGACCTCACGGATGTGGGCCGTGCGCTCTAACCGGCTGAGCTACTCGCCCTCAGCCCTTCATTCTACAAGAGACTTACTACAGAGTAAGGCTTTACCCCGAGCATCCGCGACGACTGGACAGGGCGTGAGCCCGTGGTCACCGCGAGGCCGGTCGCAGCTCTGGTGCGGGCGAAGTCGAACCTTCGGCAGGCTGCGCGCCGGACGAAATCTAACTCGCGGCGCGGTTTGGCTTAGGAAGTGGGGCCGGGCTGGCGTCGGCCACCATGAAAGGACTGAAGATCCTGACCAGGCTCGTGGGAAGGTTTCCCTCGATCTCGGTGCCACGCTCGTCGTAGTTGGTACGGACCGGATGGCCGCGCCGATAGAACAGATCCACCAGATCGGATCGCTGGTAGGGAACACAAACGTGGACCCACGGCGACCGGGCGCTCGCCCACCTCTCGATCACCGCCTTCAAGATGCCGAGCCCTTCGCCCGTTTCCGCTGACGTCACGACGGGCTCGAACTCTGGGCCGCTGGACTCCCTCTTGAACCGGTCGTGCAGACGGAGCACCTCGCCAATTGAGGCGGCGTCAGCTTTGTTCAGGGCAAGCAGCACGGGTTTTTCATCCAGGCCCAGCTCTTTCAAGGTCTCTCGCACGATATCGGCGCAGATCTCGGCTCGCGAGTCGGTGACGTCGATCACGTGCAAGAGCAGGTCGGCCTCGCTCAGCTCTTCGAGGGTTGCACGAAAAGCTGCCACGACAGTGTGGGGCAGCTTGGAGATGAAGCCCACCGTATCCGAGATCAGGACCGGCAGGCCGCCGTCCAGCTCCATCACCCGAGTGAGTGGGTCCAGGGTCACGAAGGGCGCGTCAGACGCCCGGGCATTGGAGGCGGAGGTTAGGGCTCGCAGCAGGCTGGTCTTGCCGACATTGGTATAGCCAACCAGCGCCACCAGCGGCATCCCGCCCTGGCGACGCCGCTTGCGCACCCGCTCGCGGTGCTCGCGGACGTGTTCGATCTCCCGCTTGAGCTGGCTGATCCGCGTACGGATGCGCTGGCGGTCATGCTCGAGCTGGGTCTCGCCGGGTCCACGGGTACCGATGCCGCCGCCCGTCCGGTCGAACTCTTCCCAGATCGTCTGCAACCGCGGCAGCATGAACTCATACTGGGCCAACTCCACCTGGATCCGGCCTTCGTGGGTGCTGGCCCGCTGGGCAAAGATGTCCAGAATCACCGAGGTACGATCGATCACTTTGTGATTCAGCTCTTTTTCGAGGGTCGCGAGCTGGCGGGGCGCCAGTTCGTCGTCAGTGACGACGACATCCACGGCGTCCATGGCCAGCCGCTCCCGGATCTCCTGCAGCTTGCCGCTCCCGACGTAGCGGTTGGGGTGGGGATGAGGGAGCCGCTGGGTCACACTGCCCACCGGCTCAAGGCCGGCCGCTTCGCAGAGGATCTCCAGCTCTTCGAGCGAAGTCGCGGCGTCCCAGATGCTATGGGGTGTCTCAATCGCAACCAGGAGAGCTCGAGGGCGCCCGGATGACTCTGCACGCCGAAAACCCGATTCCCACTCCGGCTCGGGCTCGTTCCACTCTTCTTCCAGCTCATCATCGGGCAGGTCGAATTCAGTCAGCTACGGCTCCCTCCCGACCACCAAGCATCCCAGGATGCCCTTCGAGAGCCTCAGGTGAGCGGTTTGGGTAGTCAGAGCTTCAGCGCCTGTTCCAGTCGCTCGAGTGCTTCGACCAGGCGATGGTCGGCACCGTGAGAGAAATGCGGAAGTAGCCTTCCCCCTGGGAACCGAAGCCGACACCAGGGGTGAGCCAGACTGCCGCGTCGTTCAGCACCTTCAGGCAGAAATCCACCGAGTGATAACCGGCCGGGACCGGAGCCCACACGTACAAGGACGCCTTGGGAACCGGAGCATCGATCCCGATGCGCTTGAGCGTCGTCATAATGGAGTCCCGGCGGGCCTGGAAGCGGGCGTGCGATCAGCGATCCAGGCCGGGTCGCCGTCCAAGGCGGCCATAGCGGCGATCTGGAGCGCCTCGAAGATGCCGCTATCCACATTGGTCTTCACTCGGCCCAAAGCCTCAACCGCGGTCGGGTTGCCCACCATCATGCCGACCCGCCAGCCGGTCATGTTGTAAGTCTTGGAAGGGGAGAGGAACTCGACCGCGACGTCCTTGGCGCCCGGCACCTCGAGCAAGCTCGGCGCCTTGTATCCGTCATAAGCCACATCCGAGTAGGCGTTGTCATGGCAGACCAGGATGTCGTGGCGGCGGCCGAAATCGACCACCCGTTCGAAGAAGTCCAGACCGTCCACGGCGCCGGCCGGGTTGTTCGGATAATTAACCCAGATCAACCGCGCGCGCTGGGCCACATCGGCCGGGATTGCGTCCAAGTCAGGCAAGAAAGCGTTTTCGGCCTTGAGCGGCATCAGGTAGGGCACGCCGTTCGCTAGCAGCGTGCCGATGCTGTACACGGGGTAGCCAGGGTCCGGCACCAGAACCAGATCGCCAGGGTCCACGTAGGCCACCGGCAGGTGGGCGATCCCCTCCTTCGACCCAATCAGGGAGACGACTTCCGTGGTCGGGTCCAGCTGCACCCCGAAGCGGTCCTCGTACCAGCGCGCGATGGCGGCCCGCAGCTCGGGCAAGCCGTAATAGTCGGGATAGCGATGGTGGCGTGCCTCGGCCACCGCATCCTGGGCCGCTTCCACGACATGAGCAGGACTCGGCAGATCGGGGTCGCCGATCCCCAGGCTGATCACATCGAAGCCGGCCGCGCGCTTCTCGGCGATGCGCCGATCCACTTCGGCGAACAGGTAGGGGGGCAAATCCTGGATGCGGCGGGCGGGCTGAATCACGAGGCGACGCCAGACAGGGCAAGCGAATCGATAGTGGCGCTGCTCGCCGGCGCCGACGCGCGGGGAGAGTAGCTGCCGGTGAACACATAATCGGCGGGGCCGGTCATCAGCACACTGCCGGTTCCGTCCCACTCAATGTTGAGGGTGCCCCCAGGCAACTCGACTGCCACCACACCCTCCACCAGGCCGCGGCGCTGGGCGGCGACTACACTGGCACAGGCGCCGGTTCCACAGGCCAGGGTCAGGCCGGCCCCCCGCTCCCAGACCCGAATCCGCATTCGGTGGGAATCCACCACCTCGCAGACCTCAAAGTTGGTGCGTCGGGGGAAAAGCGGGTGACGCTCCACCAGGGGCCCGACCGATTCGAGCGGGTAGGCTCCCACACCGTCGGACCCGACAAAAGTGATGGCGTGGGGATTACCCATCGAGACGCAGCTGACCGGAATCGCCTGCCCGTCGAGGGCTACCTGGACGTCCAGGGCCTCGCTACCTGGTGCGAGCACCGGGATGAGGGCTGGAGTAAAGATCGGCGTCCCCATATCCACGGTGACCAAGCCGTCGGCATGTACCCAGATGGTAGCCGGGCCGGCCCCGGTTTCGACGTGAATCTCAGGCAGCTCCGAGCGGTGACGGTCGTGAAAATAGCGGCCGAGACAGCGAATGCCATTCCCGCAGTTTTCGGCCTCCGACCCGTCCGGATTGAAGATCCGCATCCGAATATCGGCACTCGATCCGGGCAGCAAGAGCAGCAAGCCATCCGCACCAATCCCAAAATGGCGGTCGCAAACCTCCTTCGCCAGCGTCGCCCAGTCCACGGCCGAGGCTTCGGCGGGTTCCTCGAAAAGATCCAACAGCACGAAATCGTTTCCGAGGCCGTGCATTTTGACGAACTGCAAGTTGCGCATCTCCGATCTGGCGGTTCGGGAATTATGCAGTCCCACCGTCCACGGCGGCCATGAAGGCACCCACGAGATTATCTGCCTCGCTATCGAGCCAGTGAATACGGCTCTCGCGGCGCAGCCAGGTCTCCTGGCGGCGCACGAAAGCGTGAGTAGCGTAGCGGATGCGCTCGACCGCTGAGTCGAGAGACTGCTCCCCCTGAAGCACCTCAAGCAGCTCCGGATAGCCGGTCGCGCTGAGGGATGGGAGCGCAGCGCCGAATCCCATCATCCCCAGGATTCGCACCTCGTTCAACCAACCGGCTTCGATCATCTGGGCAATCCGCCGGTCCACCCGGGCGTAGAGGGCGGGCCGCTCCATCCGGAGGCCGAACCAGCGGGCGTCGATCGCACGGGGAGCCCCCTGGGCCGTGGAGAATGGGCGGCCGACGGTCAAGGTCGCCTCGATGGCTCGGATTACTCGTCGACGATTGCGGGTTTCGATCCGGTCGGCGGATGCCGGGTCCAGGGCCCGGAGCCAGGCGTCGAGCCGGCCGGGGTGTTGACCATCTGCTTGTTCCAGCCAGGCGCGCAAAGCCAGATTGACCGGCGGCGGTTCGAGGCGATCCAGCAGAGCAGCCAGATAGTGCGGGCTTCCACCGACGACCAGCGCCCGGCGGCCTCGCCGAGCAATGTCAGCGAGTGCGCGCTCACCGCCCTGCCGATAGTCGACGATGCTGTACGGGCGATCCGGGTAGGCCACGTTCACCATGTGATGGGGAACGGCCGCCCTCTCCTGAGTCGTAGGCTTGCCGGTCCCGACGTCCATGTAATGGTAGATCTGGCGGGAATCGGCCGATACGATCTCGGCATCCAGATGGCGCGCCACCGCCAGGGCGAGCGCGGTCTTCCCTACCGCGGTCGGTCCAGTAATCACGATAATCGAAGGGCGCGGGTTGCTCATGTGCTCCAACCGCTCGACTGGGGACCCGCTACTATTGTGCCCGTACTCGGAGGGTGAATGGATAGCAGCAGGGCAACTGGCGGACCGGGTTGGGGATGACTGACCAGCTCGACCTCCGGCTTGGCGAGTACACGCCGGCGGTTGAACGGGCGGTGCGGGAGCTACTAACCTCGGCGCCCGAGCATGCCGGCCTCTACGAGATGATCCGCTACCACCTGGGCTGGTCGGAGGCGCCCGACACCGAGCCTCAAGATGGAGGCAAACGTCTTCGCTCGGCCCTCTGCCTGCTGGTGGCTGAGACCGCTGGGGGTGACTGGCGCTCGGCCCTTCCGGCCGCGGCCGCGGTCGAGCTCGTGCACAACTTTTCGCTGATCCACGATGACATCGAAGACGTTAGTCAGTTTAGGCGCCACCGCGAAACGGTCTGGGCCAAGTGGGGCGAGGCCCAGGCCCTCAATGCCGGTGACGCCTTGCTGATCATCAGCCACCAGGCGTTGTTCGAAACGGACCCCCGTTTGAGTGCGGATGTCGCCGTAGCTGCCTATCGAATCCTGAGCGCCGCCTGCCGAGCCCTTTGCGAGGGCCAATACCTGGACCTGCTCTGGGAGGGTGGGCCGACGGTCGCCCTTGACGCGTACCTCGGCATGGTCGAGCGGAAAACTGCCCGTCTATTTGCCTGCGCGGCCGAACTGGGAGCGCTCTGCGGTGGGGCTGCCATGGTGCACCAGGAGGGGTTCAGCCAATTTGCTCGCGCCCTGGGCATGGCTTTCCAGGTGGCCGACGACATTCTCGGGGTGTGGAGCCCCCAGTCGGAAACCGGAAAACCCGAAGCCCTCGACATCGTCACTCGGAAGAAGGCTTTGCCGGCCACCCTCGCGCTCGGCAGCCCCGATAGCCCGCGAGTCCGACGCTTTCAGGAGATATTCGATCTCCCAAGATCGCTGGACCCGGCGGAGGCCGGAGAAGCCATCCAGTTGCTCGACGAGTTGGGAATCCGGGCGCAAGCGTCGGCCTACCTCGCCGGCTTCCGAGCCGAAGCGCTCGGCCACCTGGATCAGGTTGCGCCAGGTTCGCCCGGCCAGCCATTGCGTGACCTGATCGAGGAAGCCCTCCCTGCGGTTTGAGCCCACGCAAACCCCTCGCCCATCGCGTTGGGCTTTACCTGAAAGGTCCCATCTGAGCGGCGTTGTGTAATCTCTCCCTCCCCTCTTGCGGGGAGGGTGTTAAGCCAGCCCCGGCAGGATGTCCGCGAGGACGGCGTTAGAGACCAGGTAATAGCTCGGGGCCAGGGCCAGGCGGCCTTCGTGCCATTGGAGCACGCCGGCCTGGGTCAGATCGCCCAACCGGTCGGTGCAATATTCGGCGAGCGAAAGGCCGTGGGCTGACACGAACTCGGCATCCGCGATACCTTCGCTCAGGCGCAAACCCAGCATCACCGTGTCTCGCATCCGGGATTCGGTCGTCCAGGGCTCGATTTCAACATAGGCGGTCCCTCCCCGAGCCGCGGATTCGATGTAGACCGGGACGATCGGCGTCCGCTTGTAGCGCAAACCCATGAATGACCCGGAGGCGCCCGCACCGAGGCCGAGATACTCCCCGTTCCGCCAGTAAGTCAGATTGTGAACGGATTGGCGACCGGGTCGCGCCCAATTCGATAGCTCGTACTGGTCGAAGCCCGCTGTCCCCAACTTCTCCTGGATCCGGGCGTAAGCGTCGGCGACCCGGTCGTCGTCCGCCACCTCCAATCGTCCGGCGGCGGCGTCCGCCCCCATGGGTGTTTCAGCCTCCAGGGTCAGCGCGTAGCAAGAAATATGGGACGGCTCCAGTGCGACTAGCCCCTCGATGGACCGATCCAGATCCGACTGCGACTGGCCAGGCAACCCGTACATCAGGTCCACGCTGAAGTTGACACAGCCGGCCTCGCGCAACGCCCGGGCGGCTCGCATAGCCTTGTCAGCGTCATGCCGCCGGCCCAGAAACTGCAATTCCCGGTCAACCAACGATTGCACGCCGAGGCTGATCCGATTCACTCCGGCCTGGAGATAGCCCTCCACTTTCCGGGGGACGACGTCGCTGGGATTGGCCTCCAGGGTGACCTCCCAGTCGTTCTGAACGTCCATGTGGGCCCCAACGCCCGCGATGATCCGCGCGAGCCGGTCCGGGCGCAGCAAGCTAGGCGTCCCGCCACCGAAGTACAAACTATGGACTGTCCGCCGCGGGGTCGCCTCCAGGTGCTGAATTAGCGCTTCAGCATAGGGCTCCGCCAACCGAAAATCGGTGGCCTGCTTGTCGAAGTCACAATAAGGACACAGAGAGGCGCACCACGGCCAGTGCACGTAAACCGCCACCGTCCCCGCGGTCGCCGGTTGCAGCGCCACCTCTGAAGGTCTCGGCCGCACTATGCGGCCCCAAGCAACAACAGGGCCGCAAGTCCGACCGGGGGCTTGGGGGTGAAACCCCCGACTTCCATAGGGCGGGCGGGCGGGCCT
Source organism: Chloroflexota bacterium (assembly GCA_009692845.1). Lineage (GTDB taxonomy): Bacteria > Chloroflexota > UBA6077 > UBA6077 > SHYK01 > SHYK01. The sequence goes on along the minus strand of SHYK01000005.1, from coordinate 47,074 downwards.
TCCTCTTTCAGTTGGCGAAGTCCTGGGTGAAGATCCGACCCATCCCGTCCGCCTTAAATACGCCCAGGCCCACCCGGTTGAAGTCCGGGTTCAGGATATTGGCTCGGTGCTCCGGGCTCTCCATCAATCCCTGATGGGCGATCTCCACCGTGGGCGCCAAGGCGATGTTCTCCCCCGCGTCGCGAAACCGAATCCCAGTCTGGAGGAGGCGGTCGAAGGGCGACACCCCCGAAGGCGTTTCATGAGCAAAGTAGCCCTGAGCCAGCATGTCGACCGAATGAGCCCTGGCCACGGCATCAATACCCGGGTCGCGAAGCAGCGTGGACAGGCCGTCCTTGCCGCGCTCCTGGTTCAAGAGCTCGAGCATGCGGGTCTCAGCGAGTTCATCCAGGGTCGGAATATCTGTCCGGAAGTTCAGGTCAATGCGCTCCCCGCCGCCGGGCGGAACGGTCAGCAAATTCAGCGTCTGAGCAACCGGCTCTTCAAGCAGACGGCGGGCCCAGCGGTCATAAGCGCTCGTTCTTTCGAGCAGATCGCCGGCCAACTGGGAGCTCTGCATGGCATCGCGGAGCTGGGCGAAGGCGGCACCGGGAACCCCCAGGGGCAGCGGCGGAGGCGCCATCACCAGCATCAAGACAAACCCGCAGACCGCGAAACCCTTGAGCCCGCCCGGAAGGATGCTCAGCAGCAGGTTGAGCGGCGAGCCATGCAGCAGCCAGCTGAAGGGCGCCGCAACGAAGCGGCCGACCACATTGATCAAAAAGCCGGTGATCGGCCAGAGCAAGCCGAAAGCAATTGGCTGGGCGATCAGGGCGGGCACCCCGAACTTCTCCACCGACCAGTCCGCGACTCGCACATAGGCAATGATCGCAATACTGATCGAAGACAAGAAGGCCAGCAGGCTCACCAGGGAACTGACGAACCCCTGGCGGACGGCGCTAGCGATGTTCCAGGCGACCACGACGAGGATCGCGATGTCAATCCAGTTAGGAGCCATTGGCTGAGTATAATCGCCTTCAGCGCCCCGTCGGCCTTGCCAGGCGCGCCGGCCCGCGGCTCGGAACCCCTCTAACTTGGGTGATTGTATACCTGATGCAGGGTCGGGTGTGATCGCCGTGTGGAATCTGCTGACCCCAAGACTTGCAAGAATTGCGGTTTTTTCTCAAAACTGCGTCTCGGTGTGGGACTTCTCTCTGAGACCCAGGCAGATATCGTTGACGTTCCGGAGCAACGCACTGAGGACATTGGCTTCGCTATGCCGCATTGCTTTATCAGCGAACCAGACTTCTTTCAGAATCACCTGCTCCAAGATCTATCTGAATTACCACCTCGTACTGGCTTTAGTACGGCGCCTATCGTGCATGCGATATTCAGCATTTCCCGAGATGCATGTACAGGATGGTATCCGTGGAAGCGGTTCCTCGGCCCACGGCAGCATTACGAAGAACGCCGCATGAGGGATATCGAAGAGGACCGCAAGAAGTGGGAAGAGAGGCTTTCCGTAATGGAGCGCGATTCCCAAAAAGCAATTTTGGATAGCCAGGTCCAAACGCAGAAGATCATCGTTGAGTCGCACCAATCCCAACAGCGTTCTGGTGACTTCGCTACACGGCTCACATGGTTCGCAATCGGACTAGCGGCGTTGCAGGTTCTTGGCGCCGGAGAGGATTCGTTCCTGGCGAAAATAGCTGGATATTGGTGGAACTATATGCAATGGTGGACAAGCAGGGGGTGAACATTGAGCACTGAAATTGCGGTGGGCCTTATCGGTGGGCTGGTCCTCGGATACCTCATTGGTTGCATGGTGCAGAGTTCTGGCATGCTCAAAAAGATGGAAAAAGCCGCTGATCAATTGGGATGTCGCCAGGAATGGTACGCAATCCTTCGTGAATACAAGAATCACTGAGCGATCAATTCCTTGTATTCCAGATTCTCCGAATTCACCAGGCGAGTGAGCGTGTCTCGGAACAAATGGGGGTTTTCTCGATTGTTGAACCGCCATGCCATCTCAGCGAGATACGCTTCCATGTGCTTGGTTGAAAGCCGATGGTAGGAGCCCACGATGGACCGCTTGAACAGCGACCACACGCCCTCAACGGTGTTCGTATGAACGTCTGCCCGCACCCATTCGTCTGCGCCGTGGCTGACGGTCTCATGCCGCGTATTCTCGTCACCAACGCCAACGTAGCCAGAGAACTCATCCGTGTAGATCGCAGTCGCATCGTCGTCCACGGTGGAGGCGATGAAGCTATGGAGGGTTGCGCGGTCCCGGTGGTTCTCAACCTTGAAGCGCACCATTCCGCCGCGTTCCATCGCACCCAGGACCATGACCTTATCGAGGCCACCGGTGCCGTGGATGCGGCGGGCTCGGTCGGCCTTGTGCATGTTCTTGGCAAGTCCGCCCACGAATGTCTCATCGACTTCCACGACGCCGGTAAGCGGCTCCGGGTTAAGGTCGGCCATCGCGGCACGAATCCGGTGGCAGAGGAACCACGCGGTCTTGTAGCTCACGTCAATGGTCCGTTTGAGTTGGTTGGCGCTCATGCCTTTGCGGGATTCGCACATGAGGTAGGTCGCCATGAACCACTTTTGCAGGGGCAGTTTAGAGTCCTGAAAGACGGTGCCAACGAGCACAGAGAACTGGTAGCGGCATGAGTCACAATCAAATTGGTTGCGAGCTGCAATACGGGAGATTTTGCGGCTCTCGCACCTGGGGCACTCGATCCCGCCGGGCCAGCGCAATTCTTCCAGAGCAGCGCGGCACTCAGCATCGGTGTCGAAGTCTTCCATCAATCGGAAGATGTTCATTTCGTGTTTCACGGCAGGCTTGTTAACGGCCATAGGAGACCTCCAATACCAAAAAGCGAGCGACCAAAGAAGAAGGCCAGCGAGATGACTGATGACGAGTTGGCGAAGCGGATTTTCCCGCCAAACGTGCTAAAGGAGTTGAAGAAAGTAGCCGAGCAAGACCAGCCACAAAAGCGCAGTAACTCATCACATGATGATTCTAAATGAGCACACTACCCTGTGTCAAGTATACAATTACCCTAACTTGAGGCTCTGCCCCAGACCCCGCTACAGAGTCGCTTCGCTCTATAACTTGGGGCTCTGCCCCAAACCCCACTGAAGAGTCGCTTCGCTCTATAACTTGGGGCTCTGCCCCAAACCCCACTGAAGAGTCGCTTCGCTCTATAACTTGAGGCTCCGCCCCAAACCCCGCTAAGAGTCGCTTCGCTCTATAACTTGAGGCTCTGCCCCAAACCCCGCTGAAGAGTCGCTCGCTCCTAGCTAACTTGACCGAATCGGAGGACCAATGCGCCGTACCCACCGCTGTGGCGACCTCACCGCCAGCCATGCCGGCCAGCACGCTATTCTGCAGGGCTGGGTGCATCGGCAGCGCGACCACGGCGGCCTGATCTTCATCGATCTGCGCGACCGGGCGGGCATCGTCCAGGTGGTATTCAACCCGGAAATCACGCCCGATGCGCACAAGGTGGCTAGCGAAGCGCACGGCGAATACGTGCTGGAGATCGAGGGCCCGGTGTCCCTCCGTCCAGCCGGGACCGAGAATTCCGATCTCCCCACTGGCGCCATCGAGGTGGTAGCGATTCGCGCCGAGGTCCTGAACCCTTCCTTGCCGCTGCCCTTCGAGGTCAGCCGCGACGCCGACCTGGATGAGAGCCTCCGACTCCGCTACCGCTACCTCGACCTGCGCCGGGAGCGGATGAAGAACAATATCGTCACCCGGGCGAAAGTCGTCAAGACCATGCGCGACTATCTCGACGAGCGGGGATTCATCGAGATTGAAACCCCCATCTTGACCAAGAGCACGCTCGAGGGTGCCCGGGACTACCTCGTGCCGAGCCGCGTCCACCCGGGTGAGTTCTACGCCCTACCCCAGTCTCCCCAGCAGCTGAAGCAGATTTTGATGGTGGCCGGCCTGGACCGGTACTACCAGATCGCCCGCTGCTTTCGGGACGAGGACCAAAGGGGCGACCGCCAACCGGAGTTCACTCAGCTCGATCTCGAAATGTCCTTCGTAGAGCGGAACGACGTCCTGGAGCTCATGGAGGAACTGTACATCCGGATCGCCGAGACCTGCTCGCAACGGAAGCTGATGGCGAAGCCGTTCCCACGCTATTCTTACGAAGAGGCGTTGCGGCGGTGGGGATCCGACAAGCCGGATCTCCGGTTTGGGGTCGAGCTAGTCGATCTGTCCGACGAAGTCGGCGAGACCACATTCAACGCTTTTTCCGCGGTGCTGGCGGCCGGCGGCGTCGTGAAGGGCATCGTTGCACCCGGCTGGGCTTCCCTGACCCGCAAGGAAACCGATGCCCTGATCGATCAAGCGAAACAGTTCGGGGCGAAGGGCCTGGTCACGCTCGCCGTCGAGGCGGATGGGCTGCGGGGGGGAGCCGCCAAGTTTCTCTCTGAGCAGGAGACCGGGCGGATCGTCGCGCGATCAGGGGCGAGCCTGGGCGACATGCTGCTGATCGTGGCCGACCAGCCCTTGGTCGCCGCCGACGTGCTGGGACGCCTGCGGCTGGAGGTTGGCCGCCGCTGCAACCTCATCGATGATAACCTGCTCGCCTTTGGCTGGATCATCGACTTTCCACTTATGGAATGGCTCCCGGAAGAGAACCGCTGGACCTTCATGCACAACCCGTTCTGCTCCGCGATCGTGATGGACGCGGATGCGATTCGGGCCAATCCGGGCGGGATCGCTTCCAATCAGTACGACCTGGCCTGTAATGGCTACGAAGTGGGCGGCGGCAGCATCCGCATCCACAAGCCGGAGATCCAGAGAGTCATTTACGAGCTGATGGGTTACAGCAAGGAGGAGACGGAAGCGTCCATCGGCCACATGCTGGAGGCATTCGAATATGGCGCTCCACCCCACGGCGGCATCGCCACCGGGTTGGAGCGCACCGTCATGCTGATGGTTGACGAGCCGAACATCCGGGAAGTCATGGCATTCCCGAAGAATCAAAGCGCGCAGGATCTCCTGATGAACGCTCCATCGGGGGTCGACGAGCGCCAGCTCCGCGACCTCCACATCGGCTTGCACCTCGGCTAGAGGAGCTCCCGGTTGAGATAGGTAGCCGCCTCGGTTCAGTTTCGGGCGTGGAGCTTTCTCAGGATGTTCTGCACGTGCTTCTTCACCGTGCTCTCGGTCACCACCAGTTTTTCAGCGATCTCCCGATCTCTCGACCCGCCGGCGAATCCGTAGCCCAACTGAGAGCACTGCGGTGAACATGGACCTTATCCGCGGCCAGCGGCCACCAATTCGGGTTGTGAGTCTCTCAACCGTTCGAGCAGGGTCCTCGTGACCGCGAGCAGCCGGTTCTTCTCCGTCATGCGGATCCGAATCTGGTTCGAGCGCACGCCTATGGGCGCGTGCAACCCTTCTCCCAGCCGCTTGGGGTCCACGGGCCGCTCGTCCCAGAAACGGATCACCAACTCTCCCGCGTCCACACCAACCTCGCGCACGCCGGCCTCGAAGGCAGTCACCCGGAGACCTATCAGCGCCAGCAGAGCAGCCGCCGGGCGGGGGGCACGACCGAAGCGATCCCAGAGCTCGCTGGCCAGATCGTTGAGGGCGACCGAGTCGCGCACGCTGGAGAGCCGCTGATACAGGTTCAAGCGGACCGCCTCGTCGGGCACATATTCCGGCGGCAAGAAGGCGGCGACCGGCAAATTCACCGAAGGAGTTCGATCTTCAGCCAGGGCGCCCGAAAGCACGCGTTCGGCCAGCCCATCGTCGGCCAGCGACTTCTCTCGAAGGTCTTTGAGCTGCTGGACCGCCTCCCCGAGCAGCTTGCAGTAGAGATCGAATCCCACCGCGGCGATTTGGCCGTGCTGCTCAACGCCCAGCAGATTCCCGGCCCCCCGGATCTCCAGGTCCTTGAGCGCGATCCGGTACCCTGCCCCGAGCTCGGATGCTTCGAAAATTGCCCGCAGCCGCTTCTCAGCAATCTCGGTCAACTGGCGGTCTCGCGGGTAGAGGCAATATGCATACGCCCGATTCGGACCCCGACCGACCCGACCCCGAAGCTGGTAGAGCTGGGCAAGGCCGAATAGCTGGGCGTCGGTCACGATGATCGTATTGACGTTGGCCAGGTCGAGGCCCGCCTCGATGATCGTGGTGCAAACCAGGACGTCCACGTCCCCGTTCACAAACTGCAGCATCGCGTCCTCGAGCTCTTCATCGGCCATCTGTCCGTGAGCGATCCCGATTCGGGCTTCGGGGACTAGCGCCGCGAGGCGGCCCGCGACCTGCCCGATTGAATAGACGCGATTCGAAACGTAGTAAACCTGCCCGCCCCGATCCAGCTCGCGCAGAATCGCTTCCCGAATCAGGCTTTCGTCGTATTCGGTGACATAAGTCCGAATCGGAAGCCGCTCATCCGGCGCGGTCTGGATCATGCTGAGATCGCGGACTCCCACCAGGGAAAGGTGCAGGGTGCGCGGGATCGGGGTGGCGGACAACGTGAGCACGTGGACTTCGGTACGCAGCTCCTTGAACCGCTCTTTGTGGGCCACCCCAAACCGCTGCTCCTCGTCGATAACGAGTAATCCGAGGTCCTTGAAGGCGACGTCGGCCTGCAACAATCGATGGGTGCCGATGACGATGTCCACTTTCCCTTCCCGGGCGTCCTCAATGACCTTTTTAGCCTGGCCGTCGGTCAAAAAGCGGGAAAGCACCTCCACTCGGACCGGAAAAGGGGCCAGGCGTTCTCGGAACGAGTTGTAGTGTTGCTGGGCGAGCACGGTGGTTGGGACGAGCACCGCGACCTGCTTCCCGGCGGTCACCACTTTGAACGCTGCACGGAGGGCCACTTCGGTTTTTCCGTAGCCCACGTCCCCGACGATCAGCCGATCCATGGGGCGTTTCTTTTCGAGGTCTTCCTTCACTTCCTCCACGGCTTGGAGCTGGTCGGGCGTCTCCACGAAGGGGAAGGCCGCTTCCATCTCCATCTGCCAGGGACCGTCCGGCCCGAAGGCGACTCCCTCGGCCAGCTCCCGGCGCGCGTAGAGCTCGACCAGCTCATGCGCGATCCGCTGGACAGCGGCCCGGATTCGGCGTTTGGTCCGCTGCCAATCGCCTCCACCCAGGCTGCTGAGGGTCGGAGTCGCTTCTCCGGACCCCACATATCGAGTCACTCGGTCCGCGTGCTCGACCGCAACTTTCAGGCGAGAGCGCTCCGCATACTCGATATCGATGTACTCACGCTCGGTGTTGGTCGCGCTGTCCATCACGCGCACGAGGCCTCGGTAGCGACCGATGCCGTGGTCGATGTGGACGACTAGCTCGCCCTCTTCCAGATCGCTGAGGAAGCGCTCCCGGGCGATCGGTGCTCGCCAGCGCTCGCCCCGGTGCACTTTCGCCCAGCCAAAAAGCTCGCGGTCGGTGAGGATGGAAAGCCCGATCTTCTCGTTGGTCCACCCCTCGCCCAAGCCCCCGTGGATCAGGGCCAACCGGGTCGATTCGACCGGAAGCGGCCCGCCTTGCGGATGGGGCTCGACTTGGTTCACCGGCTCGACTCGGTCGGTGGCTTTGATCTGGATGCCATCTTCATTCAGCAGCTCCTCTAAACGCGGCGCCTGCTGGGACACGATGGCGAGGAAAGGCCGGGAGTCTGGGGAGGCCAATGAATGCAACAGCTCGGGGAGTCTTCCACTCCAGCTCGCGGCCGGCTCGAAAGCAGCATCAAGTGCGTCCGGATCCAGCACCAGATCGATTCGGCGGGCGGTCTGAGGCAGGACCCTCGCTGCAAGGTCGTCCCATGCCCAGTAAGGCAAGGGCAAGCCGCCGGGGGCTTCGCCGCGCTCCAGGAGGTCCATGGCGAGAAACTCGGCCTGGCGCTGAATCTCCCGCGCGGTGGACCCGATGGCCCCGGCCTCGTCCACCAGCAGGAGTCCGTTCGCCGGGAGGTACTCGAGGATCGACGATTTCCCGAGAACCCCCCGATACCATTCCAGGAATGGGAAAGCCCGGCCTTCGCGGAGGTGTCCCAGCTCTGCTTCGATTTCGTCCCGGATCTTCGGCTTGACCCGCCCCATCTGCATGCCCATTAGCTCGATCTGATCCTGTGGACGCAGGTCGGGCAACACCTCATGGGCAGGACCCACGATGGCCCGGTCCATGAACTCAACCGAACGTTGAGTGGCGAGATCGACGGATCGAAGGGAGTCGATCCGGTTGCCTTCGAGCTCGACTCGAAAGGCCGAGCCATCGGTACCAAACGGACAAATATCCAGAATCCCGCCCCGCCGGGCGAATTCCCCGGGCCCAGCCACCACCTGGACCGCCTCGTAGCCGATCCGGACCAATTGGCCCAGCAATCGATCCAGCTGCAGCGGCGCACCCACCTCCAGGGGCCAATTCGCGCCCCGACACTCGTCCGGGGACATGATGCGATCGGTAGCCGCCCGGGCGGTGACGACCACCAACGGCGACCTCGGAAGCACGCCGGTGAGGGTCATCATCGCCTGCAAGCGCTGAACGAGATGCTGGGAACCGATCAACATCCGCTCATAAGGAAGGGCATCCAGTTCGGGGAACAGCAGCACCGCCTGGTCGTCTTCAGTCCAGGCCTGCAGCTCCGCCACGATCTGGCGAGCTCGGGCCAGCCGGCTGACCAGGAGGATCGTGGGGACTTTGAGCTCACCGTGCAGCGCAGCAACGAGGGCGGGTTTGGCAGCCTCCAGCACGGAGAACCGGGCCGCTTTCCCCTTGAGATCGGATTCGAGCTGGGCCACCAGCGCTCGATAGCCAGGATCTTCTCGGACTCGAGGTAGGAGCGCACCCAGGTTCAAGCGCTGTTTTCCGTTTCGATGCGAAGCCCGTTGAAGCGATTCATAGCTTCATGCGCTCCGAATTCCACCCAGCATTCGACTGCGTCGGCAGCCAGTTGTTCTGCTTTAACAATGATGGCCCGGTCCTCGATCGAAAAGGAGTCCAGCACATGCCGGATTGGGTCCACGCCACCATCCGGCCGCCCTATCCCTACTCGGAGCCGGCCGAATGCATCGGATCCCAATGCGCTGATGATGGACTTGAGCCCATTGTGCCCGCCGGTGCTCCCGCTGGGCCGAAGCCGCACGATGCCGATTGCCAGATCCATGTCATCCACCACGACGAGCAGATCGGACAAATCGCGTACCGCGTATCTCTGGACCAGAGACTGCACGGCCGGCCCGCTCTCGTTCATAAACGTCCTCGGGCGCGCCAGTACGACAGCAGAACCCGCTATGGTGGCGGGCGTTTCGAGCGTGAGGTTTCGGCGGTGCTCGGCGGCTGGATGTCGGCGCCCGAGCTCGGCGATGACTTCTGCGCCAACATTATGTCGTGTTCGCTGGTATTTGGGGCCGGGATTCCCCAGCCCGACGACCACCTTAGCCATCAGGCCTCAAATCGACTGCTGAACAGTCACCGAAAAGCCTAGCTCCGAGCAGATTGCACCGGCAGGCAGGGCAGAAGATTTGCGCAGCCAATAATTCGCACTATGCCGTCCGCCAGGACTTTAGTAAGCGTTGCGGCCGCGGATGATGGCCGGCAGGGTCTTGAGCAAGATCTTGAGATCAAAGGCCGGCGACCAATGCTCCACATAAAAGAGGTCGTAGCGAGTGCGCTCGCCGATCGGGGTTTGGCCGCGCAAGCCATTCACCTGGGCCCAACCGGTCATGCCGGCTTTTTCCTGGTGGCGCTCCGCATAACGGGGGATCAGCCGGCTGAATTGCTCGACGAAGTAGGGCCGCTCGGGTCGAGGACCAACCAGGCTCATATCTCCCACCAGCACATTGACCAACTGCGGCAGCTCGTCAATCGAATAGCGGCGAATGAGCCGGCCGAACCAGGTAGTGCGGTCGTCCTCCGGCAGCGCCCAAACGGGGCCGCTCTCCACCTCGGCATCAACTCGCATGGATCGGAACTTCACCAGGGGAAATGGACGACCGTCCATCCCCACCCGTTCCTGAATGAAGAAAACCGGTCCTCCCGGCGAGGTCAGCTTGATCGCCAGGGCCACCGCGATGAGGACCGGCGCGAGGATGATCAGCATCGCACCCGAGACTGCTACGTCAGCCGCCCGTTTCACCAGGAGGTTCCAGCCGTGCAGGTTCACGTCGCGCACCTGGAGCATCGGCAGGCCGCCAAATTCGCTAACGGTGACTTCCCGAGCAACCAGTTGGAATACATCTGGAAAGATCTTGAGGCTCGCCTGGGCGGACGAGCAGGCAGCCACCAAGTTTAGCAGCTGCAAATGGGTGAGGCCGGGGTGCGCCACCACCACCTCCCGCACGCGATGCCGCTGCAGCAGGTCGGACACCGCCGACAGCGGGCCGAGCACCGGCCGATCCGCCTCCGGATGAGGTTCATCATCGACGAACCCCACCACCTGGTAGCCCAGCTCGGGAGCACCCAATACCTTGTGCAGAATGAGGTGGCCATCCTCTCCGGCACCGACGATGATCAGTCGCTCGGACTCGACGCCGGCTAGTCGGGCGGCCCGCAGGACTTCGGCCAATAGCATGCGCCCGGCCCAGACCAGCCCAATGGTCAAGGCCCAGGCAAAAACCAGGAGCAGGCGGGGTACGTCGAGCGCATTGAGACTGAGCGCCGTGATGGCCATTGCGATCACATTTCCGATGGTCACCGCTACGAACAAGGCGCCCAGAAGGTCGATGTGCGAGGTGGCTCGCCTTTCGACATACAGGCGCGACAGCCCAAAGGTGAAGATCAGCGAAACGACGAGGAGGGCCAGCGTCGGGAAATACTGAGGCAGCGGAGAAAGTTCACCGGCCCGACCGGTGGCGGCTCGCAGCTCATAGGCCGCGATAAAGGCGACCACCACGCCGAGCGCGTCACTCAGGGGCAAGGCCGCCCGATAGAGCAATCTGACCAGCCGCCCCCACGCCGACACCGGACGTAAACCTGGGACGGATCGAACCTGACTCGCCGGTCTGACGCTCGTCAAATCGACTCCTCATGCTTCCAGGCACGAGCCCGGGCATCCAGACTCGGAGCGGGCTTCGATCGATTCAGGTCGAGACGCGTCCGGTTCACGTCGAGACTCGTCGGGCTCCGGGCGGCCGAAGCGCATTCCGGGCCAGGGACCAGATCATCCGAAGGTAAATCGCCGAGACGATCAACCAGTTGAATGGGGCCCACGTGGACCGACTGAAGTGTTTCTGGTGGAAAAGGTACATGGATCGGTAGAAAGCCACGGTCGTTCGTTGGCTCGCCTGTCGGCTGCTCGCGCCCTTCTGGTGCACGACCTTCACCCGCGGATTGTAGCGGATATGCCAGCCTTCGCCCTTCATCCGATAGGCCCAGTCCAGGTCTTCCCCGTACATGAAAAACCGTTCGTCGAGCAGCCCCACCTGTTCGACCGCTTCGCGTCGGACCAGCATGAATGCCCCTACTACCGAGTCCACTTCGGCCTCTTCGTCGGGATCCAGATAGGTGAAGTTGTAACGACCAAATCGAGCGCTTCGAGGGAACAGCCGGCTCAGTCCCGAGAGCCGATAGAAAGCGACCGCGGGCGTGGGAAAGGCCCGACGGCAGGCGAGGTCCAGTCGTCCGTCGGGAAGCACGATTTTGGGCCCGGCCGCACCGACATCCGGGTGGCTGTCCATGTATTCGACCATGTCAGCCAGCACGGTGGGCCCGAATTCGGTGTCTGGATTGAGCAGGAGCAGATAGCGCCCGCCTGCTCGACTTAAGGCCAGGTTGTTGCCATAGGCGTATCCGCCATTGCGGGGACTCCGGATGAGGCAAAACCCTGGGAACTCGGCTTCCACCATATCCGCGCTGCCGTCGCCAGACGCGTTGTCGACGACAAAGACCTCCATCGATGCGCCCTGGGTCTGCTCGACACACCGAAGACAACCCCGGAGGAGATCGCGGGTGTTGTAGTTCAACACTACTACCGAGAGGTCAATGCCTATCTTCAAGCTGGCCTTCTTTGCCGCAGCCGCCAAATGACCCCAGCCGGGTAGCCGAGCATCTTCGCCACATCCCCGGTCGCCCGGATCAGCGGAATAAGCAAGAGGGCCAAGAGCGCCTCGCGACGGTGCCGGCTAGCCTGGGCCAGTAAACGTTCGACCGGGCGGCGGAGATACCAACTGCCGGCCACGAGGAGCGCGAGGAAGGTCAATGGGTGAGGGCGGGCCATGAGGGCGACTCCGCAGAGGTAGGCGACGTAGCGGACGGCGTGCCGACGTCGCCAGAGGTCTGCTTTGCCGTCCCCCCGAGCATAACGATAGTACTGGACAAGAAACGCCCGCAGATTCGAACGCGGACGAAACCGGACGACCGCGTCGGGATCCCAAGTGAACCGATACCCGGCCCGCCGAAGCTGGAGATCGAACACAACGTCCTCACAGTAGTCAAGCCATTCCGGGTAACCGCCCACCTTCTCCCACGCCGACCGACGGAAGGCCACCGATCGGCTCGACGGCAGAAAACTTTCACCATCAATATCTTCCCGAGCCGGGAGCACCGTGGCGCCCATCGCTTGCTCGAAGGAGCCCTGGGTCTCGGCAACAAAAAAGCCTCCCGCCACCGAGACTGACGGGTCGTCCTCGAGACTGGCCGCCAGCCGAGCCAGCCAGGCGGGATCGAGGGTCACCCCTGCATCGGTCACCGCGATAAGCTCGTGGCTCGCCGCCCGAATTGCCAGATTGCGGCCCTGGGCGATCGTGGCACCCGGTGCGCTGAGGATCCGGGCTTCCGAGCGATCCGCCGCCCATTGCTCAAGCAACTCGAGCGTGCCGTCATTGGAGCCGCCATCGACCAGCACGACCTCGTCCGGTCGTCGAGTCTGCTTATCGATCGAGGCGAGCAGCGCCCGGACGCTTTTGGCTTCATTGAGCAGCGTCGCCACCAATGAAACCCGAGCTGGCTTAACAGACATCATGCAGCTTCACTTCGCCAACGGCCATGAAAAAGCGTCCGCCACCAGCCCATCCAGCGGGGGTAAGGGGCCGCAGGCCCCGGGGAGCGGGTAGGGGGGAAGTTTCATCTTAGAGCGGATTCCGCACGCTGGGGCCGATGCGAATATCCCCGAGCTGCAGGAACTCTTCTCCCCCGGCTAACCGCAGCTTCGCCGATTTGGCAGGATCAAGAACGTAGACTCGCAGCTGATAGGTACCGGTTCGCACGCTGTCAGGCAATGGAAGCGCTAGCCGGTCGACGACTACTTCGCCCACATCCCAGCCATTGGTGGGACGCGTCCCGCCAACCGGCTCGCCCTGGTGCTGTGCCACCACTCGTCCGCCGGAAAGCAGCTCGACCAGGACGAGCAGCCGCGCGCTGATCGGCTCGCGGGCCCTCAGGTTAAGACGGACCGCCAGCGGAAACTCTCGGGACACCACGCCGGACGGAACGCCGGCCTCGGGAACCTCGACCAGACTTCCAAAGACCGCCGCGCCAGACCCGGTTCGCATCTCCGGCTCGGAGAAATACTGAGTCAGATTGACCCTGCCGTGCGGATATTCCGCGGACGGGTAGAGTCGGCTGGATAGCCAATTGGTGACCACCCAGCGGTCGCCAGGGTCTCCCTCGGAAACTGCCCAGAGGCTGCGCGGTGTGGCGATGAGGGGCGCCAACATGGCTTCAGCCGAGTCCGCCAGGAATGCGGGCCCAAACGGCAGCTCGGCCACCGGGACCCGGCCCCGATTGTAGTAATCCACGACGGCCCGCTGGCCCGGAGCGGTCAGAATCATGAGGTCGCCGCTACGACCCAGGGCCAGCACATCGGCGGTCATCCCCCGATAGTCAGCGCGACCCGCCTCCATTCGGTTCAGATCGGCCCAACCCGTTCCCGCAAACCCCAAAATGACTAAGGTGGTCACGATCCCCTGGGCCATCGAAGCTCCTCGTGAGGTGAACGGGCCGAACCCAAGGAGCAGGGCCGCCAGGGCGCGAGCAAACACGCCGATGCCGAGGCTGAGGCCCAGTGCACTGGTGGGTAGCGCGAGCGCGGCCAGCCACGTTTCCGCTTCGGGCCGAAACAAGGGAACGATCAGGAACAGTAGCCAGGGCACGAGGATCAAGAGTGCCCGAGCGATCTTTTCAACCCCCGGGGCACCGAATACCAATCCACCGAAAGCCACCAGGGCAACGACAGCTAAGGGCACTGGCCAGAAGGACAACCGCCCACCGTCTGGAAGGTACGGTGAGCCCAGGTCGGGCCATGAGCCGAAGCTGGCGATAAGTTTGAGGGACACCGCCACAATCACGGTGACGATCCCGAGCCAGATTAGAAAACGCCGGTGTTCGCCGCGCCACGCCCGGCCGCCGTACAAGCCGTGGCTCAGGAAGAGCAGCAAGGCTCCCGGATGCGTCCAGATCGCGCCGGCCATGAGCACTCCATAAAGGATGCTAGAAGCAACCCCTCGTCCGGCGACGAGGGAGGCCGTGGCGGCGGAGCCCAGCGCGAGGAGCTGTGCATGCGGCGAAGCATTGGCGACAAACAATGCGAAGAGTGGAGTTAATGCCAATAGCCACGGTGCAACCACTGCCGTGGTCCGACCGCCCAGGCTACTAGCCAAGCGCCAGGTGGCGACCATTGCAACAACGCCCCACAACAACGACAGCAGCCGAAGCGCTCCTTCTGAGGGTCCCAAGGCCCCTTTCCAGAGCCCCAACAAAAATTGATGTGCATTGAGTGCCGAACCCACGGAGTTGGCCCCTGCGGCCCGCGAAGCCTCGTCGGCGGACAGGCTGGCGGTCCCCAAAACGATCCACACGGCGGTCGCAACCGCAATCGCGGTCCCTACCGAAACCGCCGATGCTATTTGGCGGTCGGGCTCGGCGCTTCGCGAAATCGCCGCTTCAAGCGCCATTAAAGGAGTCCGACGCGTTTCGCATAGTCCCGCACCGCCCCGTAGACCGGGCGGGGCGTGAAGTCTGGATCCAGGAGACGGAAGCCGGCCAGCAGGGTCCCCGCTTCCCGGTCGTCGGCCCGCTTCAGATACCAGAGGTTCATGACGCCCACCCAGGGCCATTCGGTCCGCGCACGGTCCAGAGCGCGCACGGTGTACCGCGCCTGCTGGTCTTCGGTTACGTTTCCGTAGACATACGGCCCCTCGTGGCCCGGGGGCGGCACATTCCAGCCAAATTCCGAGATCCAAATCGGCTTGGCCGCATCCCCGTTCCGAACCATCAGCGCTCGAAACAGCAGTGGTCGGGAAAAATTGACGTCGCCGTTGCCCAACCGACGATCATCCGGCCCGTCCCTCAGGCCATAGGCCTGGACCGACCCGATTTCGAAGTAGGCAGCCGCCCCGGCGTCATACATTTGCTGGAGGAACACGAGCTCATTCAGAGCGCCCGGTCCATCGGCAAGGGTGGGAGCCAGGGCCGGTGCCAGGATCACTGCCGATGGATCGACCGCCTTGATTCGGGTATAGGCAACCTTGAGCAGCTCGGTCGTTGCCACCGCATCGACCGGCTGATTGCCCCACTCAAAGCTCAGATTCGGTTCGTTCCAGATCTGGTAATAGTGAAGCCGACCACGATAGCGGCTAGCGACAGCCGCGACGAAATCTCCGTAGTCATCCAGCCGCTCGGGCGGCGTAAAAGCATGACGATTGCCTGGACGGGCCCAGGGTGGTGATGTGTCGAGACGCGCGATGATCTCCAGTCCCAGGACGGTGGCAGTGTCCACAATTTGGTCGTATTTCTCCCAGGTATTGTTTCCGAACTTCGGATCGAGAAATTCTCCCTTGGTCGCGGGTTCGATTTCTTCCCACCGAAATTCCTGACGAATCCAGTGAAATCCGGCGTCCCGAGCCATGCTGAGCGTGCGCGCTCTCTTCGAAGGCTCCACCTCCTGCTCCAGAAAGGTGTTCACCCCCAGGCCGTTCTCCACGCGAGGTGACACCAGGGTACCAGGCGCGGTGGCATGCTGCTCTTCTCGAGCTCCCGACCAGGCCGCAATGAGCCAAAATCGGAGATCGTTCCCGGCCACGCTGGGGAGATAAAACGCGAGCCCAAGTCCAGCCACCATCGCTAAAGTAACGATGATGGCGAACACCCGGGGACCAGCCTCCCGGCTCAGCGGCTTCACCCCATGGCTCGGATCACAACGGCCCGCCAATGAGGGGCTATCATACGCGCCGCGACGGCGGTGACCTCAAAGGCCGGTTGCGCTTGGAAGAGGGTATGCAAGGATCCTGGCATAGTGCGGCTGGTCTCCGTTATCTGCAGATTGATCCCTCGGTCGAGGCCGCCAATCTGCCCATGATCATCTGCTTGCACGGCCGAGGCGCCGACGCATCGGATCTGGCCGGGCTGGCATCCCAGCTCCATCCAGGGGGATATCGGTGGATTTTGCCCCAGGCTCCTTTGCCCATTCCCATCGGGCCTGGACAGATGGGCTGGGCCTGGTACTCGCTGGACGGAGATCGATCACAGAGTATTGTGGACGCCCGGGAGATAACTAGTCGCTTCGTTGCGGAGGTCTTCGAGACCCTACCCGGCTCGGCCGGAGCCACCGCCCTAATGGGCTTTTCGCAAGGCGCCGCGATGGCGCTCCACCTCAGCCTGGCGGCGGCTGAATCCTTTGGCGCTGTAGTTGCCATGAGCGGCTATCTCCCCGCCCCCGAAACGGTCCACCGGCCGCTCGATGGGCCGAGCCAGAACATCCTCATAGTCCATGGCACTGAGGATCAAACGCTGGCCATCGATCTCGCCCGAACGACCCGAGACCAGCTTCGAGAGATGGGGCTGAGTCCTCAATATGAAGAATTTGCGATGGGGCACCAAATTACTCCCGAATCGCTGGCTCGGGTCAGCGACTTCCTGGCCGAGACCCTTCCGCCCCACCATTAGTCTCTCCGGAGACCCACCGACACGATCCGAGCCAGGTCAGTCGGCAACCGCGATGGCGTCGATCTCAACTGACGCTCCGGCGGGTAGACGAGCTACCTGGACGGTCGCTCGGGCCGGGAACGGCTCGGAGAAAGCTTGCTGATAAACCTGGTTGATGGCCGGAAAATCGGCCATATCCATGATGAAGATCGTCGTCCGCACGATATTCCCCATCGAGAGCCCGGCCGCTTCAACGATGGCCTTCAAGTTGCCCAGGACTCTCTCGGTTTGCGCCTGGACATCGCCCTCAACCAATTTGCCTGTGGCAGGGTCTAGCGGAATCTGGCCTGAGACGTACACGGTATTCCCACTCCGGATCGCTTGTGAATACGGGCCGACCGGCGCGGGCGCTCGATCCGTCCGAATCGCGTGTTTGGGCATAACCCCTTCCCCTACCCCCTCCCCTGCGAGGGGAGGGAATAATTTCTTTCGGGGGGTTCGCCCCCCGCAGGCGCTCGCTGAGAGCGGCTATTTCGCCGCTCGGCGAGCCTGAGCCAACAATCGCAAATAGCCGGGGGTGACCTTGTTCCAGGCGTAACGCGCCTCAACCAGGCGGCGAGCTTCCTCGGACAACTGTCGTGCATAGGGTCGATCGGTGAGCAACCGGTGAACGGCCCTGGCAAAGTCCTGTGGGCTACTCGCCACCAGGGCATGCTGCCCGCTCTCGACGGCGATTCCGCCGACTCCCAGCGGCGTGGACACGACCGGCACCCCGGCGGCCATGGCCTCGAGTATCTTGAAGCGGGTCCCACCGCCCATGCGAATGGGGGCCACGAAGGCGTCGGCTCGCCGAAGCTCGGCATGCGCATCTTCAACGTGGCCCAGGCCCTCAACGCCCGGGGCGGTGAATCTTTCGGTTCCGCGCCCGGCCAGGCGCAACTCGACGTCGGGCAAGAGTTTCCGTAATTGCGGGAGCACCGCCGCGATGAACCATCGGATCGCATCGGCATTCGGTCGGTAGTCGGCAGGTCCGACAAAGAATAACCGCCGGCCAGCGACCTGGGCAGGTTCCCGGTACTCAATCGCGGCCGGGTCGACCGCGTTGGGGACCAGCTCGGGAACCGTGCGTCGCCCGCGCAGCTTGGCAAGGTCGGCTTCAGACACGGAGAGCACCATATCCGAGTCGTTCATCGTGATCCGCTCGTAGCTCCCCAGCTTCGACCACTGAGCGAAAGAGTAAAACGCGGCATGCCAGCGTCCGGGCTCCCGGAACTCCACCTGAAACATGCTGCGCTGCAACGACATCTCTGCATTATGGGCGTCATAGATGACTGCCGCTTTGGGAATCAGCGCCCGGACCACCGGGAGATAGGCCATCATCTCGAGCCCTTCGATTTGCACCACATCGTACCGCTGGCCCTGCACCATCTCCTGCAGGGCATCGACGAATGCCGCCGACTCCAACCGCAAAGCGAGATCGGGAAGAGTCCCGAAAAACAGCCCCCAGACCCGAGTAAGCATGGGACGAGCGGGTGGCGCGGGGACCACCGCCAAGCGGCGGACGATCTTCTGGAGCGGCCCCTCAGGATCGGCCCCGCTCGATCCATGTCCGCTCGATCCACGTTCGAATGATCCACGTTCGAATGATCCACGGCCGCTCGATCCATTTCCGAATGAGACCAGGTCGACTTGATGATGGGCAGCGGCGGCCCGGATGAGGGCCAGATTACGGATCTTCGCGCCCTGATCGGCCGGAAACGGAACGTCTGGCGTAAGGAACAGGATCTTCACCCGCCGGCGACCTGCTCATAGATGGCCATAGTCTCCCGGGCTGCTCGCTCCCAGGAGAAGGTGGCGGCCCTTTCGATCCCGCGAGCGGAAAGCACCTCGCGGTAGCCGGGATTCCCGAGCACCCAGCCCAGCGCCTCCGCAATGTCTAGCGGATCGTCTGGGCGCACCAGCACGCCTGCCTCACCCACGATTTCAGGGAGCGCCCCGGTGTTCGCCACCACCACTGGCGTTCCACAGGCCATCGCTTCAACCGCCGGGAGTCCGAATCCCTCGTAGAGCGAAGGCAACACCAGTACTTCGGCCGCGCAGTACAGGGTCCGCAGCTCTTCGGGCGAAACTTCGCCGAGGAAAGAAACCCCATCTTCGAGCGCTTGAGACCGCACCGTCATGAAGATCTCTTCTGACAACCACCCGTTCCGTCCAGCCAGAACAAGTCGCACCGGAAAGTCTTTCCGAAGGTGGCCAAAAGCCTGGATTAGGCCGGGGATATTCTTGCGCGGCTCGAGCGTCCCTACAAAAAGAACATATGGGGCCGCGATAGCGAATCGGTCTCCCACCAGACTTTTGGCCGTATCCCGGGGCATCGGCTGCATTTCTGAATCGGCCGCTTCATGGACCACATGCACCTTCTCGGGTCGGGCGCCGGCCAGACGAACGAGATCGTCGGCGGTGACCTGCGACACGGCGATAATGGCTTTCGCTTCCTGCACCGCCCGCCGTATTTCGCCGTAGTAGCGACGGCTCTCCTCGGTCAGTAGGCGCGGCATACGCAAGAATGCCAGGTCGTGGACGGTGATGACACTCGCCCAACGGCCGGGCCGAGGCGGAATACAGTCAGGGCTATGGAGCACGTCGAGGCGAGCGTTGCGCAGCTCCCAGGGTAGCGAGAACCGCTCGATCCGATGGTGGGGCGGGGTCCTCGCTAGGAGGGTCTCCGAGGATGGAATCGTGGGTGGGTTGACTTTCGGAGAGCGGCTCCGAATGGTGATGATGGAATGGTCCTGGCCAAGCGCCATTTCGGCGGAGACGAGCTGGGTGGTGTACCGGGCAATCCCGCCAACGGTGTAGTCGGCCAACCGCGCATCAACGCCTATTCGCAAGCGGCACGGCCCCCGACCGCTGGTCTCAATGCCTTTGCATCGCTCAGCGACTAGATTCCCATAGCCGGGGCACCACTGGTGATGAAAGGCCCCCGGCAGTCCCACCAAGCGCACTAGGGGTCAGAGGCCGAAGGCCACAGGGGACGGGTGGGCGGGGCATTTTCAGGTTAGCGCCGTCTCCGCAGGAAAGCAGGGAGATCGATATCGGTGGGGCGGTCTCCGCGGACGGGATCAAGACCGGGTGGCAGAGTTAGCGGACCAGGCGGGCGGCGCGACGCACCCGACCCCAACTGGACGCCAGTGGCGATCAAGGTGATCTTGACTTCCGGCTTGGCATTAGGAACCACGACCGTACCGAAAATAATGTTGGCATCCTCGTCTACCAGGTCTCGGATTGCTTGAGCGGCCTCGTGAACCTCTACGAGAGTGAGGTCCGGACCCCCCGTGATGTTCATCAGCACACCCCGAGCGCCGTCGATGGAAGTGTCCAGCAATGGGCTGGTGATGGCCATCTGGGCAGCCTGCAAAGCGCGTCCATCTCCGTTTCCCTCACCGATGGCCATCATCGCAGTTCCAGCTCCCGACATGATGGCCTTGACGTCGGCAAAGTCGACGTTGATCAGGCCAGTAAGGGTGACCAGGTCCGAGATTCCCTGAACGCCTTGTCGCAGCACGTCGTCGGCGAGGCGGAAGGCTTCGACGAAGGGCAGATTTCGATCTCCCAAATTCAGCAACCGGTCATTGGGAACTACGATCAGGGCATCAACTCGCTCTCGGAGCATTTCGACGCCCTTGTCGGCCAGTCGAGCCCGTCGAGAACCCTCGAAACTGAATGGCGTAGTGACCACTCCCACAGTTAGGGCCTTCTCCTCGCGGGCGATGTCAGCCACGATCGGAGCGGCGCCGGTCCCGGTGCCGCCTCCGAGTCCCGCGGTGATAAACACCATGTCGGCCCCGCGAATCAGCGCCCTGATCTGCTCGACGCTCGCTTCGGCGGCCTTCTCACCCATTGCCGGGTCTCCGCCCGCGCCGAGCCCGCGAGTGAGCTTGTCACCGATCACCAGGGTGTGTTTGGCCGCGCTTCGGGCCAGCGCTTGAGCGTCCGTATTGAGGGCCACGAACTGGACCCCCTGGACGCTAGCTTCGATCATGCGGTTGACAGCATTGTTGCCCCCGCCGCCTACGCCGATGATTTTTACTTCGGTAAACCCCTTCGCGGCCTGCCCGACGTCGTCGTCCAGAATTCGCTGAACGATCGAGTCAGGAGGCGGCGATTGGGAGAGCCGCTCAGGATCGAATCCGAAACCTCTTCTAGACACGGCTCATGACCTCCCTGGCTAGGGCAAGATAGGATGCGGCTGCTTTGCCAGCACCGTTGTAACGGAATACCGATACCCCTGCCGAGCCGGCCTCGAGAATTTTGCTGTTGGTCTTGATCTCAGTACTGAAGACCAGTTCGCCCCAGCGCTCGCGCAGAAACTTGGAGACCGCCCGCTCTTCCCGAAGCCGAGTATCGATCTTACTCAGGAGAATGCCCATCACCTTCAAGGAGGCGTTCAGATACAGCGTCTCCGAGATCGAATCTTGCAGCATCTGCAGTCCTTGAATAGAGAAAAAGCGGGCTTCGGTTGGGACGATGACTACCTGCGCGGCCACCAGCGAGTTGATGGTGAGCAATCCCAGCGAGGGTGGCGTATCGATAAGGATGAAATCGAACCGGTCTGCAATCGCCTGAATTTGGTCCCGCAGCCGCATCTCGCGTCCCAGCTTTGCCATGAGCGCCGCTTCCGCGGTTGCGAGCGCGATGGCAGACGGCACGAGGGAGACACCGGGGTGCTGAGAATTCTCGATGATGACGACGGGAAGCGGCCGAGCGCGATCCAGAAGGGCGTCGGCAATGCTTGAATCGGCTTTCACTCCAAAGGCGGCGGTCAGGTTGCCTTGCGGATCGAGATCAACGAGGAGCACGCGCTGGCCTAGCTCGGCCAGGGAAGCACCGAGATTTGCCGTCGTGGTGGTCTTCCCCACGCCGCCTTTTTGATTGGCGATGGCGATGATCGTTGCCACTACATGAAGCCTAAATGGGCAATCGAGGGCCGACCCCCCGGAGTTTGCCGATGGTAGCACAGGGGGCATGCCCCTGCAACGCCACGTGACCCCCGTCCAACCCCAGCCCACAAGGAATTTCGTGCTTTTCGTGAGGCCTGCCTTACAACGAATCCGCCGCGCGTTTTTGGGCGACGATGAAATGGGAGATGCCAAATGAGCGCAGCGGCGTCCGCTCGGCGATATCGGTCGCTTGCTGGATGAAGTGCCCCAGCCGGGGCATGCGCTGAGCGACGTTGTCGAAGCCCGGGTAAATGTGCGAGCGAACCATGAACTCCACATCGAGACCGTCGAACAGCCGCAGAATCCGACGCTGGGTATAGATACGGACGTGATGACAGAACCGATCCCGAATGAAATCCGGGGTGTAGTTGATCAGGGGAAGAAGCCGAAAGATGAAGCGATCCCCCCAATAGAAGCCGTGCGTTTCAAATGGGTACAGCCGGTTGGGCGCGAAGATGACGATTGACCCGCCGGGTCGCGTGCATCGAAATGCTTCTCGCACCGTTTCTCGATCGTCAGCCACGTGCTCGATCACCTCGTGGAGGAACACAACGTCGAAAGCAGCGTCGGGAAACGGGAGATACTCGGAGACAGCAACCAACGCTCCCGGTTGATCTTGCCTCGCTTCAGCCACTCTTGGAGCCTCGACGTCCACGCCAAAAACGTGTGAAGAGAATCTTCCAAATGCCCGCATCCAGGTCCCGACGCCGCAACCGACGTCCAGTATCCAGCGGTTTTCCAGGTGAACCGATCGCCGAAGGAGATCCAGGCGCCGCTCTTGGCCTCGTCGCCAGACATAGCTCGGATGCCCCCGCACGATAAAGTTGGGTTCAGTCATCGGACCGCAGCACGTTGCAGCTTCCCCCCCCCGAACCTGGGGGTAAAATTGGCCTATCTATATCGACCCGGTCTTTCGACCACGTTGAGCAACCCAACCGCGGAGGGGGAGCATCATGGGAGTTATCGCGCGACTGAGTCACGTCGGGTTCAACGTTCCCCGCGAGAAATTTGCGCAAGAATGTGAGTTTTGGGAAAAAGTCGTAGGACTCAAAGCCATGCATGGTCAGGCTGGCCGCAACCAATTCTTCGCGGCCGACCCGTTGCGGGATCATGAGTTCATCCTATTCGCCACCGACAATCCGGTCACCGCTTTTGGAGAAGAAGAGTACATCCTCAACCATATCGCCTTTGACGTGCCGAGCTTCGCCGAGATCGACGAGCTAGCAGCGCGGGTCGAGGCCCAGGGTACAACCGTCGATCGTCAGCCCGACGGCAGCCGGCGGCGGGCTCGATTCATCAGCCCGGCCGGCATTCGATTTGAGCTCAACACTCCCCCCTATGCAAACCCAGAAGGGTACGAGGACCGGCCCCGGCGAGCCTAGACAGTTTGCTCGGCGGTCACGGCGCTTCTAGGACTATCCGTCGATTCGGTAGGCTTCAACCTTGAATCAGCTCGATATGTCGATTGCCCGGCTTCGACTCCTGTTGAAGGAGATCGAGGCCAAAGAGAAACAAATTCAGGCGGCCCGTCGACAATTCCGCGACCAACTCGAGCGGGTAATCAATTTCGCCCTGTACCGAGACCCTAGCCTGGACCAGACCCTGGCGATGATGGCCGATGTCGATCAACGCAGCGAGAATACCGAACAGATCGGTCAGCACTTATCTCGACTGCGGGCTCGGGTCCAATCTGAGCTGGACTCATTGCAGCTCACCAAGAGCTTCGAGCTCGCCAAGCTCGAGCTCGCCGAGCTCGAAGCCCGCAAAGTCGCGCTGAGGCGGGCTGATAGCCCGGATTCGGCCGGGGCCGAGGCAGACGTGGCTGCGCTCGACGCGGAAATCGAGAGGTTGCGGGTGCTAATCAACGACGCCAGTGAGCGAGCCGTCGAGACGCTGGCCCGCCGCGGTCGCTGAGAGTCAGGCGGTTAAGGCCAGCCCACTCTCATCCCGATCCTGCGCCGGCCCGGCTGAGCATGACAGGTACCCGGGGTCGTGCCGAGTCACCGATATGCGGTTCGGTAGTGTCTCAGCCGGCTCAGGAATGGGCCCGAGTATGCAGATCGATCGCGCTCTGGTAGGTGCTCGGTTCGAGCAGGTTCCTGAATTTCTTCAGGAACGCGCTCACTCCGGCGTGGGTTACCAGCCCGTCCCTCACCATCTTCATCAAATCCTGAAAGCTCATGTGGCAGTCGCGGTAGAGCTGGACATACCGCTCGATGAACTCGTGGATCGGGAGCGTAGTGGGCAGCACCGGGTGAAGGAAGTCAAAGTAGCGCCGGTCGTGAGTTATCAGCTGGTCCTTGTACGTTTCCCAATCGACCGTGCCCGGTAGCGGGGTGTGAATCGTGAACTGCGGGCAATCGATCTCGAATCGCTGGTTGTACTCCGTGAGATGATCGAATTTTTCATGTCCCCAGTCAGCGAAGACGATCTGGGCCCCCCAAATCTTGATCCCGACGCTGTGCAGAAACTCCAGTGCCTCTCCGTTGACGTTGGGGCGGGAGCCCTTGTTCACCCGCTTCAGCTCGACTGGATCGTCGGACTCCAAGCCGACGAGAATCATGTCCAGGCCGGCCTCCGCCCAACGGGTGTAAAGGTTCTGGTTGCGAACGATGTTGTCAGCCCGACACTGCATCCAGAAGCGACGACGGTTTCCACTCTCGATGAGCGCGTTCGCGAGCTTCCAGGCATCTGACGATCGGTAGTCTTCGTGCGGCATCACTTGAATCGCGAGATCGTCGACGATGTTGACGTAGGAGCCGTTGGGGATACGGGAGATCTCCTCGAAGGTTCGTTCCCACCCTTCAACCTTGTAGGTTCCCTGGTGGAATTGCCAGACCGAGCAAAAAGAACAGCGGTAGCGGCAACCGCGCGCGGTTTCTATGGAGTAGGGCCGCATGTGGTACAGAAAGTAATAATCATCGCGATAGGGGTCGCAGAGTGACCGCAGCGCTTCGGGGCGCTCATTCATAGAACGATCGTTTTGCAACACCAGGTTGCTGATCTTCCCGGGTGGCACGGTGCTCCGAAACTCCCCTTCGGCATCTTGGTAGTAGAGATAGGGGATTCGGTCCAGCTTGCCGTCGGTGCCAAGCTCGTGAACCAGCGCCGGAAAGACTTCGTCCGCTTCGCCATACACGATGGCATCCACCTGCGGAATAAACAGGTCCTTGGGAGAGAGTGAGATGTGGTGTCCCCCGACGATTACCGGCAGTCGGGGATCGAGCCGTTTCACCTGACGGGCGATATCGGCCGCAATTGGGACGTCGGTCGTATACCCGCATTTGAGGGCGATGAGATCGGGCTGAAACTCCTCGATCTGGGCGACCAGGTCAACGCCAGGGACCCTTAGATCGGCGAGCCGGGATTCGGCAACGTCGGACACCGCTCCGGCCAGGTATTCAGGGCCCAGGGTCTCGACGCGAACCGTATCGTTGAACCCGGTGGAATAGCCACTTTGGGGCTCGACAAACAGAATTCGTTTGATGCGGGACTCCAGCTCGCGACGCGGCACGGCACTTATCATTGTCCCGCCTCCATGCTCCTAGCTCTCACCCGCCTAGACACGCTACTACGCTCCAGCGACCGGCCGAGCTAGCATAGCACACGGGTGGAACGCTGCAGCAATCGAGGAATTACGGATGGTAGAGCGCATAGATCTGGATCTTCCGGGCGCCCTGGAGCGGGGCCGGATCATCACCGTCTTCGGGAGCTCCCGGGCCCGCCCCGGCGATCCAGAATACATCGCTGCAACCGAGCTGGGACGACTGCTTGGCGAACGGGGGTGGATTCTCTGCAATGGGGGCTACAGCGGGACAATGACTGCCGCAGCCCAGGCCGCTAAGGAAGCCGGCGGCTCCACAGTAGGCGTGACCGTCACCCTGTACGACGAAGCCATAGCGAATCCCTGGATTGACCGGAACATTGTGACCTCGTCGTTATTCGGGCGACTCGAGCAACTGGTTGAACTGGGGCAAGCCTACGTCGTGTTGAAGGGCGGCATCGGGACGCTGCTGGAACTGGCCATGGTGTGGAACGCGGTGCAATCGGCCCAGGCCGGCAAGCCGGTCATCGTGATTGGATCCGAATGGGGCGAAATCGTGCGGCTCTTACAAATCGATCTCCCGATGCACCCCTGGGAAGCGGCGAGCCTCACCTGGGTACCCACGGTATTGGCCGCGGTGGCCTACTTAGATGCGCACTTCGCTCAACCAGGTCTTCCTGGCTTGAGCCGCTAAGACCCGGGCCGCGCGTTGCCTTCAGGACTACTCAGCAACTACCCACCGCCGCTACGTCGCTCGAGTCGCGACTGGTAGGGAGCTACCAATTGGGGTCGGCGGCGCTGGCCGAACGGTGGGCACCGCCGCTCCAGACGTCCTCGTGATAGTCGGGACAGCGATTGTCACAATGCCGCGAATCACCGCGTCCAGGGTCGGGTTCGGCGTCGGTTGTGGAAACGCAGTCGCGGCTTGCGCGCCCTGAGCCCTTCCAGAACAAGCTGTGCTGCCGGTTAGGACCACGAGGGCTGCGAGGATCAGAATCGGGACGAAGCGGACGTGCTGGTCGGACAGATGCTTAGGTCGTCCGCGTGGGAGCAACGGTTGGGAGAGGCGGAATCCGGAGCGTTTGGCCCACTTGCAGCTGGTCTTCGCTCGATAGCTGATCTCGGTTTGCCTCAAAGACAAACCTCCATTGACTCGCATCGCCATAAACTTGGGCAGCGATCGTCGTGAGCGCATCTCCGTCCTTCACCACGTAGGTGCGGCCGGCCGGTGCAGCGGAAGGTGAGGGCGACCGCGCTG
Source organism: Chloroflexota bacterium (assembly GCA_009692845.1). Taxonomy (GTDB): domain Bacteria; phylum Chloroflexota; class UBA6077; order UBA6077; family SHYK01; genus SHYK01. The sequence continues at coordinate 20,450 of SHYK01000005.1, read as the reverse complement.
GCACGAGTGTCGCAGCCGCAATCGGCGTCGCGAGCGCAGGTCGGATGACCGTGGGCTGCAAGGGGACAGCGGTGGCCGGCCCGGGCGAATCGTCGATGCAGCCGGTTATCAAACTCAGAAAGATGACAAAGCTCGCCAAACAAAAGGTGCGAGGGAACACCATTACAGCCTCCGTGGAGCGCTTGGATTATAGCTAGTCGAGGGGCGCGCCGGAGATCCGAAAATTGGAGGGAAATTGGCAGATATTCGCCCGTTCAGGGGCATTCGCTACAACGCTTCCCGGTTCGGAAGCGAGCTTTCGTTTCTGGTGTGCCCGCCGTTCGACGTCATCACACCCAATCTCCAGCGACGCCTCGTCAGGCGGCACCCGCGGAACATGGTGCGCCTCGAGCTCCCCTCGGAAACCGCAAACGACGCCCCCGGAGCAAAGTATCAGCGAGCCGCCAGCCAATTTGGCGCCTGGTTGGCCGATGGGACGCTGGTCCAGGACTCGGAACCCGCGCTCTACGTGTATTCCTGCCGCTTCTCAGTGGCGGGAATACAGCATGAACGCCGAGGGCTATTTGCCCTCGTTCATCTGGAGCCCTGGGAGCGGGGGATTGTCCGACCCCACGAGCGAACCCTGGCCGGTCCCAAGCAAGATCGACTTCAGCTCATGCGCGCCTGCGAGGCAAACTTTAGCCCGATCTGGCTGGTGTACCGAGGCGCGGTGGCCGAGGCGAATGCCCTTTGGAACGCCGTTAGCACCAGGGAGCCCGATATCTCGCTGTGGGACAGTGAAAATGACTCGGTGCGCCACTCGGTGTGGGCGTGTACCGAGCCCCTTGCGATCCGTGCGTTTCAGCAAGTACTCGCGGACCGTCCCGTGTACGTGGCCGATGGCCACCATCGATACGAGACGGCGCTCGGTTATCGGGATGAGCTGGAAAAAGAAAACGGCGATCTGCCCGAGAATGCCGCTCCCAACTTCGTTCTCGCCCACATGGTGCAAGGCGACGATCCCGGCCTTCCGGTGCTCGGGATTCAGCGCCTGGTACGAACCAGCGGCCCCCCGGACGCCAATTACATTCGCCGGTCGTTGAACACCTGGTTCGATCTTCACGAGACTGAATCGGGGGCCCGAGAGCTCCTTTGGCGCCTCAATAGCCTACCCGCTGGACAAATCGCCTTCGCGGTTTACGCGCCGCGGGCTCATCTCAGCATCGTTGCGGTACTAAAAGCAGACATTATCCCGTTGAGTTTTTCGGCTGATCATTCAGAAGGATGGCGGCGTTTGGACGCGGCCGCTCTCCATGCGCTCGGAATAGACCGTCTCTATTCCGGGGGCACGCAGTCCCTTATCGAAACAGGTCGGCTCACCTATGCCTACAGTCCGGAAGAAGTCGAGCGGGAGATTGAAACTTCTCGTGCGGATATTGCGTTTCTGCTTAGAGGGACGCCCGTGGAGCAGGTGATGGCGGTTGCCGATGCCGGCGACAAGATGCCTGAGAAGTCCACCTACTTCTATCCCAAACCGGTGACTGGGCTCGTGATGGCCGGCCTGAAGGGCGAGGTTCCCATCATCGACAGGTCATCCGGGGAGAAGAGCAATTGAGAGAAGAGCGGCCGGCCGTCGGGTCCAGCAATCCGGAGGACGGCGGGGGAAGCGACTCACTTCCCCTGTATCTCCGGGAGATCGCCCGGGTCGGACTCCTCACGACGAAGCAAGAGGTGGACCTTGCGCAGGCCATGGAACGGGGCCACGGAGCGCAAGAGCGCCTGAATGGCGGCTTGATGCCGGTTGAGCAGCGGGATGAGCTGCTGGAGCTGATCCGGCAGGGGCGAGATGCCCAGGTTCGACTGATCGAAGCGAACTCGCGTCTCGTGGTGAGCGTCGCTCGGCGTTATGCAAACCGCGGGGTCCCGCTGGGAGACCTGATTCAGGAGGGCAACATTGGGCTCCTCCGCGCGGTGGAGAAGTTTGATTACCATCGGGGCTTCAAATTCAGCACTTATGCGACCTGGTGGATCCGCCAAGCGGTGACCAGAGCCATCGCCGACCAGGCCCGCACGATCAGAATTCCGGTCCACATGGTGGACGCTCTAAATCGCACGCTTCGGACCATGACCCGTCTGCAGCAGGAATATGGTCGGGAGCCCACCCTGGACGAAATCGGGGCGGAAGTCGGAGTCACGACTGATCAGATCCGGGAGTGGCTCGCCTTGCTGCCCATCCCGATCTCTCTGGAGACTCCCTTGGGCGAAGACGGTGAATCAACCCTGGGCGACTTTGTCGAAGATCCCAACGCGGTCGATTTGGACACCCTTAGTGCCCACCTGGAGATGAAAGAGGAGATTTCGAGTGCGCTCGGGGACCTTTCCCCCCGGGAACGGCGGGTGGTTGAGCTGCGCTTCGGCTTCGGCGTAGCCCAGCAACAAACGCTTGATGAGATTGGTGAGCAGCTCGGAGTAACCCGGGAACGGGTCAGGCAGATCGAGGTAGAAGCACTTCAGAAACTGCGGCACCCCAGCCGCAGTCAGCGATTAAGGGCCTTCATCAACTGAGCTAGGCCAGGCGGGCGGCCATGCAAGAATTCGTTGCACGGGATCTTCGGCTTGCCTCCGGGCCTTGCGCGGCTAGAAATCGTCCCCGAAGTCGGCCCCCAGGCCTTCTGGCGCTGCGCCGTCCCCCAGGTTTTCCATCATCTGCTGATAGTCCGGCCCGATGTCCACTCCCGCGGCCTCGCCCATTTTTTGTGCCCACTGGGCCACTGCCTTGGGGTCTTCATAGTCTACGCTCTCGAAACTGGCCGGATCGCTCAGAAAATCTTGATAGGATGATTCGGAGTGGACGTAAGCCACACGAGAAACAACCCGGCCCAGGTCGGACGATTTGCAGTGCGGACACCGAGCCTCCCCCACCGCAGAGAAGCTCCGAAAGAAGATCTGGGCGCGTCGTCCGCAGGCATTGCAATTGTATTCGTAGATCGGCATCGTCCCACCTGAAGCCAGCCGAGTAGGCGGAACCGAGCGGCGGGTCACCACTCAACGGAATCTAGTCCGCCGCCCAAGGCCAACCGAGCCGAGTATAGCAAGGGAGCAAGAACCGAAATGGACCGTGACGAGCTCGGCCAGGGCCTGGTCAAAGCCGCATATCTCGAAGGAGACTTCCTCCTCGCGTCCGGGCGCCGGAGCCGCTACTACTTCGACAAGTATTTGTTCGAGACGCGCCCCGAACTGCTGGGGGCGGTCGCCCAACATTTAGCGAGCAGAGTCCCCCCCGAGGTCCGCCGCCTGGCCGGCCCCGAGCTCGGGGCCGTGGCCCTGGCCGCGGCGACCTCGCTCGCCACCGGGCTGCCGTCTCTATTTGTGCGGGGGGCGGCCAAGGCTTATGGCACCGCCAAGCGGATCGAGGGTCCGTTCGAGCCCGGAGACGCAGTGCTCGTACTCGAAGACGTGGTCACCAGCGGCGCGTCGGCCATCGAGGCCGCGGACCTGCTCAAAGAATCCGGCTGCCGGGTCGTCCGCATCCTGGCGGTGATCGATCGCGAGGAGGGCGGTCGGGAGTCCGCCAAGGCAGCGGGCTATGAGCTGGATGCTCTGTTCACGAAATCCGAGCTCGAGCGCTGGCTCTAGCGCCCCAGGAGGGGATGGCGGGCCGTCCCACCCTGACTAGCAGGAAGTCTATTGGACCGGCTGCGGTCAGTTCTTCCCGTTCTTGGACCCAGGAAAAGCCGAATCGGGCGAGACGGGCTCGTCGAACTCATCGCCAGTTACCGAATTTGATAGTCGATTTCGAAGCCCTGGCTGGTGAACTTCAGGGCCCGGCCGTTTTCGGTGACGAGGCCGGAGCGAGGGCGCGGTACACGGCTACGGTCGCTTCGGCGACCCGCTGGCTGGTGAATCGATCAAGCACCCGTTCTCTGCCTCGCTCGCCCAGTTCGCGGCGTAGGGTAGTGTCGTCGGCCAACCGCTCAAGATGGGAGGTCAACCCGGCGACGTCTCCCTCGGGGAAGATCAAGCCAGCGTCTCCGATGACTGACGGAATCTCTCCGCAGGTCGACCCGATTACCGGAACGCCGCAGGACATCGCATACATCAGAATCCGCCCAAATTGCTCTGTCCAGTTGGGGCGGCTGAGTGACGGAAGCACCAGCACGTCGAGCTTCTGCAACTGCTCGGGCATCTGACCACTGGGCACGGAGCGGAACTCCACCCGATCGGCGATCTGCCGCTGCTCGGCCAGCCTGCGTAGCTCCGGGCCGGTTGGCCCGTCTCCCAGAATCGTTAAGCGAAAATCATGAGTGAGCCGCGCGCACGCCTCAATGAGAACCGCCACGCCTTTTTCGGGTACCAGCCTTCCCCCAAAACCTATCGAAAGGGGGGCTTCCGGGCTTCGAGCCCGGGTCGTTGAGTGATAGGTTTCGGGATCTACACCGACCTGGGGAATGACTGAGATGGGTCCTGCATAACCTTTCTGGCGCAGGATACTGGCCGCCGATTCCGTGCCGGCGATTGCCCACTGCGATTGACGATGCACGTGTTTCTCGATCCACGAGAACGGGGGTGGATAGCGGCGGGCGAGATTCTGCCAGGTGAAAAAGATCGAGGGAATGCCCCGCTTGCGGGCCTCCCGGACGGCCAGAAAAGTCGCCAGGTTATAGGGTTCCTCTTCCACGTGCAGGATGTCGGGACGGTGCTCGTCCAGGAGTTGGCCCAGCTGGGGAAAGAAGAAGAAATGGAAATGGCCGTTGAGCCGCACCGGCGAGACAATCATCTGATAACCATCGAGGTGGAGCGGTTCGAAGCTTCCGGAGCCACCCGGTTCCCGCCACGAAGCGGGCGCTACCCCGATCAGCTCAATGTCAGGCTCGCGCGCGATCTCCTGGAGCTTTAGCTGATAGCCCCCAACTCCCAACGCCTTCCAGACCACCATGACTTTCATCTACGGCGCGGCCGGGGCTTGGTACGGCGCGGCCGGAGATTGGGGACGATGAAGGACCTGTTCATAGACGGCAGCCGTCTCCTGGGCCGCGCGCGCCCACGAGAAGTCGGCCGCTCGCTTGAGTCCGAGTTCACGCAGCTCCGCGAGCCTGGGCGGATCTCCCAGCAATGCAGCCATCGCCTCCGTCATCGCCGGCACGTCGTATGGATCTACCAGGCACGCCGCCCCACCCGCGACCTCAGGGAGTGACGACGTCTTGGACGTCAAGACCGGAGTGCCGCAGGCCATCGACTCGAGGATCGGGATCCCGAATCCTTCGTAGAGCGACGGCCAGGCGAACAGATGGGCGGCGCTGTAGAAAGCCGGCTTGTCGTCTTCCGCCACCTCTCCAACCAGCGTAACCGTGTCCTCAATCTCCAGCGCCGCGATCTTCGGGCGCGGATCCGGATAGAGCGGGTGACCAACCAGGTGTGGACGACCTGCGATGACGAGCGGATGGGCGGTGCGGAGCGCCTGGGGGAGTCCAGCATAGGCCTCTAGCAACCGACCGACGTTTTTCCGGACGTCGAAACCGCCCAGGTAGAGGATGAAGCGGTCTGGTAGCCCGTACCTGCTGCGCACCGCAGCCAGGACACCGTCATCGTTCACCGGCCTGAAGCTCTCATCCACCGCATTCCCGATCACCGAGATTCGGGCGAGCGGGATCCCTAGCACGCGTGAAATATCGCGCCGGGAGCACTCGGAAACCGCGATGATCGCAGCCGCCCGGCGCGCGGCCAGCGCCACCAGGGCGGTGTACCAGCGATTCATGAGACGGTCTCGATATTCTGGCAGCAATAACGTGATTACATCGTGGATCGTCACCACAACCGGGCACGGGGCCACCAGCGGCGCCGAGAAATAAGGTGCATGCAGCAAATCCGCCCGCTGACCACGAGCCGCCCCGACTACGCCTACTTGCTCCCACCAAAGGCGCTCAATCCGCTCCACGGTTAGAGACCCGCCCTTCCCGTTGCGGAGCCGAGAAGCCAGGCGATCCAGGTCAGCGCTATGGGCAATCGTAGCTGCCGGACCGGGACCCAGGACGACGTACTGACTCTGACTCTCTCCATTCACCAGCGCCTTCAGCAGCTGGTAGGAATGTTGTCCCATCCCGGTTGTCGGATAGCGCAGGAATCGACCGTTGATGCCTACCCGCAAATCAGGCGGCCGCACCCACCTGTTCATAAATGCTCACGAGCCGTTGAGCCGACTTCTCCCAGCCGTACTCCAACGCCCGTGCAATACCGCGCAGTCGCAGGTCAGCTCGCAAGTCACTGTCCGTGCAAACTCGCTCGATCGCATCTGAAATCGCTTCCGGGTCGGTTGGCGACACCATCAGGGCGGCTCCGTCAGCACATTCCGGCAACGACGAAGTGTTGGAGCAAACCACCGGCGTGCCGCAGGCCATGGCTTCGAGCGGAGGCATCCCAAACCCTTCATAAAGCGAGGGGTAAGCGAACACTTCGGCTCCCGAGTACAGGGCCACCAGCTCCGCATCGGCCACCCGCCCGGTGAAGCGGATATCGTCGGCGTAGGCTGACCGGCTGGCGCAAGCATAGGTCTCCTCGGTAAGCCAACCGGCTCCGCCCGCAATGACGAGCTGGTGACGAAGGCCAGTGCGAGTGCGGAATCGCGCATAAGCCTCAATCAGCCGAGGCCAGTTCTTTCGCGGCTCGATGGTGCCGACGCCAAGTATGAACGGACCCCTGATCTGGTACGCGGCTCGGGCGGCCACTATTGCGTCCTCAGCGGCTGGAACGAAGACTGGGTCGACCGCCCCTGGCACCACGAACACTCGATCGGGGTCCGCATCCATCAAGCAGACGACGTCGCTCTTGGTGTTCTCGGAATCGGCCAGGATGTAGTCCGCTCGCGCGATCGATCTTGGCACCGCATGTTCCAGATACTTCCTTAGCCCCTCATGAGCACATTCGGGATGGATCAAGAACGCGAGATCGTGGACCGTCAGCAGCGTCACCGCATTCTTGACCGGCGGAAGCACGAAGTCCGGGGCGTGAAATATGTCGAGATGACCAAGCATTCGTTCAACGGAGAGGGGAATCTGGAGCCGCTGCCACAGGATGGTCAAAAGCCGCTCCCGAATCGCAAGCTGTTTCGTCGCGAAGTTGGGTGCAGACGGGAACGACGGGACCCGACCAGGGTTGGGAGTCGCGTACATCAGCACATACTCGTTGTGGGTGTCGACCTCCGAGACTGCTTGCACCAGGTTGCGCACAAACCGGCCGATTCCAGCCGCTTGATTAACCCCCGCGCTGTAGTCAATCCCGATTCGCAAGCTCGAGCTCCCTTGATGCCATCACTCGACCCGCCTCGACCAGACCCAAGAGGAGACCGAGCTCGATGCCTATTCCATGCACAAACATATTGTCAAAGACATTGTGCACTGAAAAAGCCACCAGGGCTCCAAACGCGGCCAACAGGCTCAGCCGGGCCGTGTCAGATTCACTTTGATCGAGGCTCAAGAAATCCAGGGCTCTTCGGAAAACAACCCCCAGGAAAAGGAGCAACGATAAGAGCCCGATGGCGCCTTGCTCGGCGAAAGTGTTGATGTAGATGTTGTGGGCATGGCCGAGTGCCAAGGGCCAGCCAGGCAAGAAATAGTGGCTGTACATCTCTTCAAAGTTTCCTGGTCCGACTCCAACAATGGGGTGGTCCATGCCCATCGCCCACCCGGCCTGCCAGTGGGCCATTCGCTCGATCAGGGAGAAATTGATGGGCGTGACATCCACGGTTCGGGCATCGAACACCACGAAGTTCTCGGTTAGCACGGTGAGTCGATCGGAAATGGCAGCCGGGGCGAGGCCTGACATGGCCAAGCCACCGAACAAGGCCAGCGCGGCCACCGCGACCATTAGGGCTCGGCGGGTTTGCTGGCTCCACAGCCAGGCGATGAAGCCGAGGCTGACTAGAGCGCCAAGCCAGGCCCCTCGCGAGAGGGTGGCGCCCAGGGCCAATGCAATCAGCCCGGTCGCGATCGCCATCACGGGACGCGATCGCGAGCGCTGAGTGCACAAGATCAGGCCAAAGGGCAGGGTCAACGCCAGGTAACCTCCCAATACGTTGGGCTGGTCGAAGTCGCCGTAGGCTCGCACAAAACTCCCCAGCGCGAAGCTGGCCGGACCACTCGCAGTCACCGTCTGAAAGATGGCGACGAGAGACTCGGCGGCACCTGCCAGCACGAGAGCCTGCATGACGAATACCGCGGTGGCTCGATCATCGAGATGGGTCGTCGCATACAGCGCGACCACGATCATCTCGGCCAGCTTGATCAGCTCAGCCAGTGACGCCTGAAAATCTTCGGCGAACAGAGAAGACAGCAGCGCCGACGCGAAAAACAGTGTCGCGCCAACCAGACTCGGGCCAAACCACACGACCAGGCGACGCGAAGCAAGCCCCTCGATCAGCCACCTCGCGGCCACCAGGGCCACCAGCAAGTCGGCCGCGCTCACTGAGAAATGACCCAAATCAACCTTCGCCAACCTTGAAAACGGGACGGCGAAAATCAGGGCAGCCAAGAGCACCCGCGGCTCTAACAACCCAAACACGAGCAGCAGGACCGCAGCCGCCAGGCCGGCCCCGATCACGAGCGGCGGGGTGGCGAGAAGGATAGAAAGCGCCACGCTTAGGAAGAAGGCGGCAGCGAGAACACCGCCAGGCGGCCGATCCCAGTGCCAGCGCTTGGTCACGACCGCCCAACGCCGAGTCACGACGGCCAACGCCGAGTCACCTCGGTTAGTGCCAGGTCACAATCAAGCTGGTTGTTCGCGACACCATTGGATGGTCCGCTCAAGCCCATCGATCAGAGGCACCGTGGGATTCCACCCCAGCAGCGCCTGGGCTTTGGCAATGTCCGGCCGCCGACGGGTCGGATCATCCGCCCTCAGACCCTCGAAGACGATCCGCGATTCGGACCCGCACAGCTTCCGGATCAGCTCGGCAAATTCCAGCACCGTGTGCTCTTCCGGGTTGCCAAGATTGACCACATCTCCGCAGGTCCGTGGCTCATTCATCATTCGCCAGAGGCCGTCGACCAAATCGGATACATAACACAGGCTACGGGTCTGAGATCCATCTCCATGCACGGTCAACGGTAATCCGGCCAGGGCCTGCCCGATGAATGCGGGAACGACCCGTCCATCCAGTACGTCGCATCGGGGCCCGTAGGTGTTGAAGATGCGAACGATCCGGGCTTTTACGCCGTGGCTGCGGAAGAAGGCCATCGAGAGGGCTTCGCCAAAACGCTTGCTTTCGTCGTAGCAGGATCGAATCCCAATCGGGTTCACATTTCCCCAATAGGTCTCCCGCTGAGGATGCTCCAGCGGATCGCCATATGCCTCGGAGGTCGAGGCGAACAGAAACCCCGCTCCATTTCGTTCAGCCAGCTTCAACAGCTCATGCGTCCCCTGAGAGTTCGCCAATGCGGTCTCGACCGGGTGAGCAATGTAGCTTTTTTGACTGTCCGGGTTGGGGCTGGCCGGGCTAGCCAGATGGAAGACCGCGTCCACCCCGTCCAACTGGATGGGGGAGGCGACGTCGTGCTCGACAAACTGAAATTTCGGATGGCCCCGGAGGTGGGCGATGTGGGCCAGCTCCCCACTAATCAGATTGTCCAGGCAGACAACCTCCGCCCCTTCGGCGATCAACCGATCGCAGAGATGCGACCCGACGAATCCCGCCCCACCGGCGACTACTGCTCTGACAGTGCACCTCCACCCACTGGCTCCCGGAATGGTTCGATGAGGTCGCCCATTCTATCGAATCCCTCCTCACCGTGGGTGAGCGGCGGAAGAGCGAGCAATCCAATGACAACCCACCAGACCACAGCTAGATCCACCAGGAAATAGGAATTGTCCACCGAGCCATGGACCAAAAAGACGACGAGGTTACCCAGACACATCGCGGCCAATGGGCGATCGCTAGGCGAAACCGGATAGTGGAACTTCCGATGGGCCGTTCGCGCGATGAAAACGACCGATGCGAACCCGACTAGCAGGCCAAGCAGACCCAGTTCGAGCCAGAACTGAAGCACCCAGTTGTGTGGATGGGAGATGTTGGGCTCTTCCCAGGCCTGAGGCAGGATGTAGTCCGACCGGTACAAGTAGAGGTAGTTATCGAGGCCAACCCCCAATAACGGATGGTCGGCAAGCATTTGGAGAGAGGAGGACCAGATCTCCAGTCGGAACAAGCCGGTTCCCGTGGCCGGATTCAGCCGATCGATCGTTCTTTCCGCCGGAAGGATTACTAGGGCGCCAGCGATCACCGCGGCGATAGCGACCGCGGCTACCAGCGCCCATCGACGACTTCTGAGCACCAGAAGGATCAGCGAGCAAGCGCCCAGGCCCAACCACGCTCCGGCTGACAGAGTTCGAATAATGCCGAGAGCGACGGTCAAAAAGGAGAGCCAACCTACCCACCGGGTTCGACCGAACAGAGCGATCGCGAGTGCGGCAGCACCGGCCCGCTCGAGGAACAGCGCCAGATGGTTGGGGGATAGGTAAGGCACCATCGCCCTGACCGCGGGGTCCAGCAACGTCCCAGTCTGGACCAGGGTAAGCCACGAGCAAACGGTGGCAATCAGACCCGCGGCCACCAACGCCCACATCAGGCCGACCACTTGCTCGCTTCCTCGGACCGTGATGCGAATCATGTAGAAGACGAGGATCGGTTCGATTATCAGCCACCGCAACTCCCGAAGACTCTGTTTCGGATATTCACTCGGAGCCAGGGCAAGCAAGCCGCCAACCAGAAACGCGGCCGCGAGCAAGTCAGTCGGATGAGGTCTGGGCAGGGCCAAAGCTGGTTGCCACCCAGCGAAACGCTCCCCCGCGGCTCGCAGCCCGAGCGCGCTCACCCCGCCGATGATCGCCAGCTCGGTTATGGAAAACTCGGAACCCCGGATGTTCGTTGGATGGAGGTAGAAAGGCAGACTTAGCAGAAGCATGGGCACGAGTATCCGCGGCTGAAAGGCGACCGACAGCACAAATAGACTCAGGCCCGCGAGCGGTGCCGCGTCGGAACCCAGGGTCAGGATGAGTCCGAGACATCCGGTCGCGAACGCGAGGCCAGGCGAACCCGACCGATGCCAAACGCTATTCAGGTAGCACCTGAATGCAACCCACGAGAAACCTAGTCCTTTGGTCGGGAAATCTCATAGCGACCCCTGCAGCCCGGTTCCGGGAATAGACGCGCAGTATAATTACGCCATCCGAAGCGTGACAAAAGCGCGCACGAGACAAGGCCACCGGCCACGGAGGGACAAATTGGGAGCACCTGTGCATGTGTCTGAGTCGACCTTTGAGGAAACAGTCCTCAAGGCGCCAGAACCAGTGCTGGTAGATTTTTGGGCGGAATGGTGCGGCCCCTGCCGAATGGTAGCGCCGGTGCTGGAAGAGATCGCTAAGGAGCACGAAGGCAAGCTTAAGATTGCCAAGCTAGACGTCGACGCAAACCCCGCAATGGCGCAGAAGTACAACGTTCTCGGCATCCCTGCCATGATCCTCTTCAAGGGCGGAATCGAGGTCGACCGCGTCGTGGGCTACATGCCCAAGCCGAAGCTCTGGGAAAAACTGTCCCGCAGCCTGTAGACCCGCGAGCACCTTCGGGCGGGTCAAACCCTGTCTTTCCATTCGGTCCCCGGCCGATCGTGACGGCAGCCGCGGGCGCTAGAGGTGTTCTCTGAGCATCCCTGAACACGCAGGGGGCGCCCTCCGCCTTCGGTTTGGAGCGCTCGTCTTTGTGCTTTCTGGCCCTTCCGGGGTCGGGAAGGATAGCGTCCTCGCAGGCCTGCAACAGATTGAGAACGACCTCCATTACTGTGTCACGGCGACCACGCGGCCACCCCGGACTGGCGAGCAAGAGGGAGTCGACTACTACTTCTTATCCGAGGCCGAGTTCGAGCAACTGCGAAGCTCGGGAGGCCTCCTCGAGTCGGCTCAGGTGCACGGCCGATCTTACGGTCTACCCGCTGCGCAGGTACAGGATGCCGTTGCCGAACACCACGATGTCATGGCCTGTGTCGACGTGCAGGGGGCCCGCAGCATCCGAGCCCGAATCCCCGCTGCCGTGCTGATCTTCCTTGCCCCATCATCGTTGGACGAGCTTCGCCAGCGGCTCACAGACCGCGGCACCGAGGACTCCCAACAGCTGGAGCTGCGGTTGGCGAATGCCGAGGGAGAGCTCGATCAGATCCCGCTATTCGACTATGTCGTGATCAATGGAGACGGAGAGCTGGATCGGGCCGTTGACGCCGTGCGCGCGATCATTAGGAGTGAGCGGATGCGGGTGGCGCCCCGTTACGCCTCGCTAAATAAGGCCGTTGGCCACTAAACGAGCCCACCTCAGCTTGATCCTGGGCGGGACCCGGAGCGGAAAGTCAGCCTTCGCCCAACAGTTGGCTGAGCAACTTGGTGAACCGGTCCTTTTCGTCGCAACCGGCCGCCCAATCGATGCGGAAATGACCAGCCGCATCGCGGTCCACCGGGCGAGTCGGCCGCCGACCTGGCGCACCTTGGAGTGCACTCGGGACGTCGGAACTGCGATCTCCGACCAGGTCGCGGGGGTGCGAACCATCCTGGTGGACAGTCTCACCCTGCTGGTCGCGAGCCATCTGACCAATCTCGACCAAGACGGGCCCCACCCAACTGACGTTGATGCTTTGACCAAGACGGTTGACCGGGAAGTCGACAGCCTCCTGTCCGTTATGCACAAGCGCGATACGAGCCTGATCATGGTTTCAGATGAGGTTGGGATGGGCGTAGTGCCTTCCAACCCATCGGCACGGGCCTTCCGAGACTTGCTAGGACGTGCCAACCAGCAGGTCGCAGCTGCCGCGGACATGGTGTACCTGATGGCTGCCGGGCTCCCGCTGGTTCTGAAACAGCCTTAAGGCCATCTCAGAGCATCTGCAAGAAGTTCCGGTACGGGGTCAGGGCAAATAGTCCGAGCAGAGTCACCCCACCCGGCCGCTCGTCGCCGGGAGGAGGATTTCGACGCTACCCTGGGGCCACGATGTAGAAGCGCGTCCCCTTCATCGCCTTCCTGAAACAGGCATTCGCCCTGCCCCAGACCGATCGTTTCTAAATACGCCGCCATTTGGGCGAGCGTAACGCGATTGACTCCGTCAAATGGGCCGACTTTGCCCAGCAGCTCAGCGTAGGAAAGCTCGATGGTTTCCGCCATCATCCGGCTCCGCATCCTCTGGCTCCGCATCCTCTGGCCCGTCCCCACATTGGCGCGCGAAGCATACCGCGAGATGGGGTGTTCGCACCGATCCGCCTAGAGTGGCCGACCCAAGTGGGCAAGCTTAGTAGACCGTGTTTGGCCTGCGGCGGGGACCTGTCTCCCGGTAGGCTTGCGCGCGACTCCCGCTGCGTTCCTGGCCAGCCGGGCGTCGATAGTCCGGGGCCGATATTTCACAGATTCGAGCCAGGTTCGTGTCCCGGAGCCGCGAAGCGAGTCGGGGTTCCAGGGCATCAAATGACAGATTGGTCGTCACGACAGTGGGGAGTCGATGGTTGTAGCGGTAATTGAACAGCTGATACAGCTTTTCCTGAGCCCAGGCGGTCCCACTCTGGGACCCCAAGTCGTCAAGAATCAGTAACGGCCCCGTACGAAATGTCTCGAAGAGCTCGTCATAGGTCACCGTGCTTTCTGGACCGAAGGTGGAACGCAGATGGTCAAGGAGGTCCGGAACGCAGACGAAGGTGGCGGGTAGTCCCACTTCGAGGCACTGGTTCGCAATCGCGGCCGCGAGGTGGGTCTTTCCACACCCGTAGGTCCCTTGCAGTAACAGCCAGCCGGTCGGCGCCATGGCAAAAGTGCGAGCAGACTCCAGCGCCATTCGCAGACTCTCGGTCTGTTCCCGATTGAGTCCCGGACGTTCGGGCAAAAAAGTCGTGAATTGCATCTCCTGAAGCAGCGGCGGGAGCGTCCCCAGGTGCTGAAGAGCAAGCGAGCGCGGTGGCTCCACCCAGCATACCTGGGCCAGATCGGGGTCGGTGAGTCGGACCCGCAGCCGCTCGTCCATCTCTTCCAGGGTGCGATTTGTCGTAAGAATGGTGGGAAGCCTGAGGTTGTACCGGGTGTTCAGCAGCTGAAACAGTTTTTCTTGGGCCCAGGCCGTCGCGCTCTGGGTCCCAAGATCGTCCAGGATCAGGAGGGGATGGTTGCGCACGTTCTCGAATAGCTCGTCGTAGGACGTTTCGCTGGATGGCCCAAAGGCGGCTCGAAGATGGTCCAGGAGGTCCGGCACGACGACGAACAACACCGGTTCGCCTTTGTCGAGGCAGGCGTTCCCTACTGCGGCCGCAAGATGGGTCTTGCCACAGCCAGGCGGGCCTACGAACAGAAGCCAACCCTCGGGGTGCTCTGCAAAACGACGTGCCGCGCTCATTGCTCGTCGGAAGCGCTCCCGGTGCTGCTCGGTCTCTGGGTTGCGCCCGTCCGGAATGAGCGTATCGAATGTGAGGCGGGTCAGAGGCCCCAGATTGGCGAGCCGCTGAAGCCGTTCCTGGCGTTGGCGCGACAGCTCATCCGACCGACACACACAGGGGACCGCTTGACCAAACTCCGGATGGCCGAGCGGCAGGTCTCTGCGTACGTAGCCGAAGCCGTTACATCGAGGGCACACCGGGAGTTCAGCCTCGATCTCAGGCTCCGGACCTGAATCGGCGGTGACGTCGAGATGGAGCTCGCGGAGCACGTCGCCGAGTGGCTGCATCAGGCGCTTCGCTCCGTCGCCAGGTCCAGAAACCGAGTCGTGCGCTCATCAAAACGCAGCGAGATCTTCCCGGTTGGGCCATTCCGGTGCTTGGCAACGTAGAGATCGACCTGCCCCCGGCGCTCCGTCTCCTGGTCATAGACCTCCTCTCGGTAGATGAAAATCACCACGTCTGAGTCCTGCTCGATCGTCCCACTATCACGAAGATCAGAAAGCATTGGCACATGGCCCGCTCGTGCTTCCACTGCTCGAGAGAGCTGCGAGACCGCCAGCAGTGGAACATCCAGCTCGCGCGCAAGCGCTTTGAGGGAACGAGAAATTTCGGAGATCTCCTGAACCCGATTATCGGTTGAGCTGCCATGCACCAACTGGAGATAGTCCACGATGATCAGGCTCAATGGATGCTCGGCGTGAAGGCGGCGCGCTTTCCCGCGCAGCTCGGTGATTCCGATTCCAGGCGTATCGTCGATATAGATCGGCGACGTGCTCAAGGTTCGCTCAGCCTCGCCCAGCGAGCGCAGCTCGACCTCGTGGAGCCGCCCCTCCCGAATCTTCGTGGCATCGACACCGGACTCAGTTGTCAGGAACCGCTGGGCAACCTGTGAGGCGCTCATCTCTACGCTGAAAATAGCCGTAGCTAGATTGAACTTAACCGCCGCGTTCCGGGCGATGTTGAGTGCGAGCGCGGTCTTTCCTATCGACGGCCGGGCCGCCACAATGATGAGATCGGAATTCTGGAAACCACCCAGCAGTCGATCGAGATCGATGTAACCGCTCGGCGCCCCAGGTCGGACCGGATCCGAACCGGAAGAGACCTGGATCTGCTCCAAGTATTCCGCTAGCACGTCGCGCACGTGGCGAAAGTCGCGCGCCACCCGCCGTTGGGTCACTCGGAATAGCTCTTGCTCCGCCTGGTCCAAAGCTACTCGGATGTCGCCCGGGTCTTCATACCCAATTGCCGCGATGCGACCGGCGACGCCGATGAGCTGCCGCATTACCGCGGTACGCTCCACTACTCGGGCGTAGTACTCCACGTGAACCGGGGTGGGCACTACGGTCAACAGACGCGACACGTATCCGATTCCGCCCACCGGCTCGAGTTGCCCGCCCCTCTCCAATTCGTCGCAAACCATGACGAAATCGGTGGGCTGTCGGCGCTCGAAGAGTCGCAGCATGGCCGCATAAATGTCGCGATTCCGAGGATGATAGAAGTCGGATGTTTGCAGGAAGGTCCCGATCGTCTCGATAGCCTGCGGATCAATCAACAGACTAGCGAGAACCGACTCCTCTGCTTCAGTGTTATGCGGAGGCAGCGGCTCGAACTCGCCGCGCGGCGCCAGACGCTCAACTGCCAAGGGAGACCACCTTTATTGCGCTGGGACGACGAGAGCGTAGACCGCGGGCGCCTAGGCGACGCAGTAGGGCGGGCGGGAATCGGCTAACGCAAAAAGGCACGGCTGGCTACTCTTCAGCCTCGACGGAGATGGTGACCTTGGCGCTCAAAGTTCGAGCCAATCTAACGACTATCGTATGCTGGCCAACCTGGCGGATCGGTTCTGAAGCCTCGATTTCGCGCCGGTCGACCGGGTGACCAACTGCCTCGGTCAGCGCCTCGGCAATCTGAGTCGGGGTGATCGAGCCATGAAGGCGGCCCCGCGCACCGGCTCGGGCGTGGATCACTACCGTTGTCCCTTCCAGTTGTTGAGCGAGGGCGTGCCTCTCCTCATCGACCCGCTCTCGCTGCCGACGCTCCGCCCCTTTGCGGGCCTCCACCGCCGCTAGCGCGCCGGTGGTTGCCGCGATGGCAAAACCCCTCGGGATCAGGTAATTCCGCGCGTAGCCGTCCGCGACCTCTTTGACCTCACCAATCTGGCCCAACTCTGGAACTTCGCGTCGCAAGACTACCTTCATCGCAATACCCCCAAGCTGCGCCAAACCGTTGCAATCCAATACGAACAAATGATCGATAATATCCTAACATAGGCTGCCACGGCCGCGATTCTACGGGCAGCCGGCTGGTTCGAGCGGAGAAACATCGGCCCCTGGGACACAGGAACACCCTTTCCACTGCCGATCCACAACCACCGCTCCACTCTGTCCACAACTTATGCACCGGGTCGGGACGAGCTCCGCGAGAGAGAGTGGCTTCATGCGACGGTCCGTAAAGACCCTCAGTCAACGACCCTTTTGTGATGGACGACTCGGGTTCCCGGTCTCGGCCGGAGCGTGAGCCTTAGGGACGGAGCGCAATAACGCTGTCGCGGCCGGAAGCAGCACACCAAACCGTACCTCCTGCGTCAGTCACGATAGTTCGGCATCCGGCCCCAGACGGCAAAGCATACTCGCGAAACTCGCCAGTCTCGGGGTCGAAGCGTCCCAGTTGATGGGGTTGAAACTCGCTGAACCAAACCACGCCCCAGCGGTCCACGGCGATCGCATACGGTTGCGATGCGCGGGTCGGCGGCGCTGCTTCCCACCATGAACCACTGGCTGGATCGAACATCCCTAAATAGCCGCCGGTAAACGCTGTGAACCAGATGCGACCCTCACTATCCGCAGCTACTCTCCGCGCGCCTTGACGAGGAGTTGGCGGCTCGTACTCAGCTATCGTCCCGTCGGCGACATCCAGGCGTCCGATCCTGTTGCCCTGTAGCTCGGCAAACCACAGCGATCCATCCGGCGCCCAGCTGAGGCCGTAGAGACCTGCTCCTCGGGTTGGAACTTGATATTCCCGAACCTGCCCACTGACCGCGTCCAGGAACCCAATCTGATTGCCGCTCTGCTCGGTGAACCAGACGCCATCTGGCCCAACCGGAACTGCGAACCAGAGTCCGTTTCCATCCGCAATTGGGGTATGAGGTCCCGATCGCGCAGTCGGGATCGAGAACTCCACAAAGCTTCCCTCAACCGGATCGAAACGTGCGATCCTGTTTGCATCGATCTCCGTCAGCCACAGTCGGTTTTGATTGTCCACCATCAAACCATGCGGGCCCGAGTGAGACGTCGGCACGTCCCAAAAGCGAAAATTTCCGGTCGCAGGGTCGAATGCTCCGACCTGATTGCTCGCTTGTTCAGAAGTCCAGACCAGCCCGTCCGGACCGATCCAGATATCGTGAGGCCCTTTCCCCGGACTCGGCATGGGGTACTCCTGAACCCGATAGCTCGCAGGGTCGGGCTTGCTGGGGGCGTCATCCTGTGCAGCCCGCCGGGCCGCGACCCCAGCCGTCTCAGGGCGAAGCTCTGAGCCAGCGCCATTGATCGCCGATCGGGGCGACCCCACGTCGGTACAAGCGGCTGCGCAGAGAGCGAGCCAGGAGCAGGTGATGACCAACCCCGCAGTTCGGTTCACGGTTGTTCCTCCGGCCGAATGCACCTTGGCATCAATATAACTCGCCGTCGCGATGAGAAACGGAATCAGCGTGCCAAACTGGGATGCTTTACCATGACCCTAAACGAGACGCGAGATATCCCTAACTTATGAGGAGTGTCATGGTCGCGAATCTATTCCGGTTCATTCCCCAGGAAGAGCGCTTCTTCGATCTGCTCAACCAAAGCGCCGCAAACGTCTCCGAAGGATCAAACGCCCTACTCGATTTGGTTGAAAACTACATCGACGTGGAGCGTAAGGCGCGCAAGATCAAGGACATCGAGCATTCGGGCGACGAGATTACCCATGAGATCTTCGCGGCTTTGAACCGCACCTTCATCACACCCCTGGATCGCGAAGACATCTCGGAGCTGGCCGAGGCGTTGGACGACGTCCTGGACTGGACCGAGGACGTGTCTCGCCGCATGCACATGTACAAAGTGGATCGGCCTACTGAGCTGGCGAAACGCTTTGCCCGAGTGCTCGCCGACCAAGGATTGATAATCAAAGAAATGGTGCCGATGTTGGTCAGTCGGCGCGCAAGAACGATGATCGAGAAGTCAAAAACCGAGATCCATCGGCTGGAGAACGAGGCCGATGATCTTCTGGTCGAAGCGCTCGGGAGCCTTTACGACAACGCTACCGACATTCCTTCCTTGACCTGGGCCATCCGATGGGCGGACCTCTACCAGATTATGGAGGGCGCCACCGACAAAGCCGAGCATGCGGCCACGGTGCTGCAAAATATCGTTGTGAAGCACGCCTAGCCCTTTCGGGCAGCATTGTGCGAATTTTGTCAATACCACATCGTCGGTGAACCGAACGTCCCGATTACTGCCCGTCTTCAACGCGGCTCGCTAGCCTCCGCCGAGCAGACGTAGGCCAGTGGTGATCGCCCAGGCCATCGCGGTACAGGTCGGGATGGTCAGGACCCATGCCATCACAATGTTACCGGCCACTCCCCACCGGACCGCCGAGGCCCGTTGAACCGTGCCCACTCCTAGAATGGCCGAGCTGATTGCGTGGGTCGTCGAAATCGGAATTCCGAGACGGCTGGATACCTCGATCACGGTGGCCGCCGCCGCCTCCGCGGCGAAGCCATGGATGGGGCGCAGATGAGCCAGGCGCATGCCCATGGTGCGAATGATGCGCCAGCCACCCATCGCGGTTCCCAGGGACATGGCGGTGGCCGCGGCCACGATCACCCAGAATGGCACTTCCCATTGGGACTCGGACCAACCGTAGTAGCTGGCCAGCGCCATCGTCATCACGCCCATTGTTTTCTGGGCATCATTGGATCCATGGGAAAAAGCCATGTAAACGGCCGAGACCAGTTGAGCCCGCCCGAAAAACGCGGATACCCGGATTGGGGAGCACTCGGCGAAAAGGCGGCGGAGTAGCATGAGCAAGCCCGCCGCTCCGACGAAGCCCAGGATTGGCGAGTAGCCCAAGCCCTGCCATACCTTGATGAGACCATCACCCTGAATCGCTCCGGTTCCGGCCAGCGCTATGCCCGCCCCGACGATGGAAAAAGTGAGTGCGTGGCTGGAGCTCGAGGGCAACCCAAAGTACCAGGTCACCAAGTCCCAGATGATGGCGGACAGCAAAGCCCCGAGCACGAGCGTTTGGGTCGCCAATTCCAGCGGGACAATGCCTTTCCCCAGAGTCGTCGCCACGGCGGTGCCGGACAGGGCGCCCAGAAAGTTCATGGCCGCTGCCATGGTCACGGCCCAGCCCGGAGAAAGGACGCGGGTCGCAACTGAGGTTGCAATTGCGTTGGCAGTGTCATGGAAACCATTGACGAAATCGAAACACAAGGCGAGGATGAGTATGGCGACGAGGCCCAGAAACGCAGAGTCAGCCATGGAGCCGGCCCTCCGGTGCGCACCTAGCCATCACTTTCCCCCAATTGAGCGCGACAGTGGTCGAGACACGCGAGGGCGGAAATCGAGGAGAGCCAGTATCCAAGTGGCGGAGCCGGCGGGGGGATTCGAACCCTCGGCCTGCTGTTTACGAATTGCCGCTAGGGAGTATACACTAGGCTATAGGCGGTCATACAGGGATAAATAACGAGCAATTAGGCTATGGCGGGCTACTGTCGGATACGTGGTTGTTGTCAGGATTGTTGTCAAATTCGTAGCCTAGCGGAGCCACTTTCTCAGCGCTCGATTCACCACTCGGCGGACCTGGCGTGTTCAGAGTGCCAGCGCGGGGGCTAGGTCAGGCGGGAGCGGATATTCGCGCTAAGCGGCTCAAGCAGCTTTCGATCCCACAGCTGAACCTGGTGAGTTTTCGATGCGGTCTCGATTGAAATCGTGCCACCAAAGGCATTGGTGGCCACCGATGAAATGCGACTGTACGGGATGACCTCGGTGCCA
>SHYK01000009.1 GCA_009692845.1 Chloroflexota bacterium | reverse complement strand
AGTCTGGCGGCGACGGCCAATGTTGGCCAACTCCTAAGTCCGGCGAAGTTGCCCAGCCGCCGCACCTCACGGTAAACTGCCGCAATCCCACACGAACGAACGAGGGCAAAGCTGTGCAACGAATGAGCTTCGCTTTATTGCTTCCACTCACTGTCATGCCCCTGGTGGTCGCCATCGCGCTCTTTGTTGGCTGGACGCTCCACCAGTTCAGCAAGGATGCCGCCGTCGGGATCGCCCTCTTGCTGACCGTCGGCATCACGGCCGCCGGCTTCATCTTCGATCGCTCCTCCCCGGGCTGACCGCCTTACCCCCCTCTCCCATTGCGCTGCGCGAGGGGGCAGACCGACTCCATTAGCCGCCCGGCTCAGCTTTCTGCTCCCGATCCGCCCAAATGAAGAACAGCACCGTCATGAGCAGCAGGAAGAACGTGCCCCCCACCACCCACATCAGTAGGCCACCTACCTGCTGATCGGCCAGCGGATCCACTCCCAGCTGCAGCGGCCCCACCCCGTAATGCTGGTAAACGACTCCATCCGATAACGTCACCAGCGACCCGACCAATGTGCTGGGGATCGTTTGAAAAAAACAGTAGAGCATCTGCCCAGGTAGCGGGAGGCGCGGCAGCACCTCCGGTATCGGACTCAAAAGCGGCATCCACGTCCACAGCCCAGTGACCAGAAAGACGGCGTGCGCCGTGAAATGGACAAGCTCATTGCTAAACGCCGCGTCATACAAAGTTGGGAGATGGATGAACGAGAAGAGCAGGTTGAAAACGACGAAGGCGCTCACCGTATACGCCGGGCTCTTGCCGAACCGTCGGATCAACGGTGCCCCGAACCACGGTGGATCGAACAGCGGCCGCACCAGCCAGCCCGGGGTCCCCATCAAGAACAGAGGCGGAACCACCAACGTGAGCAGCAGGTGCTGCACCATGTGGGCGCTGAACAGGTACCGATCCGCCAGGTGATGCAGCGGCGACTGAACCGCCAGCGCCAGCAGCCCCAGTCCGAGCAAGAACCAAACCGGCTGGGTGCCCACCCGCTCATGCGCCAGTCGCCCGCGCAGCCCCAGCCCAACCACGTAAGCCAGGCCGATCCCGGCCAACAGCAGCGATCGGTCCGGGTGCACGTCCCATTGAGTCAGCCAGAAAGCGGCGAGCTGGTCCCAGGCAGACATCGGGCTCCTGGCGAGAACATCGCCGGCTAGGGTCCTAATCGACGGCCCAGTATGAGTTGCGTTCGGCCGAGAAGCTCGAGCTTGCCCCAAGAGCCTGTCCTGAGCTTGTCGACGGGCGCTGTCCGGCTAAGCCAGCGGTGCTCGGAGGAAGTGAAAGAGTACGATAAACGCCACGATCATGAACGCCGCCGCGACCAGCCCGACGACGAACATGCTCGTGAAGATCCGGTGATCGAACTTTAGGTGCATATAGAAGCCCGCGACCATCGCGAACTTGGTCGCCGACAGGACGATCAAGAGCGGCATGATGACCGGGCGCAGCGCGGGAATATAGTAGATCGCCACCTCGACGACGGTGATAGCGCCCAGAACCGCCGCGATCTTGATGTATTCGTTGGGGCCCGGATGCGAATGCTCATTGGTATGGGTTGGGGCCTGCGCGCTCATTTGCTTCGACCTCTTCCGGGAGCTCGTTCAGGCATCCCGATGCATATCAAACCGGGATGAGGTACACGACGGTGAAAATGATGATCCACACGATGTCAACGAAATGCCAGTACAGGCCGGCGATCTCGACGTCGAGGCTGCGCGCCTGGGTCATCTGCCCTCTCTTGGCCATGATCCAGATCATCAGCAGCCACACGATACCAAAGGTGACGTGCGTGCCGTGGAAGCCAGTCAACACGAAGAACGTCGTCCCAAATGTGCTTACGGCTAGATTGAGCCCCTCCTCTCCGAAGGAGGTGAACTCGTACACCTGGCCGCCGATGAACACCAACCCGAGCCCGGCCACGCACAGCAGCCAGATCTTCAGGCGGCGGATGTCCCCCCGCTGGATTGCCGCCAGCGCCAGTACCATCGCCAGGCTACTCATGAGAAGCGCCAGGGCGCTCACCGATGTATACGGGATGTCGAAAACGTCGGTCGGCTTGGGCCCAGCTAGGTAGCGGCCCCGATACACCAGGTACGTCCCAATCAACGACCCGAAAAGCATGCAGTCTGAACCCAGGAAAGCCCACATGAGCACCTTGCGGTGATTGAGCCCGGTGGTGGTCTCATGCGCCTCAGCAGGCAGCACCGCCGTGTGTTCCAAACCTTATGCCTCCGTCGTCATGGAAATTTTCATATCAGCCGTTGACCGGCTCCGTGGACCAGCCAACCGTGCCAAACAAGACGACGAACAAACCAACTGGGAGTAACAGCATGAAGAACAGGAGGCCGAAGCCCGCTACGAAGATCCCGGAAGCCGTGATGAGTGGCCAGTAGGATGGGTCGGGCAGGTGAACGTACACGTGCTCGTCATGCCCAACCGCGGCTGCCACCGCAACCGGGGCCGAGGCGATAATTTCACCACCATGACCGCCGGCCAGATCCGGATACTTTTGCACCCAGAAATCGTCCCGGGCATGCACCACTGGGATCTCCGCGAAGTTGTAGTGAGGCGGCGGGCTCGAAGTCGTCCATTCCAGCGTCCGTCCATCCCACGGATCGGCCCCCGCTCGGTCCCCACTCCTAAGGCTCTTGAACACATTGACGATGAAAACCAGAATCGACAGCCCGATGATGTAGGCCCCGATGGTCGCCACCAGGTTCCAGGTGCCCCAGCCCATCTCAGCCGGGTAGGTGAAGATGCGCCGTGGCATCCCGTCCACACCCAGGAAATGCATAGGTCCGAAGGTCAGATTGAAGCCGATCAGCATCAGCCAGAAATGCAGCGTGCCAATCTTCTCGTCCAGCATTCGGCCGGTGATCTTGGGGAACCAGAAATAGATCCCCGAGAACAGCCCGAAGATTGAGCCGCCGAACAGCACATAGTGGAAATGCGCGACGACGAAGTAGGTGTCCTGGTGCTGGGTGTCGACCGGTGGCGACGCGTGCATCACCCCGCTCAAGCCCCCGATCGTGAACATCGCAATGAAGCCCAGCGCGAACAGGGCCGGCGTTTTCAGGCTGATGGATCCGCCATACACGGTCGAGATCCAATTGAAGACCTTGATGCCAGTCGGCACCGCGATGAGCATCGTGCTGGCTGTAAAGAAGGAGGTTGCGATTGGGCCCAATCCGGTCGTGAACATGTGGTGCGCCCACACCGTGAACGAAAGGAAAGCGATGCTGGCCACCGCGTAGACCATGAACGGATAGCCAAACAGCGGCTTACGGCTGAAGACCGGGAGGACGTCTGAGACGACCCCCATGGCCGGCAAGATCAGGATGTAAACCTCCGGATGGCCAAAGACCCAGAAGAGGTGCTGCCAGAGAATCGGATCCGCTCCCTGGGCGGTGTTGAAGAAGTTCGTGCCGAACAGCCGGTCAAACATCAACTCGACCAGCGCCACCGTGATCACCGGGAAGGCCAGGACCATCAGGATCGAAGTAATGAACGTCGTCCAGGTGAAGAGCGGCATTCGCATCAGCGAGAGCCCGGG
Organism: Chloroflexota bacterium; assembly: GCA_009692845.1. GTDB lineage: Bacteria > Chloroflexota > UBA6077 > UBA6077 > SHYK01 > SHYK01. The sequence goes on along the minus strand of SHYK01000009.1, from coordinate 34,832 downwards.
CGCTCGCAGGTTAATGATCGTGACCAGGAAATTGAACGCCCCCGCCAACGAGGCGATCCCCAGCACCTGCAGACCAACTACCCAGAAATCCACGCCCGCTGACGGGCTGTAGGCGCGCTCGGTCAGGTTCGCGTACGAGAACCATCCGGTATCCGGCACCTGCCCAATCACAAAGCTAAGGTGCATCAGGACAGCGCCGGACAGGAACACCCAGTAGCTGAATGCATTGAGCCGCGGAAACGCCACGTCTCGCGCGCCGATCTGCAGCGGCACGATGTAGTTGAAGAACGCTACTGACAACGGCATGACCACCAGGAAGATCATCGTGGTGCCGTGCATCGTGAACATCGCGTTGAAGATGCCCGGGCCTACTAGCCGGCTATCCGGTACGGCGAGTTGAGTCCGCATGACCAGCGCCTCGGTGCCGCCGATCAAGAAGAATATGAAGGCGGTAACGCCGTACAGAATGCCGATTCGTTTGGCATCAACTGTAGTGAGCCAGCTCCAAACACCGGTTGGCTCAATCGGCCGGGCCAGCAGGCCCCGTTCTGCGACCGGAGCGGTCAAAGTAGCCATATTTTGTTTGCCTCCTCTAGTGAGCCCGCGGTTTCTGGCAGCTGACCGCGGTCATTGGAGACTTTGCAGATAGGCCGCCAGAAGCGCCGCTTCGGTGGGCGAGGGCCCCACGTCATTCGGATACCGCATCTTGCTGCCTATTTTGACTCCCTGAGGATCGCTCACCCAGCGAATCAAATTCTCGTAGTTGTTCGGGAGCATCCCAGCGGCGATCGTCGCGCGCCCGCCAACATGGGTGAGGTCCGGACCAGTCGTACCCCGCGCCGCCGTTCCCCGGATTGTATGACAGGCCGGGCAAGCGCTCCGTTGGAAGATCGCCGCGCCATCGCGGGCCTGCGCGCCGGTAGGCGATGCCGCGTCTTCTGCCTGCCGGGTTGCCCAGGCTTGGAAGGCGCTCGGACTGTCCACAAACAGACGAATCCGCATGTCGGCATGCTGGATGCCGCAGAACTCCACGCATTGGCCATAAAACTCGCCGGTCTCTTGCGGCGTGAACCACATGAAGTTCACCCGGGTCGGCACGGCGTCCATCTTTCCACCCATCTTCGGGATCCAGAAACTATGGATGACATCCGCCGAGCGCAATTCGAAGAGGGCCGTGCGGCCCACCGGAATGTGGACCTCATTCGCGGTCATCACTTTGGCCCCCAGCTCCGGGTAGCGGAACTCCCAGAACCACTGGTGCCCGGTGACCTCGACGGTGAGTGGGCTACCACCGGCCGCCGAAGCAGTCGGAACCGTATCTTGCAAAAAGATCGTCTTGATCGTGGGGACGGTGATAACCAGGAGCACAATAGACGGAAGGACGGTCCAGGCAATCTCCAACCGCAGATTACCGTGGACCTGCGCTGGAATTCGATTGTCGCCTGCCCTTCGGCGGTATCGCACGATGGCATAAAGGAAAAAACCTTCGACCCCGATGAAGACGACCAGGGCCATCCAGAAGATCAGGCTGTAGAGATCCTGGATGTATCCGCCGGAATCGGAGACCGGAAACACGGTGGTCTCGGGTAGACTCGGGTCCGCCCACTGGGTGCAGCCGCTGGCGGCCAACGCCAGGGCAAGCAGAACGATGGTTCCAGGTTTTTGACGCAGGGTCGCCATAATCCTCCCAGGGTCATCGCCGATTAGGGAAGTGTGTGGAGGGATTCGGCTCAGCGGCGCAGGCCGCTGGCGCAGGGGCAGCCTCGGGCTGCATTGCGGCCTGCGCATGATAGCCGCCGGAACTGTAGGAACGCAACGCGAGCTACGAGCCCGAATCCTTGATAAAGCTCATCGGTCGGACGTATATAGTCGCCACTGTCACGATCTGCGAGCCAGCGATGCTTCCCGGTGCCCCAGCCGCCTCCCTCACCGCGACTCGGTCGATACGAACCTCAATCCCCGAACCTCAATCCCCGTTCATCCTGAGGCTCTCGAAGGACCGCAACCCCCCGTTCATCCTGAGGCTCCTCAAAAGGACCGCCTCTTCCCTCTCCTTATAATGTTCCGATGCCGAGCGCCGATCCTTTTTTCGCCTTCCAACCGCTCCCCCTCGCCGTAGCACTGCTTCGGTTTGATTAGGACGTTGTCATCGGCTCCGACCCAGTGATCGACCCCGTGGGTGCAGGACGCGCGCACAACGCTGCCGTCTTAGCGGCTATCGCCGCTTACCTGCTGATCGTGGTTGGCGGGCTGGTGCGTGCCAGCGGCTCTGGACTGGGCTGCCCCGACTGGCCCCTTTGCCATGGCCAGCCCTTCCCAGCCGCTGATCTGGCCTCCACCATCGAATACAGCCACCGCTTAGCGGCCGGGATCACAACCATCCTTGCCCTGATTGCCTCGAGCCTGATCCTCCGCTCCCAGCCTCCCCGCCTGTCCCGCTTGGTCACCGTCGCGATTCCCGTAGTCCTGCTGGCCCAGATCCTGCTTGGAGCCTTCACGGTAGCACTTGCACTTCCTGCCCCGATCGTGGCCGCTCACCTGACTCTCGCACTCATACTTCTGGGCCTCCTGGTATTTCAGGCCGTCTATATCCCTCCGATGGTCGGCCAAGTACTCCCTTCTCTGCTCCTTCGGGATCCCCGGTCCGCTGCCATCGGCGCGCTCTCGGGCGTCTTTCTGCTGGAAATCGTTGGAGCCCTGGTTCGCGGCAGCGGCGCCAGTCTAGCCTGCATTGGCTTTCCCCTCTGCAACAGCCAGGTGTGGCCAGACCCACTCACCCACGTGGTCGGGATTCAGCTACTCCATCGCCTTCTGGCCCTGCTCGTGACGATTCATGTGGCCATGGCGTTCCGTCGAGCCCGTGCTCTCGACCCATCGGGCCCCCTGAGCCGCTGGAGCGCAGCCGCGCTGGCTCTGATTCTGATCCAGAGTAGCGTCGGGGCCATGGGAGCGAGTGTCGGTTTTCCTCCCTCGCTCCAGTTGCTGCACGTGGCCGGCGCCGCTGCGGTGTGGGCGGCGGCCGTTGGGTTCTTTGCCACGAGCCTGACCATGAGCCAATCACTCCGCTTGGCAGCGGCAAAGGCTGTCGCGGCATGACCGAAGCTTCCGTGGCTCGAACCCAGCCGAGTTGGGCCCAAACTGTCTCCACCTATATACGGTTGACCAAGCCTCGCATCATGCTCCTGCTGCTCATCACCACCGCCGGAGCAATGCTGCTCGCTGCGAACGGATTGCCCCCCTTCTACCTGTTGGCGGTCACCCTGATCGGCGGGGCGCTCGGCGCAGGCGGGGCCAGCGCCATCAACAACTATATGGATCGCGATATCGACCAACTCATGCAACGAACTGCATCCCGTCCTGTAGCGTCCGGCGACATCAGCCCCCGCAAGGCCCTGTCTTTCGGCGTCACTCTGCTGGTTGGGTCATTTCTTTTGTTGGCGGTGGTGGTTAACGTCCTGGCTGCGGTGCTCACGATGATTGGGGCGCTGTTCTACATCTTTGTCTACACCGGCTGGCTCAAGCGCTCTTCCGTCCACGGAGTGGTCATCGGCGGCGCTGCCGGCGCTCTGCCCCCGCTGGTCGGCTGGGCGGCCGTTACCGGGGAACTGAGTCTCCTCGCCTATCTGCTCTTCGCCACCATCTTCATCTGGACCCCCCCGCATTTCTGGGCCCTTTCGCTCTTGATCAAGAACGAATACGAGCGTGCTCAGGTCCCCATGCTGCCGGTGATTCGCGGCGAGACGGAGACTCGCCGCCAGATCGTCTGGTACTCGATCGGCCTGGTCGGCTTCACCCTTCTGGTTGCCCCACTGGGCTCATTCGGCGTCCTGTACGCTCTGGCCGCGGGAGCCCTCGGCGCCAGCTTCCTGTATCGCGCCGCCCGCCTGCTAAGAAGCGGCACTCGGCATGACGCCGGCAACCTCTTCCACTACTCGATCCTCTATCTGGCGCTTCTCTTCGCCGCTATGGTCCTCGACCGCCAACTGCCCGCCCTGATCACAACAGTGACCCGGATCGTCACCCACTGACCACCGTCGTTAAATGTGGGCGGGCCTACCTATTTCCACGGGATGAGATAAAGCATCGCGTAAACCGCCCAGCCTGATACGACCACGAAAGCCCAGATCGGCAGGGTCACCCGCGCAATCCGCCGATGGGCATCGAATTGGGATCGGAACGCCCGCCGCAAGGTAAACAGCGCCAGAGGTCCAACCGCCAGTGCGGCGAGGATATGGGGCACCAGGATCCCGAGGTAGACCACATAGGCGGGCCCGGTCCCCTCGAACTCTTTCGATCCAAACAGCACCGCTCGGAGCACATAAACGACCAAAAAGAGGGCGGCAAAGGTCGTCGCGGTGATCATGCACCGGTGGTGGGCGACGACCCGTTTGCGGCGGATAAACACGTAGCCGGTTGCGAGAAATAAACCGCTGACGCCGATAAGCGCCGTATTTGCGAGGGGGAGCCAGACCGGCAACCTTAGGTCCCAGCTTCCGGCGTGCCGCTCGGCGAAGCGCTCAATTCGGCCCGGTCGGGCTCGATCTCCTCGCCAGACCACTCCCCGGCCAGAATCCTGGGGAGATCGGCAACCAGCTTTGAATTGGCGATGACGCTGGTAGCCCCCGCTTCCAACGCTCGCGACCGCACTGCCAGATCACGGTGGGGACCAAAGGCAATCAAGTTGAGGGAAGGTCCGCCGATCTCGCGCAGCGTTCGCAGCATCCCTTCCCAGTCGGCCCGCCGGCAATCCATGTCAACCAGCACCACATCAGCCGGCTCGGAGCGCACAAAGGCCTCAACGGCGCTCGGCGCACCGGCCACCAGACCGACAATTCCCAAATGACCAATCGCCTGCTCGATCCGACTCGAGAAGAAAAGATCCTCGACCAGCGCCGCGACTCTGCGGGAAGACAAGTCGATTAGACCGGCGCTAGCGGTGAATAATGGAGGGAAACGGCGTGTCTCACGGTTGCCGTTCCGATCTGACGCATCGTCTCCCTCGTCGTTCAGTGCAGGTGCCGTCGCCGTCAGGCACCCGGCAACGGGAAGGTTCCCGCCAGCTCTTGTACCTCGTCCCGGATTTGCCCGAGCCTGGTGTCATCCCGGGCCTTGGCCGCTTCAACGCCCTGGCTCATCCAGCGCCCGATCATCCGCATCTCGGGCTCGCGCAACCCGCGGGTGGTGACCGCAGGGGTCCCGATGCGCAGGCCGGACGGATCGAACGGACGTCGCGGGTCGTACGGGACGGTATTATAGTTGGCCACCAAACCTGCTTTGTCCAGGGCCTTGGCAGCTGCCTTGCCTGGGATTTCCTTATTGGTCAGGTCGATCAAGATCAGGTGATTGTCGGTACCACCGGTGACCAGATCAAAGCCCTCGGCTAGCAGGGTGTCGGCCAACGCCTTCGCGTTCGCGACGATCTGATGTGCGTAGTCCTTGAATGAGGGCTGCAGCGCTTCGTGCAGTGCGACCGCGATGGCCGCGGTGGTGTGGTTGTGGGGACCACCCTGGAGGCCAGGAAACACTGCCGAGTCAATCTTCCGTGCGTGCTCGGTTTTCGCCATGAGCATGGCGCCCCTGGGGCCGCGCAAAGTCTTGTGGGTTGTGGTGGATACGACATCGACGTAGGAAACGGGGGAGGGGTGGGCGCCGCCCGCTATCAGACCTGCGATATGGGCGATGTCCGCGACCAGGATGGCCCCGACTTCGTCAGCAATGGAGCGGAACGCCGCGAAGTCGATGGTGCGTGGTATCGCGGTGCCGCCGCAGAAGATGAGCTTCGGACGCTCCTTGAGGGCCAACTCGCGTACCTTCTCGAAATCGACCAGGCCGGTTTCCCGCTCCACCACGTATTGGACCGAGCGGAAGAACTTGCCGGTAATGGAAACGTTCCAGCCATGCGTCAAGTGGCCACCCATGGGCAGCGCCATCCCCATCACGGTATCACCGGGTTCAAGGAAGGCGAGGTAGATGGCGAGGTTGGCGGGCGAGCCGGAGTAAGGCTGCACGTTCGCATGGTCGACGCCGAACAGGGCCTTGGCCCGGTCTACAGCCAGGGTCTCAATGCGATCGATGATCTGCTGGCCCTCGTAGTAGCGGCGGCCGGCATAGCCTTCGGAATACTTGTTGGTGAGGACCGAGCCACTGGCCGCGAGCACGGCAGCGGAGACGTGGTTCTCCGAAGGGATCAGGGCGAGGGTCTGGGATTGGCGCTTGAGTTCGAGGTCGAGGAGCTCGGCGAGCTCTGGATCAGTGGACCGAACGTCTGCGGACACCTGGCCAACTCCGTGCCGGACGAAGCCCGGTTATTGGTGCCCAGGCGTGCGGCAAACTCAAGGTCGCTCCCCGGTGGTGAACCCCACCCGAACGCCAGTCGCGACGCCGTATGGTAGCACGCTGGGCATGTGGGACTTGTCCGCTAGGCTACGCCGAAATTTCTATGGAAGGTGCCCTCACCTAGTGCCGGGTGCCGGGTCCCGTGGCTCGCGGCTGCGGCCCAGGCGAATCTCGCGGTGTAATAAGGCCCGTCTTATTACCATGGAAGGAAACACTAATTTGCACCAAACGAAGCCGGGCAGTAGGATGCGCGGTAATGTTCCCGAGTAGTGCGTCCTCGGGAAGTGGAGGGGCGACATGGGGAAATTCACATTACACCGGGCATTACAGATGTTTCCACTGTTGATTATGATCTCAGTCGTCGCGTTCGGACTCTTGAAGTCCATGCCAGGAGATCCTCTCGACAGAATGCTTGAGGACAATCCTGACTTTACCTACGAAGATTACGTGCGGCTGCGGGCGATCTACGGGCTCGACGATCCGTTCTACGTCGCCTACTTCAAGTGGGCATCGCAAGCGGTGACCGGAAACCTCGGCTACTCACGCCAGTACAAAGTCCCGGTCTTGAAGTTGATCCTCCCGCGCCTCCAGAACACGCTGGTGCTGACGACGCTCGCCTTCGTTATCGCAATAACCGCTGCCCTCACGATCGGCACGATCTCCGCCATCAAACAATACTCAATATTCGACTATGTGAGCATGGGACTCACGTTCATGGGGAATTCCTTACCCAATTTCTGGCTGGGGCTCATGCTGATCATCTTGTTCAGTGTGCAGCTCCACTGGTTACCACCGGGCGGCATCATGAGCACGGACGTCCCCAACGGCTTTTGGGAACGCGCCCTCGACCGCGGCAAATACCTGATCATGCCGGTATTCATCACGGCCTTCTCCGAGATGACGGCTTGGGCGAGGTACACCCGAAATAGCCTGCTCGATGTGCTTCAACTCGATTACCTTCGCACGGCTCGGGCCAAGGGCGTCGGTGAGCAGACGGTTATCGTCCGCCATGCGCTGAAGAACTCCATGCTTCCTTTGGTTACCGTCATCGGCGCCGGCTTCACCCGCTTCTTCGCGGGGGCGGTCATCATCGAGACCGTGTTCAGCTACCCTGGAATGGGCAAGCTCATGTTCGATTCCGTCATGGGCAACGATTTCGTCGTTTCCATGGCGATCCTCATGATGCTCGCCTACCTGACGCTTTGGGGTAATCTCCTCGCAGACATTGCCTACGGTTGGCTCGATCCTCGCATTCGGTACGACTGAGTGGGAACCCCACGAGGCCACGACCGTTCGATTTTTAGCTAGATACGAGGGAGGTTAAGAATGGCGCGAGAAATAGCCGCCCCGACCCGTGTGCTGCCCCGTTATGAAGAGCGGCAGGTCCGGATCATCAGCCTCAAGTCCATCATCTTCGCGAGGTTTATCCGGAATCGCGCGGCGGTGTTCGGATTTCTGGTGGTAGCCCTTCTGGTCCTGTATGCATTTGCGGGCCCGCTGCTGACCCCTTACACGCCGGATCAGGTAAACCTCCGAGAGCGTTTCGCTCCCCCAAGCGTGATCATGCTCACGACCGGAAAAATCTACAATCTGGATGCCATCCAGCAGGTTTCGGCGGAAAATCAGTTCCGGTTTGGACACCCGCTGGGCACCGACGACCTCGGGCGTGACACCATGACTAGGTCCATGTTCGGTGGTCGGGTTTCACTCGGTATCGGATTTATCGTCGCGATCACCTCCACGGTCATGTCCGCTTTCCTCGGAGCGCTTTCGGGCTACCTCGGAGGCTGGTGGGACAACATCATCCAACGTGCCAACGACGTTTCCCATGCCCTCCCTGACCTACCTATCCTGATGATCCTATCCAAGATCTTCCCCCCCGGTTTCTGGACGATGTGCTTGATCTTGTTAATGCTGGGGGGCATTCGCGGGGGCCGCATTACGCGCGCCATGGTGCTGCGCCTCAAGAAGGAGCAGTTTACCGAGGCGGCGATCTCGTCGGGCGCCCAGTGGCACCGACTGATCTTCCGCCACTTCATCCCAAACTCTCTCTCGCCCCTCTTCGTATCCGTTACCCTGGGCGCAGGCGGCGCCATCCGCACCGAGACGAGCCTCTCTTATCTCGGTCTCGGGATTCAGCCCCCGATGCCGAGTTGGGGCAACATGCTCTCGAATGCCCAGCAGTACTTCTTCAGCGCACCCTGGCTGGTCTTCTATCCCGGAATCTTCATCTTCCTAACCCTCATGTGCTTCAACATGGTCGGCGACGGCCTGCGCGACGCTTTTGACCCGCGGATGACGAAGCGCTAACTCCCGCGATTCCATAAAAGAAGGGCCCTTCGCGAAGGGCCCTTCTTTTATGGAATTTTTCGCAGTTCCCAAAACCACTGTGCTATCCTTGCCCGGGTCTCGCCACCCACCCAGCCCGCTCCAACGCCCGCCCACATCGATGAGGAGGGATTGCCCCTTTCCATGTCAGCTAGCGATCGAGACCTCGGCTCAGTCGACGATATCGACGTCGAAGCGATCGGCGAACCGGGCCACCGCACATTTCGGCTATTGCTCGAAACCGGCACCATCACCGCTGCCCTTTGGATAGAAAAGGAGCAACTCGAGCACCTCGCGACAATCATCGAGCAACAAGTCGCTCGCGTTAACCGGGATCGACCCAGCGGTCCGCATCCGTCCCTCACGCTCGCTACTCGTTTCCCTTCGTCGCCCAGCATCGAACTGAAAGTGGGGCGCCTCGGGGTAGGCTTCGACATCGAGCTCAGAAAATTCGTGCTTACCGCCGATTCCATCGAACCAGACGAACCGGGCCTGTCCTGCACCGCCACCCAGTTGCAGGCAGAGGCGCTGAGCACCAAGATCGTCTCAGTCGCCGCCGCCGGCCGCCCCCGTTGCCCGCTCTGCGGAGCCCCGATGGGGGCCAACCACGTATGCCCCGCGTCGAATGGCCACGTTCACGTGTAACGAGTGCGCCCTCTGACGTTCTTGGTCCATTGGGCGGCTAATCCCCTCTGCGCTTCTTCTCCCCCGCCCATCCTCCCAATTCACCAACGATCATGGCTGTGCCCTTTCTTGAGCTATGTGGTTTGATGGCTTTTTAGCGAGATTTCAGCGGCTGGCCCATGGCACGCGAGGGTGCGACTGCTAGACTCATTTCAGTCTTTGTCGGTACCGGGCACGTGCCAGTCGCAGCTAGGCCGGTGTCCCTTAGCGGATCGAAGCAAATAGACGGAGGGTCTGCAGTGCAAATAGGTTCCACAGCGCGGCACGGTGGTTTTCGCCTGCCATCTCCCGGGATCTTGATCGGAATCGTTGTCCTGTTGGCGGCCCTGGTTGGGCTCGGCTACCTCGTTCAGAGCCGGATGACCGCCGCTACCACGACAGCCCCCCTGGTGACCGCTCCGGTGACGCGCCAGGATCTGACCGCCTCGGTGAGTGCCACCGGCACCGTTGTTTCAACCGCTACCAGCAAGCTTTCTTTCAAGACCGCAGGCCTCGTCGCGTCGGTCGCCGTTGTAGTCGGCGATCAGGTCCACCCGGGCCAGATCCTGGCCCGGGAGGATACGTCGGACCTCGAGCCAGCCCTCCTCCAGGCCCAGGCCAACCTGAGCGCAAACCAGGCGAAGCTGGCGCTATTGATGCAAGGGGCCAAGCCCGAGGACGTCGCAGCCGCCCAGGCCCAGCTCGATGCTTCCCTGGCCAAGCTCGCCCAAATGCAGGCCGGCCCATCGGATGGAGACATCCAGGCGTCCCAGTCTGCGCTGGATAGCGCCCAGGCCAAGCTCGATCATCTGCTCAACCCCGATTCGCGCGACGTGCTCGCGGCGCGCGCAGCCGTCGATAGCGCCCAATTGAAGCTCGACTCGGTACGGGCGGGGCCCACGCAGGCAGATATCATCGCGGCTCAGGCCGCCCTGTCTTCCGCCTACAACGCGCGCTTGAAAGACAGCGTGGCCATGTCCAACATCAAAGATTCGCCGAGCCAAAGGCCGACCGATCAGCAGACCGTGCTCGCCGCTATGGTGGTAGACGACCTCAACATCAAAGTCGCCCAAGCCAAACTCGATCAGCTCCTGGCTCAGCCCACCCAGGCTGACCTCTCCGCCGCTGAATTGACTCTCCAGCAAGCTCAGCAGAAGCTCGATGTTTTAATGAACCCCACGGACGCGGACGTGATCGCGGCTCGATCCGGCGTCGACCAGGCCCGGAATGCGCTCACCTTGAAGCAATCTCCTTTCAGTGATGCGGATTTCCTCGGCCAGCAGCAAGCCATAAAAAGTGCCCAGGCCAACCTCGCCACCAAGCGGCAGCCCTATCAGGACTCCGATATCCTCAGTGCCCAGGCGGCTGTCCTCCAATCTCAAGCCGCTCTGGCTACAGCTCAAGCCAACCTGAATGGGGCCACCGTCGTAGCTCCATTCGAAGGAGTCGTGAGTGCGGTAAGCATGAACGTAGGCGAAACTGCGGTCACTGGAGCGACCAATCCGTCTTCTATCACCGTCGTGGACCCTTCGCAGCTGCGTATCGACGTCCAGGTCGATGAATCCGACATCTCCAATCTCGCGGTCGGTCAGCCGGCCACGCTCAGCTTCGATGCTATTCCTGGCCGGACCATTCCGGGCAAGGTCATTGCGGTCGCCCCCAGTGGCACCCTGACTCAGGGGGTGGTCGGTTACCCGGTCGCAATCCAGCTCCAGAACCCACGTGGCGTGCGCGCCGGAATGACTGCCACCGCCCAGATCGAATATCAGCGAAAGAACGCTGTGTTGACCGTCCCCAACCGGGCTATCGTTCGCCAGGGTCGGGACCGCTTTGTCGACGTGCAGACTCCTTCCACCGAAACCCAGCGAAAGAAGGTCGAAGTCGGCATGGCCAACGATGAAGCCACCGAGATCACGTCCGGAGTCAACGAAGGCGACGCCGTCATCATTCCTCAGACCGCTGCCCGGGCTTCGGTTCCGGGAGGTGCTGGCGCCGCCGGTCTGGGAGCCATTGGCGGCGGACGGCCGCCCGGAGGAACCTTCATTGCACCTGCTCCATAGCAGCGCGACCACGGTTTTGGCCGACGCGAAGGGGGGTGAAGTGGATGCCTCCCCCCTTGACGGCTCGCAGAATTGGTCGTCGACCCCGGTTGAGCCCACCGGAAACTCGCCCGAGCTAGAAGGTGCGCACCACCCGGACGGCGCAGCCCAACCGGTACTCCGGTTGCGGGGCCTCACGAAAGTCTATCACGTGGGCGACGTGGACGTTCACGCGCTTCGGGGCGTCGATCTGGATGTATATACTGGCGAATTCTTGGCCATCATGGGGCCTTCCGGATCCGGCAAATCTACCTTGATGAACATGATCGGCTGTCTCGATCAGCCCACGGCCGGCACCTACGAACTGGACGGCATTCAGACCAGCCAGCTCAACGAAGACCAGCTGGCGGCGGTCCGCAATCGGAAGATTGGCTTCGTGTTCCAGATGTTCAATTTGCTGCCCCGCGTCTCAGCCGTCGAGCAGGTCGAGCTACCGTTGATCTATGCCGGGGTGAAAGACCGTCGGAAGCGGGCGCTGGCCGCTCTCGACCGGCTCGGGGTGGGGAACCGCGCCCGCCACAAGCCATCCGAGCTCTCGGGCGGACAGCAGCAGCGAGTGGCGATTGCCCGAGCGCTCGTCATGGAGCCCACGATCATCATGGCCGACGAGCCGACCGGTAATCTCGACACCCGATCCAGTGAAGAGCTCATGGAGCTCCTCCAAGAGCTGAATCGGGAAAGCGGAATTACCATTGTGTTGGTCACCCACGAGTCCGACATCGCGGCCCACACTCGGCGCGTTGTCGAAGTCCGGGACGGCCGGGTGGTCAACGACCGCGCCGTCGGGTCGGTTATTGAGGCTTCAGCGGTGCTGGCCAGCCTACCCCCGCCGGAATAGCCCGATGCAGTTACCGCTGAGTCTACGGGTCGCCCTCCTGGCCCTTTTTTCCAACAAGCTCCGCGCGGCCCTCACTATGCTCGGCGTGGTGATCGGCGTCGCTGCGGTGGTTTCTCTGATGTCGATCGGGCGTGGCGCGCAGGCTCAGATCACCGAGCAAGTCCAGTCCCTCGGCACCAACCTACTCTTCATAACTCCTGGCCAGCAGCGCCAGCAGGGCAACGTGCGATCCGGGGCAGGCGGCGCCCAGACCCTGAGCTGGAGCGATGCCCAGGCAATCCAGGACGAGTTGGGCGGAAACTTGCTGACCGCCGTCGTCGCGGAACGCCAGATCGGCGGGGCCCAGCTCATTGCCAGCGGCCAAAACCTCCAGACTCGGGTCATCGGCGTCAGCCCGGGTTACGACAGCGTGCGCAACTATCCGGTTGCCGCGGGCTCCTTCATCACCGATACCCACATGGAGCAGCGCGCCCGCGTGATCGTCCTCGGGTCGGGGGTCACGCAGAAGCTGTTCGGGGACGGGGATCCGCTCGACCAAAACGTGCGAGTAAGCACTTCCGGCCGTACCGGCGCTCAAATGCGAGTGATCGGCGTGCTGGAGCCTAAGGGGGGCAGCCTCCAGAACCTGGACGACCAGGCGTTCGTCCCCTTCACCACCGTCGGCGCCCGGCTCGCTCCGTCCCGGACCCCTCAAGCTGCCGAGATGGTGTCGTCCATTACCGTGTCGGTCGCTGACGAGAAACTGATCGACGATGCGATCCAGCAGATCAGTAGTCTTATTCGCCAGCGGCACCGGGTCGCTGAAGATGACTTCGTCATCTCGTCCCAGCGCGATTTCTTGCAGAGTCTGAACCAGATCACCGCCCTCTTCACCGCTTTCTTGGGCGCCATCGCTGGCATCTCCCTGGTCGTAGGCGGAATTGGGATCATGAACATCATGCTGGTCTCGGTTACTGAACGCACCCGAGAGATCGGCATCCGGAAGGCGGTCGGCGCCCGGGCGCGCGATATTCTCTCCCAGTTTTTGGTCGAAGCGGTAGTGGTCAGCCTGGCCGGGGGCCTCACCGGCATCGGGGTCGGCATTGGTATCAGCCGGTTGGTCAGCCAGCTCGATCTGGGCGGGCGTGCCATCCCGAGTATCGTGGCGCCTGATGCCGCCTTGCTTGCCTTTACCGTCTCGGCCGCGGTCGGGCTCTTCTTCGGGATCTACCCGGCAATGCGGGCGGCGCGCCTCAATCCCATCGAGGCCTTACGCTATGAATAGCTCATCGGTATCCAGACGGCATTTACGCCGGGTTTTGCACTATCGAGGACAGTCAAGGAAGTGAAGCAAACTCCAGTTTAGACAAATCCGGTCAGGTAGAAAGAAGGTGACGTCTTTGGTTCGGTCTCTAGTTCTCTTGGTATTTGGCCTAACGCTCGGCGCTATCGGCGGCCTTTATGCTATCGGCGGCCTTTATGCCATCGCCAATCCACCCTCTCTTCCGGGTGGCTTAAGCCTTCCGTTTTCGGTTCCCGCGACTCAAGCGGCCACTGCGCCCGCGCCATCGCAAGCTCGCTCCTCCTCGCCGGCTCGGCAGGCTAATGATGGCGCAGTCATTGACGTCTACGAGCGGGTCAGCCCGGCCGTCGTCAACATTACTTTTGTATCGCAAGCGCGCGACGTCTTCGGACGGCTTCAGCAACAGGAGGGGTCTGGCTCCGGGTTCATCATCGACAACCAGGGCCACATCGTCACCAATCACCACGTCGTCAGGGGCGCCACCCGACTCGATGTCACTCTAGCCGACGGCAACAGCTACGTCGGTGAAGTTGTGGGCACCGACGACGCCAATGACCTATCGGTAGTCCGGTTGGTTGCGCCCAACGACGTGCTGCAATCCTTAAGCACGGCTTCTCTGGGAGATTCGGACCAACTGCGGGTCGGCCAAACCGTTATTGCGATCGGCAATCCGTTTGGCCTCGAACGATCCGCCTCCATGGGGATCGTCAGCTCCCTGGGTCGGATTCGGCCCGGCGAAAGCCAGCGTCTCATCAGCAACATGATTCAGACCGATGCGGCCATCAATCCGGGCAACTCGGGTGGGCCACTGCTCAACCTGGCCGGCGAGGTAGTCGGGATCAACGAGCAGATCGAGGCACCTTCGGCTCAAGGTAATGTCGGCATCGGCTTCGCCGTGCCGGTCAACGCGCTACAGCGCTACTTGCCGGACCTTTTGGCGGGCCGCACGCCTCAGCATGCCTGGCTGGGAATTTCGGGCAGCCGCCTGACCCCCACTCTGGCCGAACAGCTCAGCCTGCCCATTCGCCAGGGAGTGGTTATCTCCCAGGCATTGGCGGGGGGCCCGGCCGCAAGCAGCGGGCTGAGAGGATCGAATGTCAACAATCTGGCTGCCGCGGACATCATCACCGATATCGACGGCAAACCGATGCGGATGGTCGAAGATGTCATCCGCTACATCGACCAGAAGAACCCCGGGGACAGCGTTCGAGTCACATTCCTGAGAGCGGGACGAAGCCAATCCGCAAATTTGACTCTGGGCGTTTGGCCCACGAGCGGCGCGCCTCTCGGCTAGCCCGACCATCTAGGGCTAGGGCTGATGCGCCACATCTCGTCGGGCGCCGGGCACCAGTTCCTCGCGGAGCGGCGCCACTTGGGCACCGTTCACTGTAACCAATTCTGCGGTCGCTGCGCCGGCCTCATCGAAGCCGACCGTGATCAGCCCCGCACCGGCAGACCCACCGCTAGAGTAGTTTGCGGCGGGAATCACCAGCGAAGACGACGGCTCGAGCTGTCGGTCCGGGGTCGAGCCGATCCGGAAATGCGCCGTGGTTGCGGTCGCGATCAGGACGCCAATTCCCAGGGTGATCAGCATCAAGGTCCCGAATCCGGCCACCAGAGTTGCCCGCGGCACCACCTCGTCGCTCGGAATCACACTAGCCGCCATTTTGTTGGCCCGTATCATCGGCTAAACGTAGCTCCACCAATTTTCTGCTCGTCGCGATCCCAGCCCCTCGAAACCAAGCGGTTCATCACCGGAGCCCGTGGAGTGACCTTGCCGAGGTTCCGCTCCGGTCCGAATCACCAACGAGTCTCGGAATACGATATTGCTCGAACGTAACAAGCCGGAAGCAGGCGGGTGAGAATCAGGTGAGAACAAAGAACACCTGACTCTATCGGCTCAGTGGGCGCAGCAGATGGTGCCCGCTATTGAGCAAGCCGAGGCCAGACTCCGTCGGTCCTTGCCCCGCCAACTCATACTTTGGCTCCACTGTCAGAGAGACAACATTGACCCCCTCGAAACCACCCGCCCGGGTTTGTCCACCAGTGAATCGGCGGGGTAGGCTACGCGACGGCCGCTAGTTACGCTACTCGGGTGCCCCTTCGGAGCTGGTGGACCAGCACCTGGGTCGCACAATCCTGACTCAGCGCCGGTGGAGATCGTCGGCGGCTTCGAAGCAGGCCTGCACTTCAATGTCCTGCGGGCTACCCAGGTACTTGTCGGTGGACGCTACCTCCGCTCCGTCCACATGGGCCACCCGAGCCCGCCAAACTCCGGTCCGGCGGACCAGCGCGTTCTCCAGCTCTTCGTCATAGCCGAGCAGATGGGGCGCCCCGCTATCGACTGGTCGACCAGCTCGAAGCGGCCTTCAGGCAGCCAGCCGATGAGCCGGCGATGGATCGTCGAGGGCATAGCCATAATGATGGCCGAGTTCTCGGTAGGAGACTGGTCCAAGAGCCCCTTGGAAGCGATCTCGCCGAGCGTTACGCTCCAGGTCGCTTTCTTCCATACTCTCCGGACCGCCCAGGTAGCACCTGAGGCAAGGTTGAGATAGCGCACTGGAGTGGCAAAGGATCCACGATCACGAGCGTTCGAAACCGGGATCGACCGTCGCCCAGTGGTACCGTGGCTGGCCACCGCCGAACAAAAGCGACGTACCCAATGTGGTCTGAGCGAAGGCTCGCGAGGGCCTTCCTGGTCCTCGCCCTGTTGGTTGGGTTGGGGCTTCGGGTATTTGGCACGGGCACGCTTCACCTGTGGGGGGACGCCGCCTACAGTGTGTACGCGGCCGAGCGAGACTGGCTGACCGTTGCCACCGAGCGGCTGACCGATGGGCATCCGCCCCTCTTCTACTACCTGCAGAAGCTCTGGATGGCGTTCGCCGGCGATGGCGAAGCCCAGGCCCGCTTCGCCTCGGCCATCCCAGGAATGCTGACCATCGCGCTGACCTATCGACTCGGTCGCATTACAGTCGGCAACCGCGCCGCGACGATGGGCGCGTGGCTGGTCGCGCTCTCGCCCTACCTGGTCTTCTATTCCCGCTTCCCCCGCATGTACGAGTGGCTGACCATGTTCGGGGTTCTGGCGTCGCTGCTGGCACTCCGACTCGGGCAAAAACCCACCTGGCCACGAGCGACCATTTACGGCCTAGCGGTTACGGCCGGGGTTTACATCCACTATTTCGGCGCACTTATCCCCATCGCGCTGGGTCCGGCACTCTGGGCCTACGCTCGACGTGCTTCACCTCACGATACCGAGCGAGCGCGTCGCGCGGCGCTCGTTCTATGGCTCGCGGCCTCCAGCGGCGCCGCCCTCGCGGTTCTTCCGTGGACGCTCTATGCCTGGATCCCCTCCCGGGATGCGACGGATCGCATCGTCAGCAGCGCGCCGTGGCCACCGGGCATCCCGGCGCTCCTTGAGCAGCTCTGGGTTGTGATGTGGACCGGCGAGCTCCTGCCCTCGGGCATGGCGCGGCTCCTGGTCTGGCCGGCGACCGGTGTGGTTCTCGCCTGCGCTCTCGGAACCTTGCTACTGCGACGCACAGCACGGGGCGACGGCGCGTCCTCCCGTCTTGCGGGGGAGGGGTGGGCTGTGGGGAGGTCCCGCGCGCCTCAAGAATTGATCCGCCCCGGAGCTGGAGGCACCCCCACCCTACCCTCCCCCTCGACGGGGGAGGGTTTCTGGGGTGCGCGCTTCCTGCTCGTCTTCATCCTGGTCGCGGTGGCCATCTGCATTCCGATCTTCCAGGCATTCCCCTATCTGGTGCGAGCCCGCTTTCTCATCTTCTTGATCCCACCGTTGGCGCTGCTGGCCGCTCATCTGACCGGGGTTGCCTGGCGATCCTGGCGCCCATTGGGAATCGTCTCTGGCCTGGCCGTGCTCGGCGCAACCGCGCTCGCCTTGGTCCAGGCCCTCCAGATCGAGCCTCAAATCATCGAGCCGGAAAGCGTTGAGGTAGCTCAATACCTCGCCGAATACGCACAGCCCACCGACGCCGCTATCTTTCACGCCTTTTGGCAAGAGGGCTACGTCTCTGCCCACCTGGGCCGCCGCGCACCGACCATGGTGCCACTGCGGGAGACCGGAATCGACGATCTCCCCAGGCTGTTCGCGGAGCACCGGCGGGTCTGGCTCACCATGTACCAGGTCGTCCCCTGGGGGGCGAAGAGCCCCGTCGAGGAATGGCTGGACCGCAACGCCTACCGGGCGGAGGCCCAATCCTTCGGCCAGGCCCGGGTCATGCTCTACGTCCGGCCGGAAGAGCCCGGGCCGACTCCCATGGGAACCAATTTCAGCGGTCAGATCGAGCTCGCAGAGGCCTGGGTGCCCAGCCGAACCGTGGCCCCCGGCGATCTATTGGGAGTCGGGCTACGCTGGCGGGGGCTGGTCGCTCCGTCCGCGAGCTACACGGCCTTCATTCATCTACTCGATAGCCAAGGGCGGTTCCGGGCCGGCCAGGACGCCGAACCGTTGTGGGGCCACGCCCCCACGGTGGACTGGCCCCCCGGCACCGAGATCGTCCAGCGGATGGCCATTCTGGTGCCCAGAGGTACCGAACCGGGTGATTACATTATTGAAGCGGGGCTCTACGACTCGGGAGATGGCCGAAGGTTGGACGTGCGAGGCCCTGTCCCGGCGGATCGGGTACTGCTGGGGGCCGTGAGGATCGGTGCGCAGGCGGCCGACAGCTATCTGGAGCCGGCAACTCGGTCGAGCCAGGTCATCCAAAATGGCCAGGGCCGGCTAGAAATTTTGGGCTTCACTGCCCCTGAGGACCGTTGGACTTTCGGGGGCTCACGGATCCTCGAGACCAGCATTGGGCCGGTTCAGCTCACCTATGCGGCCGACCCTTATGGGATAGAGCCGGCTCGTTTCACCATTTACTGGCGGGTGATCGAGGCATCGGCGACCCGGCGGACTCCCAGACTACGGCTGGTGAACAGCTCCGGCGAATCGCTCGACGTGCTCGAGTCCGCTTCTCCCCAGGAAGCTTCGTCGCCTACCGACTGGCCCGTCGACTCGGTCGTAGTCCAAGACTTCCTGGTTAAGAACCCGAGCCAATTGCCCTCCGGAACATACATCCTGGCGGTTGCCCCGGGACGGGAGAGCAGCGGGACGGACGAGTGGACTCCAATCGACCGCATCCGGGTCGATCATCGCTAGTTGGCATTTCCGAGAGATTCTTCGTCGCTCCGGTTTCTCAGGAATGTCGAGGAGTGCGGACGCCTCCTTTGTCGAGCCGTCCGATCAGGAGGGGCCGAGGAGCCGGGGTGGCTCATCGGTACGACCATGCGCCGCCAGGATGGGAGCGTTGTCCGTGCCGACTACGATGATTCGGGGCTGCGCGGCGTGGGCCTCCGCTTCGTCAACCATCGCGTAGCTGAGGATAATGATGGTGTCTCCGCGGTGGGTAAGGCGCGCGGCGGCGCCATTGATCGAGATGCAGCCGGAGCCTTCCACCTCCTCGATGGCGTAGGTTTCGAAGCGGGCGCCGTTGGTCACGTCGAGCACGTGGACCTGCTCATAGGGAAAGATATCCGCCGCGCGGAGCAGCCCGGCGTCGATGCCGATACTACCTTCGTAGTCGATGTCGGTCTGGGTTACGGTGGCGCGATGGATTTTGCTCTTCAGTACGATCCGCACTATCTGATCTCTCCGACGGCTCGATCTGCAGCTGGACTCTCCATTAGGAACTTAAGTTGGACTTTCCGGCCACTGATCCATTTCCTCAATAGTCCATGATCCGGGGCCCCCCCGTCCACGTCTGGTCCCTGGACGATCCGCTAAAATGTCTTCCCTGAGCTAGGCTCGGAGTCCCAGGGGCTGTGGCGCAGCGGGAGCGCGCTTCCTTGGCATGGAAGAGGTCGGGGGTTCGATTCCCCCCAGCTCCACCCTGGATTGGTCGCCGATCATCTCCTGAGCTCCGACGGCTCTGAGACGCGAAGCGAACAAAGTCTTCCTGAATCACAGCGTCCCCCTACGAGAGATTCTTCGCTGAGGCTCAGAATGACAGGACGGGCGACTCGGGATGACCACGAAAATGAACCGCTCCCGGACTCGCGAGGGAGAACCCCCAGTCATGCCTAGCCTCTAAAGAGATGGCAGAGAAGTATCGAGCGGCTGAGGTCGAGCGTCGCTGGCAGGCGGAGTGGGAACGGTCGGGGCTCTACAAGGTCGCCGATCAATCGGACCGCCCCAAATACTATTCCCTGGTCATGTTCCCCTACCCCTCGGGGGACCTCCACATTGGCCACTGGTACAACTTCGCGATCGCCGACTCGCATGCGCGCTACAAGCGGATGCGAGGCTTTCAGGTCCTGGAGCCAATGGGCTTCGACGCCTTCGGGCTGCCAGCCGAGGAAGCCGCTATCAACCGGGGCATCCACCCCTTTCGGTGGACCATGGACTCCATCAAACGAATGGAGGTTCAACTCAAAGCCATCGGCGCCATGTACGACTGGGATCGGGAAATCGCCACCTGCCTCCCCGAGTACTACCGTTGGAACCAGTGGCTCTTCCTCAAGTTCCTCGAAAAGGACCTGGCCTATCGGGCGCAGGCGCCGGCCGTGTGGTGCCCCCATTGTCAGACCACGCTCGCCAACGAGCAGGTGGTGGCGGGCCGCTGCGAGCGCTGCGACACCGTGGTCACCCGGCGGCTGCTGGAGCAATGGTTCTTCCGGATCACTGCCTACGCCGAAGAGCTGCTGGACGTCTCCGGCCTCGATTGGCCGGAGAGGGTCACCACCATGCAGCGCAACTGGATCGGGAAGAGCTACGGCGTGGAGTTTCGGCTTCCGGTCGAGAAACGGCCCGATGTGGAGATCTCGGTATTCACGACCCGCGTGGACACCGTTTTCGGCATGACCTACGTCGTGCTGGCCCCCGAGCACCCGCTGGTCGATGAGCTGACCGTGCCAGCACAGCGCGAGCAGGTCCAGCAGTATCAGGAGCAAGCCCGCCGGGCTACCGAGATCGAGCGGCTATCTACCGAACGCGAGCGCACCGGAGTGGCCCTCGGGATATCGGCGATCAACCCGGCGAACGGGGAGCGGGTCCCGGTCTGGATCGCAGACTACGTGCTCGGCTCTTACGGCACCGGCGCCATCATGGCCGTCCCTGCTCACGATCAACGGGATTTCGAATTCGCCCAGAATTTCGGCCTGGAGATCCGCGAGGTGATCGCGCCAGCGAGCCTGAGCGCAAGCCCGCCTCCAACCAGCGAAGCCGCCGAGCTCCGCCAGGCTTATGTCGAACTGGGCGTCCTCATGCGCTCCGGGCGGTTCGACGGACTGGACTCAGATGCCGCCAAGATCGCGATCGCGGAGTGGTTCGAGTCGCTTGGGGTGGGCGAGCGGAAGATCAATTACCGGGTGCGGGATTGGCTCATTTCCCGCCAGCGCTACTGGGGGACGCCCATTCCAATCATCTATTGCGAAGAGCACGGGGCGGTCCCGGTACCCGAAGACCAGCTTCCGGTGCTGCTCCCGGAGGATGCCGAGTTTCGACCGACCGGACAGAGTCCGCTTACCTACAACCCCGCATTTGTCAATACCACCTGTCCCCGCTGCGGCCGGCCCGCCCGCCGGGAAACCGATACCATGGACACGTTTGTCGACTCCTCCTGGTACATGCTGCGCTACTGCAACCCCCACATTGAGGACGCTCCCTTCGATCGCGCGGCCGTCCAATACTGGATGCCGGTGGACCAGTACATCGGCGGCGTCGAACATGCCACCATGCACCTGCTCTACGCCCGGTTTTTCATCAAGGCGCTCCGTAACATGGGGCTCATCGATTTCGGCGAGCCCTTCAAACACCTGTTCAACCAGGGCATCATCCTCGGCCCGGACGGCCAAAAAATGTCCAAGTCGCGCGGCAACGTCGTCAATCCGGATGACTACGTCCAGCGAGTAGGCGGCGACGCGGTTCGCTGCTATCTGATGTTCATCGGCCCTTACGATGGCGGCGGGCCCTGGAATCCGCAGGGGATCTCGGGTATCGAGGGCTTTCTGCATCGCCTGTGGAACCTGGTGCTCGACGGGCCAGATCCGAACGCTCCACAAACCAGCGGCCCGGCCGACGATCGGGTGCTTCGCCTCCTGCACAAGACGACCCAGCGGGTCACCGACGACATGGAGCGATTCCGCTTCAACACGATGCTGGCTGCGCTGATGGAGCTGATCAACGCCCTGCTGCCCCAGCGCGCGAAAGTGTCCAAACAGCTCTGGCGGGACGCCAGTGAACGCATGGTGCTATTGATCGCGCCCAGCGCACCGCACATGGCCGAGGAGCTCTGGCATCGCCTGGGACATACCGAGAGCGTCCACCTCGAATCGTGGCCCGGCTTTGATCCGAGCCTGGTCACGGATAGCCAGGTCACCGTCGTTTTGCAGGTCAATGGCAAAGTGCGTGACAAGATCGAAGTCGCGGCCGATCTGGGCCAAGAGCAAGTCCAGGAACTGGCGCTAGCCAGCGCGAAAGTGCAGGCGTACCTGGATCACAGCCCGATTCGGCAAGTAATCTACGTGCCGGGGCGCCTGGTCAACATCGTCACCATCTGACCCCTCAAGTCCCCGTTAGCTGCCTCATCTCCCTCTACAATGCGGGCTCGATAGGCAAGCTATCCCCAGAGGGGTGTGATGCTCCAGGTTGCGACTCCGCTGAAGCTTCCCTGGTATCCGTGGCCCGGCCAGAAGCGGCCATTCTACGGGTGGGTCATCGTAGTGGTGACCGCCCTGAAGGAGTTCGGGACCGGGCTCACCAACCAGGGGTTCGCCACCTACCTGGGGCCGCTTCAGCAGGAGTTCGGCTGGAGCCGAGCCCTCCTGGCCGGACCGCGTTCCATTACCCAACTCGAGGGCGCCGCCCTAGGGCCATTGAGCGGCTGGATGATCGACCGCTTCGGCCCGCGATTTATGGTGGGGCTGGGCAGCTTTCTGACCGGCCTGGGCTTGATCATGTTCGGGCTGGTCGAGAACCTTTGGATGTACTACTTGGCCAACATCATCGTGGCGATCGGAAACGGCTTCGCGTCGATCTTCCTGATGTCGGTGATGATCAACCACTGGTTCCGACGGAAACGGTCGATCGCGAACTCGTGGGCGGTGATGGGGTTCCCCATCGCAGGCATCGTGGGCGTTCCGGCGCTGGTCGTCATGCAGACCGTCTTCGATTGGCGGACGTCGGCCATCGCATCTGGCCTCCTAGCCTGGGTATCGGCGATTCCCTGCCTCATCTACTACCGACGGGCGCCCGAGCCATACGGGCTGCGCATGGACGGCGAGCCCACTCCGGATCCGACCGACGGCGCCAATGCTGGCCCGCTAGTGGCCGAAGAGGTTGATTTCACGCTCCAGGAAGCGCTCCACACGCGCTCGTTCTGGCTCCTGGTGCTGGGAAACGCGCTGTCCGGGTTGGGGGCGGGCGCGGTAAGCGTCCACCTGTTCCTTCACCTGGAGCAAGGGGTTGGATTGGAGCGGACGACCGCCGCATTCGTTTACACCGTGGCTAGTATCACGAACATCCCGGCCCGGCTGGTAGGCGGCTACTTCGGCGACCGGTTACCCAAGAATGTCGTCTACGGCGGCGCCCTCGCCATGGTGGCGCTGTCTCAGTTCGTGCTGGGCCTGGCCACTTCCTTGCCAATGGCGCTGATGTACGCGGTGCTGTATGGCATCGGGTGGGGGATGCGGACCCCAGTGCGAAACGCGCTGCAAGGCGAATTCTTCGGGCGGAGATCGCAGGGGGTCATTCGCGGCTGGATGGACTCGGTGGCCACACCGGTGACGATTGCCGCACCGGTGATATCGGGGCTCATGGCGGATCTGACCGGGGACTACCGGCTCATTTTCACAGTCATGTCCTTCGTGGCGATGGCCGGGGCGATCTGCATCTTCACCGCCAAGGCGCCGCCGCCGCCTGTGCGGCACTAGAATCGACGGGCGGCGTTTTGCGCTCTTCGAGGAATAGCGAGGGTGATCGATGACTGACTTCATGGAGCGGCAGGTCCAACGGCTCCTGGGCCAGGCCGAACAGGCGCTCGACCGGCTCGATTGGGCCGATGTCAAGGCTCGGGCCGAGGCGGTTCTGCGGCTCGATCCCCAGAACGCCGACGCACTGGCCTTGCTGGCCGCTGTATCCCGCGACGCTAGCTCGGGCGAGTTCGGGGTCGCGCCGAGCGCCGTTGGTGCTCAGGCCCTCGAAGTACCCCCCTCACCGGGTGCCGTCCCGAACGGTGCGCCCCGAGCATCGGGGCAGGGGGTTGGTGGGCGGGCCCTTCCTATTTCCTTCGTCGGGGGCCGCTACCAGGTGAAGTAGTTCCTCGGGGAGGGCGGAAAGAAGCGCGTCTACCTTGCCCATGACACCCTCCTGGACCGCGACGTCGCCTTTGCCCTCATCAAGACCGACGGCCTAGACGACCTGGGGAAGGAGCGCGTCACCCGGGAAGCCCAGGCGATGGGGCGCCTGGGCACTCACCCCCAATATCGTGTCGGTCTTCGATCTCGGGTCGGAGCCTTTGCCGGACGGAGATGGGACCCAGCCCTTCATCGTCACCGAGCTGATGAGCGGTGGCGACGTCGAGGGCTTGATCGAGGAAGCGCCCGACCATCGGATGCCCATGGAAAGAGCAATCCAGATCGCGCTGGAGACGGTCCAGGGTCTGGAGTTCGCCCACGAGAAGGGCATCGTCCACCGGGACCTCAAACCCGGGAACGTCTGGCTTACCGCTGACGGGCGAGCCAAGATCGGCGACTTTGGGCTCGCGGTAGCCATGGATCGAAGTCGGTTGACCCAGGCCGGGATGATGGTGGGGTCAGCGACTATTGGTCAATGTGCCAAGTGGTGGGGGCGAGTGAGAAGCCCCTTTCGAGACGGCCGTACTCAAGTTGTGAGTGGACCAAGGAATGGGGGCAGGGCACAGCCCGCCTATCGAGTGACTCCTGCGTCAGATCACTATGGCGACCACTATGCGAGAGAGGCGGAGTTGATACGGCGGCTCCTACGGACCAGGACTGTCGATTCGTCGAGGCCTCGCGCGCCGCGGCATCGCGGGGTCGCCGCTTGCCAACGTAGGGAATCTGAGTAACCGTTGTTGTAAAGTCACCGTGACAGTTGTTCCCCTTTAGCGGCGGTGATAGCATGCCTACCATGGCAGTCCTTCTGGGAGGACCGAGGTGAAGCGTTCCTGCCAAGGCTTACCCACACCGGTGTCTAGGCGCCGGAACGTGTTTTCGGCAGATCTCGCCCGCCAAATGGTGGCAAAGAAAAGGATTTTGAGGCCAACATGCAGAGGACACGATTAGTTCTGCTTCTTGCGGTAATCGCGCTAGTTGGCCTACCTGCAAGTACCACGAGTGCCCACTGACCGGATCGTGTGTACTCAGAACGGAGAGCGTACGGGCGCACTTACACGATAGGGCAATGGGGTGATGGTTCGTACACTGTAGCTGCTCGCGAGTATCCTGAGGGCCAGCCCGACGGGCGGCAGTTTTATGTCTGGCAGTGGTCCGACGGAAGCTTTTCGGTGCAGGCGCGAGAGTTTGCGGAGCGCCGCACCGACGGAAGCATATGGCTGACCCGACAGTGGAGCGATGGGCATTACACAGGATGGCCTAGTTCCGGACTGCCCGCGAATGCATCAGTTGCCACTCAGGTGCCGCCTGCGGCGACGACGGCACCGCCGCCTCGAAGGACCGCACTGGCCGACCTAGCAATGTTTCTGGAGGGCGCCAGGCTCGTGGCCTCCGATGGGACGTATATCGGGACGCTCTCTAGCAACCCGTTTTCTAGCGATTCCATCTGCAACGATTTTGGTCGGTACGGAAACCCATTTTCCTCTCTGAGTATCAAGCAAGAGTTCGCCCAATATGGGAATCCGTTCTCGTCGCTCAGCCCATATAACGAGTTCTCAAGCCAAGGACCATATGTCGTTTCTGACGGGCGTGTTGTCGCCAGGCTCACGAAAAATCAATTCGTCTCTGGAGCTATCGACCCAGACCTCGCCCTTTTGGCCTTAGGCTGCCCACGTGAATAGCGCTCCGAAACGTCTCGTCATCTATCCCGATTCTCAGACTATCGAAGCGGTACGCTCGTTGCAGGACCGGCGTCGTTTCTCGATTGAAGACACGCTGGATGCCAGCGACGTGATCCCAGGACTCATTTTCGCGGTAAGCGCGGTCTTCGCGTAGCCGGATTCCCCAAGGCCGCTCCATGCGCGGATTGATCAGGCCAAGATCGCGACGATGGAGTCGGCCAGAGCCCTCCGGAAAGCGTTCGAGATCGCACCAGATCGATAGGCGCGCTCGCCAGTTATAATTTCACTCCGCGCCGAAGTGGCGGAACTGGCAGACGCGCTACGTTCAGGGCGTAGTGAGATTACTCTCGTGCGGGTTCGAGTCCCGCCTTCGGCACCCGTGGCTCTGTGCGCAAATAGCCCGAAACCGCGGATGGTTCAGCCCTCGATCCACGAATGGCGTGTTCAGGCAACGCCAAGCCACGTTAGGTGCATCGGACTATCGGTAACCCGTAGAAGAAGCAAGGAGCTTGAAAATCAGGATTGTCGGCGCCTTGGTCGCTGCCGTTGTATTGGTCCTTGGGATCAACGGGCTGGCCAGCGCCCAGGACTCGTGGCGCCTGGTGCAGATCTCGGATGGGGGCCTCTACCTGATCGTCGCGGGCGCCCGATACCAGCTATCACCTGAGGTGATAACCGACGATGAATTGGCCGGCTACACGGATGGCGGCCCCGCTAAGCTCCCTCTGGTGACCCAAGCCTCGGCGGCAGCTCCGCAGTGGAGACAGATCGCAGGCTGGAACCGCGCCAACAACTGCAATGAAGTGTGCGTCGCGCGGCAAACCGAGCAGGTGGTCATCGATGGAACCCCCTGGCGGATCAAGGTCGACTTTCTGGGTCAGCTGGACAATTCCATCTATAACCGGGTGGCCTCGGTTTGTATCGATATCCTCAAAGGCAATGGAAGCTTCGAGGCTGGAAGCTGCTTCAACGCGGACGCCAGCGTCTATGAACCCAGGCTGCCCGCTGGCACCTACTTCTTCAAGCTGACGACCTACAACGTGCGCCTCTGGAACATGGCCGTCGAGCAAAGATCCTAATCTGACAATACCCCGCCCATCCGCCCCCTGGGGCCTTCGGCCCCTCACCCCCAAGGTACTTACGGTTCACTGCGAGATGGATCCCCGGCGGCGAGCGTGAGCGAAGTGCTCGAGCTGGCGCGGATCCTCGTCGACATCGTGCTCCCGGTGTTCTTGATCGCGGCGGTCGGCTTCGTGGGGCGGCGGGTCCTGGCGATCGACCCCCAGCCGATAGCCCGGCTGGCCCTCTATCTACTGGTCCCCGCGCTCCTCTTCCAGACCCTGCTCAACACCCAACTGGCCGGGGCCGAGATCGCCCGCATTGGCACCTACGTGGTGCTGCTGACGCTGGTCCTGGTGCCATTGAGCATGCTCAGCGCGCGCTGGACCGGCGCCACGCGGTCCCAGGCGGCCGGCTTCACCCTGGGCGTGGCCTTCCTCAACGCCGCCAATTACGGCTTGCCGGTCAATCTGTTCGCATTCGGACAGGACGGATTCGACCGCGCCGCCGTCTTTGTGGTGTTCGAAAATATCCTGACTTATACCGTGGGCGTATTCGTGGCGGCCGGCGGGAAGCTGCCCTGGCGACGAGCCCTGGCCACTGTATTCCGCATGCCCGTGCTCTGGGGTGCGCTGCTCGCCCTGGCGATTCGAGTTTCGGGCTTTGAGCTGCCGGTGGCAGTGCTGAGGGCCACCACGGTCCTTTCCGGCGGCGCCATCCCCGTCATTCTCATCCTGCTCGGCATGCAGCTGGCGTCAATCACCCCCCGGGCCATTGGACCGCGAGCCTGGGCGGCGGTGGTCGGGCGGCTGGTGGTTTCTCCGACGATTGGTCTTGCGCTGACCGGTTTGCTCGGGCCTTCCGCGGTCACCCGAAGCGTCTTGGTGCTGGAGTCCGCGATGCCCAGCGCCGTCAATGCCACGCTCATCGCGGCCGAGTTCGATGCCGAGCCCGAGCTGGTCTCGACGATCGCTTTGCTGACCACCGCGATCAGCATGGTCACCGTGACCGGCTGGGTAGCCTTCCTGCGCACGTTATAATTCCCACCCATCAGGCACATTTGACGCATGCGAGGTGAAAGATGAGCGAGCCGGCCAAGCCGATCAACCTGCTCGAATGGGAAGAAGCGGTCAACAAAGGCTTGGAGGAAGGCAGCCCCTGCGTCCTGGCGAGTGCCGACAAGGACGGCTGCCCGGACATCGCCTTCAAGGGCAGCATGATGATCTTCGATGGAGACCACATCGCCTGGTGGGAACGGGCCCTGGCCGAGCAGATCGCCCAGGTCGCCGACAACCCCAACATCGTGATGCTCTATCGCAACGGCGAGCGACGGCTCAATCTCCGCTTCTATGGCAAGGCCGAGTTCCACAAGGAAGGGCCGATGCGCGACGCGATCCGGGCGAAGGTGATCCCCCAGGAGGCGGCCCGAACTCCGAACGGCGAAGGTTTCGCGGTGGCCGTGCGAGTGGATCGGGTGCGCGCCAACGCCAACACCGTGCAGGAGCGCCCCGGCGCCTGATCGCCCCGAGTTCGCTCCAGATCCCCCTAGTTTTCGTAACGCTGGTTTAAACGGGGCGTTCTTTCGGGCATTGGTTCGCTTGAGGACTCATGCGCAGGTCATGATGCGCTCGGCCTGGGCGTTACAGGGGACGCAGATGCAGTTTCACGGCACTTCGCGCTCTAGCGGAATCCTCGTGTGGTTGATCCTGGCCCCCCTCTTCCAGGCTCCGGTTGTTCCATCGGATGCCTCGCTCGATCCATCTAGTCTCGTGAGCCTCCCCGCGGTGTCCCGCACCCCCGGTCCCACGACCTGGAAATTTATGACCCCTCAACTGACCCGAATCGAAAGGGCGGGCACGAGGGCCGAGGGGTTGGTGAACGAGGTTCTGGATTCGCAAGCGGATGCCCGGTCAGCGGATGATGAGGCTGCGCCCGGCGACGCCACTCCCCTGGACGTCTTAGCGGCAAACACCCGGCCGACTCCGGATCCGCCCCTCCTCGCAACCGTGAAGGAGTTGGCCCTGTTCGACCTCGTCAACTCCGACCGCGCCCGAAATGGCCTGGACGTTGTTCAGTTCGCTCCCGACCTCCTGCCGATCGCCCGCGAGCGGGCCCGAGCCCAACTCGACCAGTCGAGCCTCAATCACTACGACGCCTTCGGGCGGCTCGATTTCGTCGTCCTCCTCAACGACTCCGGCATCGCCTACCGGAGGGCGGGTGAGAATCTGGTCCGACTGGGCGGCTCAGACGCCACACTCCCGATGAGGGCCGAAACGGCCCTGATGGAGAGCCCCACCCACCGGGCCAACATCCTGCAGTACGACTTCGACTATCTCGCGGTCGGCGCGGTCATCGATGCCCGTGGCTCCACGACCTACGCCCAGATCTTCCGCCACCCATAGACGCAGCTACCGGGATCGCGGCCGCTCAGGTTCAGGACTCCCCGGGGCGCTCTACTGCATGATGATGACGACGTGCTGATTCTTGTTAATCGGGTCGGAGGCGGGCTGAGCGAGGGTGGATCCGATCGTCGCCACGGGGATGCCCGCGACTAAGGCGCTTATGCCGAGGCGACCAGGCTGGCCAACCGAGTGTGCGCCGAGAGCGCTGCCAACCCCGGGTCATGCGAGCTGCAACCCGGTTATCGCTGCGGTGATCCTGAATGAAAAGCGTTGACGGTAGCCTGGGGGCGTGGAGCCGGCTCGAAGAGGTCGGACGCTTTTGAGGTGGGCCGGATATACTCGAAGGCGTCTCGACCTGGCGTTTCCACCGATCACGGGACGGATGGAAGCGGCCCGGGGAGCGGTCGAGCCCCCGTAGCTCAGAGGATAGAGCATCGGTTTCCTAAACCGTGTGTCGCGCGTTCGAGTCGCGCCGGGGGTACCAGTTAACGCCTGTCTTTAGGTCTCTGTGACTAGGAATGAGTAGAACGGGTGAGCGGTTATCGACCCAGCTCGAAAAAAGACACTCTAACTGACACTCTCAAGTTTCGGCGCCCAGGAGGCCGACGCGGTAGTGTTGGCGCAACTCGGGAGCCCAGCCGCACGCACAGGGGACGACCTTATGGTCAGGTTCTTGGAGACCGTGTCGCGGAGCTGCGGAACGGGTACCCCTTCCATCCTGAGCTGATGGCCACCTTGAACGACAAGCTCGCCACCCTGGACAACTTTCAGCGGGTGCGGGGCATGCTCCGCCTGCTCCCTTCTCGCTTACTCTCACACGCCATTTGATCTTCTATGAAGGAGCTTTCGATTGCGCAAACTACTCCTTTGCACGTTAATACTTCCCCTAATCAGCGCGTGCGCAGCGAGCGTCTCGGTTCCGCCGGAAGCCCAGGCCGTCAAACAACGCTTTTCCTCCTACACCTTGAGCCAGGCGGCCAGCGACGGCTACGGACGAGACCAATACTGTCTTGATGCCGCTTCATTAGGAGCCTCCGCATCTCGTGGCGCTATGGGTTTTCATAGCACGAATGAGACCCTCCTGCGGGGCCCCATCAGCGCCGAGCGGCCACAAGCGTTCATGTTCGACGCTCAGGGCAACGTGCTGGGGGTCGAATACGAGGTCGTCGCGGATGCCGTGTCTCAGGCTCCCCGTCTTTTCGAACGGACCTTCGCCAAGCTCTCCGCGCACCCCGGCGTCGACTACGACCACTATGCCCTGCATTTCTGGTTTGTCGACAATCCCAGCGGGCCCTTCGACGACTTCAACCCCAGCGTTTCCTGCCCGGCCGGAAGCACGCCACCCGCCGCACCGGGTCACGGGGGGCACTAAGAGCAAGGGCTCGCGTTCCTGAGCCCAAACGAAGCGGCGACGAGGCACGCCTCCGCCCGCGCCCACATCACGTCAGGAAGGGAGCCACCCGCGGCCAGTGATTCTGAAGCTGCCTATCGGCTCCGATAGAGGCCGCCCTGTGGGTCCACGAGTGCAACCCTATCCGGGCTCGTGGGCTCGACGGCCAGTGCTGCAACTGAGCCACCGAAGTCGGTCTTGCTCCAGGTCGCCCCGCCGTCGTCGCTGCGAGAGAGGCCCCGCCCGGTACCGACGTAGATAATGGGACTGCCGGGGACGGCGCCTACCGCTGTGATGGGCGCTGTGCCATTAATCGCCCGGAGTTGAGCGAAGGTCTGACCTCCGTCCGACGTGCCAGTCAGCCCTTGCTCGGTCCCGACATACAGCGTTTCAGGAATGCCGCCGACGGACAGTCCCGTCACGATCGTTCGGAAAGGGATGGGCAGCTCCTGCCAGTTCAAGCCTGCATCCGTGCTTTTGAAGAGCCCGAACCCGACAGCTTGGCCCCGAGATCGTAGGCGGTGATGGCCGCGGCGGCGCCGGCGGCTCCAAATCCGATAATCACGATGTCCGCGGTTTCTTCAGCAGTCATTCAGACCTCCGTGCACGCGAATCGCAACGCAGGCTCAACAGGTAGTCCGGCCGTCGGTTGATACGGGTGAGTCCAGATATTTCGAGTAGTAGGATCGTACACGCTGATGAGCGTAAGATGGATTCTCGCCCGGCTCGTCCGGGTGTAGCGCGCCTTGAAGATTCAAGATCCTGAACCTTCGCAATCATCTGATCATTTCGTTATTGCCGGCACTCCGATTCGGGATGGTCGCCGGCACGCATTCATAGGCATACCCCGACGCCAACGGCCGGGTCACGATTCTCGTCTCGCACCGCTTCAGCACTGTGCCATGGCCGACCTTGTCGTTGCACTCGCTGGCTCCCGCGTCGTCGAGGTCGGCAGCCGCCCCTAGTTCCGGGGAGAAGGTAATTCCTGTGAGCGCGCTGGTTCGTTCGGTTGCACGTATGGGAGCTTCCACTTTCCGGTCGTGATTCTCTGCTGGGTGAGCATGACGATAGTGACGAGAGCGCCCATGGCCAGCGACAGGGCGAAGAACCACAATGGATTTTCCAGCAGAGTTGGCCCGAGGGCCACGTTGAACGCGGTAGAGGGAATGCCGCCCAGAGCCGTGACCCAGACGTAGTGGTAAAAGCGGAGCGGGGTGAGCCCGACCACGTAGCTCAAGAAATCGTACCCGGGGATCATGAGTCGGGCGAAAAGTAGTCCCTTCCATCCTTGCGCACGGTCGTGCAATTCGTCGATGCGGAGTGTGGCCTTCTTTCCGAGCAGCCGCTCGACCCCACGACGACCGAGCGCTCGGGCCAGCCAAAAATTGACCGAGCCGCCGAGGGTCTGTCCTACAAGAGAGAGCATGGTTCCTGGCACCAAGCCGAATAGCAGGCCGCCCATGAGCTCAATGCCGGGCAACGAAACCGGCGCGACTATGTAGGTAGATGAGCGCAGCGCCACGTAAGCGAGCGGCGCCCAGGGGCCGGCCAGCTGCACTGTGGCTCTGAGCCATTCAAGCAGCGGGCTATCGACCGCCAGCTTGTAAAACCCAATCAGGAAGACGAGGCCAACAACGACAGCTAGCTTACTCTGGCCCGTGTTCACATGGTCACCGTGGACTGCATGGCTCGCATTCTAGAGGGGCGGCGCGCTCGGAGGTTTCCTGTCAGAGAGCGCATTTCGTGGGGTGGTGAGTAGGGTTGCCGTCACCGCCATTGTAAATCACTGCCAGCCGGGCCTAGGGTTGGAGAAAGCTGGCCCGCCCAGTCTCAACGGTATGGCTCCCGCGAGAGTGTCCGGCGCGTCTGGGGCTTGGGCTAACTAAAGACCCGGATGCGGAGCCAGCGGCCGGAGAGATAGTAGGGAATATTGATGAACGGGCGGAAGAGCATGGGGACAATCATCCCCCAGGCTACTCCCAGCGGGCCAAGCTCGGTGTACTTGGACAGGACAAAGGCGAGAGGCAGCTCGATTCCCCACATTAGGCCGAGAGTCCCGAGCATGACAAAGAGGGTGGCGCCCGCGGTTTGGAAGGACTGGTTGAACGCCTGGTTCAGCCCGGTGGGCACCATCCCCAGGGCGAGAATCATGACCCATGGCAGCGCGATGTCGATCAGGTCCGCGTCGCGGGTGAAGACCAGCAGGATGGCAGTAGGGAACAGCAGCAGTATCGAGGCAAAAATGCTCTTTGCCGCCATGCCCAAACCGGCCGCCCACAGGATGGTGGTCTTGGCCCGCTCCGGCTTGCCGGCCCCAATACTCTGGCCCACGATGGTTCCAGCGGCATTTCCAAGCCCCATGCCACCGGCCTGGCCCAACATCTCGACTCGTCGACTGAGGGTGTAGGCGGCGACCGTGAGATCGCCAAACGGAGCGACCAGGACCAAGATGAACAGCTGCGCGACCGACCGCTCCATTCCATTCACCGACGCGGGTAGACCGATCTTGAGCAGCTGCCGGAGAACTGTCGAGTCAAAGTGGAACCCGCGCAAGGTGAGGTGGAGCCGGGAGGTCCCGCGCAGCAGCACCCAAAGCAGCACACCGATCGCAAGGACATGCGCGATCGCATTCGCCAGAGCCGCGCCCGGGAGACCGATCGCTGGCAAGCCAAACAGGCCAAACACCAGGGCGGGGCTGAGGAAAATATGGACCAACCGGGAGACGAGGCTGGACTTGAGCGGGGTAAGAGTGTCGCCAGCGGCGGCCAGGGAGTTGCCCATGAGCATTTGCAGGCCGATCGTGGCCTGGCTCACGAACTGGATACGCATATACGCAGCGCCTTCGGCGATCACTCCCTCGGAAATGCCGGTCACCCGGAGCAGCACCTCGGTAAAGAAGATACCCACCAGGCTGAGCACCAGTGAGTAGCCAAGCGTCAGGAGAATCGAGTGGATAACGACTCGGTTCGCGAGAGCGGTATCTTGCATGCCGATAGCCCGGGACACCATCGCTCGCATGCTCGTGTCCAGCCCCTGGCGGGCCGTAAAGCCGAGCTGGGACCACTGTTGGGCCGCTCCCATGCCAGCGATGGCTCGATGGCCGAGGAACCCGGCCCAAACCAGGTCCGCGATCTGGTCGACCACTCGCAAGAGGCCCTCGATATACTGGGGCCAGGCCAGGAAGATCAAATTCTTTGGGATGCTCCCCGAGGTCAGGTCGCGGGTGGCGTAGGCCGAGCGCCCCCCGCCCCGTCCTTGGCCTGGTCGTCTTTTGCTAACGGCGGAGGTGACGGCTACAGCCGGGCCCTGTCCGTTACTCGGTGCCGGATTGACCTCGGTGGCGGCTCCAGGGAGGGCCGCAGCGTCCTGATCGACTCTATTCATTCCCGTCTTCCGCAGCCGTGTCCGCTCACATCCCACCTAATCATGAGGGAGCTAAAAATCTATAGTAAAAAATCTATAAGCTGAAACGCATAGTAATTCGTTTGGAGGCCCTGCTCAAGGCGAGAGACGGGGGTGCTCCCCGCGAATCTAGCGGTGTTTAGATGCGCACCAAACGACATCCTTCATAGATTTCACTGCCTATATAGCCGCCTGATGATGGGTGGGTGCCGTGTCGGGGGGAAAGACCTGCGGCGTTGCCGAACCCGGCCTCAGACGAGTGACCAACGGCAATCGCTTCTCGTCAAACCGGTTCCCTGCGGGACCGCCAGGTCACTCCCCGATACGGTGTTCCCAGAGATCGCGCACGTCAAGGGCGTCGAGCCAACGGCCGCGGCGGCGCCGGCCGCTTCAAATCCGATAACCACGATGTCCGCGGTTTCTTCAGCGTCCATTCATCCCTCCTGGTCGCCTGCAACTATCCATCGCCATAACCTCACCGGTCCGCATCACTTGCCTCTCTCGGAGAATAAAGCTCGCTGAAGAAAAGTCTCTATTCGCTGCCCGGCAATCTCTGCCGTCAAGTCAGTCAGGCCGAGAGCATGGTACCCGGGGAGAAAGTACTTCTGGTAGTCGAATAGGCCGCGCAGCCCAAAGAACAGGTCGAAGAACGCCATGCTGGAGTTTGCCCGGGAGTGGTCGGCTGTGTCGCTCGCGGGGTGGCCGTCCTCAGTCTAGTCTCCGCAGCGTCAGGCCTCAGTCGACCAAGAGGAAATCGGAGTACGGTTAGGCCAGGCCCCTGATTAGCTTGCTTGGCTGTTTTCCGGGCAACTTGGACTTCATCATTTGGTTCTCGGGGGCACGCCAACCACGAACGCAGGCGTGAATCACCCCATTATTGGGGCTCGCAGCCACGCAGTGTTGGCCTCCTCAGCTTATTCCGGACACTATGCCGCGATCACCGTAACGTGACCAGAAGCGTTCCCTTGCCGTCTCACGGTGATTTCCACGTCGCATTG
>SHYK01000002.1 GCA_009692845.1 Chloroflexota bacterium | reverse complement strand
TCGAGATCCCTGCAGTCGCAAGATGGCCGATAAGGGCAAGCCTGATTTTTTGCCTCAGGAAGTCTGGGATGAGTGGCAAGCTCAATTTGCCGCTTATATGGCGGTTTGGGAGGTGAGTCTTTTGCGTGGAATGGACGGGACCAAGTCTCAGTCCGAGCTCCTGACCCAGGCTACGCACTCTGATGTGGCCCGCCGTTCGGCTGAGCTGTACGGCAGATATCTAGATGCTCTGCTGGATGACCCTGCCCGAAGCGAGGAGTTTCGTAGCGTTGCTCAGTTCAAACGCTACGGCGTTGGGGAGTTTCAATGAACCGGGGGAGTCGACCCTCCGCGGCGCTGTGACTTTGGAGGCATTTCTGTTAGGGCTTGACCCAATCGCTCAGCGTCTTATGCCCATCC
This sequence comes from Chloroflexota bacterium, assembly GCA_009692845.1. Lineage (GTDB taxonomy): Bacteria > Chloroflexota > UBA6077 > UBA6077 > SHYK01 > SHYK01. The sequence continues at coordinate 485,051 of SHYK01000002.1, read as the reverse complement.
AGGGTCTTCGAGTCAGCCGCCTCGACGGCTGACTTTGGTGCCGAAGTCGACGGCCGGACCGAGCAAGTACCGGGCCTCCTCCTCGGTGAGCTCGCGGGCGGCTTCCCATATCTCCGCAGGCGCCCATTTAGCGAACGGAATCGTGGTCACTCGATGGGCAACGGAAGGAAGGTGCTCTTCGCGGAGCGCCGCGATCCGGTCGGCTGCGATCTGATCGGCGAGTCTCGCAACCGACGGCCAGAGGCGTCGGTGAACGTACGTGACCTTGCCCGCCACGAGTCGACAGGCCAGCACATCTGGGGATTCCCGAACCCGGTTGATCGCTTCGAAGATCTTGTAGGAGTCTGGATGGCTCCACCAGCTTCCCAGAATTGGCGTCTGCGCCAAGACTGCCGCGAGGGACGGTAATGCGCCTCGCGCGCTCTCCAAGACCAGGCCGTGCTCTTCGACCCAGGCGAGCGCAGCCTCGGCTTCAATCAGGCTGGGGCCAGGGCGGTTCGAGGGTCTTAAGTGTCGGCGTCGATTCGAGCCGTCCCTGGAGAGACCAGGAGCTGGCGGAGGTGATGGTCAGCGGCAGGACTTGACCGGGTTCGGAAGTGGCGCTGTCGAAGAACACCAGCTTGTTGCTACGGGTCCGTCCGTACCACTTGTCACGGCGGATGCCCTCGACCAGGATTTCCTGGCGGGAGCCGACCAAGCCGGCGTTGATCTCGACGCTGACCTGCGCCTGGAGCGTCTCGATTTCGTGTAGGCGCCGCCGCTTCTCTTCGAGCGGGACATCGTCCGGCCACAGCTTGAGGGAGGCCGTGTTGGCGCGCGGCGAGTACATGGCGACGTGCACCACGTCACAGCGGGTCCGTTCGAGCAAAGCGAGCGTGTTGGCGAATTCAGTCTCGGTCTCGCCACAGAAGCCGACGATGATGTCGGTCGCCAGTCCGAGCCCAGGAATGACCGACCGCATTTCAGCGACTACCCCTTCGTAGAGCTCAGTCTTGTAACCGCGGGCCATTCGCCGCAAGACGTCGTCGTCGCCAGCCTGCACCGGCAGGTTGACGTCCTCGCAGACCTTGGGGAGGCTCGCGACTGCCTCCATCAGCTCGCGGTCAAAATCCACCGGGTACGAAGTCAGGAACCGGATCCGTTCCAATCCATCGATCTCGCTGATGTCAGCTAACAGCCGGGCCAAAGTCGTTTCGATGTCGCGACCGTAGCGGTCCACGATCTGACCGAGGAGCACAACCTCCCGGGTCCCTCGCCGGACCAGGCCCTCGATTTCACGCCGAATTTCGGCGGACGGGCGGCTACGCTCGACTCCCCGCCGAAACGGAATCACGCAGTAAGTGCAACGGCGGTTGCAGCCCTGGCTCACCGTGACCGGCTGCGACACCATGGAGAAGCGCTCGGCATCCTCCGGATCGAGCCGATACGGAGCATCGAGGTCGAGGAAGTCGAAGACCTGGTCCCGCAGGGGCAAGTCGAGCTTGGGCGAGAGGTACCGATCGATGAATGGATAGCGGCGGGCGAGATCGGTGACATCGTCTTCCACCATGCAGCCAGCCAAGGCAATCTGCATGCTCGGTCGGCCCGCCTTGACCTTGCGAATGCGCTCCAGCTCGTTGTGGACCTTGTTCTCCGCCGCCTCCCGGACGACGCAGCTGTACAGCACCACCACATCGGCTTCTTCCATCCGGTCGCATGCCTCGCCGCCACAGGCCTCGAGCTCATCGCTCATCCGCCGGGCGTCGGCGGTGTTCATCTGGCAGCCAATGGACCAGACGTGGAAGCGTAGAGTCATGCGAAGATGCTCCAGACCTCCTGGCCTCCGAGGCCGTGCGCTTCATTCCAGTGCAGCACGTTGAGATTCTCGCCAGTGACCTCGATGGGATCCTGAGCGGCGAGAAACAAACAGAGGGGAACGCAAGACTCAGTCTTGAGGGGCGTCGCGGCGCCGAGCGGGCGATTCGTGGGAGCCACCTCCACGGTGTAACCCGGCGAGATCCCATTGACGGAAATCGCATTCGTCTTGAGCTCCAGGGCCAGGACGCCGGTCAGCATGTTGAGGGCCGCCTTCGAGATCCCATACATGCTCTGACCTTCGCGGGGCCGATCCCCGGCGCCAGAAGACACATTGATGATCGCTCCGCCGCCCAGGGCGATCATGGGCGGGATGCATTCCCGAGCGCAGAGGAAGGGGCCGGTTCCGTTCACCTCGAACATGCGCCTCCAGATGGCGACGTCGAGATCCTTGAGCGATTTCTGCTCGGTCGGGATGAAGCCAGGCTTGAGCCCCGCATTGTTGATGAGCACGTCGACTCGTCCGAAATCGTCCAGGGTCTTTGCGACCGCCTGTTTGACGCTGGCTTCATCCGCCACGTCGAGGGTCACTGCCAATGCCTTTCCGCCGGCTTCACGGATGAGGTCCGCCACGGCTTCATTCCGCTCGGCCGTGGTGGAGGCGACCACCACCCGGTAGCCCTCTCGACCGAACCCCAGCGCCAGCGCCTTCCCGATTCCGCGGCCGGCCCCGGTGATAAGCGCAACCCTTCCATCAGCTGACACGGTCGCTCCAAGGTCTGAGGCCCAAGGCCATCCGATTCGAATTCGCAGATGGATTATCGGGCACGAGAGGGCCTCCCGGCCGCTGGTATACTCCAAAGCCATGCCTGAATTCCGTATCGTGTCTGAATTCGAGCTCGCTGGTGACCAGGACAAAGCGGTGGCGGAGTTGTCCGATGGCGTCCGTCGGGGCCTCCGCGAGCAGACCCTGCTTGGCGTTACCGGCTCTGGGAAAACGTTCACTATGGCAAACGTTATCCAGGAGCTTCAGCGACCCACCCTGGTGATGGCCCACAACAAGACCCTCGCCGCTCAGCTCTGCTCGGAGCTGAAGGATTTCCTGCCCGACAACGCAGTCGAGTACTTCGTCAGCTATTACGACTATTACCAGCCAGAAGCCTACATGCCCTCCTCGGACACCTACATCGAGAAAGACTCGTCCCGGAACGAGGAGATCGATCGCCTGCGCCACTCGGCGACTAAGGCGCTCTTCGAGCGACGCGACGTGGTGATCGTGGCTTCGGTTTCCTGCATTTATGGCCTGGGCTCGCCGGAGGAATACGGAAAGGTGGTGCTCACTCTTCGCAAGGGCGAAACCCACAAACGCGAGCGCGTCCTCCGCTTTCTGACCGACATCTTTTATGAAAGAAACGACTACCAACTCGGCCGCGGAAAGTTCCGAGTTCGAGGCGACACCCTGGACGTCCACCCAGCCGGGCAGGACGTAACGGTCCGAATCGAGTTCTGGGGCGACCTGGTGGAGCGGATCACCGAGATCGACGCGCTCACGGGCGAGATTCTGGCCGAGCGGTCATCGGTCGACATCTTCCCCGCCAAGCACTTCGTGACGTCCCAGGAGCGGCTCCGAGTAGCCCTCGAGGACATCGAGGTGGAGCTGGAGGAACGGCTGCAGGACCTCGAACGGAATGGGAAGCTCCTGGAAGCGGCGCGGCTGCGCCAGCGGACCCACTTCGACCTAGAGATGCTAACCGAGGTCGGGTTTTGCCACGGCGTCGAGAACTACTCCCGGCACCTAAGCGGACGCGAGCCGGGCAGCCCGCCCTGGACCCTCATGGACTATTTCCCGGATGACTTCCTGATGATCATCGACGAGTCGCATATGACGATTCCGCAGATCCATGGAATGTTCCACGGCGACTTTGCCCGCAAGCGGACCCTGGTGGAGTACGGATTCCGTCTCCCATCGGCGATGGATAATCGTCCCCTCAAATGGGAAGAGTTCCAGGAGTTCGTCCATCAAGTGATCTACGTGTCGGCCACCCCCGGCCCTTATGAATACGAGCACAGCAATCAAGTTGTGGAGCAGCTGGTGCGCCCCACCGGCCTGATCGATCCGGAGATCGAGGTCCGGCCGACGAAGAACCAGATCGACAATCTTTTGGCCGAGATCCAGGAGCGGATCAAGCGAAACGAACGCGCGATCGTCACCACGTTGACCAAGCGAATGGCCGAGGACCTAGCTGACTACTTGCGGGAGGTCGGGATTCGGGTGCACTACCTGCACTCGGACATCGATACGCTGGGGCGCATCGACATCCTTCGCGACCTGCGTCTCGGTGTCTACGACGTCGTCGTCGGGATCAATCTCTTGAGAGAGGGACTCGACCTTCCCGAAGTGTCGCTAGTCGCCATTCTCGACGCGGACAAGGAAGGCTATCTGCGGTCCACCACGGCTCTGGTTCAGACCATCGGGCGAGCCGCCCGTCACGAGAGCGGCCACGTGATCATGTACGCCGACCGGGTGACCGATTCTATGGAGCGCGCCATCCGGGAGACCTACCGCCGCCGTGAGACCCAGATTCAATGGAACAAGGACCACGGCATCACCCCCAAGGGCATTCAGAAGACTATTCGTGACATCTCCCCCCATTTGCGGCAGGTCGCGGAGGCCACGGTGCAATACGGAACCGGGACCTTCGACCGCCAACAAGTGCTTCAGACCATCAAAGAGCTGGAAGCCGAGATGAAGCGGGCCGCGCGCGAGCTGGAATTCGAGCAGGCGGCGATGCTGCGCGATCAAATCTCGGAGCTGCGGCGCAGCGTCGAGGCAGCCGGGGCGGGATCGCGGCATGGCTCGTAAAGTCGGGACGCCCGCCGAGGCGACAGGCAACGGGACCTCGAAAGCCGCCCCCAAAGCGAAGAGCGGGGCCAAGCTGCTCGAAGAAACGAAGGAGCTCGCCTTCGACGGCCGACTGAGCCTCGATGAAGACGGCGAGTTCAGCCCCCATGCTGCTTATATCGAGATTCGGGGCGCTCGTCAGCACAATCTGAAGAGTATCGACCTCAAGATTCCCCGTGACCAGCTGGTGGTCATCACCGGCATCTCCGGCTCCGGGAAATCATCACTGGCTTTTGACACCCTCTACGCCGAGGGCCAGCGCCGCTACATCGAATCGCTGTCGGCTTATGCCCGGCAGTTCCTCGGCCAGCTCGACAAGCCGGACGTCGATTTCATCTCCGGGCTCTCGCCGGCTATTTCCATCGATCAGAAAGGGGTCTCCCACAACCCGCGGTCGACGGTGGGGACGGTAACCGAGATTTACGACTATCTCCGCTTGCTCTACGCCAGGATCGGGCGGCCGCATTGTCCGAACTGTGGACGACCAATTACCCAGCAGACCGTGCAGCAAATTGTGGACAACCTCCTCGCCATGGGTCCGGGGGAAAGGATAATGCTGCTCGCCCCGGTGGTCGAGGGACGAAAAGGCGAACACCTGGGCGTGCTGGACGAGATCCGAAGCAAGGGCTTCGTGCGGGTCCGGATCGACCGCGAGGTTCGCGATCTGTCCGAAGCGATCGAGTTGGGCCGCTACCAAAACCACACGATCGAAGTGGTGGTTGACCGGGTGGTCCTGCCGGCGCCCAGCGACAGTGAAGACTCCCACGCGGATATATCTCGCCTGACCGACTCAGTCGAAACGGCGCTCCGGCTGGCAGAGGGGGAAATTGTGGTGCTGGCCGGCGACGGAGAAGAGACGCGCTACTCGGAGCGCTTCGCCTGCTCCGCTTGCGGGCTCAGCTTCGCCGAGCTGGCCCCCCGTAACTTTTCCTTCAACTCTCCCCACGGTGCATGTCGGGCCTGCACCGGCCTGGGATTTCGACAAGAAGTCGATGCCGAGGCGGTAATCCCCAATCGCAACCTTAGCCTTCGCGAGGGAGCGATCAAGCCGTGGTTTCGCGGGACCGCCGGCGAGCCCTATTACCTGGCCCTGCTGGAGGGAGCCGCGACCCACTACGGATTCTCACTCGACGTGCCAGTCAAAGACCTCGATGCTACGGCCGTTGACCTCGTTCTCCACGGCAGCGGGAAGGAGCGCATCTCGGTTCGAACGCCGCATTACGGACGGGCCCATCACGGCCATCGGGACCGGGACTATCAGATGGTATTCGAGGGAGTGATTCCGAGCCTCGAGCGCCGCCATCGTGACACTGAGTCGGAAGGCATGCGCGAAGACATCGAACGATACATGTGGAACCGCCCCTGCCCGGAATGCGATGGTCTCCGACTTCGCCCCGAAACGCTTGCGGTTACCATTGCTGGCCGGCCGATCAGCGAGCTAACCTCCCTCACCGTCGGCGATGCTGCCGAGCTGTTCGATGCGCTAGGGGAGAACCGCCCCAGTGCGGTGCGCGGCCACGGCAGGGTTCCTCATGCCGAAGCCTGGGAACCAGAGCGGAGCTGGACTCTCAGCGAGCGGGATCAGATGATCGCCCGTCAGGTCTTAAAGGAAATTCGGGCTCGGCTCGGCTTCCTGGTGGATGTTGGCCTCGACTACCTGACCCTTGACCGGGCAGCCATGACCCTGTCGGGAGGAGAAGGGCAGCGAATCCGTCTGGCCACGCAAATTGGATCAGGGCTGGTCGGTGTGCTGTATATCCTGGACGAGCCTAGCGTGGGCTTGCATCAGCGCGACAATGGTCGCTTGCTTGACACCCTGAAACGCTTGCGAAATCTGGGGAATAGTGTGCTGGTGGTCGAGCACGACGAGGATACGATTCGCCAGGCCGACTTCGTGGTCGATATCGGCCCTGGAGCCGGCGAGCTCGGAGGCGAGGTCGTCGCAACCGGATCGGTGGCCGATCTCATCGCCGCACCCCGATCGTTGACCGGCAAGTTCCTGAGCGGCGAGATGATGGTGCCGGTTCCCGCCGTGCGTCGGCCGGGCAATGGCAAAGTGGTCCGGGTGTTGGGGGCTGCCCAAAACAATCTAAAAGAGGTCGACGTCGAGATCCCGCTCGGCAAGTTTGTGTGCATCACCGGCGTGTCCGGATCGGGGAAAAGCACGCTCGTCAATGACATCATTTACAAGGCCTTCGCCCAGGCCCTGTACCGCTCGAAGGACCGCCCGGGGCTGCACGACCGAATCGAAGGGACCGAGCACCTCGACAAAGTCGTGGACATCGATCAAGCGCCGATTGGGCGCACTCCGCGCTCCAACCCGGCCACCTATACGGGCGCTTTCACGCCGATTCGGGAGCTGTTTGCGGCGGTTCCGGAGTCACGAGTGCGGGGCTATCTGCCCGGCCGATTCTCCTTCAACGTCAAGGGTGGCCGCTGCGAGGCCTGCCAGGGTGAGGGCATCATCCAGATCGAGATGAACTTCCTTCCGGACGTCTACGTGCCGTGCGAGACCTGCAAAGGGAAACGGTACAACCGCGAAGCCCTCGAGATTCGGTACCGCGGGGTCAATATCGCCGAAGTGTTGGAGATGACAGTTGCCGAGGGCTGCGAGGTTTTTGGTAACGTCCCCACCGTGCGGAACAAGCTGACCACCCTGAACGACGTGGGTCTCGGCTATGTCCGACTCGGTCAGGCGGCGACGACCCTCTCAGGCGGTGAAGCCCAGCGCGTCAAGCTCGCCACTGAGCTATCCAAGCGCGCTACCGGGAAAACCCTCTATATCCTGGATGAACCGACCGTCGGTCTCCACTTCGCCGACGTCAGCAAGCTCCTCGACGTATTGAACCGCCTGGTCGAGGGCGGAAACACCGTACTCGTGATCGAGCACAACCTTGACGTCATTAAGACCGCTGACTGGATCATCGACCTGGGTCCCGAGGGCGGGCGACGGGGGGGGGAACTCCTCGCGGTCGGTACCCCGGAAGATGTTGCGGCCTGCCCGGAGTCCTATACCGGCCGATATCTCCGAGACGTTCTAGCCAGGGGTCGGGTGGCAGTTGGGGCTGGGAAGCGGCCGAAAGCCTGACTCTGTCAACTCAGGATAACCATTTCGGTCCCGGCCTAGTCTTCGTCGGTGACCGGGTCGCGCGGAATCATGTAATCGAACGTGACCCGCAACGCGGCTGTCGACGGGATAGCCAATACTGCTCCCAGGACTCCATCGGGTCATAGGTCAATTATCGCCAACTTCTGAATGGGGTGGCGCAAAAGCATTGCTCGCATGGCCCAGTCAGCGCAATCTGGATATGCTGGAGGAAGAGTCGGAGGCTTGGCACATCCAGTCAGATCAGCACGCATGAGATCACGGACGGCACTCGAGCGGGCCGGGGCCGCGACGCTACTTGGGGCGGCCTGGCTCATCGCCGGGTGTGCGAGCACCGGGGGAGCGCCGGACCTGGGCGCGCTCGGGGGCGGGTCGGCTCCTTCGGCGCCCGAGGGGCCTCTGTCGAGCCAGAGTGCTGGGACCGTGCTGACGGCGGACGAGCTGTTCAATGTCTATCAGGCCGCTATGACGAATTACGTCGATCGGGTCGATCCGGCCAAGCTAATCCGGGGGGCCGTGGCCGGAATTCGAACTGGAGCCAACAGCGCGGGCTTACTTCCAGTCGAGAGCGCGCTGGTGGACCTAGCGTCGCTCGAACTTTCCGATGACCCCCAACGGGATTGGATGCAATTTCAGGGGCCCTATGATGCGCTGCTGAGAAAGCTGGGACCTCGTATTGACATAAGCGTGGTCAGTCAAGAAGCCGCCCGCGGTATGCTGGCCTCGGTGGGCGACCCGCTCACCGAGTATATAGATCGGCAGCGGCTGGACATGATGCAGTCCCCGGATTATTCCGGGGTCGGCCTAGTGCTCGCTACACCGTTAGGTGGCGGCCGTCCTTTCGTCCGCGCGATCGTCGCGGGGAGTGGTGGAGAGGCGGCGGGGGTCAAGGTCGGCGATACGATCCGAGCGGTGGACGGGAAGGTGCTCGCGGGAGCTGATGTCTACCAGGCGCTGGAAAAGATCAGCGGACCGCTGGGGTCCAGGGTTGCGCTCACCCTGGCTGGGGCGAGCAACGGAGTTGAACATGTGGCCCAGGTGCCTCGCACCAGGGCCCGGGCGGCCGCGATCACGACGTCCACCCGCAATGGCTCGCTTTATATCCAGATGTCCGCATTTGACCCTGGCGCGGCCGATGCGGTGCGTCGCGTTCTAGTGGAAGCCACGGCCAGTGGTGCCCGGGGCTGCATTCTCGACTTAAGAGGAAATGGCGAGGGAGGGATTCGAGAAGCGGTCAATGTGGCCTCGCTGTACCTCGGCGAGCAAACGATCGCTCAGCAAGAAGATCGGACCGGGCGAAGAAGCGTCCTTCAAGGGACCGGGCTGCCGCTCACCCCGCGGCTCCCCACGGTGGTGATCATCGATCGAGCGACCGCCGGTCCGGCCGAGCTGGTGGCGGCGGCCTGGCGAGACTACGGCGTGGCGACGATTGTGGGCACGCCCACCGCCGGGCGATTGGGAACGACCACCCTGGTCCCTCTGGCCGACGGGTCGGCGGCTGAGATCACCGCGGGGCGCTTCCTCAGTCCATCGGGGGCGCGGCTATTGGGCGATGGCGTTCAGCCCGACGTAGTCGTCGACCTCGATCCAAAGGAGCTCGCGGCGGGCACCGACCTCCAGTTCGATCGAGCCCTGGCGCTCTTGGGGTAGAACGTGGTTGTCCCCTCGCCGATCGCAATGGGAGAGGCGAGCGCGGCGGCTGAGGGCTGTACTTCCCCTAATTCGCGGAAAACGCCAGCACGGGATGGATCTCGATCCCGTTGGGCGCGACTCCGTTCTGGCCGTGAAGCTCATCGAAGAACCCGACTCCGGTGAAAGTCCCGACCCCGCTCAGGTCCCTGAACCGCTGAGCCGAGGGCTCCCCGAACCGGCCGACCAAAGCAGCCCGGGCACTCCGGATGTCAGCCGCCCGGGCCGAAGCGATCGCTCCGGAGCATTTGGCGTCGGGGAACTCGACGATCATCGTGAGGGACGTGTCTTCGAGGGCGGAAATCTTGACGTGGATGTCCCGGTCGTCTTCCAGCTTGAAGGCCAGGATGCGGGCATCGAGGCTGTAGGTTGTGAGTTCAACGGGAGAATTGCGCGAATTCTGAGGAAGCGTCCGGGGAACAGGGAGCGCGCGGAGTTGCTCGACCGAGGCCGGAATGGGGGCAAAGTTCACCCGAGCGGCATCGCGGTCGGTCAAGGTTTTTACGGGCCAGCGCCGTCTCCCGCAAGTGGCTCCGACGCCGACGGATGGGGCGGGGATGTCGGCGTCGACGGATGGGGCGGGGACGTCGACTTCCGATTGGGGAGTGTCGGTGCTCTCGGGCTCCTGGTCCGTTGGCAAACGGCTTGGAGCTGCAACACAACCGGCCACGGCGACCAGCAGCACCGCCATGGCTAGCGAGTACGACACCACGTGGTTCAGCATCGCCGATTCTAGCCGCCCAGCGATCGGGTCCGGATCGGCGCCGGCGCTATTTCCGCCTGAGCCCCGGGGGACGGGCGGCGCTGAGCCCGTTTATACTTTGCTTTCGCGGGCCGCTAGCTCAATGGCAGAGCAGCTGACTCTTAATCAGCGGGTTCGGGGTTCAAGTCCCCGGCGGCTCACCATTTCCTGACATCCATTTGATGTGGGTGAGGCCATGGCGTCGCGTCATGGGCCGTCGTTGCCCGAGGCTTGCCGGCTGCGGCCCTTCAAATTGTGGTGGGACGGAAGCCGCGCCGCTAATTCTGGGCGAGCGCACGTACACTTTTCGCCGATTGAAATGAACTACCGTGATCAGCCGGCATTTGTTTCCGCCAACGTTGAACACGATGAGGTCTCCCACTCAGTCCGCCGTCGGGAACGTCGCGCGGAGAGCCTCAACATCGCGAAGTCCTGTCGGCGCATGATGGCAAACCAACGGAGCAAGGGAGTTTCACTGTCAGGGTGTTGCTCCAAAAACTGGCGAAGTGCCTTGCGAGAGACTACGTGCACGCGCGAATGGGGTATCGCGAAATGAGATGTGACGCAATAGGGACCCGCTTGAATGGCAGACTGAGAGGAGCCGCGTTTAATGCCGGTGGAGTGATAAACCGAAGCCTCACCCCAACTCCACCAGTATCTCCGCTGAACGCGTCGCCGGAGGCAGCCACAGGGCTCGTCCCGTCGCCACTGTCGGCTTACCGCCATCGATGGTTACGTTCGTGAGATCAAACGGCAGATGCACCTCGTAGCCCCCGGGTGGAGGCGTGGACATCTCCAGGGCCAGACTGAGGCGCTGGCCGAAGCGCCGCAGCTCGTAGCTTACCGGGCCGAAATACGTCGCTAGTCCGGTCACCCTGATCCCGTCACCGTCCGGGAGCCATTCGGCAGGGACGCCGGCCGCCAACGCCAGCCGGTCATCCGATTCGTAGACGAGCATGTCGCGCACGAGGCTGACGTACTCGGCCGCCACCCAGTTGTGCGGCATATCGCCGCCGATGAGCGCGCTGGCGTCCGCATTTACTTCGTCGCCCCAAGCCCAAACGCCGGGCGCAGTGGGATGATCGAGGTGCCAGGCCAGGATGAAGCTCGCTTGCTCGGGGAGCCCTGCGAACAACGAGGCGTGCGCAATCTCGAGGCCGCCGAACGGCCAGAAGTTGTCGTTCTCGTGCCGAAAAGCGCCATCGTAAGGCAGGATGAACCGCTGGAAATAGGCGGTAAACCATTCGCGCACCGTGGCGGCCGCCAGCAGCTTCCCCGGCCACACCGCGGGCGTGGTCCCCCGCGCATCGGCCGGCGACTCGGGCGAGCTGGGACCGTTCGGAAATATGCGGTTGCGCTCGAAGCCCGGTTGACCAGCCGCCAGGGTCGCCCTCAGAAGCGCATCAGCTTCGGACTCCAGCTGCGCGGCGCGCTCGGTCAGCCCGAGTACTCTGGCTGCTGAGGCGGCGTCCCTGAAGCCGATCACCCCCCAGAAGTCGTCCCAGAAGTGCCGGTCGCTGGCTGGCCCCAGATCCTCGGCGCTCACCCCGGGCGGGAGTAGCCCCGAGCCGTCAGTGGTGAGCAGCCGCTCCAGGTACCGGGCGGCGAGGTCGATATTCGGCCAGCGGGTGCGCAGCCAGTTCTCATCCCACGAGAAGCGGTAGTACTCCATCAGCGCATGGATGCCCTGACCCTGTGAGTCCCATTCCTTCGCCCCCCGTTGCTGGCCCACCACCCGTCGGGTGCTTACGTTGGCGGGGAATTCGCCGTTGGCGGCCTGGAAGCTGACGAAAGGATCGAGAAGGGCCCGCACTTCGGGGAGGTTCCCGTTGCGCAGCAGCGCGGATAGCTCGTAGGTGCTGTCCCGGTACCAGAAGTCATGATGGAGCAGCGGCCCGGGATGGAGCACGCCCCCATCGTTTGACATCAGGATGTAGGCCAACGATGCGAAGTAGGCGTCGGTGACCCGGCGATCCGGCACCTCGATGCTTCCTGGCCGGAGCAGCCCGCGCCACCGGTTGGCAGCCCGGGTCGGGTCGGTCACGATTTCGACTGGCTCCTCGCCGGTGGGTGCAGCAAAGCGCAGCAGGCGGCTCTGGCCGGGCTCCAATCGCAGGTCATAGACGAGTGCGATGGAGGAGAGCCCGTCCCCGTCCTCCGCGGCCTCATATTCCCACCCGACGGCATTTGATCTCCCCGCCAACAGGGAAACATCTCCCAGCTCCCCGGTCGAAGCGACGACCCGATCAGGCCGCGCCCCCATCAGGAGTGCGGGCTGGCCGTTGGCTAACACGCTGTCCCCATCGACCGACACCCGGTAGAGCGGCGAAATTGCCGCCTGCACCTGATAGGGCCGCACGGCCACCCAGACACTCACATCCCGGGCCGGGCCGGAATTCGCAATGCGGAGCTGCCATTGGGCCGAGCCGGGCTCCTGCCAGAGGGTTCCGCTGACTTCCACCTCGCGAGCCCGCCAGCGGGAGCTCAGGACCGGCAGGTGGCCCTCTAGCAGTCCCCATTCCGCCTGATTGGGCTGGTGCAGCTCACCGTCGGCCACGAGCCAGGCTGAGATCGACGGCGAAGATGTCGTCGCCTCCCAGCTACCGTCTGGTCCCTCCAGGCTCTGAGGCCCGCCTTCAGGTAGGCCCGTCACGGTCCACCGCCGCCCCAGTCCCTTCATCCATTCCGGCCAGACACCTTCGGGATGGACTTGAGCCAGCGCTCTGGCCTGCTCCTCCAGCGGCATCGGGAGAGCTGACTCCGTCGTGATGACTAGCGGGGCGTTCGCGATGCCACCTGAGCTTGGGCGGTCCGATTGCACCCGGATGGCTATTAAATTGGGCCGTCCGGCGGTTAGCTTCACCGACGACGTGGAGGGATGCACGATTGGCCAATGCTCGGGCGGCAAAGCTCGGGGGGCAGCCTGCCGCTCCCCATCGACGTAAACCTGGTAGGCGTCATTGATGCCTCCGGCGGCGAGGTAGGCGGCGCGTCCATCCCATGCGGCAGGCACCTCGACGGCACGTCGATACCAGGCGGCGCCCGCGTAGCCGGCGTAGCCCCGGTTCTGCCAGATATCGCCCGCGTCGAGCAGGTCCCAGCCGCTGTCGTCTAGTGAAGGCGAGGACCAGTCCGCCTGCCCCGACGGGTCGGGTCGGAATGCCCACCCTCGGAGCACGTCGATCTGCATCGCCTCCGGCGCCGAGCGAGCGACCCGCGACTCGCCCGAAGGAAGCGCGGCAGATGGCAGACAGGCGCTGAAGAACAGCAGTCCCGATAGGGCGGCCACGGGGAGACCGCGACCATCATGTAGGCTTTTGAAGCGGGCAGCCATAGTTCCACCAAAATAGTGTCGGAACTGGATAGTACAGCCAGGAACGTGTCGTTTTGGCCAAGCCGTCCCATCAGTGCCCCTCGCCCGCCAGCACTTGGAAGCTGACACCGAGAGACCGCTATGGAGGGAGGGGGATCACGTGTGTACTATGTCTTGGTTGGTAACCGTGGCCGCCTCCGGATGCGGGAGTTCGACCACGGATTCGAGATGTTGGGGGCGTGCGGTTGACGGACCAGCGCTTGACGACGGAGCGACTCGGTACGATGGGGCACCTGGTGAGCAATGGGGCGGGCCTACGCGCGAGTGACCAGGCGGCGCTCATTGCGGAGTGTCGGACTGCCTGGGTAGAGCGAGACTCATTGCAACAGGAGGTGCAGAGGCTTCTGGCTAGCAACCGCAAACAGGAAGAGCTTCTCTACTTCACGAGCCGCTGTTACCAGTGTGGACGAGATCTGATCTGCGCCTGCCCGGTATGCGATGGCTAGCCTGTCCCGGCAAGGCGAGGCGCAGGGCTTGCCAGAAGCCGTGATCGTCGGGGCCGTGCGAACGCCGGTCGGCCGGTATGGCGGAGCCCTCAAGGACGTCCGTCCGGACGACCTAGCGGCATTGGTGATTCGCGAGCTGGTGGCCCGTTCTCACATCGATCCGTCGCTGATCGACGACGTTATTTTTGGCTGCACCAACCAGGCCGGCGAGGACAACCGAAACGTCGCTCGGATGGCATTGCTCCTGGCGGGGTTGCCCGAGGCGATTCCTGGGCAGACGGTGAATCGGCTGTGTGCTTCGGGGCTCCAGGCAGTTAACACGGCGGCACTCGCCATTCGGGCCGGCCAGGGGGAAGTCTTCATCGCGGGCGGGGTGGAGAGCATGAGCAGGGCTCCTCTGGTGATGGCCAAGCCAACCACGGCGTTTCCGCGGGGGAAAATCGAGCTGGAGGACAGCACAATCGGTTGGCGATTCGTGAACGCGCGAATGGCCGAGCGGTATGAGCCGATCAGCCTGGGTGAGACCGCGGAGAACGTGGCTGAAAAGTATGGCATCAGCCGCCAGCGGCAGGACGGGTTTGCGTTATGGAGCCAGGAAAAAGCCTCGGCGGCCATGAAGGCGGCCCGGTTTGACCCGGAGCTCGTCGCTGTCCCGGTATCGTCCAAGATCGGGCAGCCGTCGGGCGTCTTCCAAGCCGACGAGCATCCCCGGCCCGAAATTACCCTGGAAGCACTAGCAGCCCTACCGGCCGCCTTTCGGGAAGGGGGTACCGTCACCGCCGGCAATTCATCGGGCCTCAACGATGGGGCGGCTGCGTTATTGCTGATGAGCGAGCAGCGGGCCCTGGACCTGCACATGGTACCGCTGGCTCGCTACGTCGATTCGGTGGCAATGGGAGTCAACCCGCTATTCATGGGCATCGGTCCGGTGCCGGCGACCGAGAGGCTGCTGGCTCGCACTGGCCTGCACATCGGTGACGTTGGCCTGGTCGAACTGAACGAGGCTTTCGCGGCCCAGGCGCTTGCTTGCATCGACCAGCTTGGGATCCGAGATGACCGGTTAAATGTCAACGGCGGCGCGATCGCGCTGGGACATCCGCTAGGCTGCACCGGTGCGAAATTGGCGACTTCGCTGGTCTTTGAGATGGGCCGCCGAGCGGCTCGCTTGGGAATGGTCAGCATGTGCGTGGGAGTCGGACAGGGCGTCAGCACCCTCTTCGCCCTCGGCTAGTGTGCCCAAACACGCGTTAAGTTTGTCAGACGAAGAGAGCTGCTCAACAGAAATGGAGGCGGCATGGCGCGGATCCCAACCATACGGACGAAAGATCAAGTGGCGCCCGAGCACATTCCGATCTTCGAGGCTATCGCGGCGAGTCGCGGAGAAGTGCGAGGCCCGTTCGCGGTCTTGTTTCATAGCCCGGAAGTGGCCGGTCGCACCGCTCATCTGGGCGCCTATCTCCGCTTCGAAGGGGTGCTCGATGACCAAACTCGGGAGATTGCATCGATGGCGGCCGCCCGAGAGCTCAATTGTGCTTATGAATGGGGCGCCCACGTGGCTGCGGCCAGGGCGTGCGCGGTAAGCGAAGCGGTGATCAGCGCCATTCGGGGGAGAGCCAACGCGGGGCTAACGACCGAAGTTGCTCAGGTGGTCAACTACGTGCAGGATCTCATTCGCGATCACGAGGCGAAGGAGGCCGTGGTCACCCTCCTGCGAGAGCGGCTCGGCCTTCAGGGATTGGTCGAGCTTACGGCCACGGTAGGGTATTACAGCATGATCGGCGCCGTCCTGAACGCCTTTGCGGTGGAACCGATGGAGGGGGCGGACCCGCTCCCGCGCTAAGAACGTTATCGGCTCGGAACCCTACGTAGGAAGAGTGGTGAGTCTAGCGAGGCGTGTCGAATTACGAGGAGGAATCTGTGCTTCAGGTGAGCCCGAAAGTTAAGGAAGTCGCCCAGCGACAGATGGTGGAGCGGACCACCGGACCAGCGGTTGAGAGCCCAACCCCGGTGACAACCGTCAAGAGCACCGCGCTCTTCGACCTGCAGTTTCGAGCGACCGTCGAGGGCCATAGCTTCATCTCAGATGAAGCGGTCCCGATGGGTGGGCACGATGCCGGACCGGCGCCGCTCCGATACTTCCTGGCCGGCATCATGATGTGCCACCAGGTTTGGACGCTGAAGAGTGCCGTCCTGATGGGAATCCAGATCGATAGTATGGAGTGCGAGATCGCCGGCTACTTCGGACCGGGCGCACCCGAGGACCCCAGGGACGCGGTCGGCTTCGCGCGCCTCACCTATATCGTCCGAATCGATTCCGTGGCCAGCTCGGACCAGGTGCGTGAAGCGGTGAACCAGGGAACGTACCGTTGTCCGGCCTTCGGCGCGGCTAAGCAGGCGACCCGCATTGAAGTCACGGTCGAGCACAATGGGAGCCTTATTGAGACTCGCACCTATGGACCAGGTCAGAAGTCCTGAGCCGCGATGCAGTCGCAAGCGCTCTGGTCCGAATTCGAATGAGCTGAGCTGGGTTGGGCTTCGTGCGAAGCGCGGTTTGCCCGTGAGGCATGATAAACTTCGGAATTCTTTAGGAGGAGGGAAGCCTTGGCGTTCAGCGACTTGACCAAGCATCTAGAGAAGGCCATGACGACGGCCGCCACGGACCGCAAAGGGGCCAGCTTTAAGACCGAGCCGGATGATGACGGGGCCCCGGTCGCGAAGCTTGAGCTCCGCAGTGGGCGGCCCCCCCGGATTCTCCAGGTTCAACATCCAGAAGGCGCACTGCGCTGGCAGGTTGCCCGTGGCTACGTACTGGGTAGCGAGATGAGCTACCAATTCACTGGAATGTGGATGGAAGAAGTGAACCTGGCTGGAGCGGCCGAGGACCGGCTGACCAAGGCCGCCGAGCGAGTGGATGCGCTGGTTGCGACGTTCCTGGATGATTCTCAGTATCCGGCCGGCATGGGGAACTTTCGCCTGGGGGCCTGACCCGCCCCATCGACCAAATTAACCGAAAACAGGCCCCCCGATCCTTCGGGGGGCCTGTTTTCGGTTAGAGCGGGTGCTCTTCGGCGATGTTGGCCAATGCTGCGCTCATCAGCCAGAGCAAAGACGACTGCTCCCCGGCCAACACTGGCACCACCTTGATGGGCACCAGGCCAGCGCGTGCGACTGACATGCGAAAAGTTTCGTTGTCGATGGAGAGCAAGCTGCAGACCTGGCCACCGAGCTTTCCAACGAATGTCCGTTCGTTAAACGAGGAGCCGACTCCATCTTCCAACTGGTCGCAGCTCTGGTAGGCCACTTGCGCATCTCGGCCATAGTCGAGGGCCTGATGCACGGCGTCCACATCCCCATCGATCCCGGTTGCCTTGCCCGACCGCCTGACCAGCTCGACGGTCGCCTCCCCCAGGATCGAGTCAAGGAGAGCCACCCGGGCGACGTCTCCATAGAGCTGTTCAGCCTTCCAGGCTAGCGCGGCGAGGAAAAAGGTCAGGAACTGCATGCGCAACTGGAAAGCAAGCTCGGGCGCGATCTCGGTGGGGTATTCCTCCAGGATCTCGGCGATCCGCTTGGTGAGCAAGGCGCACAGCTCGGACCAGCTGACCACGGAAAAACTAAGTCCGGTGACCGGGCCGGCGTCGCTGGCCACTTGCTCGTCCATGGCCACGACTTGTTCGATCAATTCACGCGTAAATGGGAATTCGGGAGACGCGAACCAATCGAAGAAATTGGTGGTGTCCAGCTGGCTGTCCATGTGGTTCGTCTCCCGCTAGATCAGGCCGAAGGGGCAGTGGGACGAGTATAGGAGAAACGGTTCGGGCGCTTGAGGAGCCGCCGGAAGGCGAGGGGAAGAATCAGCGAGAAGCCCAGCATGAGGCCAACGACCAGCCGATCGTTCCCGAACATCGCGCTCAACCAAAGCGTCGAGCCCATGAGCAGAAAGAAGTAGATCATGTCACCGGCAATCGCCAGGGACCATCCCGGCACAAAGCCGTGACCGGCGGCTGCAGCAGCGGCACGTCCGCTGGTCAGCGAGACCATAAGTGCGACCAGGACAATACCCATTCGTCCCTGGACTCCTGAACCACTGAGTCCCGCTCGGGCACCCAGCCTGGCGAAAGCCGACCAGATGCGTCTGACGACCGCCACATGGCGCCCAATCCAGCGAAGCAGCCACACGAGCGGTTCATTTGTAAAGGCCAGCAGGACGTCGGAAATCAGGTAGAGCAAAGCCGTGCTCAAGAATGAGAGTCCACCGTCCCGAGCGATCAGCACGCCGGCCGGGATGCCCCCGCCGACCGGGAAGCAGAACAGCAGGAAGGCGCCTAGGGCCCCGGTCGGCCAGGTTGCCGGCAGCGGAGCAGTTGGATCCATGAGGGCCTGGAGCAAATCGGGTGGCATTTGGTCGGCTTTACTCGGCAAAAGGATGCGCTCGAAGAACCTAACATGATGGCGGAGATCCGAACGTTCAGGCAATGTCGCCCGGGCTCAACCCCATGGCCACCGATTAAGTGTGATGCGAACCGACCCGGTGCCATTCGGGCCAATCGGGAAGCGCCTGGCCGAGGGGTAGCATTGGTTATGATAGGCTGGCTCAGCGAGGAGCTACCCTGGAAGGGGTGACGTGGAAACTGGCCTTAGCCCATCGATCGGGACCTTGCTGAAGCAGGCGCGGGTGGTGCGTGCGCTCACTATTAACGACATCCAGGACGAGCTCCGGGTTCGCCAACGGTACCTCGTTGCCCTGGAAGCCGACGACCTGGGGGCGCTTCCCCCCGGCGTCTACGCTCGGGCTTTGATTCGTCAGTACGCGGCCTTTCTCGGGCTGGACCCGTTCGAGCTATTAGCCCGTTACGGACGGGCCCGTCCCATCGAGCGGGACTCGGTCCGACCGTCGCTTCCGGTGCTGGATCGACCCCCACTGGTCTCGTTGAAGGCTGTCGTTACGGTGCTGGTGGTTGCCTCGTGTATCGGACTCTTTGTTTACCTGCAGGCGCAATACAACTCATACACGCGGAGTGTCGATAACGGAGGAGGCGTGACTCAGTCGGCGCTACCCACAACCAAAGGACGGAGCGCCTTACTGACCCCGTTCCCAACCGCTGTGATCGTTCCGCCCACTGCCGCCGCTTTGGCTACGCCTGTCTCCGGCTTGGTAGTGGAAGCTCGCGCGATCGACCGCAGCTGGATCGAGGCCTGGGTTGATGGAAGCTCGGCAATGGCGGAGACCTTGCCTGGGGGCTCCTTGCGCACCTTCACGGGGCGCCACGGGATTCGCTTGCGGGTGGGGAATGCCGGGGGAGTTGAGGTTCTCGTAAATGGCGTGTCTCAAGGCACCCTGGGCCAACGCGGCCAAGCCGTCGAGGCGGCCTGGACGTTCAGCTAAACCCTCGGACGGTAGCAAGCGCCGGTGAACGACGATGAGGTGCTCGGGCAGGTATTGGGTGCCGCGCTGAACCGACGCGGCTGGACCCTCGCAGTAGCAGAAAGCTGCACCGGTGGAAACCTGGCGGGCGCGATTACTTCGGTTGCGGGCGCTTCTCGGTACATGAAGGGCGGCATTGTAGCCTACGCCAATGAGGTGAAGGAGCTCTTACTGGGGGTTCCGAAAGAAACGTTGGAAACGCATGGTGCGGTGAGCGAGCCCACCGCACGAGCCATGGCTGAGGGCGTTCGCATCCGACTAGCTACCCAGATGGGTGTCGGGATCACGGGAGTCGCCGGCCCGGACGGGGGCAGCGCCGAGAAGCCGGTCGGTCTGGTCTTCGTCGCCGTGGCCACGCCCGAAGGAACGGTGACTCGGCACGATATCTGGCCTGGGGATCGGACCGAAGTTCGGGCCGCGAGTGTCCGGGCCGCCTTGAGGCTCATGATCGACTGTATTGAGCAGGTGTAAAATAGAACGAATGAGCTATACTCGGTTGTGGCTGGCGCTGGGCGTCAAGCAAAGGCTGGGGGTCGCGAAGCATGGCACTGGAATCTGACCGGCAGCGTGCCCTTGATTCGGCTTTGGGTCAGATCGAGAAAAGCTTTGGCAAGGGTTCCATCATGCGGCTGGGCGATGCTCCCGCCCGCCTGGCCATCGAGGTCGTGCCGACCGGCTCAATCTCCCTGGATCTGGCGTTGGGCGTCGGCGGGATCCCCAGAGGGCGAGTGACCGAGATTTTCGGTCCCGAATCATCCGGGAAGACCACTCTCGTTCAGCACATCATGGCGAATGCCCAAAACGCGGGTGGAGTCGTCGCTCTTATCGACACGGAGCACGCGCTGGACCCCATCTATGCCCAGAATTGCGGTGTCAATATCGAAGACCTTCTGGTGTCCCAGCCCGATACGGGCGAACAGGCATTGGAGATCGCCGAGGCCTTGGTGCGGAGCGGAGCGCTCGACGTCGTGTGTGTCGATTCGGTTGCGGCACTGGTCCCCCGAGCGGAGCTGGAAGGAGACATGGGCGACTCCCACATGGGCCTTCAGGCGCGTCTCATGTCTCAAGCTCTGCGAAAACTGACCGGGGCTATCAGCCGCTCGCACACGGCGATGATCTTCACCAATCAGCTCCGGGAAAAAATTGGTGTGATGTTCGGCAACCCCGAGACAACGCCGGGCGGTCGAGCCCTGAAATTCTACGCGTCGGTCCGCCTAGACATTCGGCGGACCGATTCCATCAAACAAGGAACGAGCGTGATCGGCAATCGTACTCGGGTCAGAGTGGTCAAAAACAAGGTGGCGGCGCCATTTCGGGTCGCCGAATTCGACATCATGTACAACGAGGGCATCTCACGAAGCGGCGGCCTGATTGACGTAGGCACCGAGCTCGAAATCATTCACAAGATGGGCGCCTTCTACTCTTACGGCGATACCCGACTCGGACAAGGACGGGAGAACGCCAAGGAATTTCTCCGCAAGAACCCGGAGATGGCCAACGAGATCGAGCAGCAGATTCGACAGGCCGCCGCGGGAGCGGTCTCCCTGCGGCTAGCGGTCGGAAGTGGCGTCGCTGAAGAAGAAGAGGCGCTTCCATAGACCGAAGTGGCTCAATTCCTCTGTCTGGCGAGCGGGGGCCCCAGATCCGAGCCATGTTCGATCGGGTCGCCCCGCGGTACGACCTTCTCAATGACGTCATGTCGCTCGGTCAGCATCGGGGATGGCGGAAAGTCGCCACCCACTACCTCGGGGCGGCCCCGGGCTTAGTCTTGGACCTGGCCACCGGAACTGGCGATTTTGCCGTCGAGCTGGTCGATGCAGGCGCGCACCGAGTCATCGGACTCGATTTTTCTGAGCGTATGCTGCGGGCGGCCACGGCGAAGGCGAGTCGGACTAGGCCAGCGGCCTCTTTGCAATTCATCCAGGGCGATGCGCTCGCCCTCCCGTTTGCGGATCAGGTCTTCGACGGGCTGACCAGTGCCTTCCTGCTCCGGAATCTAGCCGACCTCAGCGGCGGCCTTTCGGAAATGCATCGGGTTCTGCGCAAGGGTGGCAGGTTGGTGGCCCTGGACGTCACTCACCCGCTCCCGGGAGTGACCGGCTCGCTGGCCCGATGGTATCTTCGATCCATAGTTCCCTGGCTCGGTGGAATACTCACCGACGAGTGGAGCGCCTACCGTTACTTGCCGGCTTCAGTGGACCCCCTGCCGGCGCCGGAGCGGCTGGTCGCCCTGATGCATGAGGTCGGATTCGAGGGGGTGGATTTTCGAAGACTGGGCTTGAGCTCGGTCGCAATTCACTGGGGGCGGGCAGTATGACGCGGGGCAGATCCTCTAAGAGGAGGTCAGGTAGCGATCCCACTCCCATTGGGTGATCTGGGTGCGGTACTCGCTCCATTCTTTCCGCTTTGCCTCGATGAACCACTCCGCGACTTGCTCGCCGAGCGCATCGAGGATCACCTGATCCCGCTCGAGTTCCTGAAGCGCCTGCCCCAGAGAGGTGGGCAGCGGGCCGAGGCCATGGCCGGCCAACGCTGGATCGTCGAGCTGGAAAAGGTCTTCTTCGACTGCATTCTGCAGAGGCAGCTCGTGCTGAATTCCGTCTAAACCGGCTGCGAGCATGACCGCGAAGGCCAGATACGGATTGCAGCTGGGATCCGGACACCGAAGCTCGATTCGGGTGGATTCCGGGCGGTGGCTATTGATCCGCGGAACGCGCAGCAGGGCGGATCGGTTGGTCCGCGCCCAGCTAATGTAGGCTGGAGCTTCGTATCCGGGCACCAGTCGTTTGTAAGAATTCACGAGGGGTGCTAGGATCGCGCATATCCCTCGGGCGTGAACGAGTTGGCCAGCAGCGAAATGACGAGCCATCTGTGAGATTTCGTAGTCGTCGTCGCCGTCGAAGAACAGATTACGGTGGGCAGCCAGATCCGCCAGGCTCTGGTGAATGTGCATTCCTGACCCGTTCAAACCGAGGAAGGGCTTCGGCATAAAAGTAGCGGCAAGCCCCCGCCTCTGGGCAATCGCTTTGACTGCCATTTTGACTGCCATTACATTGTCGGCAGTGCGCAGCGCATCCGCATAGCGCAAATCAATCTCGTGCTGGCCACTGGCTACTTCATGGTGGCTGGCCTCCACCATTATTTCCATCTGTTCGAGTGCCGTCACGATGTCGTTGCGCACATCGGCGAGTTCATCCTGGGTCGAGTCAAAGTAGCCGGCCCGATCTGCCCCGGGCAGTCCGCTCCCGGGATGGTCTTGGCCGGGCCGGATCAGGAAAAATTCGAGCTCGGGGCTGGTCTGGTAGATCACCCCCAGCTTGAGGGCCCGTTCAAGTCCGCGACGTAGGACATAGCGCGGATCGCCGGCGAACTCAGCCCCATCTGGGTTGTAGACGTTGCAGACCACTCGGGCGGTTGCGTTTTCGCCGGCTTCCCATGGGATAGGGGCGAAAGTGGATAAGTCCGGGTCCAGGTACATATCGCTCTCATGAATACGAGCGAACCCCTCAATCGCCGAACCATCGAACCAAAGTCCATGGTCCTCTGCGTCCTTGAGCTTGTGGAATGGAATGGTGACGCTCTTTGCGGCACCCACGATATCCGTGAACTGGAGATTGACGAACTTAATTCCTTGTTGCTCGGCGCGGGCAAATACCTCCGCGCGTAGTGCCTGATCGGCTTCAGAGAGCGGCATGACTCAATTCCTTTCTCCGCTGATGGGCCTCATGAATCTGCGATTTCCGAGGTGACCAATCTTTAGGGCGAGCTGTAAAGAGAGACGGGTTTCCGAATCACCCAGGTCGTGGCCAGTCAGCGCTTCGATGCGGGAGAGACGGTAAAGCAGGGTATTTCGGTGGAGATGGAGCGCCTCCGCAGCCCGAGCGTGGTTTCCGTTCGATGAAAAAAAGCCCGCGAGGGTGTCGATAAGCTCACCGTTGTACCGTGCGTCGTAGGCTTCCAGGGGGCCAAGAAACTCCTCATAAAAGCTGTCGAGCGCCGTTTGGCTTTCCACGCTGGCCAAGAGCCGGTAGACCCCTAATTCATCGAAAGCGACCGTTTGGTCCCCCCCTAGGAACTGGCCGCCGATGCGGGCAGCTTGCTCCGCCTGCAGGAAGGATCGAACAATGTCCGCCGGTCCGCTGGCGCTCGGCCCGAGGCCGCAGGTCGCCGCGCCGTCGCTCATCAAGCGATTCAGACGAACCCGGATGCGATCGAGGACCTCTCGAAATGATCCATCCGGAAGATCACCCGTGGATGGGACCAGCACTGCCAGCGACCTGCCCCGGTCTTTGAGGAGGGCTCGCGGCCATTCGTCGGAGAAGTCTCGGCGGGCGGCCTCCAGCACCGACGCCCAAAGGGCTGCGCGTTGAGGCTCTGCGCTCTCCCCATTGCGTTGGAATAAATGCGCGTCGACCACGAAGCAGGCGGTCAGGTAGGGTTCGCGGAGGTTGTGGCCCAGATAGCTCGCTCGCGCGAGAATATCGTCTTCGTTGTGCAGATTGCCCGAGAAGAGTGTCTCCAGGAAGCTGCCCTGGATACGAGTCTGGGTTTCGATGATCGCGCGCTGCTTGGCGATCGGGATGGCGAAAGCCGAAGCGCTCCGAACTACGAGCTGTTCGTCGAGATCTTGAATTTGATCCGTATCGCCCAGAATGGTCAAGAAACCGGTGATAGCGCCACCCAGGGCAATGGGCGCGCAGCAGATCGCATGCCGACCATCCGCGAGAGTTCTGCGGATCGGCTGCCCGGAATAGCCGGGACCGGCTGGATTTGATGGCGAGATTCCGAGCACTTCTCTTGCGGAATACAGTCCGAGCGCCTGTTCGCCCGAAGGCAACCCCCTCGCCTCATGGTCGTCGGGCACCGCTAAGGCCTGAAGCGCTCCGTACTCGTCCTCAAGATAGATCACCTGCTCCGCCGCTTGCGACAACGTCGTCGCAAGTGCGGTCAAGGGGGCGTCGGACAATGCGAGTTGAATGAGCTCTTGATAAACCTCAGCCACCCGACGCTCTACTTGACTGGTTCGATCCAAGATCAGGGCGATCACGGCCCGCTCGATCTCGGGAAGGACGACATCCTTTGGCAGTACCAGCACTGAAATGGCATCGCTGAACTCGGCCCTCTCGTAGACTTCCGGGGATTCGCCGGTCAATACCACCGCCGAAACTGATGCGGCAACCAGAGCGTCGATCAGGCCGGGAAGTCGTTGACGCTGGGTTGAGGAGTCGAGCCCTCGAAGTGACAAGATGACCAGCGCGTCCGGCTCAATGGCATTGAGCTGATATGGACGGGTGACAAATAGGCGCACCCAACTGACTGCTCGGCGGAGATGCTGTTGGCCTCGCACCACGCGCGTCCCAGGCGGGAGCGCCAGCCGTAGCGCATCGGCAACGGTCACCGAAGATCGTGGGTCACGCACACTTCGGGCAATTTGCACAGTGAATAGTACGATCCCCTGGCGCAACCGAACAAGCGCAAGGATAAATCACGATTGACAAGGATAAAGTCGCCGGGAGCGCTACTTGGAGACGGGTGTGGTATAAGAAGCGAACTGCGAGATATCAGCCCTTCTTTCCTTTAAACCGGCCCTGCGAGACCGGAAAGGAGCCCACCTTGAACCTGGTCACGGCCCCGTATGCCTTCTGCCTCGCTCCGCAGCGGGCTCTCGTGTTTTTGGGCCAACAGAGATCGCTGTCCACGCGCCGCTGATGGCCACCGCTGAGCGCGCAATCTTGTCGGCTGACGAAATACGACGAATGCTGTCTCGCATGGCCCATGAAATTGTCGAGCACAATGGCGGCACCCAGGAGCTTTTGCTGGTCGGTATCCGTACCCGTGGCGTGCCGCTGGCCAATCGAATTCAACAAGCGGTGTCCGGCTTCGAGAACACCGCCCTGCCGGTGGGACAGCTGGACATAACGCTGTACCGGGATGATCTCTTCGAGGGGCGGTCACTCGAATTGCAGCAAACGGCTTTCCCGGTGGTCGATATGGCGAAAACGCATGTCATCCTGGTCGATGACGTGCTATTCACCGGCCGCACCGTGCGGGCAGCCTTGAACGCGGTGATGGACTATGGGCGTCCGCGCTCCGTCGGACTGGCGGTATTGATTGACAGAGGGCATCGGGAGCTCCCAATCCGTCCTGACTACGTAGGGAAGAATGTCCCTACCTCTCTGGACGAAGAGGTGGTTGTGCGATTGAGCGAGATTGATGGTCGGGACGAGGTGGTGATTCAGCGCCCTAGGCGAGGGTGAATATGACCGAGCGACTGCCGAGTCTCCTCCCGATGCCGATCGGGGAGGTGGTAGAACACCGCTGGCACCAGCGGCGGGCCGTGCTGGACCTCGACGATTTTTCGCGAGAAGAGATTGAGATCACGCTTGAAACGGCGGTCCGGATGCGGGAGATATTGGGCCGTCCCGTGCGGCGGGTCCCAGCCCTGAACGGACGAACCGTGATCAATCTGTTTTACGAGGCCAGCACCCGCACGCGAGTTTCATTTGAGCTTGCTGCAAAGAGCCTCGGTGCGGACGTCGTAAACGTGTCCGCCTCGGGGAGCAGTATCGAGAAGGGGGAGACCCTTCTCGATACTGTACGAACTCTGAGATCGCTTGGTGGGGACATCCTCGTGTTGCGTCATCCGCATGCGGGTGCGCCAAATCTGGTGCTAGACACGACCGGCATGCCAGTAGTGAACGCGGGCGACGGCTCGCATGCCCACCCAACCCAGGCGCTGCTCGACGCCTTAACGATTCGCGACCACTTCGGCCGGGTGGACGGCCTCAAAGTTCTGATAGTGGGCGACATCGCTCACAGCCGGGTGGCTCGTTCGAACGCGTGGGGGTTGTCCATGCTGGGCGCCCGGGTGTCGTTTTGTGGACCTCCCACCATGCTGCCCGCCACCTGTTTGGGCCCAACTGCGGATCTGCCGTGGCCGATCCAAGTGGAGCTGGACCTCGATCGCGCAATGGCTGATGCCCAGGTCGTGATGCCGTTACGCATTCAATGGGAACGACAGGAAGAACGGCCTATATCTTCGCTACGCGAATACGCGCGGGACTACGGCATTAGCCAAGAGCGTCTCTGCCGAGCCCCGTCCGAAGCGGTGGTGCTCCATCCCGGGCCGATGAACGAGGGGATCGAAATCGCTCCGGAGGTCGCGCATGGTCCCCAATCGCTGGTTGGGGATCAGGTGACCAATGGAGTAGCGGTGCGTATGGCCGTTCTCTATCTGCTGGTTGCATCCACATCCGATACTGCCGACTCGGCCTCGAATACCGAGAGGAGTAGCCATGCGCGTGCGCATTAGGAATGGCCGAGTCATCGATCCGGCCCGTGGCGTTGACGAAGTTCGGGATCTCGTAATCGTCGATGGCCGAATTGATGCTTTCGTCGGGCCCGACGTCATGGGCGATTTCGATCTGGATGTCGACGCGACCGGACTGGTCGTCACCCCAGGATTCGTTGATCTTCACTGCCACCTGCGTGAGCCAGGATTTGAGGACAAGGAGACAATCGCGACCGGCTCGATGGCGGCGGCGGCGGGTGGTTTCACTACCATCTGTTGCATGCCGAATACGGCGCCCACTCTCGACCGGGGGGTGGACATCGAATTTGTGCAGAGCGCGGCGCGGCGAGCGGGGCGAGCGCGGGTTCTCCCGCTGGGCAGTGTGACTCAAGGGCAGCTGGGCCGCGAGCTTTCGGACATGAGCGAGATGGCCGCCGCCGGAGCGGTTGGATTCTCAGATGACGGCCACCCGGTGTGGGACGCTCGGCTCATGCGTTTTGCCCTAGAGCTCAGCCGACGGCATGGTCTGCCGGTGGTCGATCACTGTGAGGATCCCGCCCTGGCGGCGGGAGGTGTCCTCAACGAGGGCCGCGTGTCGGACCTGCTCGGACTCAGGGGGCAGCCTTCTTCATCCGAGGAGGTGATGGTCGCGCGGGACCTCAATCTCGCGCGGGTAACCGGTGGGAGGCTCCATCTGGCGCATCTGTCAGCGCGAGGCTCAGTAATGCTGTTGCGCGCGGCCCGCCGGGAGGGTATCGCGGTAACCGCCGAGGTGACGCCTCATCACCTCACTCTTACCGAGGATTGGGCGTTGGGCTCAATGGGCGGGCGAGCTTACGACACCCGGACCAAGGTTGCGCCCCCGCTGCGCACGGAAGCCGATCGAAGGGCGCTGGTTGAGGCGCTTGCTGAAGGTGTGATCGACGTCATCGCGACCGACCATGCTCCGCACCGGCTCATCGACAAAGAGTGCACCTACGACGAGGCAGCTTTCGGTATCTCTGGCTTTGAAACAGCGTTGGGAAGCCTCATGACCTTGGTTGCCTCGGGTGAGCTCGCGCTGATCGATATGATCCGGCGGCTTACGGTTGAACCTTGCAAGGCGTTTGGGCTGCCGTATGGAACGCTAGCGCCGGGCGCGGTCGCCGACGTTACTGTCTTCGACCCGGAGACCACCTGGCAGGTTAGCTCCGGTCGTTTCTTTTCCAAGGGAAAGAACACGCCTCTAGAGGGAAAAAGCCTTCGGGGAACGGTCCGTATGACCCTGGTGGACGGGCGGGTTGTTTACGATGCCCAGGCTGACGCTCAGTGATCGGAAATTCGTCCGAAGCGATGGCATTGTTGTCTGGGGCGGACGCCTGTCTGGCCTTCGAGGATGGAAGGGTCTTTTATGGCCATGCTTTCGGAGCTTGGAATCCCGATCAGCATCCATTAGACGTAAACGAAGGAGGGGATCGCCACGCTTTCGTTCAGGGCGAGGTTGTCTTCAACACAAGCATGGCTGGATACCAGGAGATTGCGACGGACCCCTCGTACCGGGGCCAGATGGTGGTGCTGACCTATCCTCAAATCGGGAACTACGGGATTCAAGGCGAAGCCTCCGAGTCGACCTGTCCGTGGCTCACTGCGCTGATCGTTCGTGATCTCGCACGCGCACCCAACCACTGGCTCATGACAGAAGACCTGAGCCATTTCCTGAGCGAAGCCGGCATACCCGGGATTCACGGGGTGGATACCCGAGCGTTGACCCGCCACCTTCGTGCTCATGGCACATTGCGGGCGGTATTGGGTCGGCTGGACGGCGACCAGCCAACCGCTGAGCAGGTCGGCCGGTTAGTGTCGCTCGCGCGGGCCGTGCCGGCGCTGTCGGACCAGAACCTGGTGGCAGACGTTTCGAATCCGGCGGGCGCGTACGCCCCAACCGAACGTTGGGTCGAAACGGTGGCTCGCTACTCGAGCACCAGGATCGCGGTCATCGACTGTGGCATTAAGCACAATATCGCTCGCTCGCTCACCGCGCGTGGTGCGGAGACGAGATTTCTCTCCTGGACTTCCGGCATCGACGAGGTCATGGCTACAGAAGCCCAGGGGGTCATTTTCAGCAATGGTCCGGGGGACCCGGCACGAATGCACCAGGTGGCCCAGCTCGCTAGCCAACTTTTGGATCGAGAAGTTCCACTGCTCGGGATCTGTCTCGGCCATCAGGTCCTGGGTCTCGCGGCCGGGGGCAGCACAAGTCGGCTCGGGTACGGCCACCACGGCGGTAATCATCCGGTTCAGGATGTCACGACGGGTCGGGTCCATATCACCACCCAGAACCATGAGTTCCAGGTGGATCGCGGTTCGATACCGGATAGCTCCGGTTTCGGCGTCTCCATGGTCCACCTCAATGATTCGTCAGTAGAAGGGCTCGCCCACCGCAGTCTCCCCGCTTTCTCGGTTCAATTTCACCCGGAAGGCTGCCCCGGCCCTCAGGACAACCAGTACATCTTCGAGCGCTTCCTGGACATGGTTGATCGACCGGTTTCGGGCTGGGAAGCCCTCGAGAGGTCCCCAGCCTCCGCCGCCCAAGCAGATCTGAGCGAACCTCCGCATGGGCTGATCCAGGCTTGACTCCTCGTCCGAACAAGGTGCTGGTGATCGGTTCGGGGCCGATTGTGATAGGGCAGGCAGCGGAATTCGATTACGCAGGCACCCAGGCTTGTAAGGCGCTTCGCGAAGAGGGCATTTACACGATCCTGGTCAATTCGAATCCGGCGACCATCATGACGGACGCTGACGTGGCCGATGCCGTCTACATTGAGCCCTTGGTCGTTGACGTGATCGAACGAATAATCGCTAGGGAGCGCCCGGACGGTCTGCTGCCCACTCTGGGAGGCCAGACCGGTCTCAATCTGGCTGTAGAGTTGGCGGAAGCTGGAATTCTCGACCGCTACGGAACTCGGCTGCTCGGCACGCCGCTATCAACCCTTCGCCAGGCGGAGGATCGTGAGCTCTTCAAGAACCTCCTGCTGAGCATCGGAGAGCCGGTTCCGGAGAGCGCCGTGGCCCACACCGTAGAACAGGCCGTCATAGTCGCTCGACAGATCGGATACCCGGTGGTCATTCGGCCATCGTTCACGCTCGGGGGAACCGGGGGCGGCTTTGGCCGGACCGAAACGGAGTTGCGAGCTACAGCGGGAACGGGAATCACGCTCAGCCCCATCTCGCAGGTTCTCGTTGAGCGGTCACTGGTGGGCTGGAAGGAAGTCGAATACGAAGTGGTGCGTGACGGCGCCGACAACTGCGTGACGGTGTGCAACATGGAGAACTTCGATCCCATGGGCGTGCACACGGGCGACTCGATCGTCGTCGCGCCCAGTCAGACCCTGTCCGACTATGAATATCAGATGTTGCGCTCAGCCGCGATAAAAATCATTCGTGCGCTGGGAGTTGAAGGGGGCTGCAATATCCAGTTTGCGCTCGATCCGGCGTCCCACCAGTATTTTGTGATCGAAGTGAACCCGCGAGTCAGTCGCTCGTCGGCCCTAGCTTCCAAAGCGACCGGTTACCCCATCGCCCGGGTGGCCGCGAAAATTGCGGTGGGCCTGACTCTGTACGAGATCCCAAACGCGGTGACCGAGCGCACGACGGCGGCCTTCGAGCCAGCCCTCGACTACGTGGTGGTAAAAATCCCGCGGTGGCCGTTCGACAAATTTGCGAGCGGCGAGCGGACGATTAACACCCAGATGAAATCAACCGGAGAAGTCATGGCCATCGATCGATCGTTCGAGGCCGCGCTTCAGAAAGCGGTTCGCTCATTGGAGATCGGCGGCCGCTCGCTTCAGTGGGAGGATCGCAGTTGGGCTCAAGCCGCAGCCGGTTCCACGGCCTTGATCACGGGGCTCATCGAAGAACCCAACGACCTCCGTCTTTGGGCGATTGCGGCAGCCAGTCGACGGGGAATGGGCACGGCTCGGATTGCCAAGATGTCAGGGATCGACGAATTCTTTCTATCCAAGATCGAAGACATCGTCACCATGGAACGCGAGTTGCTGAGCAAGCCGCTGACGCCTGCGCTCCTCTACGGGGCCAAGCGGATGGGTTTTTCAGACGAGCAGATCGGCACCCTATCCGACAAGCTGCCTGAACAGGTGCGGGCCCAACGGGCCGACTGGAACATCCGCCCCACCTATAAGATGGTCGATACCTGCGCCGCGGAATTTGCCGCCGTGACGCCCTACTTCTACAGCTCCTACGACACCGAAAATGAAGCTGAGCCCCTGGTAGGTGGAGGTGCGCTTGTGGTTGGCTCCGGGCCGATCCGCATTGGCCAGGGCATCGAATTCGACTATTGCAGCGTCCACTCGGCCCTTGCGCTCCGGGAAGCCCAAGTGAACAGCATCATGGTCAACAGCAATCCGGAAACGGTCAGTACCGATTTTGACTTATCCTCGCGCCTCTATTTTGAGCCGCTGGATGAAGAGAGCATCCGCAACATCCTAGAGAACGAATCCAAAACGGGCTCAATGGACGAGGCTCCCCCGGTTATCCTCCAATTCGGGGGGCAGACCGCGATCAATCTCGCCGAGCCGCTTTATCATTCGGGCGCCCGAATTCTGGGAAGTGGCCTGCGCGCTATTGACCTGGCTGAGGATCGTCAGCTATTTGAAGCGCTGCTCACCAAGCTGGGCTTATCACAGCCTCCCGGCGCCGCGGTCCGGACCGTTGAAGAGGCTCTCCCGACGGCGGATCGGATCGGCTACCCGGTGCTTGTACGACCGTCCTACGTCCTGGGCGGCCGGGCCATGGAGATCGTTCACAGCCCGGCCGATTTGGTTCGGTACGTTACCGCCGCAACCCAGCTTTCTCTGATTCATCCAGTTCTGATCGATAAGTACCTCGCCGGCAAAGAGATTGAGGTCGACGCGGTGTGCGATGGCGAGCGGGTCCTTATTCCCGGCGTGATGGCCCATGTCGAGCGGGCCGGCGTTCATTCCGGAGATTCTATGGCGGTTTACCCCGCAATGGGCCTGGAGCCCCGCGACATCCAGGCCGTGATCGACTACACCGAGAAGATCGGCCTTGGCCTGGGCCTGCAGGGCATATTTAACGTGCAGTACGTACTTTTCGAAGGCCAGTTGTATGTCATTGAAGTAAACCCGCGGGCGAGTCGCACGGTGCCTTTCATTTCAAAGGTGACCGGGGTTCCGTTGGTCACCGTTGCCACCCGGGTGATGTTGGGGGAGTCGCTGGCTGATCAGGGCTATCCGGGAGGATTGTGGCCAACTCAGAACCTGGTTGCCGTGAAGGCCCCAGTTTTCTCGATGGCAAAATTGCCCAGAGTCGATTCCTATCTCGGTCCGGAGATGAAGTCCACCGGAGAAGTAATGGGTATTGACCGCACGTATCGGCCAGCGATGATGAAAGCGCTGATTGCCGCCTCATTGATGCTGCCGCCTCAGGGGGCACTGCTTTTTTCGGTTGCCGATGCTGACAAGACCGAAGCGATTCCAATCATCAGGGCCTTCGCCGGGCTGGGGTATCGTCTCTATGCCACTGAGGGAACCGCGGCCCTGATTGAAGCGCTCGGGGTGCCGGTCGTCATGAGTACCAAGAAGTTGGACGAAGGGCATCCCAACGTAGTGGATGTGATAAATGAAGGGCTGGTGCAAGGGGTGGTGAATACGATGGTGGGCCCCTCCGCTCGCCGGGACCAGTTCCGGGATGGCTTCGAGATCCGCCGCGCAGCCACTGAAAAGCGGATTCCCTGCTTCACCTCGCTTGACACCGCACGGGTGGTCGCGGAGTGCCTAGCCTCGGGGGACGGCTCCTATGAAGTCCTCCCGGTGACCAGCTACTGGTCATTCGATCCCCGATCGGTGATGAGCACTCCGGAACGGTCGTGAGCCAGCTGCTCGTTTCTGTAGTCAGTAACGAACGCGTTCTTCCGTCCACTTACGCCCTTACTCTGGATGTTGGTGCGGCGGCCCGGGACGCGGTTCCCGGGCAGGTTCTGTTGCTTCGCTGTGGTCGATCCACCGACCCGTTTCTTCGCCGTCCCATGGGCGTCGGCAAGACGGAGGGCGACACGATCGAGATCATGGTCCAGCGCGCGGGCGCTGGTTCTGAATGGCTCATCCGACTAAGGCCAGGCGATGAGATCGATTGCGTTGGGCCGGTCGGTCGGGGGTTCACACTCGACGCGTCGACCCAGAATCTCCTCCTGCTGGGTCGCGGTTACGGCATCGGTCCCCTGCTGGGCGTTGCCGAAAAAGCGGTCGCCCAGCAGAAGAGTGTCACCCTCGCGGTACAGGCCGCCACCGCGGACGAAGTTCTCCCTCCGCGCCTCCTCCATCCCTTGATCGACTACCTGGTGGCAACTGACGACGGCTCGGTCGGATACCATGGCTCGATCATGGATCGAGTTGGTGAATTGTTGCCGTGGGCCGACGGTATTTGCGGGTCTGGCCCGCTGCTACTCATGTCGGGCCTTGCCAGCGCGATTGCTGCTCGCATTCCTAAGAAGCGCGCTCAGATCATGATCGAGCGCCGAATAGCCTGTACCAGTGGAGTCTGTTTCAGCTGTGTCGTCGACACTCGGCGGGGACTCCGTCGAACCTGTGTTGACGGTCCCGTTTTTGATTCGGCCGCCATCCTCTGGACCGAGAGAGCCGCCTAGAGTGAGCGAGGTCACCGTGGCAATGGAGAGCGTCCAAGTCAGCGCTGGAGTGAGGCTCGACGTTCTGATTGGAGCCAACTCAAAGGAGCCATTGCTCCTTAAGAACCCGGTGCTGGCAGCATCTGGTACCGTCGGCCTGGAGTCCACTGGCCTGCTCAATGTGGAGGCTCTGGGCGGATTCGTTACCGCTAGCGTCACCAGGTACCCTCGGCGAGGAAATCCCGGGCCGCGCGTAGTCGAGACCCCGTCTGGGATCCTTCACGCCACCGGGTTGCAAAATCCAGGGGTTCATCGGCTGATCAAGGACCAGAGCCCGACCTGGAAACGGTCCACCGTGCCAGTGATTGTCAGCATTGCCGGGGACACGGCGGAAGACTTTGCCTATTTGGCCGGGGAGATCGATGGGATCCCCGGGCTCTCCGGGTTCGAGCTGAACTTGCCGGGCCGATATGCGGGCCACGGGGGCACGGCGACCGAGGAATCGGCTTTCATAGAAAACTTGACTTACACCGTCCGATCCCGGACTGGGCTTCCCATTCTGGTGAAGCTGCCCCCCGACCTGTGGGATATCTGTGGCGCCGCGGGTGCTGCGGAGAGGGGCGGAGCGGACGCCATTTCTCTCATAAATTCGCCTACCGGCATGAAAATCGACTCCTGGACAGGACGCTCCGAGTTGGGTGCCTTCGGCGCTGGATTGTCCGGACCGGCAATTCGCCCATTGGCTCTCTGGCTGGTGTGGCTGGTCAGCCAAACGGTGAGCATCCCGGTGGTGGGGATTGGCGGGATCGCTTCGATAGAAGATACTCTGGAATTCATCATGGCTGGGGCGTCCGCCGTCCAGGTGGGTACAGCATCGTTCGTGGATCCGAAGGCAGCGGTCGAAATCGTCCAGCGGCTTCCGGTAGAGATCGAAGCGAGAGGGTTCCATTCGGTCAGGGAAATCGTGGGGTTAGCACATCCAGCCCGGCTTGAGGCCGATGACAACTAGCGAACGATCCATGCCCATCCGGCTCACCGCATCTCGGTGCCTGGCGATCGGGTTGCTGCTCGCTGCCATCGGTGTCGGATTGATGAGCAGTCTCCGGCTGGCTCTCGCCGCGGAACCGGCCGCCAACCCCGTCTTGGCTGAGGCAGCTACGACCCCGGGCAGGATTCTGTTCGTGCATGCGGGCGACATCTGGTCAATGGCCAATGGACGAGTTGACGCGGTTACTCACGATGGGGGGTGGGAACAGCCTGAAGCGTCGCCGGATGGGTCACGAATCGTCGCGGTTGGTATGTATGCGAGCGCCTCGGAGCTGTTTCTACTCGATCCGGACGGCTCGAATGAACGCCAGCTCACCCGCAATCGGCGGACCCCCGCTGGCGACAGCAATTGGGCGTTTCGCCCAAAGTGGGCACCCGATGGATCGAGCATCGCTTTCGTCACTGATCGCTCTTCGTTTTATCCTATGTTGTGGCGGATGAATCCGGACGGTAGCGGACTTCGTCAGATCGTATTTCCGAACAACGGACTCGACGCGATCGATTCGTTTAACTGGTCGCCCGACGGGCGGTTCATCGCTGCGACCCGGTTCTTATCGGCTCGCAGCCAAGTCTATGTCATTGATCCCGCTCGCCCGGCTGGGGCACGGGCCCTCACGTCTGGCGACGGCGCCTTCGATCCCTCCTGGTCGCCGGATGGCACATTTGTGACCTACATCGCGCGGGAGGGGAATCGGAATGTCATTTATGCGGTGGACGCTCAGAGTGGGGGGCGTCCGGTCCAACTCGCCGACGCGGAGCTGGCGCGCAGCCCTGTATGGTCGCCATTAGGCAACTCGATTGCCTATGTCGGGCTCGTTGGCGGAGTCTTCGAAATCTTTTCTTTCAACGTCACGGTAAGTGGCAGCGAGATTACGGCATCCTCTCGCCCAGTTGCCCTTACGTCGCGACTGGGCGTTGATCCCATATCCGGTCTTTCCTGGTCGCAATGAGCTTGATTGCTATTCCGCGTTCGAGCAGAACTGGTCGCCGGCTCATCGCAATCGGCGCGGGACTGGTGGTAGTTTATCTGGGAGTTCTCACCGGCCAACGCGCTCTCGATGGCTATCGAGCCCGCGAGGAGGTGATAGGTGCAACTAGGCAGATCGAATCGTTGCGTCTCCAAAACCTCTCGCTTCAAGCGGAGCTCACGGCTACACTCGAGGAGTCTGAGATCGAGCGGCTAGCCCGCAACGAGCTTGGCCTGGTTAGACCGGGCGACCGCCCGGTAGTGCTCGGGTGGCCGGCCCAAGCGATCCCGGATGACCCGCGCCTCCGAAGTCAGCCCTCCCGGTCGGAGTCGCGGTGGCGAGCGTGGCTGAGAGTCTTCTTCGACATCGAGTGACTTGGAGTTGCGCGAGAACTCGTTGGGTGTGGTGCCGTTTGTCACATTTCGGGCCGTCCGAGAGCGCGGAGACCCTCTGATATAATCTACTGGCACCCTCCCGGAGAGGCTTCATGACCGGCAATAAGTGGCTGCGCAATAGCTTCGCCTATCTCGTTATCTTAGCCGCGATCGCGGCCCTGTTCTTTACGGCCTTTCCTCAGACCGTTGATAAAGAAGTCGGGCCGATCAGCTTCAGCGGACTCGCTAAAGATGTGCGAGACGGAGCAGTTAGCCGGATCTCGGTGACCGAAGACCGT
Organism: Chloroflexota bacterium; assembly: GCA_009692845.1. GTDB lineage: Bacteria > Chloroflexota > UBA6077 > UBA6077 > SHYK01 > SHYK01. Next base: position 448,955 of record SHYK01000002.1, on the reverse strand, counting down.
CTGCAGGTCGAGTACTACGACAAGCGGCGGGCCGTTTCCCGAAAAGAGCCGGGCGGAACTATTTCCCAGCAGTTTCGAGACTACGGCGTTACGCCCGACCAACTGGAAGCGGTCACCATCGTAGTGACGGAGCCGTCGCAGTTCGGTAACTGGCTCGGGATCCTGTTCAACCTCCTGCCCCTGATCTTCTTTGGCGGGGTCCTGTTGTTCATGATGCGTCAGGCTCAAGGGTCGAACAATCAGGCATTGTCATTTGGCAAAAGCCGGGCCCGGATGTTCATGGCCAATAAGCCCACTTCGACCTTCGCCGATGTCGCCGGCGTGGAAGAGGCCAAACAAGAGCTGCAGGAGGTTGTCGAGTTTCTTAAGTTTCCGGATAAGTTCGTTGCTTTAGGGGCGCGAATCCCCAAGGGAGTCTTGTTGATCGGCTCGCCCGGCACAGGGAAGACCATGCTCTCTAGGGCCGTCGCTGGCGAAGCGGGGGTTCCCTTCTTCAGCATTAGCGGTTCTGAATTTGTCGAGATGTTCGTGGGCGTCGGCGCTTCGCGGGTACGAGACCTGTTCGAGCAAGCCAAGCGGAACGCGCCATGCATCGTGTTCATCGATGAGATCGATGCGGTCGGTCGATCGCGGGGTGCTGGTCTGGGCGGCAGCCATGACGAGCGCGAGCAAACCCTCAACCAGATCCTAGTTGAGATGGATGGCTTCGACCAAGGGACTAGCGTCATTGTGCTAGCCGCTACTAACCGGCCGGACGTGCTGGATCAAGCGTTGCTCCGACCGGGCCGTTTCGACCGCCAGGTGGTTTTGTCACCTCCGGACATGAAGGGCCGCCGAGCGATATTGGACGTACACGCCCGCGGTAAGCCTATGGAGGATTCCGTCGATCTTGATGTGCTGGCGAAGCAGACCCCTGGATTTTCTGGAGCCGATTTGGCGAATTTGCTGAACGAGGCCGCCATTCTGGCGGCTCGGCGTAATCGACGCACTTTAGGCATGAAGGAGCTCGAAGAAGCTATTGACCGGGTTGTCGCTGGCCCGGAACGCCGCAGTCGGATCATCTCGGAGGCGGAGCAGCGGCGCACGGCCTACCACGAAGCAGGCCACGCACTAGTCGGCCGATTCCTCGAGCACCACGACCCAGTTCACAAGATTACGATCGTCGCCCACGGAATGATGGGGGGCTACACGCGGTTCCTGCCTGAAGAGGATCGGCATTTGTGGACTCGATCCCAGTTCGAAGATCGCCTGGCCGCCGGGTTGGGAGGTCATTGCGCCGAAAAGCTCGTGTTCGGCGAAATGAGCACCGGAGCCCAGAACGATCTCGAGGTGGCTACGAACCTCGCCCGCAAAATGATTTGCGAATACGGCATGAGCGATAGTCTCGGGCCCCGCACTTTCGGTCGCAAAGAGGAGTTGATCTTCCTGGGCCGCGAGATTTCTGAGCAGAAGAACTACAGCGAAAAAATTGCTGAGGCGATCGATGAGGAAATGCGCCGGTTGATCGGCAAGGCCCACGATCGAGCCATGTCAATGCTGTCCGAGCGCCGAGACACCTTGGACCTCCTCGCGACCGAGTTGATCAAGCGTGAAACCCTGGAAGGGGAAGATCTGGAGCGCGTGTTCCAGGGCAAGGCCATCGAAACTGAATTGCCGCCACCGCAGCCGCCGCCCCTTCCGACCGAGCAACCGGATCCGGTCCAGAGCGCACCGCGGGCCCGCTCGCGCGCGAGACTTGCACCGGGTGCCACGACGCCCTGATGGCGGCGGGCGGCAGCGGCTCCTAGAGTGCTGCCTGGCCCAGACGTACTAAATCGGCTGTGTGTCAGCGCCTTTTGCTAAAAATGACGCTGTCTTAAAGTGACGGCGATCTACGCCGACGAGCGCTGCCTGCTCCACGTCTCTCCTGGGCATCCGGAGCGACCGGAACGAGTGAATGCGGCGACCGAAGCTGTACATAACGCGCATCTGCCGCTCAATTGGCCTGCCGTGGATCGGTGCAGCCCTTCTGTGGTCCAAAGAGTTCATTCGGAACGGCAGGTCCAGATGGTTGCAGAGCTAGCCCGGCAGGGAGGCGGCTGGATCGATTCCGACACCTACGTGGTGGTGGGATCATACGAAGCGGCACTGCGGGCGGCGGGCGGGGCAGTTCAGGCGACCAGCGACGTAGTATTGGGCAAGGAAACCAATGCGATGGTGTTGGTTCGCCCCCCCGGCCACCATGCAACCAGGAACCGATCGATGGGCTTTTGCTTGTTCAACAGCATTGCGATCGCTGCCCAATGGGCAATAGATGAGCTCGGAATTAGACGGGTCGCGATCGTCGATGTGGACGTCCACCATGGCAATGGTACGCAGGACATCTTTTATGACAGATCCGACGTGCTGTATTGCTCGTTACACCAGTACCCGCATTACCCGGGAACCGGAGCGCTGACTGAATGCGGTGCGGAGACGGGCCTTGGAACGACCGTGAATGTCCCTCTGATGCCCGGCTGCGGTGACCAGAGTTATGCGGCCGCGACAGCGAGGGTGGTGCTACCGTCCATCGAGCGTTTTGCGCCTGAATTGGTCCTGGTGTCCCTCGGTTTTGACGCGCACTGGGCTGATCCGATGGCCGACATGCAACTCTCCCTCGCCGGATATTCAGTTGTGCTGAGTCAAGTCTTGGCAGCCGCAAGCAGAGTGTGCGCTGGTCGCGCGGTGTTTCTCCTCGAGGGTGGGTACGATGTAGACGTGCTCAGTGGGGGCGTTGTCAACGCGGCAGCGCTGCTCGCCGGCGCAAGTCTTCCAACTGACCCGTTGGGGCCGTCCCCGAAGGGTCCTGAGCCCTATGAGTCGGGACAGGTTGTCGATGCAGCTTGCCGTCTGCATGGTTTATCTTGATATGAGGGCGCGTCCCCATGGTCGATCGGCAGGGGTTTGCAGTCCGAGCTGAGGTGCTGACATGTTGAATCCACTTGCGCGCATTTTCGGCGGCAGCGCCGAGAGGGAGCTGCACCATCTTCGTCCGTTGGTCGAGCAGATCAACCAACTCGAAACTGAGATCACGAGAGTAGGCGATTCAGAGTTTCCCTCTAGGACGGCTGAGTTTCGTAGGCGCTATGACGGTGGCGAGACCCTCGACAGCCTCCTACCCGAAGCCTTTGCCCTGGTCCGGGAGGCCGCCCGGCGTACGATTGGCCAGCGTCACTATGACGTGCAGCTGTTGGGTGGAATCGTCCTCCACGAGGGACACATCGCGGAGATGAGGACTGGTGAAGGAAAGACCCTGGTCTCAACGCTCCCCGCTTATTTGAACGCCCTCTCTGGCCTAGGGGTCCACGTGGTCACGGTGAACGACTATTTGGCTAAGCGCGACAGCGAGTGGATGGGGCCCATCCACCAGTTTCTCGGACTTACGGTCGGGGTGATCCAGCACGATCTCGATTACCGAACGCGGAGGGAAGCTTATGCCGCTGACATAACCTATGGCACCAATAACGAGCTGGGATTCGATTACCTTCGCGACAACATGGTCTGGGCTCTGACGGAAGTGGTCCAACGGAACCTGAACTTTGCCATCGTTGACGAGATCGACAACATCCTTGTTGACGAGGCACGAACCCCGCTCATTATTTCGGGTGCAGCTGAGGAGTCGACGGACCTTTACGCGCAGTTCGCAAGGATCGCCCCCCGCCTTCGGGAGGGCGACGACTTCGAGATGGATCTGAAGCATCGCGCCATCAGTCTGAGCGAGGAAGGCATCGCGAAAGTCGAGCGGGCGGCCCACGTGGAAAACATCTACGCCGCCGAAAATTATGAGCTCACTCACTACCTGGACCAGGCATTGAAGGCTCAGTTCATCTACAAGCGGGATCGAGACTATGTGGTCAAGGATGGTGAGGTCGTCATCGTGGATGAGTTCACCGGGCGTTTGATGCCCGGTCGACGGTACTCGGAGGGGCTACATCAGTCGATCGAGGCGAAGGAGGGCGTTCGCGTTCAACGCGAGAACGTCACCCTCGCGACAATCACCTTCCAGAATTACTTTCGAATGTACGAGAAACTGGGGGGAATGACCGGGACTGCGGCAACGGAGCGCGAGGAGTTTCGCAAAATCTACAATCTGGAAGTCATTCCCATTCCGACTAACCGTCCAATGATCCGAGAAGACTGGCCGGACCTCATTTACAAAAGCGAGGCAGCGAAGTTTCGGGCGGTGGCGGAGGAGATCCAGGAGCTGAATCAGACGGGCCGTCCGGTCCTGGTAGGAACGGTATCCATAGAAAAATCCGAAGAGCTGAGCAGTCAACTCCAGCGGGTGGGGATTGCCCACGAAGTCCTCAATGCGAAGCAGCACGAACGCGAAGCCGCGATCATTGCACAAGCCGGTCGGCCGGGTGCCGTCACGATCGCCACCAACATGGCAGGGCGAGGCGTCGACATCTTGCTCGGCGGTAATCCCACTGGGCTGGACGAGGGCGAGCTTCGGCGAAGGTTCCGGAACGGGCAAGTTCCCGCGGTTGAAGACGAGGAGCAGGTCGCCCAGGAGATCAGCGAGATGTGCGCAAGCGACCACGAGCGCGTCATCGCTTTAGGCGGGTTGCATATCATCGGCACTGAGCGTCATGAGGCCCGCCGCATCGACAACCAGCTTCGGGGTCGTGCCGGCCGCCAAGGCGACCCAGGCTCCTCGCGGTTCTATGTCTCGCTGGAAGACGACCTCATGCGGCGCTTCGCCGGGGCGACGATTTCGAACCTCATGGGGAAGCTCGGTTTCGAAGAAGACATGCCGCTCGAACACCGGCTGGTTTCCCGATCGATCCAGAACGCTCAAGAGAAAGTCGAAGCCTACAATTTCGACATGCGCAAGCACGTCGTGGAATACGACGACGTCATGAATAAGCAACGCGAAGCGATCTACGCAGATCGACGGGCAGTGCTTGGTGAGGACACGCTACACGAGATGCTTCTCGATTGGGTTGACGGCGAGATCGACGAGCTCGTGGCGGGCTACCTAGGCGGGAAGAGTGACACGAGCGATCCGGAAGGTCTTGTGGGGGCATTCCAGAGTCTCTGTCCAACCACACAGCTGGATGTCGAAATCCTAGAAGAGACGCCTCCAAATGCGATCGCTGAGCTGCTCAAGGGGTATGCGGAAGACGCCTACGCGGATAAAGAGCGAGAGCTCGGCCCGGAGATTATGCGCCAGGCAGAACGAGTGGTGGTGCTTCGCCTAATCGATACACTCTGGGCTCAACACCTCACTGCCCTGGACGACCTTCGGCAAGGGATTGGCCTTCGCGCATACGGCCAACGGGACCCGCTGGTTGAGTACAAAGTCGAGGCGGCCAGCATGTTCGGGGAGTTGCTGCGTGCGATTCAGCATGACGTGGCGCACACGATCTACCACGTGACATTGAGCCAGGAGCGCAGACCTGCCGCCGCCCGACCGCGGGCGTTGTCTGGACCGGGCGGTGGAACGGGCAAGAAGGTCGGTCGCAATGACCCCTGTCCGTGCGGAAGCGGCAAGAAATATAAGTACTGCTGCGGCCAGTAGACGCGGCTTGTCGTAACATCGCGCACCTAAAGACGTGCCATGAGCGGAGGCAGAATGGTCGACGGGAGTCGTACGCTCCAAGCGGTCCTGCAAAACGTATCACGCGTACTACTTGGCAAGAACCAAGAAGTGGAGCTGGCGCTGATCGCGCTGGCCAGCGAAGGCCATATCCTCATAGAAGACGTGCCCGGCGTCGGGAAGACCATGCTCGCGAAGGCGCTCGCAAAGTCGATCGGTTGCACCTTCCGACGGATTCAGTTCACGCCCGACTTGCTGCCCAGCGACGTAACCGGGGTCTCGATCTACAACCAAAAAACCGAGGAATTCGAGTTTCGCCCGGGGCCCATCGTGGCCCAGATCGTCCTTGCTGATGAGATCAATCGAGCGACTCCGAAGACTCAGTCGGCCTTGCTCGAGGCCATGGAGGAGCGCCAGATCACGGTAGACGGCGTCACGAGGTCGTTGCCACGCCCGTTCATGGTGATGGCCACCCAGAACCCCATCGAATATGAAGGAACCTTTCCGCTCCCCGAAGCCCAACTCGATCGCTTCATCATGCGAATCCGGCTTGGCTATCCGGGCCGCGACCAAGAAGTCGCGGTCCTTGATTCGCAGGAAATGTCTCATCCCATCGATGACATTGGCCAGGTGGTCGATGCGGACGAACTTCGCGGAGCGCACGCCGCAATCCGCCAGGTGCGAGTGGAGCCATCGGTCAGGGGGTACATCGTTGATGTCGTAGCCGCTACCCGAAAACACCCCGATGTATATCTTGGGGCCAGTCCTAGAGGATCGCTCTCGTTGTTCCGCGTGGCCCAAGCCGCCGCCATGTTGCGGGGTCGGGACTACGTCATCCCGGATGATGTGAAGATGCTCGTAGAGACGGTGCTCGCGCACCGGCTCATCATCAATCCGAGCGCCAGGGTTCGGGGGGTCCAGCCGAATTCCATCCTAGAGGACGTCCTGCAGTCAGTCCCGGTCCCGGGCACCCGCGTACCTGCTTAAGTTCCTGGCGGACGACAGAATGCAAGACCTGTTTTCACCTTGGCTTGACCTGGCCTCCAGGTGCGGCCGAACCAGGTCTTCGCGTTGAGGCTCGCAGGGCTCGTTGCACTGTGGGTAGCCACCTTGATCATCGCGCTGACCGGCGGCTGGAGCGTCATGTACCGAGTTTCCTACGTGGTGTTTCTGCTGATTGCCGTTTCTTGGCTGTGGGCGCTTGTGGGGATCAGAACCATGTCGGTGGACCGTCGGGCGCGCACCCAGCGCGCGCAGGTGGGGAGCCAGTTTGAAGAGTCGGTGGCAATCGAAAACACCTCGCGCCTCCCCAAACCGTGGTTGGAGGTGCGCTCACATTCCGCGCTGGCGGGCCACAGCGTAGCGGAAGGGATGTTCCTCGGGCCGAAAGCCCACCGGTCCTGGACCCAACGCACGGAGTGCGCCATCCGCGGCAAGTTCGCCGTAGGCGATTTGGTCTGCACCACCGGAGATCCCTTCGGACTCTTTCAACGGAGTCGGCGCTACCCGTCTGAGGCCACGGTAGTTGTGTACCCGCGCACCGTTCAATTCGTAACGGCGATGCGCATGCCGGGGCTGCTCCCGGGTGGAGCGCAGCAAAGCGGGCATGTGCCTTTCGTCACGCCGATGGCGTCCGGGGTCCGCGAGTACCAGCCCTCGGACCCGTACCATCGAATCCACTGGGCCAGCACGGCGCGGATGGGCCGGGTTATGGTTAAGGAATTTGAGCTCGATCCCTTTTCCGACGTGTGGATAGTTCTCGATCTCAATGTGGCACCTCACCGTGGAACGGCGCCCGAATCAACGGATGAATACGCAGTGACTATTGCGGCGTCCCTGTTGCAACACTTTCTTATGCAGGGACGGGCGGTGGGCCTCATCGGCCAGCATCAGCTCCTGCCACCCGACCGTGGCACGCGTCAGTTGAGCAAAGGACTAGAGATCCTGGCTCTGGTTCAGGCAATCTACCGAGAGACCCTGGTAGATATATTGGCCGCCGAATCTGTCCGGTTCAATCGGAACGCTGTCACGTGGGTCGTGACACCGTCCAGCGAGCCGGGATGGGTTGGCTTGTGCGAGGAGCTGCGCCACCGGGGTGTTCACATCATGGCGGTGCCGATCGACGCGGCGAGTTTCGCCGTGGATCAAGCGGCCGGGTCTTCCACTGCTCAGCTAGAAGTGATCAGCCGATTGAACGCGAATGGCATTCCGGTGCACTCTGTGAAGCAGGGCGACAAACTAGAGGGATTATTGGCGCCAACGCAGCCGCTGGCAGCCAGCAACGGGGCGATGAATGCTTGGCAGCACTAATTGGGACCGATCCCATGTTCCTCTGGCGCTGACCGCCAGAGAGTCATTCTTTGGCCTCCTGGTGGTCGGTGCGTTGGCATGGATGCCGGCCTGGTCTATTCAGCTCGCCGCGTGGTCGGAAAACTTGGACCTGGTTCCGTGGATGGGGCTGGGCGGCGTGTTGGCCGGGTGGGCGCTAGCCCGGAGCGGGTGGCGCGCGCCCCAGGCGCACCTTTTGGGAATCCTGAGCGGTGCGGCGACCGGGACGCTCTTTTATTCACGCTACCTGCCGTCGGCGACCATCTTCGACGGTACACATCTCTTGTTGGCGCGGGTGGGCCAATGGTTTGCCGCGGCCCTGTCAGGTGGAGCGAGTACCGACAATCTGCTATTCGCTTTCAGCATGGCTCTCCTGGCCTGGCTGAGCGGCTACGTGGGGGCCTGGGGCGCCTTTCGAATGTTCACGCCGTGGTTGGCTGTGGTTCCCACCTCTACGGTCCTCTTGCTGAACCTCTCCTATGCCCCAACCGAATTGCTCCCCCTCACTTACCTTCAATTGGTCGCCGGCTTCCTCCTGATGATGAATGTGAGCTCGCTGCGCCACGTCGCGGCCTGGCGGATCGACAACGTCGCCCGCAGTCTCAATCAGGGCGCCGGCTTTGCCCTCGGCGGCGCTGGTCTGGGGGTGGGGATTGTCCTCTTGGCCTTTCAGCTTCCGACCGGCGAAGTCAGCCGAGCGGTCTCCAACGCATGGGACACCGTCTCGGGTCCCTGGCAGGATGCCCAAGCCACCTTCGATCGGCTCTTTGCCTCCCTCAATCCATCGCCGCTGTCCTCCCGAGGCCTCTCTATAACCCAGTCCCTCGCTCCGCGAGGTTCTTTTGATCTCGGGACGGACCCGGTTTATCGGGTGACCGGTCAGCGGCCCGCGTACTGGCGAGGCTCGACCTACGACAAATACACCGGACAACTGATGACGAGTACCAATGCAACCTCAGTGCGAAGAGATCGTAGGCAACCACTCGCGGAAAACAGCCAGGCGGGAACTGAGGGCAGGACCTTTGTTGAGTACACGTTCACGATGCTGGCTCTGGGCAGCTCTATTCTCCATGCGCCGGATGCACCGGTAACGGTCAACCTGCCGGTCAACTATGACTACCGAGGAGACTTCACTGACATCGCATTCATCCGACCGGTGATCTCTCTCCGCCAACAGCAGCAATACAGCGTTTTAGCATCCGTGTCCACCGCATCCACCTCGGAGCTCAAACGAGCCAGCACGATCTACCCACCGTGGACACGCGCATATCTCCAGTTGCCGGATTTCTTCCCCGACGCCGTTAGACAGGAGGCCTGGCGGGTAGTTGGGGATTCCACAACGACCTACGAGGCCGCTGCCAACGTCGAAGACTATCTACGCACGTTGACCTATAAGACCCGGGTTGCAGTTCCTCCGCCGGGCCGGGATTGGGTAAGCTTCCTGCTTTTCGATTCGAAAGAAGGTTACTGCGATTATTACGCCACTGCGATGGCGGTCATGTTGCGATCGGTGGGCATCCCAACTCGAGTGGCAACCGGGTATGTGGCCGGCGACTGGGATGACGCCACCCAGTCATACCAGGTGAATGAAAATCATGCTCACGCGTGGACCGAGGTGTATTTCCCGGGGTACGGATGGATCACCTTCGAACCGAGCGCGAATCGTCCCTTGCCGCCGCGATTTGAGAACCCCCTGGTCGCAGAAAGCGAAGAGGATATCAAGCGGCTGCTCGAGTCGGAGGGAGCATCAGATCAGACCTTGGACGAAGAAGATCTTGGAGACGAGGGCGATGTCACCCCATTATCCGACGCTGGCGGATCCGGCGGGCCGCCCATAGGTCTCATCTTACTGGCGACCCTCGCTTTGCTGGGCATCTCCGCGCTCGTACTGGGACCAGGGGCATGGGCAAGGCAGATAAGCCGACTGCCGAGCTTTGCCCGGCCTTATGCCCGGGTTGTGCGGCTGGCGGGCTGGGTCGGTCTCGGGCCGAAAGAATCCCAGACCCCGTATGAATACACTGCGGCACTTGCCAAAGCACTGCCAGAAGCTGCGGAGGCTATAGAAACCGTCGGGGCCGGCTATGTGGAAGGGCTGTACGGTCGAAAGTTGCCCGATGCGAATGCGATGGAACGACTCCAGAGCGCCGGGGGTAGCGCAGCCAACAAAATCATTCGCTCGTTCGGTATCGAAACGTGGCGGAGGAGGATCGCTCGGCTGCTTCAAACCCTCGTTGGAGAGCGCCACTGACCGCCTTTTAGTAATCAAGTGGATTGTGAGCGGCCTGCCAGTATAATTACGCACGCTCCTGCCAGGGTGCACCCGGGCGGAGCCAAAGAGGAGATTGAGGGTGGAGCCACTTCTCGAGGTGAAAGGCCTCCGGACCGAGTTCCCCACGCGCGAAGGTGTCGTCCACGCGGTCAACGGTATCTCTTACACGGTGATGCCGGGTGAGGCCGTCGGTATCGTGGGTGAGAGCGGATGCGGAAAATCGATCAGTGCGCTTTCGATCATTAACCTGGTGCCCAAGCCCGGTCGAATAGCAGCCGGTGAGGTGTTGTTCGAGGGCAAGAACCTGCTTACCTATACCGACGAGGAGATCCGAAAGGTCCGCGGAAACGACATTGCGATCATTTTCCAGGATGCGATGACTTCCCTGAACCCGGTGCTGACGGTCCTGACGCAGTTGACTGAGCCGCTAGTCCTGCACATGGGCATGGACATGGCTGGAGCCGAGCGAAGGGCCGTGGAAATCATGGAGATGGTTGAGATTCCCTTCGCCCGAACGCGAATCAGGGACTATCCGCACAACTTCAGTGGCGGGATGCGGCAGCGGGTGATGATCGCGATGGCACTCACCTGTGACCCCAAGCTCGTCATCTGCGACGAGCCTACAACCGCCCTCGACGTGACGATCCAGGCCCAAATCCTCGACCTTCTGAATCGACTTCGCCAGGACCTCGCGATGGCAGTCATAATGATCACGCACGACCTCGGGATCGTCGCCGGCCTGTGCGACCGCATCAACGTGATGTACGCAGGGTATATCGTTGAGAAGGCCACGACCGAAGCGTTATTCGCCAATCCCCGCCATCCCTATACGCTCGGGCTTCTCAGATCTATCCCACGGATCAACCAATCCCGAAGGGTCAAGCTGATCCCTATTGACGGTTTCCCGCCCGATCTCACCCAGGTCGGAGGAGCGAGTTGTCCGTTCCAGCCGCGCTGCGTTTACCCGGTCGAGCGGTGTGAAGCAGAGAACCCTCCCCTCGACCCCGTCGAGGAAGACCACTGGGCGGCCTGTTGGGTCGACGTTTATGCAGAAGCCGGGAAGGAGCGAGTCAATGGCTGAGTCTCCACTCGCCGAAACCGCCGTGGCGCAACCGGCCATTGGGATGGGCGAAGATCTGGTCGAGGTAAAGAATCTCAAGGTTCACTTCCCAATCCGACGGGGATTGATCATCGAACGTACTCTTGGCTGGGTTCACGCCGTTGACGGCATCTCCTTCACCATCAAGAAAGGGGAAACGCTCGGGCTGGTAGGCGAAAGCGGCTGCGGCAAGACCACGACCGGGCGGGCGATCATGCAACTGGAAAAACCCACAGCCGGAGAGGTCCTGTTCGAGGGACGCGATCTGGTCACGATGCCGAAGGAGGACTTGCGGCAGAATCGCCGACGCATCCAGATGATTTTCCAGGACCCCTTTGCCTCCCTTGATCCTCGGATGACGGTGGGGGGCATCATCTCAGAGCCCCTGGAGATCCATCAGTTGCTCAATCCGAAGGAGCGGGAAGAGAAGGTCCGCGAGTTGCTCCGCATTGTCGGACTGAACCCGTATTTCGTGAACCGCTATCCGCACGAATTCAGTGGGGGACAGCGACAGCGCATCGGAGTCGCCCGCTCCCTGGTGCTGGATCCCGAGTTCATCGTTTGCGACGAGCCGATCAGCGCGCTCGACGTTTCGATTCAGGCCCAACTCATCAACCTTCTCGAAGAGCTCCAGGACCAGTTCGGACTGACTTACCTCTTCATCGCTCACGATTTGGCAGTCGTCCGCCACATCAGTAGTCGGATCGCCGTCATGTATGTGGGGAAGATCATGGAGCTTGCGGATCGTAATGAGCTGTACGACCTGCCGCTGCACCCCTATACGAAAGCCCTGTTGTCAGCGGTACCCATTCCTGATCCGGTCATTGAGAAACAGCGCCACCGGATCATCATGCAAGGCGACGTGCCAAACCCGGCGAATCCGCCCAGCGGCTGCCGCTTCCATACTCGGTGCCCGTTCGCCAAGCCTGAGTGCTCTGAAGACGAGCCTCCGCTGGAAGAAGTTAGGCCGAATCACTTCGTAGCCTGTTTCTTCTGGAAGGAGATCTCGGAACGAACGGCGCCACCGCTGGCGGTGAACTAGCGGGTCGTAGCGGGGCGGGATTGCTGCAAGCAAGCTGCCTGAGCTTCGGTCGGCTGATCGGGTCCGTTCGACAGGGAAGGTCGTGAATCTATGAACGAGCACCGAAGCGAGTCCATGATGCTATGGAGGGCTGGTTCGAACCTGCCCTAGGCTTGGTCGTCTTCGAAGTCGGTTGGTATTCCGAAGAATTCCTCGCCGCCATGGGCTTCAGTAAGCGCCTGGGTGGCCGCTCGACGAAGGTCCGGGTCTGCCCCGCGGGCCAGGTCGCGTAGTCTTGCTTCCGCTTCGCCGCCACCCAAGGCTCCAAGAGCTTCGATTGCGGCCAACTGCACCTCAGGACTCGTGTCGTTCACCCTCTCGACGATTTGAGGGACCAACCGATCGTCCTCCATTTCGACGCAGGCGAGAATGGCCTGTATACGGTAGGCAGCTTGGTTTGATTCAAGCTCGGCTAACAGCTCCGGAAACCACAGGTCCTGGCAATTCCGGCCCATCGCTTCGATCGCGGCCTGGTGCAGATCGGGTTCCCGATAGGCACGACGAATCTCCGATTCTGATTCCGGTGACGTCAGGTAGGACAGCGACAGCAGCGCCGCAGTCTCAATGACGTTGTCAGAATGGGGATTATGGATCTGATCCAATAGGACAGTTTGGGCTTTCGCCTGCAACGACAGGGGCCACTCATCCACCTGAGCCTGAAGGGTAAAGACGCCCACCGCATCGATCGCGGCCACCCGGGCCTCGTGGTCAGGATCATCGCCCGCCCCGGTCAGGCATAGCTCAAATAATTCGAAGCTTCCGTCTTCAGCAGCGAGCTGGAAGGCTTGCTCTCGCACGACCGGCGACGGATCCCCTGCGGCAATTTGGCAGACTGCGACGAAATCGAGGGCCATATTCTGGCGGCTGGCTCCGAGTACCTGCCAGATCAGCTCAGCGCGTTGATCAGGACCGCATTTCCCCCAGCTCTCACTGAAGCGCACCAGGGTCGCGTCCTCGAGCCCGCTCAACGATTCGAGGGACTCAATGGGAATCGGGCCCCCGGAGACCAGTCGGCGGAGTAGGTCATCGAACGGGTCTTCAGCCGTCAATAGGCTCTCGCAAAGATAGCAGTCTTCCCACCGCTCTGCCCGCACACCAGACAGGGGCCCACCCCGTCACCGCCTTCCAGAGGCAGGCAACGTAGGGTGGCCCCGGTACGGGTTTTCACGGCAGTCTCGCAGGCGGCGCTGCCACACCAGACGGCCCAGAAAAAGCCTCGCTCTTGCTCGATCTGCGCTGCGAGCTCATCGATTGAGCTGATCTGATGCGTTCGCGATTCACGAAAGGCGAGTGCGCGCTCGAAGAGCGCGTGTTGGATGTCGTCGAGCAAAGCAGGCAGGCGCGTCGCGAGCTCACCGAGCGGAACGGCCTGCTTCTCGCGAGTATCCCGACGGACCACCGTCGCTTGTCCGGCCGCCACGTCCCGGGGACCGATCTCCAATCGGATCGGTACGCCGCGGAGCTCCCACTCATTGAATTTCCAGCCCGGCGTGTGCTCCGACCAGTCGACGTGCAGCCGTACCTGGCCGGCGAGTCGCTGAGTTATCTCGTTGATCGCTTCCCGAACCCGCTCCTCTTCATCATCTTTTCGAAAGATTGGGATGACGACCACCTGGTGGGGAGCTACCCGTGGAGGCAGGATCAGACCTGAGGCGTCTCCATGCGTCATGATGAGGGCCCCGATCAATCGCGTGGTCATGCCCCAGCTCGTGGTCCAGGCATTGCGGCGCTCGCCGTCCATATCCAGGAAGCTGATGTTGAACGCCTCCGCGAAGTGCTGGCCGAAACCATGAGAGGTGCCCGCCTGTAAGGCTCGCCCGTCCCCCATCATCGCTTCGATAGTGTAGGTTGCCTGCGCGCCGGCGAACTTCTCACTCTCTGACTTACGACCAAGGACCAGGGGGATCGCGAGCTCCGTTTCGACAAAATCTCGATAAACCTCCAACATCCGGAGGACCTCTTCCTGTGCCTCTTGCTCGGTACGATGGGCGGTATGGCCCTCCTGCCAGAGGAATTCAGTGGTGCGCAGAAACATGTGGGTTCGTTTCTCCCAGCGGACGACATTGGCCCATTGGTTGATGAGGAGCGGGAGATCGCGCCAGGACTGAACCCACTTGCTGTACATCGTCAGGATCATGACCTCGGAGGTAGGCCGGATCGCCAGCCGTTCTTCAAGGTCCTCGTCCCCGGCCGCGGTAACCCAGGCGACCTCAGGGTTGAAGCCCTCCACGTGCTCGGCTTCCTTCTTGAGGAGGCTCTCTGGGATAAAAAGTGGGAAATACGCATTGACGTGGCCGGTGGCCTTGATCCGGGAATCAAGAGCATCGCGCATATTTTCCCACAGGGCGAAGCCATAGGGGCGGATGACCATGCAGCCCCGGACCGGTGAGTAATCAGCTAGCTCTGCTTTGAGGACAACGTCGGTGTACCAGCGCGAAAAGTCGTCTTCCTGATCAGCGATATCCTGAACGAACCTAGTCTCTTGTGACACAAGCGCTCCTTCTGCCTCGCTCTCGATTGTAGCGACGGCTTGAAAAGACCGGCAATGGGTGGAGGGTCGGCTGAGAAGGTCAAACTATAATGGCCCGGTGCAACTCTCTCTACTGACATCCCCAGGCGTCGTGCGCTGAAGCGGTCACCAACGAGACCGGTTTCCGAGCTTAGGGGCACGCTGCCTTGCTGGGTCGAGATCGACCTGGATCGGATTGCGACCAACGTCCAGAGCTTGCGGCGCTGGCTTGGGCCGGCCGCCCTGGCAGCGGTGGTCAAAGCCGACGGTTACGCAATGGGTGGCGTGGAAATCGCCCGAGCGGCACTGGCGGCCGGAGCCGAGCGCCTGGCCGTGGCTCGCGTCCACGAAGCCGTCGACCTCCGGCAGCAAGGCATTGCAGCGCCCATCCTCGTTCTGAGCCGCACCGATCCGTCGGAGGCTGTCACCGCCGCTCATTACGGCCTTACCGTGACCGTTGACAGCCTAGGCCTAATTTCCGCCCTCGAAGAGGCCGCTCAGCGGACGGGCCGGGAGGTTGCGGTTCAGCTGAAAGTCGACACCGGGCTGCACCGTTTCGGTGTCGAACCTGAGCGTGCGCTGCCCCTGGCGCGGGCTTTGTCTGATGCGAATGGATTACGCGTGGAGGCGATCTGGACTCATTTTGCAAGCGCCGACGCTTCTGATCTGAGAACGACCGAAGAGCAGTTTCGGCTATTTGGCCGCATCGTTGCGCAGCTCGAGAGCAGCGGCTACCAGTTTCAGATGCGGCATGCCGCGAACAGTGCAGCGACAATCGCCTATCGGGAGTCTCACCTTGATATGGTCCGCGTCGGTCTGAGCCTTTATGGAATCAGTCCCATTTTGCCGAGTCCGGAAATGCCGCTATTGTTGCCGGCGGTTTCGTTCAAAGTCCGGATTGCCCGAGTCATGTCAGTCAATTCAGGCGAAACGGTGGGCTACGGCGAAACGTGGCGCGCCACTCGCCCCACTCGAGTTGCCCTGCTGACGGCCGGCTATGCCGACGGTGTGCCTCGGACTTTGTCGAACCGGGGCCATGTCGTAATTGGGGGGGCATCCGCCCAGATACTTGGCCGGGTATCCATGGATCATACGGTGGTCGATGTTACCGACGTAGCCAGCGCGGGCGCTGGCTCTATAGCGACCCTTTTCGGCGACTGCGAGAACGGTCAAGCCGTGGATATTTGGGAGACGGCCGGGGAGGCCGAGACTATCCCTCATGAGATCCTGACCGGGGTCGGGCCGCGCGTCCCACGCCTCTACCTCAGGGGTGGAGAGGTGGTCAGAGCGGCCCGACCGGTAGGTTCACTTGATCTTAGGCTTGGCCTGGGAGAGGCGTATCCGGCTAGCGGCGGACTGTTTTGAGCGCATAGCGCCAGAGCAAATGACGGACCAGGGGATTCTTTAGTACCGTCACGACGACTGGGAGCACTTGCAACAGTTGTCGCGCAGCTTTTCCACCCTCGACCAGCCGACTCGGCTGCCGCGAGGCGAATCCATCCAGCTTAGCGGACCCCTCCTTGATCGAGCGCATGGCCAGCAGTTGTTGTTCAGCAATGCGCTCGGCCGCGGCCTGCGCCACCGCTGATGCCTGAGCAAGAGCGCCCGAGGCGTGAGCGCCTCGTCGCCGAAGGCGTCTCCCGGCGACCACCGCGCCGATTAGGGCGCCCCCGGCGACAGCACCGGCCGCGGCGAGCAGTAACGGCCGAGTTCGCCTCAAGTCGGCGAGGCTGTCTACCAAGGCCTGCCCTCGGTCGAGCAGCAAGGCAACCACTTCCGCAGCGTCCTCGATCGCGATCTCCCAACGTTCCGGGGTGAAGTCCGAGATCTGATCAGCGTCTGGCTTTTCGGTCATTTTGGTTTCCTCCCGCGGGTATCTCCGCTCATCCTAGAGGCACCCGTGAGTCTCAGGAAGGCGTGATTCCCAGGGAAAGCTCACTGCCTGGGGTAGCAGAGGCGGTTCGGCCGGCTGCTTGCCACCGCGCAGAGATCAACTGCACGACGGACCGATATTGATCACGTTCTTCTTGAGTGAGTTGTCCGTCGTTGAGTACGTCGGCTACCGCCTGGAAAGCGTCGTCCCAGGCTCCTAGCTCAACGATTGAAACGGGGGCATATCCTGCGGTGATCAGCAGTCGGTTGCGTTCCGTCACCGAGAGGCGCAGCGCTCTAGCCAAAGCCTCGACGATATGTTGACGGGGGGGTTCGCGGTCGCCGTGCTCGATGCGAGTGAGATACGAGGGGTCCACTCCGACTTCGTAGGCGAGGTTGTTGCGGGACCGAGTGACGCGTTCACGGAATGAACGAAGCAGTGTCGGGAAGTCCTCTCTGGTGAGCATTTAATCCTCCGTTTCAATGTTGGTTGCCAGCCAGACCCATCTTGTCAGGAAGGTGCCCGTATGTCAACGGCTTGTGATTGGCCTGTGATTGGAAATCCGATTGATGCCCGAGTGTCACCACGGCTGAGCTCAACTGGCTGGCGGTGTCACGTTGACAGGGGGCATTGCCACTGTTACGGTCCCCGGGTACGGGTGGTGCCATATGGGCATGGGGTCGTCCGGATGCAGCATGAGCGCTCCGTAGGGCGGTGATCCAAGAACCAGCAGAGGAGCCTTGAGAAACAATGGGTTTGGGCGTGGATATCATCGAAATCGGCCGGGTCGCGCGGGTGTTGTCCAAGCATGCAAGCGGGTTCCGTAGACGCGTGTATACCGACCTGGAATGGCAGCAATGCTCTCGGAGTGTGGCCTCGTTGGCGGGCCGTTTCGCGGCAAAGGAAGCCGTCATGAAATCGCTGGGAGTTGGGAACATGGCGTTCCGAGACATTGAGATTGCCCGCCTGCCATCGGGGAAGCCCCAGGTTCGCCTGGTCGGTCGCATGCAGCGCCGAGCCGAGCGCCTGGGCGTGACCGACATTGAGGTCAGCATCTCTCACTCGCGTGATAACGCGGTGGCGGTAGCCGTATCTACTGTGGGGCCACTATCTAGTTGAAGGCAGCCCTATGAAGGTTGTGTCCGTCGCCGAGATGCGCCAATTGGAGCGCGCAACGTTCGCGACGGGAGTGACCGCAGACGATCTCCAGCGACGCGCGGGACTGGCGGTGGCCAGGACCGTTGAGGCGCGCCTTCCGAAAGGGCGCCTCGTGGCGCTTGTAGGACCGGGAAACAACGGGAGAGATTCCTGGATTGCGGCACAGCGGCTCCTCGAGATCGGATGGGAAGCTGTGTTGTGGCTAAGCCCGAACCACGCTATTAGCGAGCCCGAACTGCAAGCCTTCGCAGCGGCCAGGGGAGAATTCGATATCGGTGAGAAGGGGAGCGTCGCCAGCCGCATGCTCGACGGCGCCGATCTTGCCATTGACGGTCTGCTTGGAATCGGAGGCCACGGAGTGCCCCGCGGTCCGGTGGCGAGCATGGTTGAGGCGTTGATAGGCTGGAAAGCGGAGCATCGGGATCGCGAAATCGTGTCTGTGGACGTCCCGAGTGGTCTTGACGCAGACACCGGTCAGGCGGATGGGATAGCGGTTTCAGCGGATTGTACGGTGGTTCTGGGCGGGGCCAAGAAGGGTCTGCTCACTCCGGAGGCGAGCCGCTTCACCGGTGATCTGATCTTTGCGGACCTCGATCTGGCTGAAGGCATTCCTGACGCGGCGGAGATCGTCACGCTGCGGTCCCTCCTGGGCCTGCTTCCGGCTCGGCCGCCTGACGCCCACAAGGGCACCTTTGGTCGACTGCTGGTTGTGGCCGGCTCCGAGCGCTACGTGGGAGCGGCCTATCTCACTTGTGCCGCGGCAGTGCGGGCAGGCGCCGGGCTGGTCACCCTGGCCGCGCCCAACTGGCTCCGCAATGTGGTGGCCGCTCAGTTGCCTGAGGTGACCTTTCTCCCACTGCCCGACGGGGGCCCCGCCGACCACCCTGAAGAGTGCCTCGTCCGCGTCTCAGACTCGCTCGAACGCTACGACGCGCTGGCGATCGGACCCGGGCTTTCAAGTCAGGCAGGCGTTCCGGTTTTCGTGGAGGGAGTGCTGCGCGCAGCTGCCCAACGCGGCCTCTGCGTGGTGGCTGATGCCGATGCGATAAACGCGCTCGCAGACCGGCCCGACTGGCCGACCTGGATCCCGGCGCAACTAGTCATGACTCCTCATCTGGGGGAACTGGCCCGACTCTCGGGGCCCACGCTTGGAGAGGCCCCCTGGGATCTCGCTCAGCGCTTGGCCACCAACTGGGGAGTGACTCTGGTCGTGAAAGGACCGTTTACGGGCATTGGCAGCCGGGCGGGCTCCTGGGTGCATGCGCGACCTAATCCCGCCCTGGCGACTGCCGGGACCGGTGACGTGCTTACCGGCGTGGTGGGGGGCTTGTTGGCGCGCGGGCTCTCACCCAGCGAAAGTGCCCGCATGGGGGTCTGGAGTCACGGAGAGGCCGGGGCCCGAGCTGCGGCAGGTTTCCTAGGGGGAGGGCTGGCGGCATCCGACCTGCTGAGCGAGATCCCCCATGCGCTCGCTAAACTCGCTGCAGCGCCTTATGATCCGCGGTGATTGGAGCGTGCGACCTGTAGTTCTCGTTCCAGGTCGGTTTGGGTTTGCTCGCGGGATGACCAATACGCGCGGGTGGCCTGCTGCCATCTCCCGCGCAGCTCTTGCTCGAGCTTGGTCCCCGCAGCCCGCACTTCGGCTGGCACGAAACGCGAAACCCCGGCCAAGTCCTCGGCAAGATTCCCAGGGGAAAAGCGCCAAGCAATTGCCGCTCCGGTAAGGACCCCGAGGCCAAGTCCCGTCAAAAAGGTCATGCGGATCAGCCCTGCCCGTTTCCGCGGTCGCGCGAAAAGGCCGCCCGGGCGAATTGCGACATACCCGTGAGCGCGCTGATCACCTGGATCAGCGGTCGAGCCGCATGGTCCGCTACGAAGGTCGTGGTCCCCCTGACGTCTCGGGCGGTATCGGCAGTCGTCCCTAGCACGTCGGTCGTTATCCCCACCAGCTTGTCAAGGTGGCGGCGAACAACTCCAACCAACTTCCAGAGGGAAAAAATGAGCACCAGCGCTGCAAGTCCCACAACAATAGTCTCTACGGCCAGGACGATGATCGCGATATCGCGAATGAGCGCCAGAAGATCCATAACGATTCAACTCCGATGGGTACTTATCACCGAAGCTTAGTTTACAGCGCAACACAACCGCTAGCAGAGCCGATAGAGCCGCGCGATCCCCAATCCGGCCCATGCCCCGATTGCGGTGGCGATCAAATTCGTGTCTCCGATGGCGAGGACGGCCGGAGGGATCAGGGTCCCAATCAGCCCGCCCAAGAGACTGCCCCCGATTCCGATCGCGGTCGCCGCCGGGAGATGGCGCATTCGCCGACCGAAGGCCAGATGGAAAAGGGAACCGTGAATCGTGCCCAGGAGCACGGCTAGTGCGCTCCAGGGGGGGATTATGATCGTCGGCAAGAGCAGCCTTGATGCAGCATGATTCTCGGGGAAGGCATTTTGCTTAAGGGACCGCCGCGGTTGGGCGAGCGGGCCATATGATAGCCAGAACCACGGGCCGGACCACGCGGGAGACAGCGGCGCTCCGACGCCCGGTGCCTAAGGGGTTTCATGAGCCAAGCGAACAGTAGGTTGGGGGGCTCCGCCACACGTTGGAGGGTCGCACCGCGAATAGATGGTCGCGAACAGGAGCTGCTCGGCACTGATTCGTTGCTAACGGCTCAACTGCTGTGGAACCGATCTATCCGTACGGCGACGGAGGCAGGGGCGTTTCTGGCTCCGCCCAGTATGAGCAGCTTTGGGGACCCCTTCCGCATGTTGGGGATGGCCGCCGCGGTAGAGCGGCTCAGTCACGCAATCCAGGACGGCACCCCGGTGGCGATCTATGGAGACTATGACGTAGATGGCATGGCCGGCGCAGCCCTGCTGACCGAGTGCCTGGAATCACTTGGGGCCTCCGTGCTGGTGTACGTGCCTCATCGAGAGCGGGATGGCTACGGCCTGAATGAAGGGGCCGTCCGGAGCCTCGCCAGCAAGGGGGCTGGGGTTGTGGTGACGGTTGATTGTGGGATAACGGCCGACCGGGAGGTAGAGGTCGCCGCCGAGCTTGGGATGGACGTTGTGGTGACCGACCACCACACGGTACCCGCACGCCTTCCGTCGGCAGCGGCGGTGCTCAATCCGCATCAAGAACAATGTGACTATCCTTGCAAAGACCTGGCCGGTGGCGGGGTCGCCTTTCAATTGGCACGAGCGCTCTTGAGCCGATTCTTGGCCGGTGACGAGGCTGACGCTCGGGCTCTGATGCTCACCGATCTGGCGGCCCTCAGCACGGTCGCAGACGTTGTTCCCCTGATAGGCGAGAATCGCAGCCTGGTCGCGTTAGGGTTGGGACTCATGCGGTCCGGCGCGAGGACGGGCCTTCGGGCCCTATCCGAGGTTGCTAAGCGGAACTTGTCCAGCCTCAGCGCACGCGACTTGGGTTTCTCGCTGATCCCTCGACTTAATGCGGCGGGACGAATGGGCGAAGCACAGGGCGCGCTCGATCTCTTGTTGACTCAGGATGAAGAAGAGGCGCGGATTCTCGCGGCCCAGCTCGACAGCACGAACGGCGAAAGACGAAGGGTCATGCAGGAGCTCGCCGAAGGGATGGTGGCAGAAGCAGCGGAGTTCGCTGGGGCCTCCGCAATTGTCCTGGATGGGCCCTATCCGATCGGGCTGGCCGGGCTCCTGGCTGCCCGACTGGCCGACCGGTGGCGAGTGCCGAGCGTGGTGATCCAGCGGGGAGAAACGATTTCGCGGGGCTCGGCCCGAGGCCCGGAAGGCTTTGACCTGATGAGCATCCTCAATGGCGCATCGACTTCGCTACTTCAGTATGGCGGTCACCCGCGGGCGGCGGGATTCGCTCTGAAAAGCGAAGACATTGGGCAGTTTCGCTCGGCTTTCGAGCGAGCGGCCCAGACCCAGCAGCCGGCAATCACAAAGGAAAGATCGCAAACAGTGGACGCAGTGCTGCGCCTCCGCTCGATTGGGCCCGCGCTCGCTGATCTGGTTGAGCGCTTCGAGCCAAGCGGCGAAGGCAATCCCCCTCCGACATTTGTGTCGCGCGGCGTGATCGTGTCTCAGCAAGTGGTGGGCGAAGGACCGGTTCGTCTGCGGGTCGCGGATGGGGAGGCAACCCAACGAGCGATCATTTTTCGTCCCGACCAAGTGCCGCCGAACGGAACCCGTTTGGATCTCTACTACCAGGTGCGCCGCAATCTTTGGCAAGGGGACCAGCAGATCGACCTCGTCACTGAGGACGATGGTTTGGTTTCCGTCGGGCAAGACGGAGATAGCGCGATATAATCAACCTCCCAACCAGTAGCACCGAAGGCAGGGCCGAAATCTCGGGGAAGACGAGATATACGTCCTTGCCGCTCGCTGGACGTGAACTGCGGCCCTGACCGCCTCGGAGACAAGTTTATGGAAGCCCAAAAAGTTCACCTGCAGGCGCGGACACGCACTCTCTTTGGCAAACGGGCCCGGTATGCCCGCCGGGCGGGTTTTACCCCCGGTAATGTCTATGGGCCCGGGGCTCCCTCGGTCGCCGTAGAGATCGCGACGAAAGAGCTCGAGCGGGTGCTCACGTACGTTCCCCGCAACGCGCTTATTTCACTGGCGGTGGATGCCGCCTCGGATTTGACGGTGCTGGTCCAGGGCGTGGATCGGAAGCCGACGACCGATGAGCTTTACCACGTTGACCTTTATCGGGTGTCGATGACCCGCACGCTGCGGATCGAAGTGCCGCTCGTCCTGGTTGGCCAATCGGTGGCCGCCACGATGCACGACGCCACCATCCTCCGAGCGCTCGACTCGCTTCACGTGGAGTGCCTGCCAGGTGACATCCCCCCCGAAATTGAGGTGGATATCAGCCTGCTGGTCGAAATCGACGATGCCATTCGGGTGCGAGATCTGAAATTGCCGCCTGGTGTCAGGGTGCTGATCGATGGAGACGAGATGGTCGTCCACGCAATCGCTCCAACGATTGCCGGTGAGTTGGCTGCCGAAGTGGCGGCCGAAGCTGCCGCCGCTGAGCCGGTTCCGAAAGCAGTCGAGGCCTCAGAGCCAGCTTAGTCCCGTCGCGATTACTCGGGGATAGTTGGCCTAGCTCCCGGAGCGAGGTTCGGGGTCGTCATGTGCAGGTGGCGTCGACTTTGGTTCGTCTGTGCTGGCCGCATGACGAAACTCGCGAATGCTCTTGCCCAGAGCGCCTCCTACGCCGGAGAGCTTTCCCGCTCCGAACAAGATCAGCGCGAGCACCAGGATAAATCCCAGCTCGACGGGGCCGAGAGTTGGCATGTGTCCTCCTTTTTCGGGAGCCATGCCTCGGGTAGCGCGTGCGGGATTCGAACCCGCGATCTCCGCCTTGAGAGGGCGGCGTCCTGGGCCGCTAGACGAACGCGCCGGGGGGCCTACCGATTCTGCTGACGAGCGTCCACCGCTAGGTGAGCGGTCATTCCGCAAAGGCAGAACCGGATGGCGAGCGTCGGCATTCCCCGGCGCCCGCATGGCGATGGTGTTTTCACCCACCGAAGTATACGCGGATCGATTCACAGGGAAATGGAACTGGGCTGCCGAACGTGGATTCGAACCACGATTAGCTGATCCAGAATCAGCCGTCCTACCATTGAACGATTCGGCAATGAGGATCATGGGATCATACCATCCCTGCAAGTCAAAAGACCCCCCACGCGGAGCGGTCCGCATCGCGTCCAGACGAAATTACAGGATCATGTGATGCAGCGAACTGATGCATTATATTGATGCAACGAGACTTGCTGGGCAAGGAGGATCGCGATGCGTACCACGCTTGAGCTCGACCAGAGGTTGCTCGAGCAGGTTGTGGAGCTGACCGGCGAGAGGAACAAGGGGAGGGCAGTGAATGAGGCTTTGAGCGAATTCGTCCGCAGGCGCAAGATCGAGGACCTCATCGCTCTCGCGGGGCACATCGACCTGGTAGACGACCTGGCAGAGCTTGATGAGATCGAGCGAAAAGAAGCGGACGAAGCTCAATGGTGATTGCCGACACCTCGGTCTGGATAAACCTCTTCCGGGCGCCTGATTCCGAACACGCGGCCGAGCTGAAGCGGCTTTTACGCTTGCAAGAGGTGTGCCTGACCGGTGTGGTCCTTGCGGAAATTTTGCGCGGGGCTCGCAGCGCGGTTGAATTCGCACGGCTCAGCTCCGATTTGGAGGCGCTCCACTATCTCGAGATCTCTCGGGAAGCCTGGATCAAGGCAGCCGAATTGGGGCTGTCTCTGCGAGGACAGGGGCGTACCGTCCCGCTGACCGACCTATCGATAGCGGCAATCGCCTTGGTGGTCGATTACGAAATCTACACTCTCGATCGCGATTTCGATCCCGTGCCTGGCTTGAGATTTCATCATCCAGAGATCAACTAGCGGAGGCGCTCCGCAGCTTCTCTCAGTCGTTTGACCGTGCGCTCGCGGCCCAGGACCTGCATCGTCTCGAAGAGCGGGGGGGTGGCAGTCTTGCCGGTGCAGGCCACTCGAATCGCCATGAACAGCTGAGTAGCTTTGATTCCGAGGCGCTCGCAGAGCTCGCGATGGGCGGGTTCAAGGGTGTCGTGGTCGAAAGGCTGAGCCGCTTCGACTAGATCGGCGCTGGCCCGCAGCGCCTCTGCGATCTGGTCTCGGGTGGTGCCCGAGCGAACCAGCAGCGAGGGATCCGGGTTGACCGAGTCGGTGAAGAAGAAATCAGTCAGCTCCGGGACTTCTGATAAGAGCTTGATCCGGTCTTGCAGAAGGGCAGCGATCTCGGTGAGGTCTGCATCATCGGCCCGCTCCCCGGCAGCAGGGAGATAAGGGCGCATCCGAGCCGCCAGATCAGGTGGAGCAAACGATCGAATGTATTGGCCGTTGAACCAGTCCAGCTTGGTATGGTCGAAGATCGCCCCAGCCGGACTTACCCGCTCAAGGGAAAATTGTTTGATGAACTGATCGAGCGAAAAGATCTCCTCGTCGGTCCCGGGCGACCAGCCGCACAGCGCCATGTAATTGAGCAACGCCTCCGGCAAGTACCCGGCTCGTTTGAACTCGCCAATGTCGGTCGCCCCGTGTCGTTTGCTGAGCTTCTTTCGATCTGGCCCAAGCAGGTCTGGGAGATGACCGAAAAGCGGAGGCGTCCAACCGAAGGCCTGGTAAAGCAGGATGTGACGAGTCGCGCTAGAAATCCACTGCTCGCCGCGCAGGACGTGGGTGATCTCCATCAGATGGTCGTCCACGAGATGGGCCAGGTGGTAGGTTGGAAAGGTATCCGACTTCAGGATGACGAAATCATCCAGAACTCGATTTTCCCAGGTGATGTCCCCGTGGACCAGGTCGTGGCAGGTGGTTGAGCCGTCAAGCGGTACCGCGAACCGAACCACATGCGGGTCTCCCCCGGCCTCATGTTCGGCGCGCTCGCGCTGGCTCAGGTTTCGGCACAGGCGATCGTAGCCAGGGGGTTCCTTGCGCGCTTGTTGCTCTGCCCGGAGCGCCGTCAATCGCTCCGAAGAGCAATAGCATTTGTACGCGTGCCCTTCGGAAACGAGCTGATCGGTATGCCGGTGGTAGATTGAGAGCCGCTCTGACTGCACGTAGGGGCCGTACGGGCCGCCAACCAAAGGCCCTTCATCCCAACTCAGCCCAAGCCACTCGAAGGCCTCCAGCAGCGCTTCCACCGACCCGGGCACCTGGCGAGCCTGGTCGGTGTCTTCAATGCGGATAACGAAGGCTCCACCGTGTTGACGGGCAAACAGCCAGTTGAACAAGAAGGTTCGGAAGTTGCCGACATGGGGCAGCCCGGTCGGACTCGGCGCAATGCGCACCCGGACACTCATGGCCAGATCTCGCTAGTTCACGTCTGATGATTGCGAGAGGGTCGGCGCATATTCCTCTGAGGGGGCGGAGTACAGCTGGGGCGCCAAATCAGTCTCAGCGGGCCGCTCCTCATTTCGGAGGTTCTGCAGGACGATGTCCAGGTCATCCGGCAGCACCGAGGTCAAGCGCAGGTGCTCCTTGGTAGCTGGAGAGACAAGAATGAGCTCGCACGAATGCACGAACTGGCGATTAAGGCCGGCCGGCCCCCGACCCGACCCATAGGTCCGATCTCCGGCCACCGGGTGGTGAATATAGGCGAAGTGCACGCGCAGCTGGTGCGTCCGCCCACTACTCAGGGTGGCCTCGACATAGGTGTAACCATCTAGCCGATCGAGCACGGTAAACTCGGTCTTGGCCGTGCGCCCGTTGGCGTGAGCTGCCATTCGCTGACGATTGGCCGGATCACGCCCGATCGGGACGTCAATCACCGCCTGGTCCTCCTCGATATTGCCGAGCAGCAACAAACGGTAGCGTTTGACGACCTCGCTTTTCTGCATGGCCTCCTGCACTACGGTGATCGCCTCGACCGTTTTGCCGACCACCATCAAGCCAGACGTGTCCTTGTCCAGTCGGTGGATGATGCCTGGGCGTTGGGATCCGGTGGGATCCTGCAGCTCGGGAAAACGGGCCAGCAGCGCGTGTACCAGCGTCCCGGTCTGGTGCCCAGGGGCTGGGTGAACGACAAGTCCGGCTGGTTTGTTGATGATCACTATGGACGAATCTTCGTAAACGACCTCGAGAATGATGGACGGATCCGGGGTCAACATGGAAAAGGTGGCCACCGGCCGGATCTCGATTCGATCGCCTTCGCTCAGGCGGGCGGACGGTCGGGACAGGGCACCATTGAGCGTGACGATTCCAGTTTCGATGAGACGCTGCCACTCCGATCGGGAGTGCTGGGTCAAATAGCGCGAAAGGTACGCATCGACCCGCTGATTGGCCCCATAAGGGGCGACCCGATGAATCTCGCTGGGTCCCCCGGCAGCATTGCCCGATACCGGCCCTGCCCGCCCGGATCTCTCGAGGTCAGGAGCCCCACGTGGCTTTCGGTTCGTCGGGCTACTGCCCGCAGAGGAACCGGACATGGAAAACCCCCGCCGTCCTGAGCCATTCCCCGTCGTGGTACGGGATTCAGTCCGCGGGCCTGGCCCCGGCCGATCTCGGTCGCGGGGTTTCATCGGGATTCGCCCGGCTCGGTCTGGGGAGCCGGAGGACCCGCGGAGGGCGACACCAGGAGATGCAAAGCCAGGATGGCGACGCCCATGACAATGGCCGAATCGGCTACGTTGAAGACCGGCCAGCGTTCCATACCGAGTATGGGATGCAGTTGGCTTGGCAGCCGAACATCGAGGAAGTCCACCACGTAGCCCAGCCGCACACGATCGATGAGATTGCCTATCGCTCCCCCCAGCTGAAGGCCCAGCGCCAGATTGAGCAGGCGGCTTCGGGTCGAAGAGTAACGGTAGCTGCCGATGATGACGGCGATCACGATGCCGCTAACAACGATAAATAGCGCATTCTGGTTCTGGAGGACGCCAAAGGCCGCTCCCCGGTTCAATACGTAGGTCAATCGAAACACATCCCCAACGACTGGGATGGATCCATTTTCGAGCGGCGGAAGGTAAATCCGGGCTAACCATTTGGTCAGCTGGTCTAATCCCAGGACAATTAGAGCCGCGGCTCCCGAAGCTGCAGAGTACCGCAGCAGAGCGCCGAAGGAAGCCGGCTTGGCTTGGGAATAGGCGCTAATCTCGGCCATCTAACCGACCGGCTCGACGGAAAGGGCGACCGCATAACCGTCGAGGTCGCCCCGCCACACGTGGCCCGTGGAAGCGGCCTCGCCGCTGACGGTGTCCGCCCCAACCTCAGTTCGAATCCGCTCTCTGTGTTCCTGCACCATCCTTCCTAGCTCTGGGGCGAGATCCAGGCCCAGGCGAATCCGATCGCCCACCTGGAGACCGGCATCCCGGCGGAGCATCTGCACCCGTCGGATCACTTCCCGAGCGATCCCTTCGGCCCGCAGCTCGGGAGATATTCGGCGGTCCAGAGCGACGGCAAGGGCAGCGCGCCACCCGTGGCGCCCGTCGCCCTCTGACGGTCCGGCTCCGCCGCCGCTGTGTTGCACTAGGGTCTGGTCTTCCAGGGGCTCGAGGCTAATCGTCACTTCCTCCGCGCCCAGGATATGACCGGCCGCGGTGACGGTCCCGTCGGGATTGATCGTGTATTCGCCTTCTCGCAGCGCACGATTGACCTCGGGAAACCGAGGGCCGAGCTTGGGACCCAGCACCCGTGGATTCGGATGCACGATTCGTCGAGCTAGACTGTCGATCCCTTCTACGAGGCGGCAGTCCTTGATGTTGAGCTCGTCTTCGATTTCGGCTAGCACTTCCTCGGAGAGCTCTACACCGAACAGTTCACCCGCGACGGTTAGCGCCGGCAAGGGTTGTCGAACTGGAATACCGGCGTCGCTTCGGGCCGAACGGCCTAGAGTCACGATGTTCCGAGCGAGCTCCATCTCCAGGGCGAGCCCCTCGTCTGCCCGACTGACGGAGGGTTGGGGATAACGGGTGAGGTGGACGCTCTCCGGCGCAGATTGATCCAGGGAGCGGACCAGGTTCTGGTAGATCTCCTCCGCAAGGAAGGGCAAGAAAGGCGCCAACAGACGGGCGAGGGTGACCATACACTCATGGAGCGTAGCAAAGGCTGCGTTTCGGTCGTCGGGTTCCGCCTCCGCAGCGAAGCGACGCCGCCCTCGGCGGAGATACCAGTTCGAGAGATCGTCCACGAATGCGTCGACTCTTCCGACGACGGATGGAGCATCGTAGGAGTTGAGGGAAGCGTTGGTCGTGCTCACCAGCGCATCGAGTTGGCCCAGGATCCAGCGATCCATCTTGCTCTGGATTCCACGCGGGGAGTGAAGCGGGTGCCACCCATCTGATTCCGCATAGGTCACGAAAAAGCTGTAGACGTTCCATAGCGTGAGTAACTTGCGTCGGACTTCCTCGGCCGGTCCGTATCCGAACAGCAGGTTTCGCTGCGGGTTCTGCCCGGCATAGAGCCACCGCATCACATCCGCGCCCATTTTCTCGGCGGCGTCCTCGAACCAGATCGCATTGCCCAGACTCTTGTGCATCGGCTTGCCGTGCTCGTCCATCAGCTTCTCGTAGGAAAGAACGTGCTGGTAGGGGGCGCGCCCTTCGAGGGTCACACTCATGAAGAGCATGCTGTAGAACCACAGACGCACCTGCTCGCGCATCTCGGTTATCCATTCAGCGGGATACCAGCGCGCCCACTCGTCACGGTCCTTCAAAAAGCCGGGTCCCAGGGTCGAGAATGGGACGATGCCGGCGTCTAACCAGCAATCGCCGACCTCGGTGATGCGCTCAACTGCCGAGCCGCAGTTGGGACACTTGATGCGCACACTGTCGATCCAGGGACGGTGCAGCTCCTGCAGTCCGTCCATCCCGCTGACCGCCACGGCGCGTAGCTCATCGACGCTCCCAACGACGGTGAGCTGCTCACACGTGGGGCAGGGATAGAAAGGGAGGGGTAGTCCCCAATAGCGCTTCCGGGAGATGCACCAATCCCCCATGTTGTTCAGCCAGTCTTCCATGCGCTTGCCCACTGAGGGTGGGTTCCAGACCACGGTTCGGGAAGCTTCAATCATCCTAGGCCGGATCTCGTCGCAGTTGATGAACCACTCGGATACGGCCCGGAACAGGACCTGCTCTCCGCAGCGCCAGCAGCAGGGATAGCGATGCTCGATCTCTTCGACTCGGTACAGCAGATTCTTCTGCCGAAGCGAGCCGAATACCAACTCCGCCGCATCGTGAGCGTGGACGCCGGCCAGAGGACCAAACTCGGGGTAATAGAGCCCGCCCTCATCGATAGGGACGACCACGGGGAGTCCCAGGGATTGGCCCAGAGTGAAGTCCTCGGCGCCGCAACCGGGCGCGATGTGGACGATCCCGGTGCCTTCATCTTCGCCGACATCGTTCCAGGGAATGACCTGATGGTCGATGCCTTCTTGGGCGTCCAGTTCGTCCCATGGGCCACGATATCGCCAGCCAATCAGGTCGCGCCCCAGTCTTACGTCCAGTACCTGATGGGCGCCCTTCAGGCGGCCAAGAGTCTTGGCGGACAGGTAGAGGATGCCATCGTCGGTCCGCACCCGAGCGTATTCGAGATCTGGATGGACCGCGAGCGCCACATTGGCCGCCAGCGTCCAGGGCGTTGTAGTCCAGACGAGGAAATGCTCGTCATCCCGGCCGAGAATCGGCATCTTGACATAAACCGAAGGATGCACCACGTCACGGTAGGAATCGGTGCCGATGAGTTCGTGCTGGGAGAGCGAGGTACCGCAGCGGGGGCACCAGGGCATCGCGCGGCGCCCGGTGTAAAGCCAGCCATTCTCGAAGCAGCGTTTGAGGAAAAACCAGATGTGCTCGATGTTGTTGTCGGACATCGTGAAGTAGGAGTTGCCCCAGTCCATCCACTGGCCGAGACGGATCGACTGGCGGGTGATGAAACCGGCATAGGTGAGAACTCGATCCCGGCATTGTTCGACGAAGCGCTGTAGGCCGTACTCTTCGATCTGCCGTTTGGAGTTCAGGCCCAGCGCCTTCTCGACTTCGACCTCGACCCATAGGCCCTGGCAATCGAAGCCGTTCTGATACCGCTGATCGAAGCCCTGCATCGCCTTGAAGCGTTGATAGAGGTCCTTATAAGTGCGCCCCCAAGCATGGTGGACGCCCATCGGGTTGTTGGCCGTAATCGGACCGTCGAAGAAAGAGAAGCGTGGATTCCCTCGGTTCTGAGCCACGAGCTTCTCGAAGATTTGCTCATCTTCCCAAAAATGCAGGGTCGCATTTTCCTGCGCGGGAAGATCGACCTTCGAGCTAACCGGCTTATACAAGCGTCCTCCGGACGAATCGTTGGATCAGGGATGAGCAGGGGTGGACACGGGGGAATTCCGCCCCAATGCATTGATGAGTTTATCAGAGGCTTCCGGGCAGGCCCGCCAAGCCCTCAGGGCTCCGACCGGCACGAGTGCGGGGTCGAAGGATGCGAGGCCGGCTGATACATTGCAGGAGCATGCCCGTGTTCCATTGGACCAGGCACTGGCGGCCCGGACCGTTTCAATGATCGCGGGGTCGAGACGCAGGGGGTCGAGACGCATCGGAGGGGGTGGGGATCGTGGTCGAGATCCGCTTGGCGAACCGAGCGGATCTTCCAGCCATCGTGGCTATCTACAACGCCGCGATTCCCGGCCACCAGGCTACCACTGATCTCACGGAGGTTTCAGTGGAGGACCGGGAACCCTGGTTCGGGGCGCACGATCCCGAGCGACGCCCGCTGTGGGTCGCCGTTTCTGACGCGGACGAAGTGATTGGTTGGCTGAGCTTCTCTACCTTTTATGACCGACCGGCATGGGACCCAACGGTCGAGGTGAGCTACTACGTGCACCCGGCGCGACAACGTCAGGGCGTCGGCCGGGCGCTACTGAACCACGCATTGGCGGCCGCGCCCGCTCTGGGGATCTCCAGCGTTATGGCCCTCGTGGCCGGTCACAATGACGCGAGCATTGGATTACTGGCATCGGCTGGTTTTCACCAATGGGGCCATCTGCCGAGGGTTGTCCAAATGCCGGAAGGGCCTCGGGACATTTTGATCCTAGGGAGATCGGTCTGACGGTGCTTGGAGGACCTCCGCACGAACAGGCGGACCTCAATTCCGGCGGTCGGCGATAATTGTTGACTAAGTCGGATGACTAAGCATAGAATCTGCTGATTGCTAATCCCTACTGGTTTGGTGGAAAATCAACGGCATTCCAGCCAATCCGACTCTAACGAAGATAGGGTGCTGGTAACGGAGCCGAGCCCGGCGTGGGGCGGGAGGGAATAAATGCCAGGCGAAGACCAAGAGCTCGCCATTATTCCAATCATGGAACAGGAATTCGACACCTTCGACGAGAACACCCGGAAGCTGCGGGCAGGCGAGCTGCAGGAGCTGCAGTTCACCGCTTACCGGCTCCGGGAAGGGGTGTACGGCCAGCGCCAGGCGGATTCGCAGATGATTCGCATCAAAGTGCCCGGCGGGATCATCACCGCGAAGGGCCTTGAGGCGGTTGGTGAGCTCACCTCCAACTGGGCGCCCCTCCGGAAAGGCCACGTGACCACCCGGGAGGCCATCCAGGTCCACCATTTGAAACTAGAGGACGCGAGTAAGGCCAAGCGGCTGCTCGCTTCGGTGGGCATGAGCTCGCGGGAAGCTTGCGGCAACACCGTGCGGAACGTCGTCACCTGCCCGCTGGCCGGCGTGTGTCGCACCGAAGTCTTCGATATCGTCCCGTACATGATTGCTTACGTCCGGTACTTCGTACGCAAGCCATTCACCCAGACCATGCCCCGCAAGTTCAAAAGCTCCTTCTCGCCCTGCGCGCACGACTGCGCCGTAGCACCATTCCACGATATTGGCTTTGTGGCTCAGATGAAGGAGATCGACGGGGTAATGCGGAAAGGGTTCCGCATCCACGTCGGTGGCGGCTCCTCGATCCAGCCGAAGGAAGCCCCGGTCCTGTACGAATTCGTGCCGGTCGAGGAGTTTCTCCGCGTCTGTGAGGCGGTTCTCCGGGTCTTCAATAAGTCCGACGAGCTTCGGAAAAACATCATGATGGCACGGATCAAAGTCCTGGTCAGCCGAATCGGAATGGACGCTTTCCGCGAGAAGGTGGAAGAAGAGCTGAAAGAGGACTGGGCGAAGGAGCCGATCGATCCGACGCCGTACATGGTGACTGACTATGAAACCACGCCTGCACTGTCCTCCAATGGGCACGATGTCGACTGGACCAAGGCGCCGGCCGACTTCCTGCGCTGGATGGAATCCAATGTCGAGGAGCAGCGACAGGACGGTTACTACACCGCGTATATCGTGGTTCGGCAGGGTGATCTCAGCTCGGAAGACTTCTTCGAGTTGGCGAAGATCTCCCGAGAGTTCGGAAACGGTCAGATGCGGACCAGCTTCGAGCAAAACATGGCGCTCCGCTGGGTCCCCGGCTCCCGACTAATGGACCTCTGGCACAAGCTCAACGAGGTCGGCCTGGGCGACCATGGGTTTGGCGAGATCACGGATGTGACCTCATGCCCCGGTACTGACAGCTGCAAGATGGGCATCACCGCATCCATGGGAATGAACCGAGCGGTGAGCCAGATGCTCATCGACCTGCAAGTCGATAAGGATCCGCTGGTGCGCAGCATGCACGTGAAGATCAGCGGCTGCCCGAATGGCTGCGGCCGCCACCACATCGCCGACATCGGACTTCAGGGCGCCGCCATCACTGCCGAAGGCGGCCGCCAGGTACCCGCCTATGAGATCTACGCGGGCGGGCACTACGAGAACAATGAGTTCCAATTTGGCCAGCGAATCGCCGAAAAAGTTCCTTCGAAGCGAGCTCCGGAAGCCATTCAACGGCTCATTGCCCACTACCAGGCGAATCGCGGGGAAGGCGAGACGTTCACAAAGTTCGTCGACCGAGTGGGCGCAAAATCGCTGGGTCCGGTGGTGGCCGACCTGAGGGGGGTCGAGCGGATGACGATCGATACCATTCCGCTCTTCCAGGACTGGGAACGCGACGAGCTTTACGAGGTCTTGCGGGGCGAGGGTGAATGCGCAGCGCCGGTGGTGCCAATCGAGGCCTAGGCCCGAGCGGGCGGCATGGTCGGGTTTGTCCACACTAGGTCGGGCCGCGTGACTGAGCGTCTCGGATGTCGGCCAGCTTTAGTTAGGCGTCGGTGAGCAATCTATCGGGGCGAACCATCGCTTTGCTGGAGGCTCGGCGCTCGCAAGAGGTCGAGCACCTGGTCCGGCTACAGAACGGGACGCCGCTCGTGGTGCCAGCGCTCCGTGAAGTGCCGGTTGCGGATGACGAGCCCCTTCGCCGCTGGCTAGAGCGCCTCGCTGACCGACGCTTCGACCTGGTGATCTTTCTCACCGGGGTGGGTTGTCAGGCACTGCTGAGCTGTGCGGATCGGCACGGCCTGTCCGCCCGGGCTCAGGACGCTTTGGCTAATGCTCGAGTAGTCGCCCGGGGACCAAAGCCAGTCAAGGTGCTTCGGGATCACGGAATTCGGATTGACTTTGTTCCCCCCGAGCCGAACACGACCGACGAGCTGCTGGAGGCCTTTGCCGACTGGGAGCTGCGCGGGAAATGCATCGGCCTCCAGGTCTACGGCGGGACGACTCCCTTCCTCGAGCGGTTCCGACTCGGCCTGGCCGAGATGGGGGTCACCGTCGATGAAGTAGCTCCGTATCGATGGGAAGGACCGGCCGAAACCACCGGTGTTGAGACCCTGATCGCGGCTTGCACTGAAGGACGGGTCGACGCGCTAGCGATTCTGAGCTCTTCGCAGATCAATAACCTGTTCGCCATAGCCGAGGCCTGCAACCGCTCGGAGGAGTTGCGGGAGGCGCTTAATAGCCCGCGGATGGTGATCGCGGCAGTTGGGCCGGTCGCCGCCGACGCGGTCCGTAGCCAGGGCGTCAAGGTGGATCTGGAACCCGAGCATCCGAAGATGGGGCACTTGATCATGGCTCTGGGCGACGTCTTTGCTGCGCGGGGTCAGCCAGGTCAGTGAGCGTCTATTTCCCGGTGGCTCTCGATCTTCGGGGGCAACGCTGCGTAGTGGTAGGTGGCGGGCCGGTTGCCGAGCGGAAGGTCCTCAGTCTGCTGGACGGAGGCGCTGATGATGTTCTGGTGGTCGCTCCGACCATGACGTCAGGCATCGAGTTGGCCGCCAGCCAGACCGGAGTAAGGCTCCTTCACCGCGAATTCCAACCCGAAGATCTGTCCGGCGCCAGGCTGGTCATGGTTGCAACTGACGAGCCAGCGGTCACCGAGCTCGTCGCCGCCGAAGCCCGAGCTCGGCATGTGCTCGTGAACGTAGCCGACGATCCCGACCGATGCGATTTCATCATGCCCGCCGTGGTTCGGCGGGGAGATCTCCAGATTGCCATTGGCACTGGAGGGAATAGCCCTGCCTTCGCTCGATTCATCCGGGAAACCCTCGAGGCCCTGCTACCGGCCGAGTACGCCTTATTACTTGACATAACGAGTTCTTTGCGGGCCGAGGCTCGGACTAGGGGAGTGGCCATCGACCCCGAGACGTGGCAAGCCGCGCTGCGGGGCGACGCCCTGGCGCGGCTGTGTAGCAGTGATACTCGGGGCGCCGAAGCAAGCCTTCGGCACGGGTTGGGTTTGAGCACGGCGGCGGAAGGCGGGCCGGCCGACGACTCCAGCGGCCGAGAGCGGAAAGGGCGAATCATATTGGTCGGGGCGGGCCCGGGCGATCCAGGCTTGCTGACCATCGCCGGAAAACGCGCCCTCGAGACGGCGGATGTGGTTCTGTACGATCGACTGGCGAACGAAGCTTTGCTCAAATGGGCGCGGCCGGAGGCGCGGCTTGTCTATGTGGGAAAGGGACCCCGGGAAGAGGGGCCCATGAGCCAGGACGAAATCAACGCCTTCATTTGCGCTGAAGCGCGGGCCGGCCTTGCAGTTGTCCGTCTCAAAGGCGGCGATCCCTTCGTCTTCGGGCGAGGCGGGGAGGAAGCCCTGGCAGCGGTCGGGGCCGGCGTGCTGTTTACAGTCATCCCTGGCGTGACGGCGGCCGTTGGAGTGCCCGCTTATGCCGGCATTCCGGTGACTCATCGCGGGCTGTCGACTTCCTTCACCGTTATCACCGGTCAGCAGGGACCGTCCGGGCCACCCGTGGACTGGCAAGCGGTGAGCGATCTGGGCGGGACCTTAGTTCTGCTCATGGGGGTCGAGACGCTGCCAGACATTACGAGAGAGCTCTTAAAGGCCGGGCTGTCGGCCGACACACCGGCCGCGATCATCGAACATGGAATGTCGGCGGACCAGCGAGTCGTGCAGGGGACGCTGGCGGATATCGCGCAACAAGCCTTGGCGCTTGTTATCCAAGCCCCCGCGACAACGGTGATTGGCGCGGTCGCGGGCCTCGCTACCGAGCTGGCGTGGTTTGAGGCAGAGGGCGGAGGAGGGTCTCCCGCGCCGAAAACCGGGTCCTCATCCGGAACCTAGTTCTGAAGTGAGTCGGCCGCCGTTAGGCGGGCGCCTGCACCTCATCTAACACCAGGCAGATGGCCGCAGCGCAAGCGTCAAAGCTCAGCTTGTCGGTCCGCAAGCACAGATCGTAGTTCTGCGCCTCGTTGCGACGAACTTTGTGGGTCTCCTCGAAGAAACTGCGTCGGGACAGGTCGTGCTCGCGAGCGAGCTTCTCGGCTGCGGGCTGGTCGAGGCTCTCCGCTTCCATGACTCGGGCGACTCGAGTCGCGAAAGGCGCGTTGAGATAGACCCGGATCCCATCTGGATGGTCTCGGAGAATGACGTGCGCCCCGTGCCCGAGAATGACGGCATCGCCGGTGTCAGCAATATTACGGATGACTTCTTCGATGAGTTCCCGGTAGCGGTCGTTAGTCACGATCGAGAGGTTGAGGTGGTTCTCGAAGACCCCGTCTGTATCGGCGGGCTGCCAGGAGCTCTGGAGCCAGTCGGCCATGCGGGCGAGGAAGGAAGGCGCGCGCTCGGCTTCTTCGATGGTCTGGGCAGTGACCCCAGCCGATTGGGCCGCCCGCAGGAGCACTTCCCGGTCCACAACCCGGATGCCCAGGCGATCACCCACAGCGCGGCTAACCTGGGGGGCTCCACTACCGAGGGCCTCCGTTATGGTGATGAGCCGGTTGCCCATGGCCTTCAGCCGCCTCGAGTTGAAATTGGCCTGACTTCGCCCAGTATAGCAGCGGCTTCGCGATTTCGCTTCGTCCGGTTCGCGTTTGGCGGTGGAGACGTTTTCGTCGGGGAGGGAGGGGAGGAACCCAATTTGGCTTATGCTAGAGATAATTCACATTATCGTAAGCACTGCTGGTGACTGATCAGGTCGGCTTTCGCCCCAGTCCGATATTCGCCCGGGTCTCGTACCGCACCTTGCCATCTTGGACTAGAGCAAGGATTTCGGCTCGCGCGACATCGAGAGCGGCTTGCTGGCGTTCGGCTGAGAGCTTAGCGAGACGAGAAGCCCATTCCGACGTCGGGAACGTCTCAAAGACTTGCTCCGCACTTTCCCATTCAATCGCGAGAGTGGCGGGTTCACATGTGACGGCGGAGAAGCCGGCGGCCAGCAGCGCGCTGCGTAGCTCCTGGGGATCCGGGTACACCGGGATTGGTACATCGAACCCCTCGGCAGCGAGGAATTGTCGAATGGCCTGGCGTGGGATAGGTGGCGTACCGGCCCAGAGCGCGACCGCAAGTCTGCCGCCGGGCTTGAGGACGCGCAGCATTTCGGCCAAGGCCGCATCTCGATTGGGAAAGAATTGCAGGCCTTGCTGGCACGTGACGAGGTCGATGGTCCCGTCGGGGACCGGTAAGGGCACCGCCGGTGACTCGATGAACTCGACGGATGCCGCTTGAGGACCTTTCAGCTTTGCACGCGCGACTTCGAGCATGGGTCGGCTTATGTCCACTCCTGTGACGTGGCCGGCTGGCCCGACGCGCTCAGCTGCCAGGCGCGCGACCGTGCCGGGGCCCGTTGCGACGTCGAGCACGGATTCGCCTAGGCTGACTTTCGCCAGATCAAGCAGCACTCTGGCCCACGGATCAAACACGTGCGGGACCAGCAGCCGTTCATAATTCGCGGGCACATCTTCGCGTGAGAATCGTGCGCCAGCAACGGTCGTCTCGCTCATCGCAGACTCCAAGCTCCCCCACACTGAAAACAGTACAGACTCAGCGTTATGTCTCGTCAGGGACGAAAACACGCTCCACTAGGAGGCAATCTTAGCTTGCCACGACTAGGAACGAGCGTGGCGATTCACTCGGGCGCGTAGCCCGCGGATGATCACCCGTCCAATGAGCCAGCCCGCGCCGGCGATCGGAATCATGATGAAGCCCTCGGTGATCGCGCCGTAAACGCCCAGGAAATACGTCGCCTGCTCCCACCCGAATACGGCGTAGATCAACGCAATGATCAGGGGCGTTCCGAGCACGATCTGGCCCTTCCAGCCAATAGCGGCTACTCGAGCAAGCCCCCGCGGCCGGTTGGCCTCGGCAATTGCCATGGCGCTTGCGATTCGTTCCGTGCGTTCCGCGTCCCCCTGCAAATAGGCCTCGTGCAGAGCCTCCGATTCGGAGGCTTCGAGCGAACGGCCGAACTTCACTCGCCAGCCGTTCAACAAATGGTTCTCATCGGCGTCGGGATTCCTATTGATGTGCTCCAAGACGAAGGCCCGGATCGCGTCATCGCGCTCTGAACCACCAGCCATACTCATGTAGGCGACCCCGATCACACTCAAACTGTTTTCAATTATCGGGCCAGGGGAGCACCCCGTCGATGCGCCCCCGATAAGACTTTTGCGGCCCGCCTCGGCTGCGGGCTTATAGAATCTCCCGCACGCGCACTCATCCAAATCGTGCGCCTGTGCGCCGCAGTAACGGGTCACATCTTGCACACAGTAAGCCCCGTTCCAGACCCGCCCGATTCCCTATGCTGTATGAAAGCGAAGGATTCTGGGGGTAGTGTGGCTCGAAATCTGGCAGTTGTGGCCGCGTCGGTCGTCCTGAAGGACGCGGAGGGATTCTTCCTCGAATCCCTGGCTGCAAAATCCCCCCGGACCGTTACCACCTATGCTTCGGCGCTCCGTCGATTTGATGAATACCTGGGCACGCTTCACCTGAAGCCGTCGACCCTGGGCACCGGTGAGCTCGAAGAGACTATCCTGGCCGAGTTTCAAACCTGGCTGGTGCGTAGCTATGGGCGTGAAGACCGGGCGACAATTGCTACGTACGTGGCTGGCGTACGGGCCCTGTTTCGCTTCCTTTCTCAACGTCATCTCCTGGCCGCCGGGGTCAGCTTCGAGGCGATCCGCGAGCATGCGAGTCAAGCCATGGGACGGGTCCCCTACCGGACGCCTCGGGTCGACGCCCGGCTGCCGATGCTGGTGCTTTATGTCAAGAATACTCCCCTACCCGACCCCCTGAAGGCACACGCCGCCTACCTCGAAGTGCTGCGGGACCGGGCGATCATCCTCACACTTTTTGCGACTGGCATGCGCCGAGAAGAGGTGTCCCGGCTGGATCGCTCCGACCTGGACGACGGATGGGCGACCCAGGGCATCATTCGCGGCAAGGGCGACCGAGAGCGCGTGGTGTTCCTGTCAGATGAAGCGGCCGAAGCCATCCGCGCGTATCTGGAGGGCCGCATCGACCAGTACGAGCCGGTCTTCATCCGACACGACCGGGCGCGGGGACGCCCGCGGGGGCGCGGCTCCAACTACCGGCTGTCGCCCCTCTCCATCTGGGCCACCGTCAAGAAATACGCCCGGCTCGCCGAGGTTCCGATTTCGACTCACGATTTTCGCCATGCCAAGGCGACCGTAATGCTCAACCAGGGCGCGAAGCTCTCGGAGGTCCAGGACATCCTGGGCCACGCCAGCCCGGAGACCACGAAGAAGATCTACGCCCACTATGAAGTGTCCCACCTGCGGGCGGCTTTCGATCAGTACAGTCTGAGCGCCGAAGAGATGGCGGCCCGATTAGGCGACCGTCGGCGAGGCCGCGATCCGTCCCCGACTAATTAAGCGCGGGCTCAGAGCTGCTCGGGCCAGTACAGGCGGGTCGGGTTGTCGACCAGCACTTTGTGGCGCAGTCCTTCATCGTCGGTGAACAATTCGAACAGGTTCACTAGCGCGCCGTCGTTCGGCATCCACTTCACATTGGGATGGGGCCAGTCGGTCCCCCACAGCACTCGGTCTGGGGCTGCCTCGATCAGCGCCCGGGCAAACGGGATCGCATCGTGGAAAGGCGGCCCCGCGGTCGAAACTCGCTCGGGACCGGTCACCTTCACCCAGGCGAGCGGGTTTCTCATGAGCTCGAGCAGTGTCTTGAAGGGTTGCTGGTCCAGGCCCCCTTCGGCCTGGACCCGACCCATATGGTCGATGACAAACGGAACCGGCATTCGACCAATGAGGTCCGCGTAGCCGGGAAGATCCTTTGCGTCGAAATGAAGCACGACGTGCCACCCCAACGGTTTGACCCGCGCGCAGAGTCGCTCGAAGATCGGGAGCTCCGGCGCCCCGCCCAGGTGCGCCACGAAATTGAACCGAATGGCGCGAATACCACCCTGGTGAAGCCCTTCCAGCTCCCCGTCGGTGATGTCGTCGTCGACGACCGCTACCCCCCGGTAGGCACCATTGCTGCGCGCGATGCCGTCCAGCGTGACCCGATTGTCAGTGCCGTGAGGGCTGGGGTGGACGATGATGGCCCGCTCGAAACCCAGAAAGTTATGTAAAGTCTGCAACTGCTCGAAAGGTGCGTCGGGCGGCAAATAAGCGGTGCCCGGCACGTACGGAAATTTGCTGGCCGGGCCGTAGATATGGCAGTGGGCGTCACAGGCCCCGGCGGGCAACTGGTAATGCGGTCTAACTGGACTCGGATCGGGTCCCTGGATCGCGGCCATTGCCGATTCCCCTGTTTTCGCACCGCAGATGGTCTTATGAATCGTGAGCTGAGTCTAGCTTCTATTATGCAGGCAGCGGTACCGCGCTCAGGGCTTCGACCAGATCCGGTGAGAGCAACACCCCGCCGGCGGAACCCGGGGGAATGCGCAAAAGCGCCCGCAGGGCCAGGGTGATACCCCGGCCGAAGAAGAATCCCAGGCCAAGCAACGGGATCAGTCCAACCCCCTGCGTGATACCGACGATAACGAACATGATATAGCTGGCCTGCTCGACTCCGAGAATCCCGTAGGAACCGCCCACGATCAACACGGTTCCGACGAAGGTCTCGGTCTGCCAGCCCATCGTCCCGAGGCGGGCGAGGCCTTTGGGCTTTCTGGCCTCGGCCGTGGCCAACTCCGCGGCCTGTCGCTTTTGCCGCTCAGCGTCCTCCTCCACGTAGACGGCGTGTAGAGCGGCCGCCTCCGCAGAGTAGATTGGCCGACCAAATTTCACCCGCCACCCGTTGATCAGGTGAGTCTCATCGCTACTCGGATTGCGGACGAGGTGGCTCTGTACGAAAGCGCGAAGGGCCTCTGGGCTGAGGTTGGTATCGTCCTGGGATTTCATCGTCCTCCTACCGTCTGCACAAAATTTTGCACCCCGACCGGCGCCGAGAGAGCATAGCATCCTGAGTGCCCTGCCCGGGGGATCAACCACGCTACAGGCTGAGCGCAGACCCGCCTCCCTGGGTTCAGCCCGCCTACGATGGTTAGTAGTTCAACCTAAGAGATCAGGCCAGGTTAACCGCCAGAAATCGATCTGAATGCTGCCGAGGCAACGTCACTAACATACCCCGATCATCGGCCGATAGCCGGATTTGCGGTACCATGGCGCATCGATTGAAAAGCCCTGATACGCTGATAACCAGAAGCACATATGGGGCGCACCCGGAGCACAAACCAGCATGACGGAGACTCTTTCACCCCCCCCGGGAACCGCCGCTCGGGAGGCGGTCCCCCCAAGCGGGCCTCGGCGCAGCCCACCCTCTGACGAGACGCAGGCTCCCCCCGCCCGCCGCAACATCGGTGTACCCCGCCCGCCTGGATTCCTTTTTCTTTTCGCCGGAGCGATCCTGGTCGGCATGGTGGGACTTCTCTACTGGAACAACCAGATTACCTATGTGGCGACCGACCTGGCCACGATCGAGGGCACCGCGGTTAGCGTGGCAAGCCCAGCCAACGGCCAGATTCGATCCATTCCGGTCGAAATCGGCGACGACGTCTCTCGCGGTCAGGTGCTGGCCACCATATCCGGCGGAACGGCAGCGGTGCCGCTCGTCTCCGTGCGGGCCCCGATTGACGGGCTTGTGGTAGCCCGGAGTGGAAACCCGGGTGAGACTGCTACCGCTGGACGGCCGCTCGTTGTGCTCGTGGACCCAACCGCGCTTTGGGTCGAAGCGCAAATCGACGAAGGTCAGATTGGGCGGGTGCGACCCGGCCAGTGCGCGGAAGTCACGGTAAACGCTCTCGGCCAAACGCTGCTCGCTCAGGTTGAAACCGTTGGACGGGTGAGCGCATCGACTTCGGCCCGGCTGGCTCAGGGGACCAATGCGCAATCCACTAGCCCATTTCGAGGGGCCCAGCTCATTCCGGTCCGGCTCCGGGTGAACTACGGGCAGCTGCCCCTCGTGCTGGGCACCTCAGCCAGCGTGAAGATCTGGATACCGGATACGTTGACTAAGCGGGACTGCCTCAGCTCGAGCTGACGATGGTCCCTAATGCGAAGGTCTGAACCCGCTTGCAAAGCAGGACGCTATTGCGTCAAGCTAAGTGGAAATTATACCTAGGTGTGGACTGAGAGATAAGGACCAATGCACACTGGCTTTCGACTGTTCCGCTACCTTGGCAAATACTGGCGAACGACCGCGATCGCCTACGTGTGTCTGCTGCTCGTCGCCGTCGTCGAGCTCACCGTCCCCAACCTCGTTCAGCGGGTAATCGATTGCGCCATTCAAGGCGCGAGCGGAGCGCAGGGCGGGCGGGGCTGTCCGGCCGGGGTCGACGCCGCCACGCTGGCAGGTCAGGCGGTGCTGATTCTGCTCGGGTTGACCG
The DNA here is from genome assembly GCA_009692845.1 of Chloroflexota bacterium. Classification (GTDB taxonomy): domain Bacteria; phylum Chloroflexota; class UBA6077; order UBA6077; family SHYK01; genus SHYK01. Next base: position 406,583 of record SHYK01000002.1, on the reverse strand, counting down.
TTCTGAAGAGTGGCTTGAACTTCGGACAGGGTTTCCTCGGCCAATACGGCGCCCAGGGTATCGCTTTCGAGGTCCGGAACGAGATCTACCGCAAGCTCCAGAAACTCCCGTTCGGCTGGCACGATCGGGCCGAGACTGGCCAGCTGATGGCTCGCGCGACGAGCGACGTGGAGCAGCTGCGGAACTTTACGGGCCGGGGTTTTCTCCAGCTTGGACAGCTCGTGTACATGGTTGGGGGCATCAGTATTGTGTTGTTCCTCACCAACTGGAAGCTGGCCCTTGCCTCGATGGTAGTGGTGCCCCCACTGGTCCGAGCCGTCCAACGTTACAACACTGCCTCTCGGCCGCTCTTCTACGAGGTCCAGGAAAACATCGCTCTCCTAGCCTCCATCGTGCAGGAGAACCTGGCTGGCGCGAGAGTCGTGAAGGCCTTCGCTCGCGAGTTGGAGCAGAAGCGGCGTTTTGACCGTCAGAACGACATCCTCGAACAGGAGTACCTGGGCGCGGCGGAAGTGCAATCCTTCGGTAATCCGCTGATGGACGTGCTTGGCAATATGGGGCTGGTGAGCGTGCTGTGGTTTGGCGGCTACCTCATCATCGCCGGCGATCTCAGTGTCGGTCAGCTCGTGGCCTTCAATGCGTACGTCATGCTGCTCGTGCGGCCGGTCAAGCGGCTCGGGTTCTTGATCAATCAGAGCTCCCGGGCGATTGCCGCCGGTGATCGTATCTTCGAGATCCTGGACGCCAAGATTGATATCGAGGATGCTCCGAATGCCGAGCCGCTCCCTCCCGTTCAGGGACGAGTCACCTTCGATCATGTTTGGGTCTCGTACTACGGCGGTGATCCGGTGTTGCGGGACGTCTCCTTCGAGGCTCTGCCCGGACAGGTGGTGGCCTTGCTTGGGATGAGCGGCTCCGGCAAGACGACCACCATCAACCTGGTGCCCCGGTTCTACGATCCTTCGGCGGGTCGAGTACTCATCGATGGCCACGACGTGAAGGAGGTCCAGATCCAATCGCTCCGGCGGCAGATCGGCATGGTCCTCCAGGACACGACGCTCTTCACGGGAACCATCCGCGACAACATTATTTTTGGGGTCCCCGGAGCCACCGAAGGGCAAATCACAGCGGCGGCCCGAGCAGCCCGAGCCCATGACTTCATCGCGGGCTTTCCCGATGGCTACGACACCCGGGTGGGAGAGCGCGGGGTGACTCTGTCGGGAGGCCAAAAGCAGCGCATCGCGATCGCGCGGGCGCTGCTGCTCAACCCCCGAATTCTCATTCTCGACGACTTCACGTCGGCCGTCGATACGGAGACGGAGGCCCTCATTCGGGAAGCGCTCGACGTCCTCATGAAGGGCCGCACCACATTGATCATTGCTCAGCGAGTCAGCACCGTGCAGTATGCGGACCAGATCGTCGTGTTGGACCAGGGCGAGATCGCCGGAATTGGCACCCACCAGCACCTGCTGGAGACCAACCCGATCTACGCCGAGATCTATCACCTTCAGCTCACCGATGAATCCGTGGCAGCGGTCGCGGAGGAAGTGGATCAGCGGACCCCGGTACCGGCCGGCGGCTGGTCGGGTCGCGGCGGAGATGGCTCGGGCCGAAGACGGCCTGATTCCGGGGTCGGCACGAACGGGGCAGAGCGCTAGTGCGGGGGGGACCTGGCTTCGGAGGCCCGGGCGGCGGGCCCGGAAACTGGGGTGGCGGCGGAGGCCCTGGAAACTGGGGCGGTGGCGGCGGCCCCGGAGGCTGGGGTGGAGGCGGGCGCTCGCGACCGACCGGAAAGGCCTTCGACTCCCGGATCTTCAGTCGGTTATGGGTCTACCTGCGGCCCTACAAACGCCAGCTGGCCTGGACCATGGTCCTTACCGGGGTCACGGCGGCGATGCAGGTGCTTGGCCCCTATCTGCTCAAGGTGGCGATCGACGATTTCCTAACCACCAAGAAGGACCTGCTCGGGCTCAGCTTTATCGCCAGCGCCTACACGCTCAGCCTGCTCATCTCCTGGTCTTCGCAAGGGCACCAGGCCTATTCGCAGGCCCTCGTTGCCCAAGCGGTGCTCAACCGAATGCGCGGTCAGCTCTTCGACAAGGTCACGCAGCTCTCGCTGAGCTACCACGACCGCCACGAGTCCGGCGTCACTATGTCCCGGATCGTCAATGATGTCGCCGTCTTCCAGGAGCTGCTCACCCAGGGCGCGATCCATTCCATCGCCGATTGCCTCCTCTTGATTGGCATTGTGGCGAGCATGGTGCAGATGAGCCCGCGCCTCGCCCTCTATAGCTTGTGTGTGCTCCCTATCATGGGAATCGCAACCGTCGTCTACACCCGCTATGCGCGAGGCGCCTACCTGCGCACCCGGGAAACCATCGGCGAGGTGGCAGCCGGATTCCAGGAAAGCGTCTCGGGGGTCCGCATTGTGCAGGCTTTCGCCCGCGAAGGCCTGAACGAAGAGCGCTTTCAGGAGATCAACCGGCGGAACCGGGCGGCCAACCTCTGGGCGGTGGGGCTCGGCGCGATCTATCCGCCACTGGTCGATTTCATGGGCGTGCTGGCCACCGCGATCGTGCTGTGGTTCGGAACCGCCGCCGTTCTGTCCGGTGAGATCACGGTCGGGGTCGTGGCCGCTTTCCTTGCCTACGTTACGCGGTTCTTCCAGCCGATTCGCGAACTCAGCCAGGTGTACACCCTGTTCCAGCAAGCGAGTGCGGCCGGCGAGAAGATTTTCGAGCTGCTCGATGCCCCCATCGAAGTGCAGAACGCCCCCGACGCCGCCGATCTGGCTCCGATCAAGGGCCGGGTGGAGTTCGAAGACGTGCACTTTGCCTATACCCCCGGATCTCCGGTGCTGACCGGAGTGACCTTCTGCGCCGAGGCGGGCCAGACCGTCGCACTGGTGGGACCGACCGGAGCCGGAAAGACTTCCATCGCCAGTCTGCTGGCCCGCTTTTATGACATCCAGAGCGGATCTATTCGGGTGGACGGCGTCGATATTCGCCAGGTGACGATGGCCTCGCTTCGCCGCCAGATGGCCCTGGTCCCCCAGGACCCGTTCCTGTTCACGGGCACCATCGCCGATAACATCCGATTTGGACGCCCAGATGCCACCGATGAAGAGGTCGAGACCGCCGCCAAACTGGTGCACGCCCATGACTTTATTCATCGACTCCCGGAGGGTTACGCCACCCGGGTCTTCGAGCGCGGCCAGAACTATTCACTGGGGCAGCGCCAATTACTGGCTTTGGCCAGAGCCGTGCTAGCCAATCCGCGCATTCTCATTCTCGACGAAGCCACCGCGAGCGTTGACAGCCGCACTGAGGCCATCATCCAAACGGCGCTGGGACGAGTCCTAGAAGGGCGCACCTCATTCGTCATCGCCCACCGCCTGTCCACTATCCGGAACGCGGACTGCGTCCTGGTCATCGACCATGGGGAAATTGTGCAGCAGGGCAGCCACCGCGAGCTGCTTGCGGAGGAAGGGATGTACCGGGATTTGTATCTCAGACAGTACCGGACTGAGCAGAGGCAACCCGATGCCATTCCCGAGGAGCTGGTGGCCACCGCTCCCGCTCGCTAACCGCCCGCCCAAACGTCGCGTGCGATTTGATCCATTCGCCCTGAGCCTGTGGAAGGGGCCCCGATCTCTACGCGCGATTTTATCTTCGGTTCAGCCCCATCCCTCGCCTGCTTTGTACACTTACCTGGACGGCTTCGAAGCGGAATCCCCCGCCTGATTGAAGCACTGACGGTGACTAAGAGGACGCCTTGAACCAGCCAAATTTCCGCAACCTGCTGCTTGTGGCGGCGGTCGCCCTGTCGTTCACGGCCTGCTCCCCGAAATTCGTCAGCGGCCATTTGCAGGGCCTGCAGTCTCTGCTCGCCGATCTTTCGGCGACCGACGCTCCGTCCGCTTCTGCCGAAACGGGATCGGCCGAGGCGGCGATCCAGGGCGTCATTCTGCGGGGAAACCACGAACAAGAACAGTCAATTGCTAGTCGCGACTCCTCAGCAATGCGAGATACCTCGACCGATAGCTACTATCGCGACCTCGCGCGCATCAACCAGGACATGCTCGACCACGGGATAACCCAGATCAGCTTGACCAAGATCGAATGGGGTGACGTCACAGTGGCCGGCTCGACCGCCACCGCGGCCACCTGGGAGACCTGGGTCACCCAGTATTCCGATGGTGGCACGGATCAGTCGCGGGACAAGAACGTTTACACGTTGGTCCAGTCCGACGGAGTCTGGAAGATTCAGACCGATGAACATCCTGCTGATCTTCGCCCGGTGCCATCAGCGAGCGAGCCCACGCTTCCTCAAGCGGACGTGCCGAGTGCTCCGCTGTCTCCGCGGGGGCGGGGTCAGTCTGCCAATTGGTCCGGCTACGCCGCCACCGGCGGTACCTTTACCTCGGTGGCCGGCACGTGGACCGTGCCTCAGATAGCTGCTGATGCTCCGATTGGCTCGGACGCGGCCTGGGTCGGGATCGGAGGAGAGCGAAGCCGAGACTTGATCCAGGCCGGTACCCAGGAGTCGGTGATCGGACCAGGTCGAGTTCGCTATAACGCCTGGATCGAAATGCTACCGGACTACGCGCGGCCGGTGCCCCTAGCGGTTCACCCGGGAGACTCGGTCACGGTGTCGATCGACCAGCTGGCGGCGGGAAGCTGGCTGATCGCCATGAAGAACAACACCACTGGCGGCAGTTACGATCGGACCGTGCAGTACGAGTCCTCGTTGTCGTCGGCGGAATGGGTCGAAGAGGCCCCGACCGGGGGCCGGGGCACGTTACTTCCCCTCTCCAATTTCGGCGCGGTCACGTTCACCAACACCTCGGCAGTCAAGGACGGCCGCCTGGTCAGTCCTGCTGAAGCCGGGGCCAGCCCGATCACCATGACCAACGGGCGGGGCGAGCCACTGGCTGTGCCCTCGGTGCTGGTGGACGGGGGGACGGCTTTTCAGGTCACTCGCACGGGCAACGAACCGGTCGTTTTCAGCCCGGGATCTCGGCCCCGCCGCCGCGACTGATAGAATCGGAGAGGTCGAGGAGGCCCGGTGTTCAAGCGAAGCTCGGTTCTCGGTGGTCTCTTGGCGGCCCTCATCATGCTGCTGTCGGCCTCCTTCGCCACCGGCTACGTCGCCAGTCGGACGGAGGTCCTAGCCGGACCGCGCGCCGCACTGGGCGCCCTGCTGGACCGGGTTGGTCTGGTCGGCGCCGTCAGCGCCGCCGCTAACGCCCCGTCCGCGGACACCGAACAGCTTTTCCGTCCGTTCTGGGAAGCCTGGGATTTAATCGACCGCGAGTATTACGACCAGGGTTCGGTAGATCAGCAGAAGCTGTACCGGGCCGCGATCCGCGGCATGGTCGACGCGGTGGGGGACTCCCATACCCTCTATATGGATCCGCTGCACCGCGAGCTCTCGGATGCTGAGCTGCGAGGCACTTTCGACGGGATTGGTGTCCAGGTGGATATGACGAACCAGCAGCTGCGTATCGTTGCTCCCATCCCCGGATCGCCGGGGGAGCGGGCCGGTCTTCGGACGGGCGACGTCATCACCCAGGTCGATGGCCAGTCAGTTCAGGGACTCGAGCTGGGAGACACGATTCGGCTGATCCGGGGCTCCCGCGGATCGTCGGTCACCATCACCATCCAACGCCCCGGCGCGGCGCCCTTCGACGTAGTGATCGTCCGTGACCAGATTCGGCTGGAAGCGGTGACCGGCTCGGTCCGCGCGGATGGCGTCGCATACGTACGGATCACATCCTTCACGAGCGCCTCCCCCGGCCAGCTCCGCCGCATGATCGAACAGCTCCTGCCGCAAGCCCCGATTGGCTGGGTGCTCGATCTGCGTGGCAACCCGGGCGGCAGCCTCGATGCAGCAATCTCGGTCACCAGCCAGTTTCTCAATGACGGGGTGGTGCTCTACGAGCAGCGCCGAGATGGACAACGCCAGGAGATTCGCCGGACCGGAGACGCCAGGACGGCGATCGGCCCGATGGCGGTCCTTGTCGATAAGGGAAGCGCCAGCGCCTCGGAGATCGTGGCCGCCGCCCTGCGGGACAATGGACGGGCCACGCTGGTGGGCGAGCAGACCTTCGGGAAGGGCCTGGTTCAAGCCATCCACCGGCTGAGCGACGGAAGCGCGCTCCGGCTTACGATTGCTCGCTGGCTGACTCCCAATCAGGAGTTGATCCAGGGGGTTGGGCTCACGCCGGAAATCAGCGCCTCGGCCGGCAGCGAATTCGATGCGCAGAGTCAAGCGGTCGCCTATGTGCGCTCTCAGCCGGCGGCCGGGGAAGCGGCCAACCGCCGGCCCACCAACGCTAGCGGCGCCTCGGCGGCGCCGGCCGGACGGGGCGCGTCTCTGGATGGCACGGAGCCCATCGCACTGCTGGATGCGAAAGATCGTGAAAATGCGAGCTCCTTCGCAGTCGCCTAGGCGCCCCGCGGCTGTCGTCGAGGATCAACCGCAACGCACCTACGCGACGAATCGGCGGGCTCGTTTCGACTACAACATCCTCGAAACGCTCGAGGTGGGCGTCGTGCTCACTGGTACTGAGATCAAGTCCGTCCGGGCTGGGCGAGTGAACCTGCGCGAGGCATTCGCCAGAGTTGCGAAGCGAGAGCTCTGGCTGATGAACGCTCATATCTCCCCCTATGAGGCCGGCGGGCGTTACAACGTCGACCCTACGCGAGACCGGAAGCTGCTTGCGCATACGCGTGAGATCGGGCGCCTGATGGCGCGGACTGCCGAGCACGGCACAACCTTGATTCCAATGCGGATGTACGACCGAGCCGGTCACGTAAAAATCGAGCTGGCAGTGGGCCGCGGGAAGCACCAATACGACAAGCGCGAAACCATCGCCAAGCGCGACGCCGACCGCGATATCGCCCGGGCCATGCGTGTTTCGGTGAGCGGCCGAGGTCGCTAGCTCACTGCCCACGCAGCACCTGGAGGCAAGATAAGGTCTTGCTGCCAGGGATCGTGAGCTACTTGGCCGAAGCCAGGAGCGTGACACCTTTTGTAATCGTGGGCCGCCGAGCTTGCTGTAAAATCCGCCCAAAGTGTGGCTGGACGGAGTGGATTTCGGACTCCTCAGCGGAGCTCCGTCTGAAATACGCTGATCGTGGGCAAGGCAGAAAACGGGGGGCACGGTGGGCGGAGTATTACTGCTGAGCGCAACATTTATGGCGTGTATCGTGGAGATGGTCGAGGCGCTCACCATCATCTTGGCGGTTGGGATTACCCGAGGTTATCGCAGTGCGCTGATCGGTGGGGCCACGGGGGCAGTCGCGCTCGGTGCGATCATTGTGGTGTTTGGCCAGACGCTTACCGAGCGAGTGGACCTCGACGTCCTCCGGGTGCTCATCGGCACCTTGCTCCTGATCTTTGGGTTGCAATGGCTACGCAAGGCGATTCTTCGAGCGGCTGGGTGGAAATCCCTCCACGACGAGGAAGGGATCTACCGCGACAACGTGAAGCAGCTCAGCGCTGAATCGCCGGCGAGCGCGGGGCTCATGGACTGGCTCGGATTCACGGTTTCATTCAAGGGTGTGTTCCTCGAGGGCCTAGAAGTGGCGTTTATCGTGCTTACTTTTGGGACTTCGATCCAGGCAGTACAGTTGGGCACCATCTCTTTCACCGGCGTCGAGGGTGCTTCGTTGGCGGCCCTGGCGGCCCTGGTGCTGGTCGCAATTGTGGGCGGCGCGGTCCACAAGCCGCTGGCCCTGGTCCCTGAGAACCAGCTGAAGTTTGTGGTCGGGATCATGCTCACAGCCTTCGGAACTTTCTGGGCTGGCGAGGGCATCGGCGTAGAGTGGCCGGGGCTGGATCTGGCAATCCTCGCGCTGCTGGTGATCTATTCCGTGGCGGCCTGGGTGGCCCTGATCGCGATGAAGCGGGTACCTCAGATGGCAGTGGCCCATTGAGGTTTATCAAAGGCTTCGCTGCCTTCTGGTACGACTTTATTGTCGGGGACTCCTGGGAGCTGGCAGTCGGCATTCTCGGACTGTTGATAGCGCTGAAGCTATTCGACTCTGCCCTGCCTTCGGTGGCTGACCCGACCCTCTACATCCTGATGCCGATCGCCGTCGTTGCCGTACTGGGGGTCAGCCTCGCCCGCGCGGAGCGGTAGTGCCCCACTTCTGGAATAGACTCAAGCGTCGGCGCTTCCCGACACGGCGTAATCCCCAAGTTCTTTCTAGGAGCGCGAGGAACGCATGTATCTGAATGGCAACGTGACCCTGATGGTCAAGGATTTTCCGGGTTCGGTGAATTTCTACGCCGAGAAACTCGGGCTGCCCCTCAAAGTACGCTACGGTGACGACTGGGCGGAGTTTCAGGCGCCCGGCATCACGGTGGCGCTCCACCCCGCGCGTGGCGAGGCGATTCCGCACGACGGGGCGACCAGCATCGGCCTCGAGGTCGCCGACATTGCCGCCACCTATGCGCTGCTCAAGTCCAGGGGCGTCGAGTTCGCGTCGCCACCGGTCGATGCTGGGCACGCCATCCTGGCCAACTTTACCGATCCCGAGGGCAATGGCTTCTACCTGATGCAAATGCCGAGCGCCCCGCGCTAGGTCACCCCCCAAACGCCCATCGGCCTTGACCTCTCTTGATCAGCTCTCCTCCTTCCCCGCAACCAAACCGGGCGGGATCGCACCGCCCTGCTGTAGCCTTTGTATCGAAGCGTAGCCCAACGCGCGCGTAGCCTGCTTGCTCGACAAGCAGCGGAGGAGGCGAGATGATCACGGCTTTCGATCATTACACAGTCAGAGCGGCAGACCTGGCGGCATCCTGGCGGTTCTACGAACAGGTGCTGGGGCTGCGCTGTGAGCTGCGGGCCGGGACGGCCGTTCCGTCCGCCCTCGTGTACGTGGGAGGTCTCCCGGTGGTCAATCTCTTCGAAGCGACACCTGAGCAGAATGGAATCTTTGAGCATTTCGCTAGCGTCGCAGATCCGGAATCGCCGGCCTGGCGCACTGGGCGGTTGCAGCACGTGGGCTTCTGGGCGGATGACACCGACGGGCTGCGGGCGAGGCTCACCGAGCATGGCGTCCCCTTCCGCGAGCGCGGCATGGCCGATAAGTATCAGTTTGTGGTCTACGACCCGGACGGGGTAGAGATCGAGATCAACATTCCCCTGAGCCAGGGCTGACGTTCAGGGCCCAAGATTCGTCGGGCTTGCTCGGGGGCTAGTTGACCCAGGTCCTTCGTAGCTGGAGCACTTGGAAGGGCCACCGTCCGTCGGTGCAACGTTGCTCGCGCTCCCGGGTGCATTCGGAAGTATTATGTCGACTTCCAATTCTGCGTTACAATAGTTGTACGCGTATCCCCAGGGGACGCTGGGTATCGACAAAGGAGGAGATTGGGCGATTGCAGGCCGAGTTCGTCTCTCACTCGTAAAAAAGGGGACAAGCCAGTAACTGGCAACACCGAATACGCTCTCGCCGCATAAGCGGCGACGTTCCCCAGGGCCTCTCTTCAGTGGGTCTTGACGGAGCGACGATAAGCTGAGGTGCTACGCGACCTGACACCGGCTCGGGTCGTGGGTAAGCTAAAGCCGGTTGGCCCAAAGGAAGCCTGTCAGTGGGCGGCCAGAAGGCGAGGAGACAAATCACTGACTACGCCTGGAGCATATCGCCGGTTGACTCGCTTTGGACGGGGAGTTCAACTCTCCCCCGTCTCCACCCTACCGACCGCTGCGGCCGTTAGAGACACCCCAGTCTCAGGCCGCAGCGCGAGGGCTGCAAAGAGCGGCGCCATGGCCGTCTTGGGCGCGATTGCCACGACTCGGCCATCAAGGTCCACATAGACTGCATCGATCAGGGCTTTGCGACTGAGCGCAGCGTTGCTTCCCTGGCACGGTCAATGCTGTACGCTAGGCCAATGCCATACTCACAAGACGCGGAACACGATGCCTCCATCCACTTCCCTAACGGAGCGATATCGGAGTTTGAACCCACGTTCTTTTGCGGCCATCGTCAGCCGCCGCTTCACGACGCGCTCAGTCTCGGCCCCTTCCAATTCAACTCGTCCCCAGTCGCCTAGTGCGAACGCCCCCAGCAATTCAAGGTACTCGCCAAGGTCGATCCTGGACATCCGGCGCTTCACTGCCTCCACTTCGGCGGGCGTCAGTTTGAGTATGCGTACCATCTCAGTCGCACTTCGACCGGTATCTCGTCCGGCTCGATTATCAATAGCACTTCAAAGTGCCGGTTGATGATGAATTCCGGCAGTTGGTAGGAGGGAGACAAACTCTCCCCCGTCTCCACCACTTAGGTAAGAGGAGCCGCCAGGGCACGGCGCCAATGAGCTTGTGACCAGTCCGGGATGGCGATCTCGATCCACATTATTCCGCGTCGGGGTGCTTAGCCCGCTGCACCTGAGGGTCTGAACCTTCGGGTTGATCCGCCGATTGGCCGCTCTGGAGCGTCCGCCCCCGCGCCATGAGATCGGCTGCCGAGCCAGCCGGTGGCTTGGCGAGGAGAATGAAACCACCGGACACGAGCCGCAAAATGCCGAACGCTAGGAACACCGCCACGTAGTTCCCGTAGTGGTCGAATGCGAGTGATGCCGCGAGTGGGCCGACAGCGTTGGCGGCAAGCTGCACGGGCGTGATGGCGCCCCGGATCGATCCGATCGAACCGCGCCCAAAATAGTCGGCGAACAGCACCTGGTTTAGGGTCCCACCGCCGCCTTGCATGATGCCCATAAACACGCCCCACAGGATCGCCATCTCGGCCGAGTCGACGAGAAGCAGGAAGCCGAAACCTAAGCCCATCAGCACGTAGTCGACCGTCACTACGGCTTTGATCCCAAACCATTCCGCCAGAAAGCCAAACGCCAGTGAGCCGAGCGCCCCGCTGAGGAAGAGCGCGGTGAGCGTAGCGAGAGCTACGGCCGTCGACATCCCCTTGTCGGTGAAGTACGGCACCATGTGCAGGTTGAGTGCCGGGCCGACGAGCGTGCCGGCAATCTGGGCGCAAAGGAGAAGGTAGAAGGCCGGCATCCGGGCTACCTGCCGCAAGGTGAACGAGATGTCCTGCCTGATCGGCTTGCCGGCCGCCTGGGCGGCCGCCTCCTGGCGGGCCCGTTGCTCGGGAGTCACGCCATCCGGCAGGAGGCCAATATCCTCCGGCTGGCGCCGCACGAATAGGCCAACCGGGAGCAGAGTGACGACCAGCACGAGCAGTCCCGCCACCACTGTCGCCACCCGCCAGCTGTACGCCGTGACCAGCAGTTGCACGTAGATTGGGCTCAAGGACTGGCCGAGCCGGCCACCCATCCCACTAATAGCGACCGCTCGGGCGCGCTTGGTGACAAACCACTTGGGGATCATGATCGAGAGGGCCAGACTGATGACACCGAGCGCGATGAACCGCCCGATGATCTGGAGCACCGAGAATTGCCACAGCTCGGTAATGAAAGCCATGGCCAGCATGGTGGCGCCCAGAATCGAGAACCCCACGAGCAGGATCATCCGTGCACCGATCCGGTCGACGTAGGCGCCAACCAGGGGTCCGGCGATCCCGCCCGCCAGGGTACCCGCACTGGTGGCGAGGGTGAACTCCGTGCGGCTCCAACCGAACTCCTCGGTCATCGGCTTGAGTAGCACGCTCAGCACGGGGAAGAACTCCGCCGTCTCGGTGAAACCGGCGATCGCCACGACCCCGACTATCACCCACCCATAGTAGAACGGGAACCTGAGCCTCGACGGTTGCTGAGTCGTGTTCCGCTGCCCTTCCAGACCGCGAGGAGACCCTGCCAAGGGCTTCCACCGAGGACTTTTTGCGAGATTCTGCCTCTGGTCCTAAATGGCTGTTCTTCCGTCCCGTCTCGGCTGATAACGGCCCCCGGCCGGCCTCTTTTTGGGGCGCTTTCCGGGAGAGATCAAAGACAATTGCGGCCAAGGCACAGTACGGCTCCTGGCCGCAGCTAAGTAGAAGGAAGGGAGGATTATGCACCCGCCGAGCGGAACAGTGTGTTTCTTGATGATCGACATCGAGGGCAGCACACGACTCCGGGAGGCTCACCCAGAGGCAATGAAGGGCCCGGTCCGTCGGCACGATGAGCTGCGTGGGCAACAGGGAGTGGGCTGGCCCGCGACAGGCTCGTGGCAATCGCGCGCAGCGGGTAAGCCAGCTCCACCGCCCGGGAGCCTTTTGCAATGGGGCCCTTTGGTCTGAGTGCGTCCCCAACGGTGGGGCGATATGATCACTCGCAATGTCACTCGGGTTCGAACGCATGAACACGAAACCAGCCGACATCGACGAACGCCGCGTCGTAGCATGGGCGGGACATGACTCTACGGTCCCCCGTGGCACCGAGGGCATTTCCATCCGTTCTGAGCCCTCGCTGGCGGTTCTTCACCAGGCCCACGTCACGTAGCATCGTTGATACGGTCTCCCGGATCTGTCGGCCCGGGATGGCACACATCCCCTTACTGAGGTGTCTGGCTGAAGCGCATTCGGAAGCCGTTCTACGGCTGGTACATCGTTGGAACCGCGTTTTTGAGCTTCTTTATTGGGGCAAGCAGCGGCGGATTCACTTTCAGCATCTTCTTACCGGCCATGAGTGCCGATCTCGACTGGTCGCGAAGCACAATCGTCGCCGGTTCCAGCATCGCCGCGATCACGAGCTCGTTCTCCGCTCCATTCCTTGGCCGCATCGTCGACAAACGTGGCCCGCGGCTCGTCCTGGTGACAAGTGTGGTGGTCCTCGGTCTGGCGCTGATTGCCACTAGTCAGGTGCAAGAGCCCTGGCAGTTCTATGTCGCGCTTGGCGTCATCTGTGGGATTTCTCGCTCGGCACTCACCAGCGTCGGACCCGGCGCCATGGTCGCCCAGTGGTTCCGCCGTCGGCGGGCGACCGCCTACAGTATTACCGCGATGGGCCCACCGGTCGGCAACGTCCTGCTTCCTCCGCTGCTGGCCGTCTTCATTGGAGCCTTCGGTTGGCGGGCGGGCTGGATGGGCCTGGCGGCACTCGCCCTGGGTCTCGGCCCGATTCCGCTGGCGATGATCGTCCGCCGCAGACCAGAGGATATAGGACTCCGCACGGATGGGGACGCTCCGGTCGAGACGCCCGCTGACGGGTCGATGCCCAGTCCAGATGTGATCGTCGATGACGAGGATTGGACCGCGTCCGAGGCGCTGCACAGTGGCGCATTCTGGATGGTGGCCGCCGGAATGGCGCTCATCTTGCTCTCCCCCAACGTCTCGATGGTGTTCATGTACCCCTATCTCACGAGCAAAGGCCTCGATCCAACCGGCGCCGCGGCCGCGGTGGTCGTGGTGAGTGCGATGCAGGTGATCTCCAGATTGGCGTTCTGGGGCCCGGCGATCACCCGCCTGGGCACGGTCCGCCGGGTCGTCCTTTTGTGGGGAGTGCTCCTGCTCAGTGCAACGCTGCTCCTGGCCTTCGCGCAGTCCGTCGTGTGGGCGTATGTGGCTGCGGTGGTCCTGGGCCTGGGCTTCGGAGGGAATCTGGTGCTGCAGCTACAAATCTGGCCCGAGTACTTCGGGCGAACTGCGGTGGGAACCATCACCGGTATGAGCCAGGCCCTGCAAGGCCTGTCCAGCGCGACTGTCCCATTGCTGCTGGCCGGGCTGGTGGACCGAACCGGCAGTTACACCGTCCTATTCTTCATCGTTTCCGGGCTGGTTCTCTCGGGACTCACGCTTCACGCCATGGTTGGAAAGCCGCGCCGGCCAGCCCGATCGAGCGCTCCCTCCTAGCAGTTGCCAGCCAGGGCGGTCGCTGTAATGCTGGCGTATTCCAAAGCTTAGAAGCCCATGCGCGTTAGGTTGGTTTGTTCCTACCCCGCCCGGCGGTGAAACTTCCCTGGTTGCGGATCTCGACATGGATGAAGGAATGGGGCCCCCGGCGAGCATCGAAGACGTTGATTTTGGCCCACGGTGGGTCAAAGCCAATGCGGCGGAATGGAACGCAGTCGCTTCGTCCCTGGGCGGGATCGACTTCTCCAGTGACGGCCACCAGGTGATGCTCAGCGCCATGCGACCCCGCGACCGCATGTTCACCGCGACTCCTCTTCCGGAGCACGCCGGAGTCGACGCCAGCCTGAAGTATGTGGTCGGCTGCTGGCCCATCTTCGACCCATACGCCCGCTATCTGTTCGCTCAGGACGCCGGCAAGGACGGACTCGTGAAGAGCACAGAGCGTTTCTTCGGCGGGGTGGAGCAGATGCGAGAAAGGGAATCCTCAGGAGTTGCTTGGGCGTGGTGAAGGCGTCGAGATGCCCCCCCCACCCTGATCATCCACGGTATTGAGGACGACAACGTCCCATGGGAGACGCAGGAGCGTTTCAAGGTCGCTTATCAGGTCTGGAGCGGCGCCCGCGAACTAGAGCTTTTTCCTGGAATGTCCCACCGGGGCGACGAACACTGGCGCTAGGAACACATCGATCGAGGGGTGCAGTTGATCCGGCAATTCATCGCGCGGAAACGTTAGCCGCACACGTGAGGTCGAAGAAGTAGCAGTAGGAGGGAAAGCGAATCTCTCGTCTCTCCCCTTATGTAAATGAGCCCGCCACCAAATGGTGGCGGGCTCATTTGACCCGCTGAACTCCTACCCTCTAGCAGCGGTCACTGGCTCTCGGCCGGCCGCCGTCCGGCCCTTGTTCACGACGCCGTAGCTGCGCGAGGGGCCGGCCATCAAGTAGCGGTAGCCCTCTGCGATGAGGCTCTCGACGTTTGCCTCGTTGGTGTGCCAGAAGCCAACCGGGATTTTCGCCTCAAGACACGTATCACGAATCTGGTGGACTCCAGCGAGCACCTCTGGATGGTCGTACTGGCGCGGGAAGCCCAGCTCCTGGGAGTAATCTCCCTCACCGACGATGATGACACTGATTCCCGGCACCTCTTTCAGGATTTCGGGCAGGTTCTTGATGCCCCGGGTGCTCTCGATCATTAAGGCGCAGAGCAGCTCGCCATTCGGATCGAGCGGCCAGACGTCCGCCCGATCGTAATACTCTTGCTGGGTGATGCCCCAGTATTTCACAGCGGTTCCGGGTGAATCGCCGCGCACGCCCAGCGGCTCCCGCCGCGAATGACCCTCACGCTTGGCATAGCGCATCGCAGCTACCGCGTTGTAGGCGTCCTGCACCGTGTCGATGTGCGGCCACACAATCCCGTACACGCCGATATCCAGCACTTGCTTGGCGATCCAATTGGCTTCGCCTGAATTCGGGGGAATGCGGACGATGGGGGTTACAGCGGGTGCGACGCTCCCCGTCTGAGCAATCCGTCGTGGATTGAGCAGCCCCAGCAGGCCGTAGTACAGCTCGTCGATGTTGTAGCGGCCATGCTCCATCTCGTAGATGGCCCCATCGAACTGACCGCCACCCGCGGCGTCTGGATCCCCGGAGATGAAAGCGACCTGGCCCCCTTCGAGGGCCTTGATGATGCTATTGAGTCGCGGTAGGTCAGCTGCCACGTTTGCCTCCGTTTTCTCGCGAGTCTAATGTGTAGCCAGGACACAAAGAACAACGCCCGCATTGTAGTTGAGGAAGGTCCTGGGTTGGTGTCCGAAGCGGTGGGAGCGGCGTTCGGGTCCGCCCCAGGGGATGCAACAAAAGGCGGGCTCTACTTGGGGACCACGGTGAAAAGGTCAACGAACTCGTTGACTGGCAGCGCCTCAAGTTGCTGTTGATCGAGGCAAACGCGAAGGATCTGTTCGCGTTGAGTGCCCCTGAACACCCGCGCGACGTTCTCTTCGAACTTCTCCATCAGGAACGGCGTGCCCTCCCCCCGCCGACGCGGATGGCCGAGCGGATAGAGCACTTCTGACAACGAGGTGCTCCCCCCGTCCCGGAAGTGGACCTGGATCGAGTTCGCGTTGCTGCGCTTCTGTGGATCGAGGTAGTCGCGACTGTAGGTCTCGTCCTCGACCACCCGCATCTTTTCGCGCACGAGGTCGATCCGCGGATCGGCGGCAAAAGCGTCCTCGTAGTCCGTCGCAGTGAGCTTCCCGAAGATCAATCCCACCGCCATCATGTATTGCAAGCAGTGATCGCGGTCGGCGAAGTTGTATAGCGGACCGGTCTTGTTGAGGATGATCATGGCCGAACGATGGCATCGAACGTCGATGCTCTCAATTTCCTCCAATTTGCCCTCGACGAGAGGATGCAGGGCGATCGCCGCCTCGACTGCCCCCTGGGCGTGAAAGGCGGTCGGATAGGCGATCTTGAAGAGCACGTTCTCCATCACGTAGGTGCCAAAGGGCCGTTGGAACCGCAGCGGTGCCCCGTTGGTGAAAACGTCGTAGAAACCCCACCGCTGGGCGGTCAAGGCGGAAGGTACGCCTTCCTCGCCCTTTAGAGCCATGAAAGCCAGCCAGACGCCGCGACTGGCCGCGTCGCCGGCTGCCCAGGACTTGCGGGGGCCGGTGTTCGGTGCCCGCCGAAAGGTTGCCAGAGCCTGGCCGTCGACCCAGGCCTGGGACACCGCGTTGACGATCGCTTCACGGTTGCAACCGAGCAGCTTGGCGGCGATCGCGCAAGCCGATATCTTCACGGTAATCGTGTGATCCAGGCCCATCGCGTTGAAGTCGTTTTCGATCGCCAGCCCACCCTGGATCTCATACGCCTTGACCATGGCGGTCAGCACATCGCGCATAAGCAAAGGCTCTCGGCCAACCGCCAGTTCCCGCCGAGTAAGGTAGTCGGCGAGGGGCAAGATGGTGCCGATGTTGTCCGAAGGATGGATGACCGTCTCGCCGTAAAATGCGTCGTTGAAGTCGAGCCAGCGGATGAGCGTACCCAGGTTGAACGCCGCGGTGACCGGGTCCAGTTCGTAAGCCGTTCCGGGGACCCGGGCGCCACCAGGCACGACAGTGCCTGGAACCACCGGCCCGAGGAGCTTCGTGCACTCCGGGAACCCCAGCGCCTCGAAACCGCAGCCGAGGCTGTCTATCAGGCAGAGGCGGGCCGTGTCCAGGGCAAATCGGCTCTCGACGACATATTCGTCCACGTAGTCAGCAATGAGGTTGAGCACCTCGTCGGGGGCAGCGCGGAAGTTGAGGTTGGTCGATTCCATGGCGGCGGCCCATTATAGGGTCCAAATAGTCAGGGCGAACTCAGAAGTCTTGGCCGGACTCCTGCAGCTCCCCGCACATAGAGGTCGAAACATGAGTCAACTGGTCTTCATTCACGGGCCGGGTGCGGGTGGCTGCGCCGACGGCTTCGCCTACCAGCTAACCCACTTCCCCGGCAGTCTGGCGCCCAACCTACCGGGGCATCTGGAGGGGGACCGTTGCCCGACCGTCGACGCCTACACCGAATGGCTGCGGGGCTGGCTCTGGGCGCAGGGACACCAGCGCAATCTCGTTCTGGTGGGCTTCACCCTCGGCGCCTGTATTGGCCTCCAGTACGCGCTCGATTACCCAAGTGAGGTGGCTGCCCTCGTCTTGATGACCGTGGCGATTCGGCCAAAGCAGCGTCCACCCGGCGCCTACGAGATGCGTCTCGATGCTCAGAACGGCGGCGGCGCTTATGACAAGTGGCTGGCCTACCAGGACCATGCCCTGATGTTTGTCGACTCCGAGCTGCGGCAGCGCCTGATGGAGCGCCACCGTCAGGTTGGACCGCTTTCTCAATACCACGATCTGGTCGCCATCGATCGGTTCGACGTCCGAGATCGCATGCAAACATTGAGGACGCCACTGCTCCTGATTCGCGGCCTCGACGACCCTACTCAGCCACCCGAGTACGAGTTGGAGATTCAGGAAGCGGTGCCCACCGCGAGGTACCTCAAACTCAAAGGGGCCGGCCACTTCCCGATGGCGGAGCGGCCCGACGAAGTCAATCGGGCAATCGAAGCGCTGATCGCCTCGCTAGATGTCGCCGGGGCGATCCCCGGCGAGCAGAGGGCTCGCTAAGGTCCGTCGAACGGGCTATCCTGCCGGAAACGGGTAGCCTTGCCGACCAAATGCCTCTGGCAGTGAGGCCGCCACCAGATCCAACTTCTCGTGAGGAGGCTGATTTGAACCGAGCGGCTGCGCTGGTCGGGCTAACGGCCGGCCTCCTGGCCGGAGCGGCCGCCACGGGGGGCATGCTGGCCGCATCCGAGCTGCTTGGGCAGGCGAGCATCGCCGAGACGCTGGCTGAGCGAATCGTGCCAGCGATCCCGATTGAGGTCATCGTGCGGATGACCGCCACTTTCGGGTCGGCGGCCAAGCACATGCTGTTCGGAAGCGTGCTGGCCGGGCAAGTCCTGGTGGCCATGGGGCTCGGGTTGGCGCTCTCGACGGGCCGGCCCGGCACGACCCTCGCGGTTGTGGGCGGAACTGCCGCGGCGGTTGCGCTCATACTCCTTCCCTTGCTCGGGGCTGGGTTAGGCGGTGCCACCACCCGAGCCGGGGCCGGGGCGACCTGCTTCAGCCTAGCACTGACAGCCGGTCTTTACCTTCTCGGCTACTCCGTCGTCGGCGGGTGGCTGCGGTCGCTGGGAACCCCGCTTATGGACCAAGACCCGGGCGGCCGCCGATCGGTTTTGCGGGTGGCTCTGCTGACCATCGGTGCCTCATCCACCGGAGCGGCCGCGTTCCGTTGGCTGACTGAGCGTGCTTCGCCGGCGGGGGGCGTGCTCCCGGCCTTGGCCGCGCCGCTGGAGGGGATCTCCGCCCTGATCCCGGGATCGGCCTCAGGGCTGCAGGGGGTTCTCGCGACGGGAGTGCCTGGCATCTCGCCGGAAATCACTTCCAATGAGGCGTTCTACCAGGTCTCGAAGAACGTGGTTCGGGATCCGGATGTGAACGTGGACCGTTGGCGGCTGGAGGTGGTCGGGGCGGTGGATCGGCCCTTCTCCCTCACCTACGATCAGATGAGGGCCCTGCCGGCTACCAACGAGTACGTTACGCTCCAATGCGTTGGGAACCCGGTGGGGGGGAGCCTGATCGGCCACGCCGATTGGCGCGGGGTGCCCGTCCGCAGCCTCCTGCAGCAGGCGGGCGTGCGGCCCGGCGCGATCGACGTCGTGTTTCACGCCGCCGATGACTACACAAGCAGCCTTCCCATCGCAAAGGCAATTGCACCCGGGACCATGCTGGCGTACGAGATGAACAGCGAGGTGTTGCCTCAGGGGCACGGCTTCCCGGCCCGGCTGCTGATCCCCGACGTCCTCGGATTCAAGAATGTCAAGTGGGTCACCCGCATTGAGGTAGTGGATTACAGCTTCCTGGGCTATTGGGAAGAGCGCGGCTGGGCGAACGTACCGAGCTGGAAGACGATGTCGCGCATCGATGTGCCCAGGGCGCAGGAGACGCTGCTCCCGGGCCGGAACTACGTCGGGGGAATCGCCGCGGCCGAGGAGCGCGGGATTTCCCGGGTGGAGGTTAGCATCGATTGTGGGAGCAGCTGGAACCCGGCTGTGGTGAAGTCCCCCCTCGGTCCCTACAGCTGGGTGCTCTGGCTCTATGAGTGGGACGCGGGCACACCTTCCCCCACCCAAGATCATGGCTAGGGCGAGTGACAGCTTAGGCGGGGCCCAGATCGCGACGGTCCAATCGGACTTTCCCGACGGGGCAACCGGGCTCCACGCGATCGAGGTCCGCTTGGCCGGAAGCTAGCCCTACTTGGGGTTCGGGTTGAGGAACAAGGTGACCTTTGGATCGTTCACGTAGCGACTGGCGTTGTCCGGTCGTTGTCCACCGTAGCGGTTAGGACCGGAAATCGAAAGGAAGCCGCCGATGGGGTCCCGGTTGATGACTGTCAGAAGCGGCAGGCTCCCTTTGAAGCTGGCATTGAAGTTGCAGGGTGTGATCGACGGGTTGGATGGCCCACAGTCAAACAGCAGGCTGAACTGGTCCGCGCTGGGGTCGAGCACAATCTGGTCGCGAAAACGTACGACGATGGTGAAGCTCTGGCCGCCGCTGAAATTGACCACGACGCCGTTCTGGTCCCGCCAGTAGCCAGAAGGCGCCCCGGTCGACGGGTCGATTGACCAGGTGATGTAGACAGTTGGTACGTTTGGGGTTGCGGTGGCCGACGGCGAGGGTATCGCGGTGGCGAACGGGGTGAAGGTAGGCAACGATGTGGGGACTACAACCGGGGTTGGCGTAGCGGGCGGATCGTTTTCCCAGGGGAACCGCTCGGTGTTGAGTCGCGACTCCAGGCCGAACGGCCCATTTACCCAGCTCCGGTAGCCATCCGTGTAGGCCGTCCAGTTGTCCGCCTTGCGCCAAACCAGAAGGCCGCCGTTTCCCGCCGCTGCGGTGTGCTGTTCCGCATTGCCGTTGCCAGTGTTGAAGTATTCATCCTCCAGACAGCCCCCGACCTCAACCGGAATCTGCTGCTGGATCGCGAGGAACCCGAGCTGGAAGCGACAGGCCGCCTCCGCTGCGACTGGCACAGGCGCTACGGAGCTGGTGCTCAGCAGCACGAACGCCAGGCTGGGCAGGAGACGCGCTACGGCGCCGCCGACGCGGTGGACAGAACTCAGCATGAATTGAACTCCATGATCCAAAGGATTTGATATTCCTAGGAGAGCGGCCCCCGCTCAGCCGCGTCACCGATTGGAGCCTGAGCGAGGATAATCTCAAGATGATCCATGAATTCGGGAAGAAGGACCAAGGACAAGGTGGCAAGAACCTTTCTGACGGCGGGCTGGGCAAATCTGGTCCTGCTGACCTTCGAGGTGCCCGAGGACCTAGTCCAGGCATCGATCCACCCAAGCCTGGCGCCTGACCTGGTCGACGGACGGGCGCACGCAAGCCTGGTTGCCTTCGACTTTCAGGACACCCGACTGCTGGGGCAAAGGATCCCCGGCTACGTCAACTTTCCCGAGATCAACCTCCGCACGTACGTTCGGTCGGGCGATCGCCGCGGGGTGAGCTTCGTAGGCGAGCTGGTGCCGAAGCGAATGATCGCCAGGTTGGCTCGCGCGCTCTACAACGAGCCATATCGAGCAACGGTCATGCGAAGCAAGACGGAGATCGATGGCGATCGAGTCAGCGTCGAGCACCGCTGGCGATGGAAAGGCGCGCAGCAGCGGCTGGCGGCCACCGGGAGGGATGTGCGAGCCGCGGCCCCCGACGGGGTGGAACGGCTTTTCAAGGAGCACGAGTGGGGATTTGGCACCGGCCACTCCGGGGCTCTGCTCAGCTACCGAGTGCAACACCCGGAGTGGTCCACGCGCCAGGTGACGGACGTGGCATGGGACGTCGATTTCGAGCAGCAGTATGGGAAACGATGGGCGTTCCTGGGAGACGCAAGGCCCATCTCCACGATCTTCGCCGTCGGTTCGGAAGTGATGGTGTCGATGCCGGGCTCCAGCTAGCGTGGGCACCCACCTGGTCCTCTATGACGGCGTATGTGGGCTGTGCTCCCGGCTCACTCAGTTCATCATCCCCCGCGACCCAGCCGGCGTTTTCTGTTTCGCGCCCCTGCAGAACGACCTTGGGCGCTCCTTACTAAGGCGATTCGGGCGCGACCCGACCGCGCTGGATACCTTTTACGTGGTGGCGGATTGGCAATCGGAGGCGCCGCGGCTGCTGGATCGGTCACGTGCGTCGCTCTACTTGGCCGAGGCACTGTGGGGCCGCCCGGCCTGGCTGCGAATGGTTGAGGCAATGCCAGGCACTCTGCTGGACGTGGCGTACGGCGTGGTAGCAGCGAACCGGTATCGGTGGTTCGGCCGGACCGAGAGCTGCATGGTGCCGCGGGCGGAGTATCTCGCCCGCTTCATCCAACCCTAGGGTCTGACGGCAAGGTTTGCGGCCAGACCGAGACCTTCCATTAGGATAAGGTCGCCAGGGGGAGGG
Organism: Chloroflexota bacterium; assembly: GCA_009692845.1. GTDB lineage: Bacteria > Chloroflexota > UBA6077 > UBA6077 > SHYK01 > SHYK01. The sequence goes on along the minus strand of SHYK01000002.1, from coordinate 384,788 downwards.
ACTCATGCCGGTTGAACTAACACCTAGTGGGACCTACGGGGCGAAGGTGCCTCAAGGGGGGCCGCGCCTCCTGGTGCGAGTGGGTATGTCGATCGTGTCCGCCCTATTCCGACTACGCGGATTGAGGATCGTGACGTTGACGACGATCGGCGCTCGGAGCGGGGAACGGCGATCCACCGATCTGCTATCGGTCCCCGATGGACCTGATGCCTGGATCGTGGCGGCATCTTTCGCCGGCAGCGCCCGCCATCCGGCCTGGTACATCAATATGGCCAAGAATCACGGCCACATCTGGCTGAAGGACGGGAGCCGGCGCCTTCAGGTGGACGCCAACAACCTCAAGGGTGAAGCGCGGGACGAAGCGTATGGCCGGCTGATCGCGATCTACCAGGGTTATGCCGGTTATCAACAGAAGACCGATCGCGAGATACCGGTGGTGCGGCTGTCCGCGGTTGCTTCGGCTGTAAGCTAAGGGCTCAACCCATTGGCGCGATCGCAAAATAGCCCGGCCTCGGATTCTAGCCCGCACAGAACTGGGCTGAAGACTCGCGCCTGCGTGAGCCGGCACTATTGCTCGTTTTGCTGGATCGCTCCCCTAGTCTTCGGAGCGCTGCTTCGTCGTGGACTTCCCCACCAGCTCGACGGCTACGGCGAGGGCAGTGGCGCCAACGAACGCCGGTAGCAGGTACACCCCGAACAGGTTGGGGCCCACGTTGCCCATCAAGAGCGCGGCAAGCCAGCCACCTATGAGCCCGGCTGCGACCGCCCCGAGCCAGCTGTAAGGGAGCTCGCCCGGAACGACCAAATCGGCCAGCCACCCCATCAAGCCGGCAACGGCCAGCGTGAGCAGCATGTGGGTGAGAGTAAAGGTCAGCCAGAGGCCCATCGAGGTCAGGATGAGTACGGCGAGTATCGCGATGGCGATCAGCGGCATGCGCACAGTGTACCCGGCCGGCCGTCCGTCAACCTCTTTCCTCTCTTCCCTCATTACCGGGTCGTGCGGGCGGCCGCACACCCAGAAACCGGTCATGCCGCCCGCGGCCAGCCTCTCCCCACCTAGACGAGCAAGGATTCGAGGCGCCGGATCCGCTCCTCGGTGGATGGATGGCTGGAGAACATAGACCCAGCGTGGCCGAACAAGCCCCGGGAGGGGTTGATGATGTAAAGGTGGGCCGTGGCCTGGGTAGCGTTATCGAGGACGTCCGGGTCTGCCGCGATCTTGCGAAGGGCGTCAGCGAGACCTCTGGGATTGCGGGTGAGCTCCACTGCACTCGCATCGGCGAGGTACTCGCGCTCCCGGCTCACCGCCAGCTGAATGATCTGGGCAAAAATGGGCGCCACGGCGGCGAGCAGTAGCCCTACGATGAGGATGACAAACCCCGCGTTGCCGCTCTCCCGGCGGGAGCTTGAGGGGCGGGAGACTCGTTGGGCTCGCCATACGGCATCGGACAGCAAGGTGATGGCGCCCACCAGCACGGCAAGCAGTAACATCAGCCGAGTATCGTAATTCCGGATGTGGGACAGCTCGTGGGCCACTACGCCCTGTAACTCGTCGCGAGTCAGCTTGTTGAGAAGTCCGGTGGTAACGGCGATCGCGGCATGGGACGGATCTCGGCCCGTGGCGAAGGCGTTGGGCGCCTCATCTTCGATCAGATAGATCTTGGGCACCGAGGTGCCGGCGGCAATGGCCATCTCCTCGACGACGTTGTCGAGTTGGGAATCGTACAGCGCTGCGGTGGCTCCGCCAACGGACAGGACCATGCGGTCCCCGCGCCAGTAGCCGACAACCGTGTAAATGGTCGCGATAGTGAACCATCCGAGGGCCACCGCGCCCAAGGTTGCGAGATCCATGGCCTCCAGCGCCCCCGGATCGCCTAGCGCGACCAAAACCAAGGTAAAGACCAAAAGCGCGACCACGCTGAACAGCACGAATCCGACCGCCAGGAGCGCGCTCTGGCGCTGGTTCGCGGCAATGAGATCCCGGAAGGTCCTGGTTGACCCTGAGTTCTGCATGGACAGCGGCTTCCGCGGCCCTAGAACCGGACCTCGGGCGGAGCCTGGATGGCCGCCTCCTCGGCAGCTTCGAGCTCGAAGAACTCAGCCGGCTTGAAGCCGAACGCACCCGCCACCAGGCTCGAGGGGAATTGTTGGAGGGCCATCGCGTACTGGCCGACAACGTCGTTGTAGTGCTGACGAGCGAAGCCGATCCGGTTCTCAGTGCCAGTCAGTTCTTCCTGGAGAGCGAGGAAGTTCTGGCTGGCCTTCAGGTCCGGATAGGCCTCCGCCACGGCGAACAGCCCGCGGAGAGCCTGGGTGAGTCCGTTCTCGGCGCCGGCCTGGGCCGCCACTCCGTTAGCCCCCATTGCCTGGGTGCGTGCGGCGGTCACCCGCTCGAAGGTCTCCTGCTCGTGCCCGGCATAGCCCTTCACGGTCTCGATGAGATTCGGGATGAGATCATGGCGGCGCTTCAACTGCACGTCGATCTGGGACCAGGCGTTTTGCGTCTCAACCCGCTTTCCCACCAGGCCGTTGTAGACGGTGATGAGCGCGATCGCCGCAGCGAGAACGATTCCGATGATGATCAGCGTTGTCGGGTCTGGCATCTACCTACATCTCCCTAAAGAAAACGTCCGCGATTTGATCTGCTAATTGTTGGAGCGTTTAAGGGGCGCCTCACACAGGCCCGCGGCGCCAAGTATCTTAAACCCGCATCGCACCGGCCCTCCGCTGAGTAAAATGCGTTGATGGGCCAAAGTTCACGATGGGCACAATGAACGCGCAGCTGTGAAAGTCACCTTTTGGGGCACCCGAGGGTCGTTGGCCAAGCCCGGCCCTTCGACGGTCCGTCATGGCGGAAACACCTCGTGTGTCGAGGTGAGGGCTGACGATGGGACCCTGTTGGTGCTCGATTCCGGCACCGGCATTCATGGTCTCGGGCAGGCATTGCTGGCCGCAAAACAGCCGCTCAAGGGCTCGATTCTGATCAGCCACACGCACTGGGACCATATCCAGGGTTTCCCCTTCTTCGCCCCGTTGTTTATCGCGGGAGGCGAGTGGGACGTGTACGCACCGGGGGGATTGGGCCAGGATCTGGAAGCGACCCTGGCCGGCCAACCTCGAACAACTGCGCGCGACGATTCGCTATCACGACCTCGCGGAGGGGACCTTCCAGATTGGCTCGGTCACGATCACGACGCGCTACATGAATCATCCGGCGGTGACCCTGGGTTATCGGATCGAGACCGGGGGGGCGAGCTTGGTCTACGCAACCGACCATGAGCCGCACACGATCTCAACGGACCCGGCGGCGGACTTGCGGTCGGCAGCCCACCAGGAAGATGACGCGCACGTGCAGTTTCTGGTGGGGGCCGACCTCGTGATCCACGATGCACAGTACACCGAGGCGGAGTACCCCGAAAAGCTGGGCTGGGGGCATTCGACGGCGGAACGCGCGGTGGGCTACGCCCTGGCCGCTGGGAGCAGACGGCTGGCCCTTTTCCATCACGACCCGCTGAGGGACGACGATGCCGTGGACAGACTGGTGGCAATGTGTCGGGCCCAGGCCGGGGGCGCGGTCGAAATCTTTCCCGCCACCGAGGGCCAGGTCATCGAACTGCCCGAGGACCGAGGCCTCGGCAAAGGAAGTCCGCGAGCCTTTCCCTATACAGCAAGCCCTGGCGAACCGGCCGACCAGCCACGAGCCGCGGTCCTGCCCGCGGAGGCCACCCAAGGAGAGCGCACGATCCTCGTAGTAGACGACGAGCCCGACATCGTGGCCCTGCTGCTCACCGTCCTTAAGAGTGAGGGGTACCGTCTGCTATCGGCAGTTGACGGTCCGACTGCCCTCAAAACCATTCTCGCTGAGCGGCCCGACCTCGTCTTGTTGGACTGGCGGCTGCCCGGCCTGGCTGGGATTGAGGTCTGTCGAGAGGTTCGACGGGACCCCGACGAGACGATCAATCGAATTCCCATCGTTCTACTGACGGCATTGAGTACGCCCGAGGACACCCGGCTGGGATTCGAGGCGGGAGCGACTGACTATCTGAGTAAGCGGTTCACCCCCGCCCACATCCGTTCGCGAGTCACCAGCTGGCTTCTCCGAAGCGCTCAAGTGATTGCCCCGGGCGCAATTTGACTTCCACCGACCATGGCATCGGCAAGGTCCAAAAGTGTAGCTTCGATTGACTAAGGGAGAGAGAACATGATTGATGAGTTGGAGACCATCGGCCACGCGGTACTGAAGCCAGATGCCTGGCTCAAAGCCACCGGCGCCGCGACCTATACAGGAGACGTACGTCTCCCCGCCGCGCTGGAGGCGAAGGTGCTTCGCAGCCCCTACCCCCACGCTCGGATCGTCAACATCGATACCAGTGAGGCCGAGGCACTCCCGGGCGTTTACGCCGTGGTCACCGGGAAGGATGTGGTCAAGCCGACCGGCGACCACTGGGTCCTGGCAAGGGATAAGGTCATCTGGGCGGGCCAAGCGGTCGCCGCCGTGGCGGCGGTGGACGAGGAGGCCGCCCAGCAGGCTATCGCGCTCATCCGAGTCGAGTATGAAGATTTACCCGCGATCCTGGAACCGGAGGAGGCCGCTCGACCGGATTCTGTGCCTATCCATCCGGAGCCAGCCGGGACCGAGCGAAGTGCGTCCACGGGCAATGTGCGGACCCGGGCAGTTTTCGAGATCGGTGACGTGGACGCGGCCTTCGCGGCACCCGGCGTCATCATTCATGAGGCGGTGTATCGGACTCCCCGCCAGGCCCCCGTCTCCACCGAGACCCACTCCGCGGTTGCTCACGTGGAGGGCTCCGGCAAGGTGACTATTTGGGCCAGCATCAAAGCGCCCTTCCGAGCCCGCACGGTGGTTGCCAATGCCCTGGGCTTTCCCCTCTCCCGAGTGCGGATCGTCGCACCGCTCATCGGCGGCGACTTCGGTGGCAAGGGGGGTGGCTTCGTCGAGCCCATCGCGGCCCTGTTGGCCCTAAAGTCCGGTCATCGCCCGGTCAGGCTCATGCTCACTCGAACCGAGGAGTTCCAGGCGGTCCACGTTCGTCCGGCCTTCGTGGTTCGGCTCAAAATGGCGGCCGAGGCCGACGGGACCGTAGTGGCCCTGGAAGGCGAGCAGCTCTCCAACATCGGAGCAACTGACGAGTTCCAGGGTGCTCGCGGCGGCGCCGCCGGACGGGCAGCGGCGGCGGCCATCTCCACGGCTTACCGAATTCCGAATATGCGCTTCGCGACCACCTCGGTCTTCACGAACACGTCGCCCGCCGGTGCTGTCCGGGCCCCCGCGGGACCCCACAACGCCCTGGCTATGGAGTCTCATATGGACCGATTGGCCCGAGACCTCCACATGGATCCGCTCCAGCTCCGGCTGAAGAACATTCTCCGCAACGGCGACGCGGCGCCGAACGGAGCCATTCTCCGCAACTCCGGCCTGGAGGAATGCATCGCCCGGGCACAGACGTGGCTTGCTCAAAACGGGGGAGCCAAGGACGAGGGTCAGGCCCCTTCGACGAAGCTGAAGACCGGAGTGGGCATCGCCCTGGGCACCTGGGCTTACAGTCCCAGGACGCTCTCGGGTGAAAGCTCAGCCACCGTCAAGGTGGACGTCGACGGCAGCGTCGTGGTCCTCACTGGGGCAGCGGACCAGGGCGGGGGCCAGTGGACGATGGTCGCCCAGGTTGCCAGTGAAGTGCTCGGTGTGCCCATGGACCGGGTGACCGTGGTCGCCGCGGATACTGATGCCACTCCTTTAGAAGGCGGAATCGGTGGCAGTAACGCGACCTACCGAATCGGCAACTCCGTCCGCCAGGCCGCCGAGGACGCTCGTGAGAAGCTGCTCCGGCTCGCATCCGAACGCCTCAACGTCGACTCGGAGGAGCTGGGGATCAAGGACAGCCAGGTCTTTGTCCGTTCTGACCCCGGCCGGCGGATCTCGGTAGCCGAGGTGGCCCACGCCGCCACCACTTCCCCAGCCGGCGCCATCATGGGGAGCAGCGCGCCGGTTCGAGAGCGGGAGATTCAACAGCACGGCCGCGAGCAAGCGGAGACCGCTGATGCCCCGAGTACATCCTGCAGCGTGGCCCAGATCGAGGTCGACCCCGAGACCGGCATCATCCGGGTGCAGCGCTACTTCACCGCCCAGGATGTCGGGCGGGCTATCAACCTGCTGGGCTGCCGCGGGCAAATCGAGGGCGGGGTCGTGTTTGGCCTGGGCTATGCCCTCACCGAGGAGCTTCGCATCGAGGATGGCACGCCGGTCAACACCAACCTTTGGGAGTATCTGCTCACCACCGCGCCCCACATTCCCGATCTCACCATCGAGATTGTGGAGGTCCCTTCAACCTTCGGCCCGTTCGGGGCCAAAGGAATCGGCGAAACTCCGTGCATCCCGGTCGCGGCGGCCATTGCCAACGCTCTGGAGGACGCCATCGGCGTGCGGGTGACCGAGGCGCCGTTCACTCCCGAACGGGTCTTGGCCGCGATCGCCGAGAAGGGGTAGGGCCCAGAACCCGGTTCGCGGCGTGCGCGTCGGAGGCCGGCGGGCCGCCGTGGCTTGGGCCACTGCGCTGAACTCCCACCCGCTGGGGCGGGCGGAAACTGCCCAGCCATGCGTGGCCTGGGTTATCGGAACCCACGAAACTACAGACACAGGATGTCGCTCGCCAGTATCAAGGTCAACCAGAAGCCGACATCCAGAAGGGAGGGAACTTGGAGAGGACGGTGGTCCAGTTCGGACAGACGCGCGCGGGTGATCTCCGCCTTCCCGAGCTTCCGCAGAGGAAGGCTAGCCGCCCCGGGCATCCGATCTAGAGTAGTGGAAAGAATCGCCTACGGCCGATTCGCTCCAGAACCCTACAAGGGGTAACCAGGAAGATCGGAACCCACCCGAAACAACAACCGAACAGAAAGAAAGAGCCCCGGGCACCCGCCCGGGGCTCTTTCTCATAGTGGCGCCGAAATCAGCGGTTTCGGAGGGAGGTCGCTCAGTCCATCTCCGGAGGGCTCTCTGGATCTAGGGTCCCCTCGGCACCCACGGTGTTGAGGTCTGACGGGGACCCACCGGCCGGCAACAGTGCAGGGTCGGTTCCCTCCGGCTGGCCAGCAACGTAGCTAACCACTTGGGCCACCCAGTCCTCGTGCGCCTGTTTTTCGGCAAAGAAGCGGGCCGAACCGGGCGGGGCGGCGAAGGCATCGCTCACGACCGGCTCCGCCCCCACGGTTCCCGAGGCGAGCGCCACGGTCACCTGGTCCTGCCACACGGCCATTTGCCTGAAAAATTCGGCAAAGGTCCGGTGCAGGGGGTCACCGGGGAGGAGTCCAGAGTTGGTAGAAAGATCTTCCTGCGCCGACGCGAGGGAGGGGAGTGCCGCGGTGAGCAGCAGTGCAAAGAAAAGGAGGGAGATCGGTTTCAAGAGTTGCTCCAGCTCGGCCAAAAACCTGACCTCCCAGTATATGGGACCGGGCATAACAGCCCCTGGGCCGGCTTCGCGATTCAGCACTGCATTGCCGCCGCGCCGGCGGAAACGCTAAGCGGACGCTTCAGGGGCGTTCGACGGTTCGTGGCGGACCGTTGGCCCAGGAGCGACCTCTAGGTCGGCGGTGGTCCCGTTCTGGCGGAGGTGGAACCCCCCGCTCGTGATGGGCCGCCAGCCGCGGGTGATGGGCGATGCTCACGACCGCGGCCTGAGGGAGCCGCTCGCGAAGTAGATGGTAGACCAGGTCCTCCGAAGCTTCGTCCAGCGCGGAGGTAGCCTCGTCCAGGAAGAGCCACCGTGGCCGCTGGAGCAGGGTGCGAGCGATCGTGAATTCACTCACAATTCGCTGGGCAACGTCCAGGTTAGCGCTTCCTTCAGATGGCCCGGCGTCGTACACCCCGGTGCCGAACCGGACCGGCGCCCAGACCGCCGACGCTTAACCGATGACCATCCCACTCGACAATCGGAAATGCTTTCGCCGCAAGCTCGGCGAGACCTTGGCGCTCGCCTTCATCCAGCAGCATCGTTCCTCCTCAATTGACGTTCGTTCTGAGGCGCTCGAAGCAGGTCGGGCGGGCCCGGGCCAGAATTAGGCGCGCGCTCCTTTCAGCGGAACCGGGAGCTGATCGCCCTCGGCTCGGGGCTCCATGCCGAAGGCGTTGTTCATCGCGGAAATGTACTGGTACTGACCAATGGTCGCGGTCAGCTCTACCAGCCACCGAACGTCGTGCCGGGCGACCAGGGCGTCGAAGAGGTCCTGCTCGACCTTGTTGTTCCTCAAGAGCTGCCGCGTGTAGGAGATGATGTCTCGCTCGTCCGGCTCGAGCCGGCTCACGTCGCCGTCCGAGCGCATGGCGTCGATAGCCTCGTCGCGCATGCCGGCTCGGCGGGCCGTGTTCACGTGGCCGCCCCACTCATAGGCGGCGTCCTTTTCACGACAGACCGACAGCACGGCCAGCTCGCGCTCGACCATAGTCAACGTGGACTTGAGTCGCACGTGGGCACCGGTTTTACAGACCATCTCGGCAAGTCCCGGACTGTGCATCAAGATGCCGAAGGGACCGCCGACCGAGCCCAGCACGCCCATGATCTCGTCATACTCAGCGTGCCGCTCGGGCGGAATCTGATCCTTCTGCGTAATCAGCGGAATGCGGGCCATATAAGCCTCCCTCGTCCTGAGTGGATCGCTCGCAGTTTGTCGCGCGGAGATGGCCCATTATCCGTCAACTCTCGGGCTCCCGTGGCCACCCCGCGCCCCATGGGAAGAGCTGTCGCGCCGTGCTATCCTCTGCACACTGGACCAGCGTGAATAGGGAGGGCGCCATGCGTCAAGAAACGGCCCTGGATGCCGGGCTCGCGGCCTACATGGAACGCTATGGCCGGGATTGGACCACGCCAGAGCGCGTCCGTGAGTATGTCGATCGTGAGGATTCACAGGGCCCCGAACGGTACGACGGCCTCAATTACCTGATCGCCCTGGTTCCATTCGAGCGGACCGACCGGGTTCAGATTCTGGAGATCGGGGGCGGCCAGGCGACTCTGGCGGCGGCGTTGCTCGATCAATTTCCAGCCGGACAAGCCACCGAGCTCGACGTCTCCGAGCCGATGCGTGACCTCGCATTGGAGCGGATGGTCCGGTTCGGTCCGCGATTCGAATACGCGGTCGGCGATTTCGTCGATGGCGTCATGGTGGGGGATATCCCGACCGCCTTCGACGTCGTCATCTCGACCCGGGCGATTCACCATCTGCCGACTCCCCGCAAGGCTGACCTCTACAGGGATATTTTCAGCCACCTCAATAACGGAGGTTGCTTCTTCAATCTCGATTCGGTGGCCCCAGGCAGTCCCGAGCTCGAGGCAATCTACCGAGACGCCAGCGCTCGGCTGCGGGCAGATCGCCCGAATCCCCAGCGGGCCGAGCGCCCAGCCCTACCCGGGCACTACTACGACCCGGTCGAGACCCATCTGGCTAGCCTGGGGGCAGCCGGATTCGAGCCGGTGGACGTGTTCTGGAAACAGATGAACATGACCTTAATCGGCGGCTACAAGCCTTAGCCGGCCCTCTCCTAATCGGGCCACCGCTGAATACCGGAAACGATGAGGTCGACCGCAGTTTCGCTGGGTCCGGATCTGAGCCGGTGAGCTCTCAAAAGCTCTGGATTAGCCTGATCATTTTCGTCCCCCTGTTTGCGTCCCTCTTTTCCGGGCCGGCCGCCGCTGGCGGCACCGGCCCGGATGCAGGCATGGCGGCAGCGTCGGCTTGCGCACTCGGAGGGGCCGAAATCGACCAGGCGCTACTTCCCGCCACCCGCGCTGAAGCGCTTCCGGATGGTTACGTGCCGCCGGATTTGGTGCCCCTGAGCTCAGTCGGCATCCCACAACGTGGCTATTGGGAGGTCCGCCAGGTACTGATCACGGATCTGGAGGCCATGGTGCAAGCCGCGGTCACTGACCGCGCCCAGCTGTGGGTGGCCTCAGGCTATCGGTCCTACCAGGTCCAAGCCCAAACCCATGCCTATTGGGTCCGGCTGCTCGGCGCCGATGCCGCCGACCGCGGCTCTGCCCGGCCCGGCCACTCGCAACATCAGTTGGGCACCGCCATCGATTTCAACTTGGGATCCGGCTTCGCGGACAGCGCATCCGGCCAATGGCTGTGGGACCACGCGCACGAGTATGGCTTCGTCTTTCCGTACACGCGCGCCTCCCGATCCAGCAGTGGCTACATTTTTGAGCCCTGGCATGTGCGGTGGATCGGTCGGCCGCTGGCCGGCCTGATGTGGGCCGAGGGCTACCAGAACTCAGACGACCTCAACGCAGATGATTACGTAGCCGCCGCTCGTTCGGAGCTCGTGCGCGCCGGATTCGCCAACGCCTGTGGCCTGCCAGGGGCGGCTGGCTAAGCGGCTCCAGGTTACGATGCGCGCTGGCTGGCACCAAAACATCAACTGCCTAGGCGGCTTCGCCGTCGACCGATTCTTCAGCAGACGGAGGATCGTCGACCCAGCGGTTGGCTTCGGGCGGGGAGGCAACCTCGAATTCGCTGGCCTCCTCGTCCGAGCCATCGGGTTCGGTTTCTAGGTCGCTCAGCGGGTTGAGCAGTTCGCTGATCGCGGCCGGTAAAGCGCGCGGTTTTCGGAGGGGAGTGCCTCCGGTTGGTCCTGCCTGGCGATGCCCCCAACTGCGGCCTCGGGCGGCGCCGCTTCGGCCGGGGAGCCGCGAATGGGAGGAGCCGCCCGTCCGTCCGCGACCGCGGACTTCCAGGCGCTGACCGCGGCTCGCGTGGTGTTGAGATACTGGTTGCCATAGGAGCGACTGGGCTCGATCTGGGTGCCTTCGACCCATTCGTTCCAGCTCACGATCATGATCCAGTCAGGGCGAGTGCCCACCGCCGCCCGCCAGGTCTCGCCGTAGAACCTTCCGGTGGCTCGGTCCCGGGTAAAGGCGTCCGAGCGGCCAGTGAGCCGGTCATCGTAGCCGGGCATGACCCCGGCCACCCAGAGCTTGGATGTGTTGAGGTTCTCCGCCTGGCGTCGGGTGCGCGCCGCGTACAGTCGGAGCGTTTGGTCAACGTCCGGGGACCAGGCCACGCTATAGGGATAGATCCCGTCAAAAACTTCCAGGAATTCGAATCGATCACCTTCGGCAATCCAGATCGCATCGCCATTGGGGTCGACGGCGTCTCGAACCGCGTGCCAGGCTGCGACCGGGTTCTCCAATCCGTCGAGCGGAATCGCTCTCGGTCGCCAGAAGAACAGGACCGGCTTCCCTTCATAGCGGAGGTAGCCGGGCTGGGCAGCATACCTGGCCAGAGCATACCGCAATGCCTGGACGAAATCCGATTGGGAGCTCAGGAACGGACTGTCGGTTTCAAAGCCGACAGTCAGATCAAATCCGTGAGCCGCCGCGATCGGTAGCATCCGGGCGAGGTTGGCGTCGGTCGGATTCCCAGGACCCAGCCAGGCGACGTTGAACACGTCGATTCCCGCCCCCTGGGCCTGACCGATGTGGCGCTCCATCACCGCCGGATCGGCCGAAATATAGGGCTGGGCGGGCTGGTCCGGGGTGATGCGAGAGGTCCAGGTCCTCGCGTCGTACCACGGGTAGTAATAGGCAACGAGGAGTGGACCGGACCGCGACGGCAGCGCATGAATGCTCGTCCAATTTAGCTCGGGAACCGCGGTGGGTGTCGGCGTCGGTAATCGCGGGGTGCGGGTCGGAGTAGTGGTTCGGGTGGGACTGAGGGTATTGGTAGATCGGGGGGTGTTCGTGGGCCGGGGTGTGCTGGTGCGAGAAATGGTCGGCGTCTGAATCGCGACCCGGGTCGCCGTCCGGGTTGGACTGGAAGTCGCCGGCAACGGAGCAGCCGCACTCGCAGCCAGGGCCGGCTCCGGGTCTCCCGCGATCACCTGGCCCAAGGCGGCTGAGCCCAGAAGCGCGAGCACACCAATCAGTAAGCGGTCCAACCGAATCGATTTTCCCATCGCTGTGCGCATCGGTGGTGCAGCGGCACCAGGACATCGAGAACTCACCTAAGCTTCGCCGTCCCAGGCGGCAGCCGTCCAGCCTTCCCTGCTATCGTTCCTATCGTTCGGAGGGCGAAACCGCCTGGCGGAATCCCCCCCGGTATGCGGAATAATGTGAGAATAGCGCACTAAAAGGAGGCTTTATGGCTGCTGAGACCGATACCAAAGCGATGGTGTTCACTTTTCTGGACGATGCAATCATGGCCGCGAACGGAGACCTCAATCTCCCCGGGACCGAAGGGCTCTCCGGAGTGATCAAGCGTTATGACAAGGGACCGGGCGAGAGCCGGATGCATCGCCACGACAACCAGGACCACACCTACTACGTGCTGCATGGCCAGGTGGCCTTCCATTTAGGAGTGGACGCAGGCCGGCAGGAAAAGGTCGTGGTGCTGAACCGGGGCGATGCGGTGGTGATGCCCCGAGATACCTTCTACTGGTTTGAGAGCCTGCAAGATGAAAAGCTCATCTTGCTCCGGGTGAGCAGTCCAGACGGAAACCACCGCCGGATCAGCCCGCTGGGCGAGTCGTACCCCTACAACGCTGAGAACTCGCGCAAACCGCTTCCCACCTGGGACCTCTCCTCGCACCCGCAGGGTCCCAGAACGGACCGGGGAGCCAGTGAGCCCCTCGGGGCCCGCACGACCGAAGCCGCTGGTGAGGCGCCAGGCCGACCGTAGATAGTCGATAATGGGAAAGACGACCGGGGGGAGGAAGCGGATGGATGAATCAGCGGGCAAGGCGAAGCTCGAAATAAAGTATTGCGTCACTTGAGGCTACTTCTGGCAAGCCGCCAGTGTGGCGGCTGAACTGGCCGAGGGCCGAGTCAAGGAAACCAACATCCAGTTGACTCCGGTTCACGGGGGACGATTCGAGATCTATGTGAACGACCAGAAAGTTTACGACCGGATGGAAGCCGGAAACGGAGACATGTACAGGGGCCTCGGCGCTATGCGTCAGGCCCGCAAGGTGCTGCTAGAAGCCCTGGACACCGCCGAGGTCCCGGCCTAGCGGCTGGCTCCAAGCTAACCAAGAAAAGAGAGGCCTCCCGAAGTATCGGAAGGCCTCTCTTTTCTTGGTTGCTGGCTGATGTCAGTTCTGGACGTGCTGCTCCAGAAAAGCGAATACTTTCTGCCAGCCGTCCATCGCCTGCTGCTGGCGATACATCGGTCGGTCGTAATAAAAGAAGCCGTGACCGGCGCCATCGTAGCGGTGGAATTCGTAGTTCTTCCCGTGCTTCTTCAGCTCGGCCTCGTGCAGATTCACCTGCTCCGGTGATGGCCCCTGATCGTCATTTCCGAAAAGTCCCAGTAGCGGGCAGGAGAGCTCACTGGTCAGGTCAATCGGGGCGACCGGACGTTTCTCATTCAGTTGGTCCGGGGTCATCACCACGGCGCCACCCCAGCATTCGACCGCCGCATCGAAACCGGCGAGCCGGCAGGCAGCCAAAAAGGTCTGGCGGCCCCCGGAGCAGGTACCCATGATTGCGACCTTCCCATTGCTGGTGGGGAGCACCTTCAGCCACAGCTTCGCTCCATCCAGATCCCCCAGCACCATGTCGTCGGCGACGCCGCCTTCCCCGCGCACTTTGGCCGCAATGTCCTCGGGTGTTCCGTGCCCGGCCCGGAAGTAGAGGTTGGGGCAGATGGTGTTGTAGCCATGTTGAGCGAACCGCCGAGTGGTCTCTCGATAGAATTCGTCCCAGCCGGGGGCGTGGTGCACCAGCACCATTCCTGGGAAAGGACCTGGACCGAGCGGACGGGCGGTATAGGCGTTGATCACCGCTCCGTTGTAGCCACTGAGCGGAACCGTCTCCGCGATCAAGCCCTCGTAGGCGTCAGTCTTGAGCTGATTCCACATAACTGCCTCCGACCTCGTGAAAATGCGGCCCCGCGCGCTTGCGAATCGAAATCCAGGCGTCGAAGCGGCCAATTATAGGCCGACCCTCCATAAAAATAAGGGGATTCTGTCAAAGCGAAGGGCGAGCTTGCTCCCCCAAAGCGTCATTTCCCTGTCTGGGGGAGGTCCTCGATCAGCCGAGCAGCTTCAGCAGTAATTGGGGTTGCAGGTTAGCCTGGGCGAGCAGCGCGATCCGTCCCCGTTGCAGGATCGACTGGCGGGCCGCGCCAACCGCGTCCGTCGCCACGTCCTGGCTGAGCCCCGATTGGGCGACACCGGCGGTGATCGACCCTTCGGCTAGGGTCCGCATTGCACTCTCGAAGCGGTTGACGGTGGCCCCCAGGGTCGACTGCGCAGTGCTGATCGTCGCCAGAGCATCGTCGGCGGCCGAAATCAGCTGCGTCGCGGTGCTGGGATCGGCGGCGAGATTGCCGATCGCGAGACTGATCTGATTGGCGGCCGCTTGGACCTCGGGACCCTGGGCGGGAACTGTGAGGGTCTGTCCGGCATCCGGCCCAGCTTGAATGGTTATCGCTTGATTGGCGGTGAGCGGATTGCTTCCGTTGAAGCTCGCCCCCGAGATCGTGTCCTGGATCTCGTCGACGAGCTGGGTCAGCTCGGTGTTGATCGCTGCCTGATCGTCCGCCGAGAGCGTCGCGTTGCTGGCCTGCACTCCGAGCTGGCGGATCCGCTGCAGCGTGTCGGCCACCTGACCCAGGGCACTGTCGGCGGATTGGGCGACTGAAACCCCGAGCTGGAGATCTGACTCGGCTTGGAGGGTGCCTCGGATTTGGGCAATGAGCCGCTGGGATATGCCGACCGAGGCGGGCTTCTCGGCGGCTAGCTGGGCTTGATCGCTCGCGATCCGCTGGAGCCGCCGCGCGAGGGACAGGGAATCGGTGTCAAACCGGCGCGCAATACTGAGCGCGCTGGGATTGAAATTGACCGAGAGACTCATCGGCCGCGATCTCCCGCAGTGTGGGGACCGGACCTCAATGACCGGCCTCGCAGCCGAACTTTACTCCATCGGCAGAACGAGCGGAAAGTTAAGTGGCTATTTCTCAATTCGCGACTGAATTTCTTTCAGGATTCGAGCTTTTTGCCAAACGAACCCCGGACGCGCTACGCTCAGCCTACGTCGCTTGAAAACCAGCGATCCATTCGACTGAGGAGATTTGCATGAAACTGGTCTTGTTCCAGCCGGCGTCCCGCCCCGATGCCCCACCCCAGGCCGGCCTGCTGCTGCCGCAGGGGGTAGTTGACCTCTCCTCCGCGCTGGGCCCGGCCACGGTGGGCCCGACCGACCGCTTGATGCAGCGAGTCATCGAGCATTTCGACACGCTGCGGTCTCAGTTCGAGGCGCTCGCGGCGAGCGCCTCTCCACTGCCTATGTCCAGCATTCGCCTGCGGGCGCCCATCACCC
This sequence comes from Chloroflexota bacterium, assembly GCA_009692845.1. Classification (GTDB taxonomy): domain Bacteria; phylum Chloroflexota; class UBA6077; order UBA6077; family SHYK01; genus SHYK01. Next base: position 369,462 of record SHYK01000002.1, on the reverse strand, counting down.
GGCCGGGCAAGATCCTGAACTGCATCGGCAACTACTGGGAGCACGCCCAGCGCGATCCCCGCCCGCTGAACATGTTCCTCAAGAACCCCGACGCGGTGATCGGCGAGGGCGACACCATCGTGCTGCCGGAGTTCACCGAGCCCGAAGTTTTCCAGCACGAAGCCGAGCTGGGCCTGGTGCTCAAGGGACCCTCCAAACAGGTGGCTCAGGCCGACTGGCAGAGCGCGGTGTTCGGCTACACCTGTTTTATCGACGTGTCCGCGCGGGCGGCGGGCCGGGGCACCTGGCGGTCCGGCAGCTGGATGGGCAAGTCCTTCGACACCTTTGGCCCGATGGGCCCCTGTATCCTGACGGCCGATGAAGTCGAAGATCCCAACCGCCTGCACGTCCAGTTCTGGAACTCGGGTGGGCTGATGCATGACTACTCAACCGAAGACATGGAGCATCGCGTCCCGGAGCTCATCGAATTTGCCACCGCGATCATGACTCTGAACAACGGGGACCTGATTTCCTGTGGCACCAACCACGAAGGATTGGGCCCGCTGCAGGATGAGGATGTCGTCTCCATCGAGATCGGGGGAATCGGCCGCCTCACCGTTAAGGTCGCTGATCCCCTGAAACGCTCCTGGCCCCGAGGCATTTACATGGGCCCCAATTCCACCAATCCGGCCGCGGTCGCCCAACGGAACGCCTCCACCTAGCGAAGGATCTCTCGGCGGGGGAGCACGATCTAGCTGATCCGACCGATACGAGGTGAACCAAATCAAAGGAGAGATTCCGCTATGACCCAACCGAGCGCTCCGACCATCAATCCCCAGTCCCGCTCCGACACCCCCGGCTGGATGTCGGTCGAGCCCACTCCACGCCGAGTCCGGGTGGAATTCGGCGGCCAGACGATTGCCGACAGCAAGCGAGTGATCCTGTTCCGCTGGAGCCGCGGAACGCCGACCTACTACTTCCCGCGGGCCGACGTGCGGGCCGATTTTCTGATTCCCACCAGCAGCACCGCGGAGGACCCGCTCAAAGGTGTCGCCCATTTCTCGGATGTCGTCGTGGGGAACCGGACCGCCGAACAAGGGGCGTTTACCTACGCAGATCCGGTGCCCGAGTGGCCTGGGCGGCCGGATTACGTCGCTTTCGCCTGGGAAAAGATGGACCGCTGGCTCGAAGAAACGGAAGAGGTCATCAAGCACCCCCGCGATCCCTACCATCGGGTGGACGTCGCTCAGAGCGACCGCCACGTGCGAGTGGTCGTAGGTGGCCAGACCATCGCCGACACCACGCGACCCAAGCTGCTTTTCGAGACCCAGATGCCCACCCGCTACTACATCCCGCAGGACGACATCCGGATGGACCTCCTGGAGCCTGTTCCCGATCTCAAGACCAGCTGTCCCTACAAGGGTGAGGCCTCCTATTGGAAGGTAAAAGGTGCGGTTCAAGAGATCGCCTGGGCCTATCTCGCCCCGCTACCCGAGTGCCCCAAGATTGCGGGGCTCATCTCCTTCTATAACGAGCGGGTCGACGAGGTCCACGTGGACGACGAGCCGGAGCCCAAGCCGCTTCCCCGCTGGCACTCAATGCGGGCCCGTCTTTAGGGGGTTCAGCGGGGCGGACCTTCCTCTGCTCTATCGGTTACCCAGGGCCAGACTAAGCGCGGCGGTCAGCTTGAGCAGGTCCCGGTTGGTGCCTCGCAGCCGTCCAGATAAGACCAGCGCGATGTTGTAGATGACCTGGTAGCCGAGCGCCCGGTCGGCCTCAACGAGCTTAGAGAAGCCTTCCCGGGTGAACTCCAGAACCTCACACTCGGTAGACGCGGTGACGGTCGCCGAACGCTCGGCATCTTCGAGCAGCCCCATCTCGCCGAAGAACTGAGGCGCATTGATGCTGAGGAGCGTCTTCTTGCGCTGGGGGCCGATGCGGTCGTCAGTAGTAGTACCGAAGCGGCGGGTCACCTCGACGGTGCCCGCGGCCAAAATATACATCGAGGCCCCGGACTCGCCCTCGACTAGAATCGGCTCCCCGGTCCCGATCTGGAGGGTTCTCCCTTCCTTCAAAAACGCGTTCACCTGTTCGCGGGCCAGGCCCATGAACAGGGGCATCTTGCTGAGGCTCTCAAGATCGGCCAACTGGCTCAGCTCAGAGCCGCGAGTGGGGTCGTCCCGATCCCGATGGCGGTGTCGCTGGGGCCAATGACGTAGTCGTCGGGCGGGTTTACGGTCACCTTCACCCCGCCTTCCTCGAACCGAAGATGCTCCATGCCCGCCGCCGAGAACTGCTCTTTGATGAAGTTATCGACCAGCGAGAAGCTGTCGGTTAGCAAGTCGTCGAGGGCCAGTCCTTTCGCTTCCGTCACAATCGCCATCGCCATAAAGCCGTCTCGGGCCCGCAGTGCCTCGAACAACTCTTTGAAGGTGCGACCCACCAGGGCGGGTGGAACTGGCTCCCGCCGCAGCTCGGAGGCTCCCAGCGCCAGCACCTGGCGAGCCACTTCCGGAACGCCGGGCGCCAGGGCCGAGGATGAGAGCAGGAACCCGTTGAACTCACCGCGGACGACCACGTCGTCTGCACCGGCCCGCTTCAGGTGGGTTCCGCTCTCGATCTCGAGCGCTTCAGCCGAGACTTTCAGTTCCTTCTTCACGCTCTTTAGGGCCAGGATCACGAGGGTAGTCCGCTCATCGGAGGCCAGGGACCCGGGGTGGGAGGCATCGGCCAGCACGATGGCTGACTTCGCCTCGCGGGCGTTAGCCCGGTCCAGGACCGCTTCCGAGGCGGAGTCTCCGCGCACGTATCGGGTTTCGAGGCTATCCAGCCGCATCAGCGCCTCGGTGGCCGTGTCTTCCGCTAGTTCGTTGATCAGCACGAGCTGAGTGCGTTGAGTCCCCTAAGCCAGCACGATCCCCTGCAGAATCCGCTCGGCATGGGCGTTCCATCCACAGACCAGAATGTGATTCTTGAATTTTATTGCTTGCAAACCCCTACCCTCCCGAATGCGTTTGGCCACCAGGATCGACGCGATGGTGGCGCTCATGAACGAGAACAAGGTGACGCCGGCGAAGATCAGAAACCCGCCATAGATCCGACCCAGCGGCGTCTTCGGCGTATAGTCGCCGTATCCGACGCTGGCCATGGTCACGATGCTGTACCAGAGTCCTTCCCCGATGCTAGTGATCAGCGGCTCGTCTCCCTGCTGCTCCATCACGTAGACCACTACGCCGCTGACGAAGAACAGGCCCAACGCGACCAAAAGCAGTTGCGCAAAACGCTCTCGCTGGGCAAGCACCCACAGGGCGCGGAGCGATCTGACCGCGGGGTGCCTTGACGCCGGCACCGCCGCTCTCCTGAGTGGCGCCCCCCAGCCGCTGCACCAGCCAATCGTCGGGCGAGAGGACGGACGGGCGTCCCGGGAGCGCTCCGGTCAGGCCCACTAGCAAGAACCCGCTGGCGATCAGCGTCCCAGCGGCCGTTCGGCCGATCACCACCCCGAAATCGCCACCCAGCGCCCAAGCGAGAGCATAGGAACCACCGACTCCAATAAGCAGGCAAAGGACGGTCAGCAGCATCCAGGTGGTTCGGCCGGCTCGACCCAGCCTCGAGGCAACGCGTCCAGTACCGGCCGAAATGGGTGTTCGGAGCCAGCCCAGCCAGAACGCAAGACGCGCGACAAGCCATTGGTCAGGAGGGGTACCGGGGGTCCGTACGGGAACAGTTGCGCTCATTTAATGGTGCCCTGGAGCAGGCTAAGCAGGTCTCGGATAGCCTGAGCGGCGAATTCGGGATGGCCAGGGGATGATAGCGCAACCACGGCCGAGCGATCTTCCAATAGCCGAGGAGACACCCGGTGACTGCGGGGCCGGTGTGGTAAGGTACGGCGCTCGCTGATCGAGGAGATATCGACATTGGCCATCATTCCGGAACGATTCGACGCGATCGTGCTGGGTGCTGGCCAAGCCGGTGGTCCACTCTCCACCGCGCTGGCCCAGTCGGGCCGCCACACGGCGCTCATCGAGGAGCGGTTCGTCGGCGGGACGTGCATCAATGACGGCTGCACTCCCACCAAGACCATGGCGGCGAGCGCGCGGGTCGCTTACCTGGCCCGCCGGGCTTCCGACTTCGGGGTCCAGACTGGCCCCGTGAAGGTCGACCTGGGCGCAGTGGTTGAGCGCAAGCGTGCGCTGGTGGAGAGTTGGCGCGACTCCAGCCAACGGCGCATGGAGCAGACCCCCGATATGGATCTGATCTTCGGTCACGCTCGGTTCACAGGCCCCAAGACGCTGGAGATCAACCTCAACGCCGGCGGCACTCGTCAGGTAGTCGCGGAGCAGATCTTCATCAACGTCGGGGCCCGTCCCCAGCGTCCCGCCATTCCGGGCCTGGAGACCATCACGCCGCTGGATTCGACGTCAGTCATGGAGTTGAACGAGCTTCCAGAGCACCTGCTGGTGGTCGGGGGCGGCTACGTGGCACTAGAGTTCAGCCAGATGTTTCGGCGATTCGGCAGTCAGGTGACCATCATCGAGCGAATGCAGCGGCTAACCCCCCGCGAAGACGTGGACGTCTCGGAAGCGCTGGCGAACATGTTGCGCGAGGACGGCATCGAGCTCATCCTCGGGAGCGAGATCAGCGGAGTCGGTCCAGTTGGCCCGGGGGTTATGGCCGAGGTTAAGACGGCCGCTGGACAGCGTTTTGTAGCGGCATCGCACCTCCTGCTGGCGGCCGGACGCACTTCGAACGTGGATCGACTCGACCTCGCGGCAGCCGGGATCGAGTCAGACGAGCGAGGGTTGATCAAAGTCAACCCCAGGCTCGAAACGAGCGTACCTGGGGTATTTGCCATGGGCGACGTGAAGGACGGCCCCTGGTTCACCCATATCTCCTACGACGATTTCCGGATCGTCCGAACCAACGTGATCGAGGGCGGGAATGCGAGCACGGCTGGCCGGATGGTTCCCTATACCGTGTTCACCGACCCCCAGCTCGCGCGAATCGGTCTTAGCGTGGCCGAGGCCCGCGCCGCCGGCCGCAAGATCCGGGTCGCCAAGATGCCCATGGCCTGGGTTGCCCGGGCGATTGAGACCGGCGAAACCCGGGGGTTCCTGAAAGCCGTGGTCGACGCCGACAACGATCAAATCCTCGGGTGCGCAATCCTGGGAGTGGACGGTGGCGAGCTGATGGCTATGCTCCAGATCGCGATGCTGGGCAACGTGCCCTGGACGACTCTCCGCAATATGGTTTTTGCCCACCCAACCCTGGCCGAATCGCTCAACAACTTGTTCGGAAACTGGGAGGCGGAAGCCGCCTCCTAGACAACTGGCTCGCAAATCAAGAGGGGGAAAGAAAATGGACGAGAAAGTCGAAGCCTATAAGCGCTATTCCACCGCCGCGATCTCGGACGCCATGGACCGGTTGGGGGTGCATGGCCAGGCCCTCGGCATCGCACCGCTCGATCCGAGCTTCCGCCTCGTGGGACGGGCGTTCACCGTGCACTATCGGACCATCGGCTACGAGGAGCGGGGGACGGTCGGCGACTACATCGACGATGTGCCGCCGGGCGACATCTGCGTCCTCGACAACGCCGGACGGCTGGACGCCACGGTCTGGGGGAATATCCTCACCGAGATGTCCCACATTCGGGGGGTCGGGGGTACCGTCATCAACGGGGTCTGTCGGGACGTCGCCCGCAGCCTCGAGCTCGGCTACCCGATTTTCAGCAAGAGCCGCTTCATGCGCACCGGCAAAGATCGGGTCGAGTGCGACGCGATGAACGTCCCAGTTTCGCTGGGGGACGTCCAGGTTCGGCCGGGCGACATCCTGGTCGGCGACGCGGACGGCATCGTGGTCGTGCCCAAGATTCATGAGGATTCGATCTTGGAGGCGGCGGCCGACGTCGAGACCGCCGAGGACGCCATCCTCGAGCGCATCCGGCGCGGCATGCGCCTGGTGGACGCGCGCAAAGAGTTCGCCTACCACCAACTGCAGACGCGTCGCTAGCCGGTTGCCCCGATCCTGAACATAACGAGGCGGGGCTTGCGCTAGTTCTCCATAGGTCATTCGGCGGCGAGGGGTTAGCATGTCGTGGCATACGCGCGTCTACCTCACGATCCTGGGCATCACTGGGCTGATCACGGGGGCCGTGTTGATTGGGGCCCCCGACCGGACCGCCGACTACTTTGTCTGGCCGGTCGGCCCGCCGACCGGCCAGCTGAGCACGGTCTATTTCATCGGGGCCGGCTATCTGGGCACCGGTCTAACCACGCTGGGTGCCCTATTCATCGCCCGTTCCTGGCAGGAAGTCCGTCTCTTGATCGGCCCCATCGTCGTTTTCGCGGGGCTCATGCTGGCCGCCACCGGGCTGCACGCGGAGAAATTCTTCTGGGATCGGCCGCAGACCTGGCTCTGGGTCAGCCTCTACGGCGTGATCATGGCGGGCGCCGCCATCCTGGCCCGCACCGAGCCGCCCGCCCGCCGCGACGTTTTCAGTGGGCGGCGCCTCACCCGCGCGGAGCACCTCATGCTCGCCTTCGCTGGACTCGTAATGGCCGTCTGGGCGGCGGCCATGTTTGTCTTCCCGAGCTACGGCGCGCTGGTCTGGCCGTGGCCGCTCACTCTGCTCACCGATCGGGTGATCGCGGGCTGGATCTCAGTCGGGGCCGCCCTCAGCCTGAGCGGCGCGCTCACCGCCGACGCGGCGACTCTTCGCGTCCCGCTGATGGGATGGATGGTAACGGTCACCCTGTTCATCCTGGCCGCACTGGCGAGCTCAACGATCATGTCGCCCCAGGATCCCCGCACCTGGCTCTATTTCGCCGGTCTGGGCGCGTCCTTGGCCGGCGCTGGGCTTCTGCTCCGCCGGCTGGCCACCGCTCCGCCGCTCACTGCTTCGGGGGTAGCTGACCTGGGGGCGGCAGGTAATACGTCTCTCGTCTGCCCGAGTTTTTCGGGAGGCGTCCCCCATGACGACGGCTCAGCGGCGGCCGAACTCCCGCTCGAGGGCGGCATGGGACAGGAGGATTGCGGTTGGGCGCCCGTGGGAGCAGGTCGCGCATAGGGTAGCCTCGTCCAACTGCTGGAGTAGCGCCTGCATCTCGGCGATTTCGAGGTGCTGGCCCGCTTTGACCGCGGTCTTGCAGGAGAGTAAAACCGCCAGCCGCTCCCGCCAATCGGGCCCAGGGCCTTCTTCGTCCAACGACTCCAGAGTCTCTTGCAGCGCCCGATCGATCCCCCGCGCGGGCAACGCGGCCGGCACGGCGCGGACCACAAAGTCCGATTCTCCCAACGCCTCGGCGGCGAAGCCCAGCCTGGTCAGGGCGTCGATGTACTGGGGTCCTGCCCCACGGAGGGCGGGCGGCAGCGCTAGGCCCACCGGCGCCAGCAGCAGCTGAGCGCCTTCCTGGTGACCGAGGGCGTGTTCCAGCCGCTCCAGCAGAACCCGCTCATGAGCCGCATGCTGGTCCACTAGGTACAGCCCCGCCTCGCCCTCGCAAATGATGTAGGTCAGCCCGACCTGGCCCAGAATCCGCAGGCTGCCCAGCCGCGGCCGCTCCCGCTCGGCACTCGCGATTGCCACCGGCGCCGCGCTGAAGCTGGGCATGGTCACTGCCTGGGGCCACTCTCTCCCGCCGACAAAACCCGCGCGAGCCCGGTCACCCATCAGCGGGATGCCGGTGAAACGGCCGAGCGTACCCCGAATTGCCTGTTGGAGGGCCCCAAAGGCCAGGCGCTCCCGTTGCAGCCGCACCTCCCGCTTGGTCGGGTGGACGTTCGGGTCCAGCTCTTCTAGCGGCACTGTTATGTCAATAATGGCCATCGGATGCCGCCCGACCGGCAATTGAGTGGCATACGCGTCCTCAATGGCGAAACCCAGCGACCGGCTCTCGATCGGCCGTCGGTTGACGGTGAGGAAGATCCCATTGCGGGTGGCTCGATGGAGATCGGGATCGCCAATCAAGCCGGACAAGGCGAGTGCGGACAAGTGGCCGTCCGTGTTCTCCCGCTCGTCCAGCAGGACCAACATCTCGCGCTCGACCTCGACCCCAAAAATGGCCTTTACCGCCAGGCGCACATCGCCGCTCCCGGGCGTCGCGAGCACTGCCCGCCCATCCGACCCCAGGCTGAACGCGATCTCCGGGTAAGCGAGCGCGTAGCCCTGGACGATTCGCGAAATGTGCGCCGCTTCGGCCGAAGGGGCCCGCTGAAACTTACGCCGGCCGGGCAATCGCTCGAAGACCCGCTCGACCGTTAGGGTCGTGCCGATTGGACGGCTGGCCGCCCGCACCACACCGATTTCTCCGCCCACCGCCTCCACCCAAGCACCGACCTCAGCGCCCATCGGGGCGCTCAGTACGGTGACGTCAGCCACGGCGGCGATCGCCGCCAGGGCTTCGCCCCGAAACCCCAGCGATACGATGTGTTCGAGGTCCTCGGCCTCGGCGATCTTGCTGGTGGCATGCCGCCGCAGCGCCAGGGGCAACTCCTGGGCCGGGATGCCACAGCCATTGTCGGCCACCCGGATCCGGGTGTAGCCGCCATCCGCGATTTCGATCGCAATGGCGCCCGGCAAGGAGCCGGCCGGGCGAGCCAGGAGGGCGTCGACCGCGTTCTCCACCAACTCTTTGACCGCATCGCCCGGGCGGGTTACCACCTCGCCGGCCGCAATCTGGGCAATGAGTTCCGGGGCTAGCTCACGAATCGGCATGGTCTATTGTCGCCCCTTGCTATCGTGCCGAGCTACACCTTACCGAGTCTCACAGACTACATCTACCAGGGAAAGTCGGCCCTGCTCCTTGACGAACCGCAACGCGCGCTTGAGGGCCGGCTCCAGGTCTTCCGCCCGGGTGATGGGACCCTCCCCGTGCAAGCCGAAAGCCCGCGCCAGAGTGGCGAAATCGACCGCCGGATCGTCGATCCGAGTTCCGATACCGGCATTCTCGAGCGGTCGTTCCCGGAACCGGGCCACGCTGATCGCATGCTCTTCGGAGTTGTAGTAGGAGCGGTTGTTGTGCAGCACGGTCAAAATCGGGAGCTGATGGTGGGCAGCCGTCCACAGCGCGCTCGCGGTAAACAGCAGATCGCCGTCGGCCTGGAGGTCAACCACCAATCGGTTGGTCCCCCGGGCGGCAAGTGCCGCGCCCATCGAAGCCCCCATGCCATAGCCGAGCCCGGCTCCCCCGCTGGTGCCCAAATACTGATACGGCTCCCGGAAGTCCCACAGCCGCCTAGCCCAGCCCTGCAGGGCCCCGTTGGCGAGAACCCAATCCTCGCCCTTGATCACGTCCCAGACGCTCGCCGCCACCGCGGGCAACGCCAGCGGCGACCGGGCGGTGGCCGACGCCGCCTCGTCTCGCCAGCGGCGGCGGGCAGCTCGAGTGCGGTCCGCCCAGACCGCTCCCCGTTCCGACGCCCGATCCCGGGCAGCCCCATTCTTGACCAGTGCCCCCCGTACTAAGGCCAATAGCAGCGGCAGGGCAATTGAGGTGTCTGCCGCGATGCTCAGGTCCGTCGGAACCATTCGCTGGTAATCGCCGGTCCAGCTCCGGACCAACAGGTCGTTCACCGACATGACGATGATCTGCGCGTCTGGCGGCTGGACGTAGACGCTGGTTCGAGTCACCCGGTCCACCGTCGTCAAAGCACCATAAGCATCCCGGACGTCCAGGAGCAGCACCAGATCCGCGTCTTGGAGCGCCTCGAAGGCAAAGTCGCTTGCATCCAGTGGATGGGTGGTCGGCATGTTGAAGCGGTTCCCCTTATCCAGGACCGGCGCCCCCAGTGCCTCCGCCAGGCCGACCAGCGCTGATACGGCACCCGGATTGCGACCCACCAGGTCCGCGACAATGACGGGCCTTTCGGCTTTCACGAGGAGATCGGCCGCCCGCACCAAGGCGTCGGGGTCCGGCCCCAGGGCGGTCGGCGCCCCCAACCGGCCCAGCTCAGGGATCAAGAGCCTCTCGTCGACCCGCATCTCCTGGAGCTCGGTGTCGAAGCACACGTAGACCGGCCCCATCGGCTCGGTGGTCGCTACCCGAAAACCGCGGGCCAGCGCCTCCCCACAGGCGGCCAACCCGGCCGGCTGGTCGTCCCACTTGACGAAATCGCGCACCAGGTTCCCCTGCACCAGGGCGGTGTGCATCCAATCGATCCAGGGCCGTCGCTGCATGGCGTCGACCGGACCCGTTCCGCCCAGTACCAGCATGGGCACCCGATCACACCAGGCGTTGAAGATCCCCATCGTCGCGTGCTGCAGCCCCACCACGTTGTGTGCGATGGTCACCATCGGCTCATTGGCCGCCTTGGCATAGCCGTGCGCAATCGCCACCGCTACTTCCTCGTGGCAGCATTCGATGATCTCGGGCCGCTCGTTTCCGTTGAAGTTCACCAGCGAATCGTGGAGCCCCCGAAAGCTGGACCCGGGGTTGAGCGCCGCGTATTTGATGCCGAGGGCTCGGATCACCTCGGCCATGTAGTCGGAACCGAACTCCGCCCGGGAAGGGGTCCCGCGCAGCCGCTCCGAGCCTGCGGGTTCAGTGATCGCGGGTACCCTGGGTTCCATTCTCGGCCTCCAGCTCTGTTCTTGCTTGGGCCCGTAGCCGGGCCAGACGGTTTAGCGCCTCGATCGGGGTCAGAATGTCCACCTCCAGCCCGGCCAGCTCCTCGATCAGGGACGACCGAGTCGACGCCCCAACCGGAGTACGGGGCTGCCTCTCCTGGCCTGCCCCTCGCGCGCCCTCGGCTTCGAGTGCGGCGAGGACTTCTTCGGCACGAGCCACGACCGAGGGCGGGAGGCCGGCCAGTCGGGCGACGTGCACCCCGTAGCTCCGATCGGCATTGCCAGGGACGACTCGGTAGGTAAACACGACCTGATCCGCAGCCTCAACCACTTCCATTCGGTAATTCCGGACCTTGGGGAGGGCGGCTTCCAGGACAGCCAACTCGTGATAGTGGGTGGAAAAAATGACCCGGCAACCATGGCTGGGGCTCGTGGCCAGGAACTCCACGATAGCGCGCGCAATCGCCATTCCATCGTAGGTGCTGGTCCCCCGCCCGACCTCATCAAAGAAAGCCAGGCTGTTAGGCGTGGCACTCCGCAAGATTGCCGCCGCCTCGGTCATCTCCACCATGAAGGTGCTTTGTCCCCCGGCGATGTCGTCGCTGGCCCCCGAGCGAAGGAACAGGCGGTCAACCAGTCCCAACCGAGCCCGGGCAGCCGGGACGAAGCAGCCCACCTGGGCCATCAGGCAGATGAGCAGCACCATTCGCCCATAGGTGGTTTTGCCCGCCATGTTCGGTCCGGTCAACAGGATGATCGAGGACTCCGACTCTGCCGCGGCCCCGCCGAGGGCCAAATCGCTGGCAACGTAGACCGACCACCCGAGCGCGCTCTCGACTACCGGGTGGCGGCCGCCCCGAATCTCGATGATGGGTTCTTCGGTGAGCTCCGGCCGGACGTAGTGGCGATCCCGACTCAGGCTGGCTAGGCCGGCGAAGGCGTCAAGCTCGGCGAGCGCGGAGGCTGCGCGGAGGAGTTTTTGCGCCTGGCTGGCGATTTTGGCCACCAGCTGCTCGTAAACCTCCCGCTCCAGATCGGCCATGCGAGAAGTGGAGCGGGCCTGCTGGCGTTCGTAATCGCGCAGGGCCGGCACCACAAAGCGTTCGGCATTCACGGTCGTCTGGCGACGCTGATAGCCGAGCTGCTCTAAGAGCGCGCCGACGGTCGCCGCCCCAGTCTCCTGCTGCCTGTAGTAGTCCAGCGCTTGGCCGAGGGCCGCGGTCGGAACTTCCAGGTAATAACCGAAGACCCGGTTGTATCCAATCTTCAGGCTCCGCACCCCGCTCCGGTCGCGTTCCGCCCGTTCGAGATCGAGCAGCCATTGGCGCCCGCTGCTGGATTGCGCCGAGAGCTCGTCGAGCTCAGCCAAACGCCCCGCCTGGATCACCCCTTCGCCGAAATTCACGGGTGGGTCTTCAACCAGGGTTCCCCGAATCTGCTCGGCCAAATCGTCCGACACATCCAGCCGTTCGAGGCAACCAGCGAGCGCCGCGGCACCCGTCACTTGGAGGCAATCCGCGATTGCCCGCGCGCCTTCAATTGCCCTGGCCAGCGCCAGGGCCTCTCGGGGGCCCAATAAGCGCTGAACCGCCCGGCCGGTTAGCCGCTCGAGGTCCGGCAGCCCGCTGAGCCGCTCCCGAATCGCGGACCGGAGCGAGTCAGTTTCAACTAGCGTTTCCACCGCGTCCAGCCGGGCTTGAATCTGTTCCCGTTGTAGCAAAGGCGACGCCAGCCAGGTATTCAGCAAGCGAGCTCCCATAGGGGTTAGCGTGCGATCCAGCGTGTGGAGGAGAGACCCCTCCTTGCGCCCGCGGGCCCCGCGAGTCAGCTCTAGGTGGTCCCGGGTCACCGGGTCCAGGATCATGTGGCCCGCCGCATCGTAGACTTTGACCTCCCGAAGCAGTGCCCCGGCCTGCGGATTGGTCCGCGCCGCGTAGCGAATGATCGCCGCCGCTGCCCGGGCCGCGAACGGCCGCTCCGCCAAACCCAGGGCAACCAATGAAGCGACCCCGAAGTGGCTGCACAGGGTGGTCTCGGCGTCCAGGAAGAGCGACTGATCATCGGTCGATGCGCAGCCGGTCGGCAGCGGTACCGATGTCGCCGCCTCCAGCAGAATCTCGGCCGGTTCTAGTCGCCACAGCTCGGCCCGGGCGGCCTCGGTCTGGCTCGGCCCGCCGATTTCGGTGCAGCCCAGCTCGCCCGAGTTGATGTCGACGTAGGCGATCCCGGTGTGCTGGCCGTCGACCGCCATCGCCGCCAGCAGGTTCGCCCGGGCGACCGGCAGCAGGCCCGGATCGACCAGGGTGCCCGGAGTGATGACCCGGATGACCTCCCGGCGGACCAGCCCAGCACTGCCTCGAATGGCCGCCTCAGCCGGATTCTCGACCTGCCGACACAGGGCCACGTGATAGCCGTGCTCGACCAATCGCGCGATGTAGGTTTCGGCGGCGTGGACCGGGACTCCCGCCATCGGCACCCGCTCGCCGTGTCCCATTTCCCGGGAGGTTAGGGCAACCTCGCAGACCTCCGCGACGGTCCGAGCATCATCCTCGAAGGTCTCATAGAAATCCCCGAGCTGAAAAAAAAGAATGGCGCCCGGGTGCTCGTGTTTGAGCGCGAGGTACTGGCGGCGAATCGGGCTGGCATCGCGGGGGACAAAGGCGAGCTGCATGTCCCGGGCGGAGAGCTAGGGAGCCAGCGCGGGGGCGATCGGGTCGGCCGCGGGAGCAGACCGGCCCATCCCCAGATAAGTGAAGCCGAGCTCGGCCATCCGGTGGGGGTCGTAGATATTGCGGCCGTCTAGGAGGACCGGGGTCCGCATGGCCTGGCGAATCCGCGCCATGTCCAGTTCTTTGAACTCGTTCCATTCAGTGACCAAAGCCAAGGCGTCACACCCCACGGCCAGCTCATACGGGTTCTGAGCAAAATCCACGCTGGGGATGAAGGGCGCCGCATGCTCCATGGCAACCGGATCATAGGCCCGGATCAGCGCACCCTCGTTCTGTAGCAGATGAATGATCTCGATCGCTGCCGCCTCTCGGATGTCATCAGTGTTTGGCTTGAAGGAGAGACCGAGCACCCCGATGAGCTTTCCATCCAACCCGCCCAGGACCTCCCGAAGCTTTTGCACCGCCGTCCGGCGCACATCCCGGTTGATTTCCATCACCGCCCGCAACAGCTGGGGATGGCAACCCTGCACCGAAGCCATGAATTCCAGGGCCCGGACATCTTTCGGGAAGCAGGACCCGCCATAGCCAAGTCCCGCTTCCAGAAAGCCGCGACCGATCCGTCCGTCTAGGCCCATCCCGTCCGCAACCTGTTTCACGTCCGCTCCGAGCCGCTCACAGATGCTCGCGATCTCGTTGATGAATGAGATCTTGGTAGCCAGGAAAGCATTCGACGCGTACTTCACCATTTCGGCGGTCCGCATGTCCGTGAGAAGGATCCGTGCATTGAGTGGCCGATGCAGTTCGGCGACCGCGTTAGCCGCCTCGGTATCGGTCGAGCCGAGCACGATCCGGTCGGGCGCGAAGAAGTCACTCACTGCCGTCCCCTCGCGGAGAAACTCCGGATTGGAGACCACCCGCGCGTCGAGACTCTCAGTACCTGACTGGCGAATGATGGCTTCCAACCGATCCCCGCTTCCGATCGGCATGGTGCTCTTGTTGACCACAATGATTGAACCCCTGGCGGCATCTGCAATACCCTTGGCCGCCGCGTCGCAAGCGGTCATGTCCGCTTCGCCGGCCGGTCCGCTCGGCGTTCCCACCGCGATGAACGCGAACTGCGCACCCTCCAGACCTTCCCGATAGTTGGTCGTGAAATGCAGCCGCTCGGCGTCGATATTGCGGCCGATCAGGGCGTCCAGGCCTGGCTCATAGATTGGCGAGATCTTCACCCGCAGACGACGAATTCGGCCTTCGTCAATGTCGATCCCGGTGACTTCATGCCCGAGGTCCGCGAAACAGGCCGCCGTAACCAGCCCTACATAGCCCACTCCAATAACAGCTATTCTTGCCACGATGAACTCCCGGTCCGGATGACGCGACTCAAATTAGCGTCTATTTCGACCTCGTTTGCCTGCCCCGACCCGGATCCGCGCGTCGACTTCCACTTCGTCAACGTCCCGAGACGCCTCAGGGCGAGGTTGCGACGATACTCGGCTCAACCCCCCGAGGGTGAACCCTTCCTGCCAAATGTACACGAGTCCCAGGATCACCACGGGCACCAGCACCGCCAGATGGACCACAACCGTAAAGGCGAGTGCCTCTGAAGGCACCGCCTGGAACGCGCCGACTAGCGTCGACTGAAGCGCAGCGTCGAAGGTTCCGACATAGCCAGGTGAGGATGGCACCAGAGTAGCCAGGTTGGCCACCCCGGTCCCCATAACTGCCGCAGTCATTCCACCCGGGACGGGAAAGCCCAACATAATGATCCGATAGGTGGTGGCCTCGATGGTCCACACCAGGATTGAGAGCCCGAGCGCCAGGCCAGCCGTCCGCCAGGCGGTCAGCGCGGCCAGGCCTTCCAGGGTGAAGTGCACCAATCGGGTTAGCCGCTCCGTCCAGTGCCCGGGGGCGAGTCGGGCCAGAGCCAGGCCCACCCTCCGAAAGGGGTCCGGCGCCAGCGCAGCAGCCACGATCCCGAGGGTCAGGGCGACGAAGACCACTGTCGCGAAGCGGGCCACCAGCCGTAGCCCCTCATCGCCAGGGACCCGGATCAGCCCGACAATCAAGAAAGCTGTGACCACCAGGCCATCGAGCACTCGCTCAGCGATGATCGATGCAAAAGAGATTCCGGATGGGATGCTCGCTTTCCGGGCCAGCAGCACGATCCTCGCCAGCTCCCCAATTCGGGCGGGCAGGATGTCATTGACCGTGAAGCCAATCACAAGAGTTCGAAACAAGAGGACGAGCCCGACTGGCTGATTAACCAGCAGCACCCGCCAGCGCAGACTCCGAGCTCCGAGTCCCACGAAGTAGAGGGCCACGGCTGGAATCAGCAGCAGCGGATTACCCGCCCGGACACTCTCCAGTACGTCGTTGGCAGATACGGTTCGGGCGATCAGCACGATCGCAGCGACGCTGATGGCCAGGCCGAGGCCCAGGCGAAGGAATGGAAATCTCCTCACCGAGCGAGGCGCCGGGGCCTATCCCGTAGAGTCATTCGGGCTGCTCGCTCGGTAGATCTGGGGACGGGAGCTCATACCGCAGCACGCTGGCGCCTTGTGCGTCGCTCACCAGCAGATTGCCGTCCAGGTTCACCTTGATCCCAAGCGGCAATCCCAACGGGGGCGCTCCCTGGAGCGTCAACGTTGTCACCGCCCCGTCATGCACGTGCAGCAGCGTTCCCCGCTCGGGAATCGTCGCGTAGATATCCCCGGACGGGCTCACGGCAAGGTAGGGTTTGTGCAGCGCTGACTGGCTCGTCCATTGAGGGACCGGGTATTGGGCAATCGGATCAAACTGCGCCGAAAATACCTGGATGCGCTGGTTCCACGTATCCGCCACATAGATCCGACCACCCGAATCCACGGCGATGCCGGTCGGTTCACGCAGCTGTCCAACCGCCCGCCCTTCGCCGCCATAGGCCCGAAGGAAATGGCCGTCCTGGTCAAAGGCCTGGATGCGTTTGTTGCCAGTGTCCGTCACCAACAGCTCCCCTTGCTGGTTGAAAACCAGATCCCGGGGACCGAAGAAGCTCCCCGGCAGGTTCTTGATCTGCCCCTGCGCGTCGCCAAAATTGCCCCACTTAGTGACGAACCGTCCCTGAGAGTCGAATTTCTGAACCCGGTGGTTCCAGGTATCGGCCACGTAGATCGACCCATCCGGACCGAGGGCGATGCCCCAGGGCTCGGTGAACTCCCCATCGCCTGTACCCGCTCGGCCCCAGCTTCGCTCGACCGATCCATCCCGGGTGAAGACGGTCACGTTCGCGTTGGCTCCATCGACAACGAAGATTCGCCCGTCCGGGGCCAGGGCAAAGCTCTTGGGATCGCGGAGAGCAGCGATTCCGTTCGGTCGTCCAAAAGCGGTGACGTTGCGCACGGCCACCGTCTCGGTCTGGGGGGCCGATCTCGGCGCGGACGGGCTCGCGGCAGAGGGCGCCGAGCCAGCTTGGGTGCCCACGAGATCATTACGCACGTAGAAATAGAATTCGCGGGCGCCCAGCGGCGGATTCACCAGATCCCGATAGACGATGTACTTCCACAGCTTCGTGCGGACGCCCGGATCCAGCAGCCCATCGAAAAGCGTCGACCAGGTGAGCTGCTTGTAGTCTTCCGGATACCACCAGTTGAGCTTCAACTTATTCCCGGTATAGCCACCCAGGTCATCTCGGACCGGGTCCAGGCTGGGGCCCATGACTAGCACCGCTGCGTACTTGTTGGTGGAGAAATCGGACGGGAAATTCCGACTGTAGTACTGCTTGGCCTTGAAGTCCCTCAGGTACCATTCGAAGGGCCAAGAAATGGCCTCATGATCCACGCTCTGGCCAGCCACGGTGTCGGTATAACCGCCATCGAGCAGTATGGGAAGATCCTTGTGCATTCCGAGCTGGTTGCCCAACCGATCCAGTTCCGACAAGACATAGGGAACGTCCGGCGAGCTCTGCACGTACACCAGCGTCTCCACCGGGGTGTCCCCATTCTTGTAGTTCACCTGCCAGCCCGCGCGCACGGTATACAGGAGAAGAACCACCAGGCCGGCCACCCCCAGTGCGCCCAGCACTCGGGTTCGGCCAAGCGGCCAGCCAGCTCGCGCGGTGCCGGCTGCGATACCTACCACCACAACCACCAAGGCGATCCGTCGGAGCGTATTGGTTTGCGATTCCAATGCGTCTGTGGGCAATCCGCCCAGTCCCGCCAAGGCGATAACGGCCGCTCCGCCCAGCAGACTGAGACCGGCCACCGACCACTGGCGAGCCGTCAGACCCCAGGGGAGCCGGAGCCAACCGGCGATGCGGTCCACTGATAGGCTAGCCAGGAGGATGAGTGGAAGGACCGGATGCACCACGAGCCAGGGCATCTTCTCGCCGGCCCAGGTGTAGATGACGATGGCCGTGATCGCCCACCAGGCCGAAAACCAGAAGATGAGACTCCTAGGGCGCCGCGCGATGAACGGACTCACTAAAGCCAGGGTCAGCGGAAGAATCTCGTAAAGCGGAATCAGCAGGAAGTAATAGAACCAGGGTTGGGAGCCTCGCGCGACTCCCTGTTGGGACAGCCAGTACTGGAGCGCACCCTGCTTGCCCGTGCAGCTCCCCACCGGCGGCGACCAGATGGCCGTGCAGAGGCCTTCGAGGTTCGTGAAGAAGCTCGTGTAGAGGACCGCCGAGATGCCGAAAAAGATCGCCGCCGCCACCATCCAGCGGCGGATCCCGATCTCCGCCAGGCCCTCCAGCAGCCGGCCCGACCCCCGCCGTCGGTCCACAATCGTGGCCCCGACTAGGAAAGTAGCAAAGATAAACCCGTAGATAAAGGAGTCCTCTTTGGTGGAGAACAACAGCGCCAGCCCGACTACCGCCGTGTAGAAGTACGCCGAGTTGCGGGTCCGAAACCACCCGAACATACCCACCACCAGGAGCATGGCCTCGAAAACGACCATCGCATCGTGGCGCGCGAAGCGCGAGAAGTACACGAAGGACGGCTCGAGGGCGAGGAAAGCCGCCGCGGCGACTGCACCGAATCGCCCCAGCTCGTGCCGCAGAAAATACGGAAGAACGACGATCCCCGTCCCCATCAAGGCCATGATCAGCCGCGCGGTGACCTCGCTGTCGCCAAACAGGAAGTACATGAGGGCCGTCCCCTCGAACAGGCCCGGTCCGTGCATCATGGGGTCGTGGACGTACCCCCGCCCGACGTACAGGGACCAGGAATAAAGCGCATGCAGGCTCTCGTCATGGTGCATTGCCCGGGCGCCGAGGTCATAGAGCCGCAGCACCAGAGCCAACAGCGTGAGCCCAACGAAGAACACCCACCACCAACTGGGGCCGACCTCGGGGGGAGCCACCGATTCGAGGGGCGCAACCGCGGGCTCTTCTGACTCCTGAACCCGCTCAGCAAGCTGGACCATGACTTCTCCTTAAGATCGAAGCAGACTCACATCGTCGAAGCGGCCGACGACGAGCCCATGACGAGTGATCAACCACCTCAGAATACCTAATGGATTCAGGTCCTCAACGACGATCTGTGATTGGATGCGCCAGGGCAGGCGGGTGCCCCGTTCCAGGGAGGGGCCCGATCCAATCGATCCGGTGGCGGTCCGTATAACGATACCATTCGCGCCCGGATTGACGCCGTCCGGGGCCAGCTTCAAGCTTCGACCGTACCATTTGCCTGCGGTGCGCGGCTCCGTATTCACCGACAGGAGCACACCTGGATCAGCCAGGATCACCAGCTTTGGGAAGGCCGCCCGGAACTCACTGTCGGTCTGTTCCGTCCGGAATGGCTCACTGCCCGGCGGACTGCCCCCGAAGCTCAACCGTCCTATCGTCCCGAAGGTGCCCAGCGCGAACAGTGCGCCACCGAGGAGCGTTGCCACGACCCAACGGGACGACCACGCCTGGCGCCAGCCCCATCCAGCGACTATGACGACCCCAACCGTCAGGATCAGCTTTGGCACCGAAGCGGCCCGCGCGGCGCCGACTGAATCGGTAATGATCGCCAGCCCCACCGCGACGACTGCACCCGAGGCCACCAGGGCCCACCAGCCAGCTCCGGAGAGATGGAGGTCCGCCAGCTTAAACGGCAGACCGGCGATCAATGAGCCGGCCAGCCAAGCGAGTGGAAGGGTGAGCAATGCCAGGAACAGGGGAGAACCCTCCGGCGTAGTCAGGTGAAGCACCAGTAGCAGGCCCGCCCACCCGGCCCCGAAGTAAACGGTGCGGTCTCTTTGTCGAATGCCCCAGCCCAGCCCAGCCAGACCTACGACGATGAGCGGCCCGACATATCCAGTCAACCCAAGCGCATTGCGAACTGAAGGAGCCGACGGCTTCATCAGCCCCGGCATGGCTCCCCACACTCCGCCGAGTAAGTAGCCGACGCCCCCCAGATCCATAAGGCCCCCGGTCGTGGTGAGGAATCCGACCCCGATACCGAAAAGCGCCGGGCCCGGCGCTTTCGCCACCTGACGCAAACCCTGACTCAGTTGAGGGAGCAACCGATTCACCTCATTCCCCAGCGCGAAGAGTGCCACTCCAAGGCTCAGCAGGCCCAGGACAAAGCCGGGGCCGCTGGCCACCCCGAGCCCCAGCGACCCTGCCAATCCCCAGGTCGCCCAGCTCGGGCGATCGGTCGCCATCCGCACTGCGCATACCGCAAAAAAAAGAACGAGGCCGACGTTGACGGCAACCGGATTGACCTCCCGCGACGTCTCGATCCCAACTGGCGAAATGGCCAAAATAATCCCAGTAGCCAGTGCTACCCGCGGCCCCAGCCAGCCCTGGATCAGCGCGGGCATCAGTGCAGTAGCGGTTCCCGCCAGGGCCGGGACCAGTCGGGAGGACGCATCGCTCGCCCCAAACAGCCAGACGATGAAGGTCATCAGATTCGGCAGGACCCGTCCGTCGGTGGGCAGCATACCGGTCAGCCCTTCGCCTAGGCTGGCGTGCCAGGCGGCCAGGGCAAGTCTGGCTTCCTCGCTGTCTAGGGGAAGAGTGTCAAGCCACCCGACCCGGAGCAGCCCGGCTAGCAGGCCAACCCCCACCCAGGACGCCAGCCAGAGGTGGGCCCGCAGCCACGCACTCAGCCCACTCTCCAGGTCCGGTTGGGCGGAGGTCATTCGCAGCCCATCACGGCTCTACCAATTCGCAACATCCGCGAGCGGCAGAGGCCGCAAGATCGCTTCGTCCCGGCCCACTTCCCCATCGGACAACCCTCACGAGGCCGCACGCTCGTCGCTCCCCGCTCGATAGAGTACGGTCGCGCCGGACTGGTAAGCGGGCTGGAGTGCCCCCTCAAACTGGAAGCTGACCCCTGGACCATAGATCTCACGTTCCAAAGTCCCCACCGCCACAAATTCCAGGTGCAATGCCTTTAGCGCTGCTCGCCAGCCCTCTTCCGTGGGGGCGGTGTAAAGCTGCCGGACCAAGGTCTGACGCTCGACCAGATCGGGGATCTGGCCGCGCCACTGCAGCTCGTGCCCAATCCAACCCAGCGGGGCAATGGCCCCACCGAAGGTTGCGAAGCGGCCGGCGTCCGAATAATCGTCTCCAATCGCCTCCGCCACCCGCACACCCGGATGTAGCCGCTGCAGCCAGTCGATTGCCGCAGCGTCATCCGGACGAAAGACCCGCAAATGCACCATGCCATCCAGGGTGGGCCCGGAGAGAAAGGCATTCGTTCGAACCGGGGTTGCCCCCAATGGGTAAAGGAGCCCGGCCAAAGCCAACAGCCCGCAGGCAGCGAGCCCGGCCACCCCCACCACTCGGCTGGGCCAGCCATCTCGCCCGGTCATACTCCACAGCTCCCATCCGAGCAGGGGAGCAGCCAGGGCGAGGAGCACCCACCCGTCGTAGTAGAACTTGAAGACGGTGTTCATGCGGGTGCCGAAGGAGTCTCGCAAGAAGATAAGCTCCGGCAACAGGATCGCCGCCAAACCGGCCAGGGCGAACGCCGCCGCCGCAATGCTGAGGGCCGACCTAGCCCGGCTCAACCGGCCCCCGAGTACCAGCGCCCAGAGTATGAGTAAGGCGAACAAGACCCCCAAAGTCGGCTGCCCACCCAAACTGAGCAGCCCGCCCAGGGCGATCCCCCCTATGGCCACAAACCGGATGCGGCCCGAAAGGGCGCCGTCGGAACGACTGAGCTCGACTAGTCCCGCGATAACCGGAAGAACCAGGAGCACTCCAAACAGGATCATCAGCGATCCGAGCGGCGTCCGTTCCCCCACTACGAGACTCAGGCCGAGGGGCGGTGACTGGTAGCCGACAAGATACGGAAGGTACAGGGCGACAGCCAAACCGAGGATCAACCCAACCCGTCTCAGCCCCTGACCCACCAATGGCCAGGACCGCCCGAGCTGCACCAACCCACCTCCTATCGTGCCAGCCGCGAAGACTCCCCAAAGAGTGGGCACATCCCAGGTGTTGGTCGGGATGACCGCTCCCAACACTACGGCCTGAGCACCGATTTGGATGGCGAGGGTCCGAGAGCCGTCCCCACCTCCAACCGCATCCTTCGACGCAGCGAGTCCCTTATAGAGCGGGACTATGGCCAGCGCCCCGATCAGCCCGAACAGCGGAAGCGTCATGAAATGGGGATGAAGGTCGCCGAGCAGGAAACTGAAGTAGGGGAATTCGGTGATCCCGTCCGGCTCGATATTCGGGATCACCCGAGCCGCATGGAACCACCAATTACCATCGGTTGGGAACCATCCTCCGCTCAGATTGGGGGTCAAATTCTTGACCCCCAGCGCGGTCCAGAATCCGAGGGAACCGAATCCTCGGCCGGCCAGAACTTCAATCAGCGCTTCCAGGTTACCGAGCACCGTCAAGCCAAGTGCCCCCAATAGGCCCCAGGCGGCCGGACCGGCCAGCTGCCGCCAAGTGGCGTCCGCGGGATCGGTCGGGAACTCGGCGATTCCGCCGGGCCGCCCACCTCCCTGGCCAGTGGCGGGCCGCCCCCGCTCCGCTGCCGTCGCCCGGGGTACACCGGCCGCCGAGCTGACGGTCGTGCCGCTGGGCGGGCCTATCAACTGATTGACTACCAGACCAAAGGCTCCCATCGCCGCCAGGGCGGGGATGCTCGCCAGAGCCAGGTTGTAGGCCACCGACGCGTCAATCGCGGCCAGCTTCGGGACTATGGACTGAATCAGGTAGCCGAAATAGTAATAAGGAAGCCCGTAGCCGGCCAGCCAGTGGTCTGCGGCGGGCAGATGGTCTGCTTGGATCAGCGAATGGAGGAAGTTGAAATCCATCGCTTTTTCCTGCCCGTCCGCCGCTGGGCTGAAGGACCGCACCGCGACCGCGGCTACAAAGGTAGCCAGGAACAGTCCCTCTTCGAGTGCGACTAGTCGCCTGGACACCCCGGAGGTAGGGCGGGGACCGGTACTCCAACCGACTAGGGCCAGGGCTCCCGCCACGACCATCAGCGTGGGCCCAGTGAACCCCGCCACCCCAAGCATGGACCCCAGCCAGACCAGGTACCCCACGATTAAGAGGCCCAAGATCTTCGCCCAGGCATAGCCCCGGTCCGGCCAGACAGCAAAGAGCCGAGCGGCCAACGGCCAGGCCGCAAAGCCGATCAACTCGATCCCAACCAGCCAACGCAGGACGTCAAACCCCAAACCTTCCCCCTACCTACACCCGACGGCTTCAAGCACCCGTCGGTCGATGCCGTTTGGCCGCGGAGCTGCGCGTGCTCGGCCAAGCATAACGACTCCAAGTCGGTTACTCCCACCCCACGCTGAATGCGCGCAACCGCCCAACTGGGTGATCTGCTGACTCCAAAACCCCAAAACCCCCAGAAGGCCTATTAACAATGACGGTCAAGCGCCGACGGAACTAAAGCAGGCTCGGGAGGATCTATGCACACGGGCGAGCGAAAACCAGGCCCTGGGCAAAGCCTCGCCGTGGCGCTGTCCTTACTGAGACGGCTTCGCCAGCGAACAGGTCATACTGGGTTTTCTCGGATGCCCCGCCTGGCACCGCTGGCCGTGGTGGCCGTGGCCACGCTGGTTGGCCTGCTGGGAGTCTCTCCCGCTCTCGCGGTCACCACCGCCACGGAGACCCGGGTCTGGGCGGTCCCGAATCCGGCGACCACCACCGCCGACCTCACCTTCTACGTAACAGTTGGCGATCCTCTCGAGGGGGGTCGCTCCACCGGCCGGCTCAGTTGCTCTCTCGGAGGGGGCCACATCACTGGGGAGCTGCCCCGTGCTCACGCCAGCGGGCACCTTTCTGGCTTACTGCACCATTGACGTTAGCCCCGGCACCCTCCCCCTCGGCACCCACAACATCGTTGCGACATACACCCCGGCGGACGCCGACTTCGCGGCCAGCTTCGGGACCATGGTGGAGCAGATCGTGGTCGAGGCGACACCCAAGCCCACCGCGACTCCCACCAACACTCCCACCATCACCCAGACTCCCACCAACACTCGCACCGTCACCCAGACTCCCACCAACACTCGCACCGTCACCCCGACGCCTACCATCACCCAGACTCCCACCACCACCAGGACCCCGACCATCACCCGCACTCCCAAGCCAGACTCTTTGGGCGCGGCGTTGGTCGTGAATGCCCCTTCCGTGATCCACACCACGAATGTCGGAATGACGCTAGGGAGCGGCGAGCCGGTTCCGAGCTGCGGCAGCTCAGTCGGATCCAGCGCGTGGTTCAAAATTGCCATTCCCAGTCTTGCTAGCCCCCTGAGCAATACCCTCACCGTAACCACGGCTGGGAGCACGCTCGACACCGTCGTCGCACTCTACGACTCGTCCCTGGCTGAGCTGGACTGCAGCGACGATTACCCCGGCCTGGGCGTTCAGTCGCTGGTGCGTTCCGTCGGGGTAATCGTCGGCGAGATCTATTGGGTGCAGGTACTGGGCTTCAACAGTGCCCAGGGCACCTTCACTCTATCTACCCTGCTCTAGTGAAGCCGTTGCCAAACGGGGTCCCCCAACCGGAACGGGCTTGACTAAGGCTTCGAGGGCGAGCTGCGGGTCCGGCGAGTCAGCCGTTTCCGTATATGGTTGATTGATGCGGGCCGGGCACGGCCTCCACAATAGATGCAGAGACGGTACTTTCCGTCGAGGCGATCCTCCTGCCTAGCTGCTGTCTTCCTCGCCTCGGGTGATTAGTTGATCGACCTCGTTGCTCTGTTGGCCCTGACCGCCGTGGCGACCTTTGTCGTGGTCCGACTGCGCCACTACGGCTTCTCAGGCATCTGGACCGGCCCAGGCCTGGGGGTCCCCCAGATGGTGCTCAAGCTCGTCACTGAGGGGCTGGCCAGAGCCCGGAGGCCGAGCAGTCTCGAGCTAGCCCAGGTCGAAAGCGATGACGAAACCGCGTGGGATGTCCCGACGGCCACACTGGCCGAGTCGAGTCCTCCCCCCCGGTCCTTTGCGCGGGCTTGGATCGTTGCCGCTGGTCTACTGATGTGCGCGGTACTTCTCCAACGCCAGCTCTGGCAGAACCAGACCGACCTGACCCCCTTTTGGCTCTTGCTCGCGACCGGGATCGGCTTCGCCACGATCGTTGGGCGGTGGCTCGTTGAGTCTCTACCGGGTTTCGAGAGGAGGCCCGGTCTCACGCTCGATTCACCGGCCGACCGGCAGGAGAGCCCCGGCCGCTATTGGCGAAGTGATCTCCATTCCCGAAAGCGGGCGGGCCAGTTACTCGTGGCCGCCGCCGCCGCTGAAGGTCTCGCGCTGGTCTGCTTCCCAATCGGAGCACTAGGCGGGTGGGGATGGCTCCTGCATCTGGGGGCAGCCACCCTATTTGTACAGGGGCTGAGCCAGCTCTCGAGAGTCGGATTCCGACAACTGATGCGCGATTGTCCACGGTGGGAGCTGGCCTCGGTTGCCCTACTTATCGTGATCGCATTCGCTGCTCGCCTGTGGCAGCTGGCCGATCTTCCTCCGGGCATTTTCTCAGACGAGGCCCAGCGAGGCATTGAAGCCCTTCACATTACCGCTGACCCCGGCTACCGACCAGTGTTCGTTCCTGTACGGACCCAGGAGCCAACAGCGTTCTGGTACCTTATCGTCCCTTTCATCGGGCTGTTTGGGCCGACGCCTCTGGCCCTTCGTCTTCCCTCGGTGCTAGCCGGCTGCCTGGGGGTTGGCGCCCTCTACCTCCTCGCCAGGATTCTCTTCGACCGTCGAACCGCCCTTGTTGCAGGTGCCATCACCGCTGCCTTGACTTGGCATCTCACCTTCAGTCGGCTGGCATTCCCAGATATGTACTCGGTAGGCCTCGATGCGCTGGCGGCAGGCCTACTTGTTGTCGGCCTCCGTCGACGAAGCGCACTTGCCCTAGGCGCAGCCGGGCTCGCGGCCGGGTTAGCCCTCCACTTCTATTACAGCAGCTGGCTCTTCCCGCTCGTGCTCGTGCTGTTTCTCACCCACCGCATCGTGAGTGGCCGAGGCGCGTTTCTCCGAGTCCATGCCGCCGGCTTGCTCCTCGCCGCTGCGGGCTTCGCCTTGGCTGCCGCGCCACTGGCCCAATTTGCGGCGCTTCACCCGAGCGAGTTCACGCGGCGGCTGGGAACCGTGAGTGTCCTCAATGAGGTCCTGCACGATCAGAGCTGGGCGCCCCTGGTCGAGAGTGCCCGCGCTCATTTGCTGATGTTCAACGTTCGCGGCGACAACAATGGCCGCCACAATTGGTCCGGCCGGCCGATGCTGGACGAAGTCACCGGAGCGCTCGCGATCCTCGGTCTCTTCCTAGCCATCAGTCGATCGCGCCGCTCGGACTACGCACTGCCGGTGCTCTGGCTGCCAGTCGCAATGGCGAGCGGGATATTCGCCATCAGCGGGGAGGCTCCCCAAGCCAATCGCTCCATCGATGCGCTCACCCCGCTCGTGTTACTTGCGGCGCTGCCGGTTAGCACCCTCTTGAACGCGGCGGGGCGGCTCCGCTGGTGGCATCTGTCGTTCGTGCGATCTCAGCTCGAGATTTCACCCCTCCTACGGGCCGCAGTCAGGCCATCCACCCTCGTGACCGGTCTGGTCTCGCTGGGCCTCATCGGGACGGGACTCAATAATCTCAACCGTTATTTCAACTATCAGGAGCGCGACCCGCGAACCTGGACCGAGTCATTCGTCGCTGAGACCACCGCTGGACGTGAGATTAACGAGGTCCCGGCTGGCTGGGCCGTCTACGTGGATCCGGTGCTCAACGGCGATCCATCGCTTAAGTTCATGCTCCAAAACCCCCGGGAGTTCCCGACTTTCACCGCGTTCCAATCCACCTTGCTCCCCAGACAAGGGACCGCGCTATTCTTAACCGACCGAGAAGCTTCCGCCGCCAAGTACCTGGCGAGCCTTTACCCGGAACTCACCTGGAATCAGCTCCGAGTCCCTGGCAGGAATGATGTCGCGCTCAACACCCTGCTGATCCCACCGGAGGTCTTCCAGGCCCACCAGGGAGTTCTCCTCCATTATTCGTCCGCAGCCGGGTCCGTGGATCAACTAGCGTCTCAGGTCAATTTCGATTGGCTGACTCGAACCCCACCCCCGTTGGCGACCGGGAACATCCAGTCCACCCTCGCTGCGCCGGAAACCGGAAGCTATCGTTTCGCACTAGAAGCGGCTGACGACGTCACGTTGAACATAAATGGCGCCAACGTACTGTCCGGAGGCCGTGAAACCACTCTGGTCCTGGCTCGAGGCGCCCATGCCCTCCAGATCGACGCTCCGACCGTTGGCGAGACTCCGCTCCGCCTCTATTGGTCCCCACCCAACGGTCAGCTCCAGTTGATCCCGCCCACGGCGCTCCTGGCGCCCCCGATTCAGGCGACTGGGCTATTGGCTCGCCTTTACCCAGGCAATGTTGCCTCGGGGTTACCTGCTCTGGAACAGATCGATCCCGAGATCGATCTGCGCGTCCACTTGTTGCCATGGCCGAGGCCCTACACGATCGAGTGGACCGGCTCGCTGCTCGCAACGCGAGAGGGGTCGTACCGATTCAGCACCGACTCCCGTGACGCCAGCACGGTGTGGATCGACGGCCGGCCTATCGTGAACAATCCCACGGGCGTGGCCGAGGGGAGCACACAGCTGAGTGCCGGGTGGCACGATCTGCGGGTCCGCCTCCTTGATTCCACGAATTACACCCATATCCAACTCTACTGGACGCCCCCTGGGCAAGCCCAGGAAATCATCCCCAGCCACGCTATCCGAGCCTGGCCAGCCTCGATTCAACCGGAACAGACCGAGCAGAGTATCTTCACAGATATTCCACCTCCCGCCCCCCAACCCGGGGCGCCTACCGCGACGGGACAAGCGCCGACTTCAGGAGGCCGAAAGCTCGGCCCCCCGGGCGCCGTGGCCGAGCCCCGGGGGCTCGCCATCGGGCCCGATGGAACGGTATTCGTCGCGGATGCCGGAAAACACGCGATCGTCGCCATCGATCCTGATGGAGCGACCCACTTGCTCGGCAATGGGCAATTTGAGGAGCCGACCGCGGTGGCGGTACTGCCCAACGGAGGACTCGTCGTGCTCGATGCAAAAACGGGATCCCTCCAGCGCATGGGACGGGATGGCACACGCGGCGAACGCCTCATTCCGACTGAAGGCCTATTCGGTCCGCGGGGCATGGCCGCCGCCAAAGATGGCCGGCTGGTGGTTGCGGACACCGGAGGTAACCGCTTGCTCGTCCTGGGAGCGGACGGGCGCCTCACCCAAACCATCGGCGGACTCAAAGAGCCAACCGATGCCGCTTTCCTCCCGGACGGCACCCTCCTGGTCGCCGAAACCGGCGCCAACCAGCTGGTGATCGTAGGGCTGGACGGGAAACGGGGCGCCAGTTGGCCGATGCCGGCGTCGACCACCGTCCAGGGCCCGCACGTCGCTGTTCTGCCCAACGGCGGATGGGTGGCGACAGCCCCTGAACAGCGCGGCCTCTTGCGGATGAGTCCCGGCGGCGGATCACCCCAGCCCTCGCAGCCCGCGCCCGATTGGCACAAGCCGGTCGGCATTGCGGCCGGGCAGATCGGCCTGGTGGTGGCGGACTTCGAGACTGGAGTGATCTCCTTGATCGCTCTGCCCTGAGCTCTGAGCCGTAGGCACCCTGGAAAGGCAAGCATGATCGAAGGTAAGTGGAACTCGGACGACTTTGTCTTTTGACAACCAAAAGCTGGCCCAGATCCTGTTCTTAGGCTTTCGGGTTGGCGAAGTTTCTTGCCCCACCCGCTATACTCCTGAGTCGTCATCCATCAATCTCCGGCACTCCTGTCAGTACGGACGTGGGGTTCGCTACACCAGCCTCCTCAATCGAGGCGCCCGGCTCGGCCTGGTTCACCCGCCCATATTTCGCCGCTCCGGGTCGCGGCTCCAGCCTCAACCCTAAGTCCAGAAATTTGGAGGCGGAGCACATGCTTGTGCGATCCAAGTTTGACCTTTGCCAGCTGCCGGGGCCCGAATCCGCCGGGCTTCACCGCTCCGTAATACATCCATGACCGCCGAATTGCCCCTGGCCGAGGCCGGCCTTCCTCCCGAAATCCCTACTCCCGGTGACCCGATGGTGCAGCCGCCCGCCCAGGGCCTTTCCTGGGGCCGAGGCATGGTGCGCCGTGTGCCTAGGCCCGGCCGGCTTCGCATCCCGATCCGCCCTCCTCGACCAACCTGGACTGCGGCCGCTCTCGTGGCGACGCTCCTCTTGGCGGCCGGGCTTCGCCTGATCGGTCTGGATTGGGACTCTGGACATCACCTCCATCCCGATGAGCGGTTCATCACCTCGGTCGCCAGCGCCCTCCAGCTTCCCGCTTTGAGTCAGTACTTCGACACCACGAAGTCGCCCTTCAATCCCAATGGGCTCCCCAACACCAACTACGTCTATGGCACGCTCCCCCTCTATGCCGCCAGGCTCCTCGGGGGCGCGATTCAGGGAATTGCCATCGCTATGGCGCCCGGTCCGGTTTTCGAAAAGCTTCGGCTCATGGGGCAATACGATGGCATCTACTTAGTTGGGCGCATCCTTTCAGCTGGCTACGACCTGGCGACGATCGTATTCATCTTCTTAATCGCCCGTCGCCTTTATGACCCCAAAGTCGCTGTGCTCGCGGCGGTCCTGGCCGCGCTGACCGTGCTGCAGATCCAGGCTTCCCACTTCTTCACCGTCGAAACGTCGCTCACTCTGCTTGTCACCATAGCCATGTATTTTGGACTCCGGGCGGCACAATCTGGACGGCTGTTGGATTGGTCAATGCTCGGGCTTGCAACTGGCCTGGCCGCGGCGAGCAAGGTCACTGCTCTCATGCTCGGAGCTATCTTCCTGACCGCCGGGGCCCTGCTTTGGTATCGCGCAGCCCGCCTGGACGCCTACGAGCGTCGACGCTTCCTGGCTGAAGATCTGCTGACCGGCCTGTTCGTAGCCGGCGGCCTGGCCTTCAGCGTATTCCGGCTGGCTCAGCCCTATACATTCGCCGGGCCGGGCATTTTTGATCTCCGTCCCGATTCTCGCTGGATGGAGGTGTTTAGCGCCTTTCAGCGGATCGGTACTGGCGACGCCGACGTGCCGTTCAATGACTCGTGGGCAGGAGCAATCCCTTATGTCTGGCAACTGCGTGAAATGACCATGTGGGGGATGGGCCCGGCATTGGCCCTCGCATCCTGGGTGGGCTTCGCCTGGGCCGCACTGCAAACGATAGGCAACCCCCGCCGCTACCACCTCCTCATCCTTCCGCTGCTCTGGATAGGGGTGAACTTCGCTTACTGGGGCATCCAGTTCACCAAGCTCATGCGCTACATGCTGCCCATTTATCCCTTCCTGACGATCTTCGCAGCCGCCCTCCTCATCGCCGCCTGGCAATGGAGCCGGTCACACCAGCGCATCGCTGCTCGAGTCCTGGTCGTCGGCGTCGTCGGCTGGACCGCCTTCTACGCGCTGGCTTTTAGTTCGATCTACACCAGGCCGCACTCGCGGATGGCCGCGTCGGCCTGGATCTATACCAATGTCCCAGCCGGCGCGACGCTGGGCACCGAGCACTGGGACGACCGGTTGCCGCTTGGGCTGCCGGGCGACAATCCGGACCGGTATCGATATGTCGAGTTCAACAACTACGATCCCGACACTCCCGAAAAGCGGAATCAACTGCTCACCCACCTCGACCAAACCGACTACATCGTCCTAACCAGCAACCGGCTCTATGGCTCCATCCCCAAGCTGCCCCAGCGCTATCCGGTGTCTACTCGCTACTACCAGGCCCTTTTCGGGGGGGAGCTTGGCTTCGAGTCGGTCGCTGAATTCACCTCCCGGCCCGGCCTGTTCGGCCTGGAGTTGAACGACGACGACTCCGAAGAGAGCTTCACTGTTTACGACCACCCCAAAGTGAACATCTACCACAAGACCGACACTTATTCCGCAACGACCGCCCGCCAGTTGCTCGAGGCCGTTTCGCTCAACGAGGTCGTCCAGGGCCTCCGACCAAAATTCGCCACCAGCGGTGGGTTGCTTATGGATGAAGCGGAACGCCTAGCCACCCAATCTGGCGGAACGTGGTCGGATATGTTCAATCGCGAGTCGCTGGCGAATCGCTTGCCGTTACCGGTCTGGTATCTCACTCTCGAGGTCCTTGGGTTGCTCGCCCTGCCGCTCACCTGGTTCTTGTGCCGCCATCTCGCGGACGGCGGCTACGCGTTGGCCAAAACCCTGGCGCTATTGACAATTGCCTATTTGCCCTGGCTGCTGGCCAGCCTGCGGATAATCCCATATACGCAGGGGGCGATCGGCCTGGCTGCCCTCTTCCTGGCGGCCATGTCGAGCCTGGTTCTCGCGAAGCATTGGGCGCACTTCCGGGCCGATCTATCTTCCCAGCGTCTCACGATCGTTCTGACCGAGGCGTTATTCGCCGTGGCATTTCTAGGCTTCGTCGCCCTCCGAAGCGCCAACCCCGACCTCTGGCACTCAGCTTATGGCGGGGAAAAACCCATGGACTTCGCCTACTTGAACGCGGTCATGAAATCCACCTGGTTCCCGCCCTACGACCCCTGGTTCGCCGTCGGCTACATCAACTACTACTACTTTGGATTCGTGATCGTCGGTTCATTGAGCAAGCTGACCGGCGTTTTGCCCTGGGTCGCCTACAACCTCGCCATCCCCACTATTGCTGCGCTCACCGCTACCAGCGTGGCCTCGGTCGTGTTCAACATCCTGGTTCATCGCCAGGGGGCGCCGCCCACCCGGCAACTGTGGGCATGGGCGGGTGGACTGCTCGGCGCCTACTTCGCGGTCGCCGCCGGGAACCTGCAGGGGATCCTGCAGGTTTTGCAGCGCCTGGCCAGCCTGGGGCCGGCCTCGGGGCCTACTTCGATCGGACCGGTTGACGGCTTCTTACGGGTCATCGGAGGGACCGTTGCCCTCATCATGAGCTTCGGCCAGGGCCTTCCGCCCTGGAGCTTCGACTTCTGGGCTCCCACCCGGATCATCAACCGAGAATCCGAGATCACCGAGTTCCCTTATTTCACCTTTCTCTACGGCGACCTCCATGCCCATATGATTGCAATGCCCCTCGGTATCTTTGCGATTGCCCTGGCGCTCAACCTGGTCCGTCAGCCCAACTGGATTCCGAACCTCAGCGGAAAATCGCCGCCGGCGGCCTTCACCGCCATCGCCCGCGCCATAGTGAGTCCCGGCGGAGCCACGCTCATCGTCGGCGCGGTCATGATCGGCGTGATCCGGATGACCAACTCGTGGGACTATCCGACCTACCTGGGACTCATCGCCGCCTCATTGTTGCTGGCGGAAGCCAGGCGGCGACCCCGTCACTGGCCAACCGTTTTCGCTCGCGGCCTAGGCCTGGCGGCGGCAGTAGCGCTCATCAGCGAGCTCGTGGTGACGCCCTACATCCGGCAGAACGTGCTCTTCTACTCGGGCGTGGAACGGTCCACCGCCCACACCCCGCTCGGTGATTTCACCCTCATCATGGGCGCTTTCCTGGCCTGCCTGGGCCTCTATGCCGGCTTCCGTCTGTGGGCCCTGCGGGAACGCCTGGCCCAGGGACTCCTGTTCGGTGTCGGAGCCCTGGGAAGCGGGGCCGCCCCCCTTTCCGCGACCGCCTCCCACCTGACCATGCAGTGGCGGTCGCCGGCTTCGACCGCTTGGGTCGTCTTGGGTACGCTTTCCAGTTTCACTGGCTTAGCACTTCTCGCGTCCGATCTTCCGGTCGGCGGAGTAGCGGTCTTGGGGGTGGGCGTCCTGGCGATTATCACAACCCTCGGGAATCCATCAATCGGGACCCGCTTCGCATTCTTGCTCGTGGCCACGGGCTTGGCCGTTACTGCGGGCGTTGACCTCATCGTCCTTAGCGGGGCCGGGCGTATGAACACCGTGTTCAAGTTCTACTTGCAGGCCTGGTTCCTCTTTTCGATCGCTAGCGCCGTAGGCCTGACCCTCCTGGCTCGCCGAGCCTGGCGTTCTCCCTGGCTCCTGCGGGGACCTCGCGCGGTATGGGCCATCGGCCTGAGCGCGACCCTGGCGATAACCTTGCTTTATCCGCTGCTGGCCACCCCATCCAAGGTCCAGCAGCGGTTCACGCCGCTCCCGCCGAGCCTGGATGGCATGGCCTTCATGGAAGTTTCCCGCTACACCAATCACGACGGCACCGACGTGTTGATGAAAGACGATTTCCCCGCCATCAATTGGATGCTCGACAACATTGAGGGGACCCCGGTTATCGTCGAGGGCCTGGGAGATCTGTATCGATGGACCTCCCGGGTCTCGATTTACACCGGTCTCCCCACCGTGCGCGGCTGGGATTTCCACCAGAAGCAGCAGCGAGGCGACTTCGCCGCCATGGTGGACACCCGCACCCGGGATGTCGAAACCATCTACCGTTCCGAATCGCCGGCCGAGGTTCAGGCCCTGCTTGATAAGTACCGAGTCGAATACGTGTACGTGGGTGGTCAGGAAAAGGCTCTCTACCCACCGTCTGGGCTCGCCAAGTTCGACCAGATGCTGGGATCGCGCCTGGACCGCGTCTATCAGGCTGGCGCAGTCACGATCTATCGGGTGTTGCGTTGATGGGAGCCTGGGCGCAGATGAGTAGGATGGCCTGGCCACTATTCGTTGCGGCGAGATTTTTCGGCGGGCTCGGAAGGCGGGCGGCCGAGTTTTTGTGCCTGCAGGCGGAACCGCCACGCCCTCTCCGCCTCTGGGTCCCCATCGTAGTCTTTGCCGCAACGTGCGCTATATATGTCGCGACGATCCCTCATTTTGTCCTGTTCGCCTCACCCCCAACTGGAGACCAGCCGTCGTACCTAATGATCACGGCCAGCCTCGCCGAGGACCGCGATTTCGACCTGGCCAACCAGTTCGCCAACCACGAAGAGGACCGATTTTATTCCCTCGCTCCGCATCCGCCCGGGTTCGTCGGGATGGCGTGGTAACGCAGGTGCGCCCTCCGGTCGAGCGATACAGCTTCCACATGCCCGGGCTGCCCCTTGTGCTCGTCCTCGCCTGGACCATTGGCTCGTGAGTCGCACTCTGGTGGCCAGCTACGATCGTCGCTATGTGCGTCCTCGGAGCGCTGGTCAGCGTCAACATATTCCTGCTCGCCTATGAGCTAAGCGGCCGTCACCTCGTCGCGGTACTGACCTGGCTAGCCCTCGCTTTTAGCAATCCGCTGTGGACTTATTCACTGGTTATCTTTCCGGAGATTGCCGCGGCTCTACTGCTCCTTTACACGGTGAGGAAGCTCGCGATTGGCTGGTCGATGAACACGCCGTCCCAATGGCTGTTGGTTGGCTTGGCGATCGGCTTTCTCCCCTGGCTGTCTTGGAGGTACGCAATTCTCTCAGTCACTGCCTTCCTGTACTTCCTCGCCGGGTGGCGCTTCCATGCGGGTGATAAGTCTGACGGCAACGAACGGAGCGCCTTCCCGTCCGGGGGACTGGTGGCGCCATGGAAAAAGCTGAGCAGGGTCTCATGGGCGCTCGTTGCCGCTCCGGTCGGCGTATCGGCCCTCCTGCTTGCCGCCTACAGCTGGTTCATTTACGGTCGCCCCATTCCACCGCCAAGCATCCCTGAGCTCGGGGGTACGCTCCCGTTTGTTCTTCCCTGGTCGGGCCTCGGTGATCTTCAGGAGTTTGCGCGCGGTAGCCTCGGATTATTTTTCGATCGACAGGCCGGTCTGTTCCCCCTGGCTCCTATCTACATACTCAGCTTTGGCGGGTTGCTATTGGGACTCGCGAGCCCAGTCGGCTGGGTGCGACGCATCTTTGGCGCCTCCTGTTTCCTAGCCACTCCCTACGTCCTGGCTACGGGCGCCTATTACTTTTGGAATGGCTCCTGGGCTCCACCGGCTCGGATGATTACTGTGGTCGCGCCCCTGGGCGCGGCCGGCCTGGCTCTTCTCCTTGCTTCTTCCCCGCGGCGCTCTCCGACCTGGCCCCTCCTTTTGGTTACGACCACCGTCGGCATGCTCGTGATGGGTGTGATGGTGGCGAATCCGTTGTCAATGTGGCCCATCAGTTCTCCGTTCAAGCTGATCAGCGAATCCCCAGCCTTGCCGTTCAGAGAGCGCGGCTTCAATTTATTCGAAGGGCTTCCCGCCTTCTCCTCCCTGTTTGAGGCGGGCGAGTCAAGCCTCCCCTGGCAGCTAGTGGCCTGCCTGGCTGGCAGCGGGCTGCTCGTCGCCCTCTGTCTATCGTTCGCATATTCGGAGCCGGTTCGCCCAGCCCGGATTTGGCGGACCCGCCGCATCCCCTTACTTGGGCTTCTGGCGGCGATCTTTGGCGGAAGCATGCTTGGGCTGGTACCTGGTGAGCATGGACGAGTTCGCGCCCAAGAACGAGCTAGTCGAAGTGCTGCGTTGGCCAATTAACATTCAGATCACCGAGGCCAGAGGCGCTGCCTTTGCGGCAGGCCACCTCTTCATCGCCGATTTCGGAAATCCAGCATCGGATGGAGGACTAATCTCGGTGGACCTGGCGAGCGGGGACGCTTCCCGGGTCACCGCGAAGTCCAGCGGCGCGCCAGTCATGCTCCGCAGACCGGCCGATGTCAAGATCGGTCCGGACGGGGCCATCTCGGTACTGAACAACGACCCGAGCGCCAACGGGGTTGTGCGGCTCGCGCCAGATGGAACGGTCCTGAGCGTGCTGCCGTTACCGGGCAAGACGCTCGCGAGCTCCGGGCTGGCTTTCGCCCCAGATGGGACGATCTACATCTCAGACTTTGCAGCCGGGAACATCCAGCATTACGCGCCCAACGGTGCCCGGTTGCCTCTGCAAAGCAGCGCAGGAGGGCTTAACAACCCCGGTGCAGTCTGGCTGGACGAGCAAGGCCGCTTCTACGCGCCCATTTCGGGCGAAAGAAGATTCTTTCAATACACGGCAGGGGGCGGTCGCCCCCAAGCATTCGCTCTCAAGTGTGATCCCTACTATGCGGCTGACAACGGACGTTGGCTCGATGTGGCCTGCGCCCAGAAAGCCATGGTATCGATCGATGTTGAGTCCGGACGAGTGGCCCGGTCACGCATCATTGGGCAAGAGCCCCGCCCAGGCTGGGTCCGGGGAATCGCCTATGATCCGAATGGAATTCTGTACCTTGTGGACAACGAGCGGCTCATCGGCTACCGAATTACGCACCCCTGGTAACAAAGGGGCCGCTCCAACGCCAGACGGCGCTGCTCGGTTAAAGTTGGGGCGGAAATCGCAGGCGCCAGACTGCATCGATTCTCGACAGGGGGAAGCACAATTTGAAAGTCTCTGTCGTCATCCCCTGCTACAACGAGCGCCACACCATCCGCGAGGTCGTTCGCCGCGTGCAAGCCACGCCCTACGACAAAGAGATCATCATCGTTGACGATGGCTCTCGCGACGGGACCCGAGACATCCTGGCCGGATTCTCGGACGATGGAATCTCGGTGCTCCTGCAGGACCACAACCAGGGCAAGGGTGCAGCCTTGCGGCGAGGATTTGCCGCTGCCACCGGCGACATCGTACTCGTGCAGGACGCGGATCTGGAATACGACCCTTCGGACTATCCCCAGCTCCTTCAACCTATCGAGGAGGGGTTGGCGGACGTCGTCTACGGCTCGCGCTTCCTGAGCGGCCCGCATCGAGTGCACCTGTTCTGGCACGAGCTGGCCAACCGCATGCTCACTTTTCTGTCCAACCTGACCACGGGCCTCAACCTCACCGACATGGAAACCGGGTACAAGGCCTTCCGGCGGGATGTAATCCAGGGCATCGAACTGGAATCCCAGCGTTTCGGCTTCGAACCCGAGGTGACCGCAAAGGTGGCCAAGGCCGGCTACCGGATCTACGAGGTGCCCATTTCATACCGGGGGCGCGATTATGAGGAAGGGAAGAAAATTACCTGGAAGGATGGGATCCGCGCGCTCGGGCAAATTGCCAAGTACGGCTTTGCGCCTGGTCAGCCGCCCCACCGCCAGGTCAAAGTCCCGACCCAGCCACCACTTGGCCGAAATTATGCCCGCTGGCTTTGGGAGACCATCGAGCCTTCAGTCGGCGGGAGAGTGCTCGAGCTCGGCTCCGGGAACAGCGGCCTCACCGTATTCCTGGCCAATCGAGAACATCTCGTGGCGACCAATTGGGATCCCATCCTGCTCCAGGCTCTGCATGAGCGATATCGTTTTTGGGACGACATCGATATCCTGGATCTTGATCCTTACCAGGAGCCGTGGCAGGGATTGCCCTCTACCCCATTCGACACTGTCGTTGCTTGCCATATCCTGGAATACGGCGATCCCGGTCCGATCACCCGTAACGCACTGGGCGTTCTCAAGCCTGGCGGCAGCTTCGTGTGCATAGTCGATGCAACCCCGGCTCCGCCAAGCGGTCCCTCCGAGCCACCCCGTCACCACACGATTACCAGCCTTTCGGCCACGCTGACCGACGCTGGCCTGCAAGTAGTGAGCTGTCGCCCCTTCGATTGGCTCGGGCTAAAAAAGCGGGCTGCATTGGCCTCCGCCCTGGGAACCAAGCGAGCCTCAAAGGCGACCTTTCTCGATTCATTAGTCCCGCTGCAAGCGGCCATCGAAGGTCGGCTCACCGTAACGAGTGGCGTTCAGTTGATCGCCGTGGCGCGCAAGCCAGTCCTCTGACTGTCGCAGCAAATGCTTCGAGCGCCTCATCACGAACGGGGCCGCGGCAGATATTACGCTCAGGCAGCTACCCGGGATAAGCCTCGAATAGCCGTCCCCAGGGCGAAGCCATCATCTCGGCGACCCGCTGCTTCCCGATGAAGGGGTACCAGAAGCCGTCGTGGTAGAGGCGGGAGGCGGCGTAGGCCCACGGAACGATGGGCGAACGCAAAAGCAGATTTTCGAGCCCGTGCAGCGGGCCGTGGTAAATGAGCTTCTGACCCCGGCTGGCGAGGGTCTCGGCATCCCGCTGGAAATGGAAATTCACCTCAGAGATGTCTTCTCCAAGCACCTCGACCTCGCGCGGATCCCCGTGGCCCAAACCTGACTCGTGGCAGAGCCGAATGAATTCGATCGAAAGTGGATCGAAGCCCATCATCTTCGCTGCGATCGCGTCGATCGCGACCTGATCGGCGCTGGCCAGG
Source organism: Chloroflexota bacterium (assembly GCA_009692845.1). Lineage (GTDB taxonomy): Bacteria > Chloroflexota > UBA6077 > UBA6077 > SHYK01 > SHYK01. The sequence goes on along the minus strand of SHYK01000002.1, from coordinate 331,723 downwards.
ATGTAATTCTTCACATGAGGAACCATGGCTCGCGGGCCAGGCCCGTCCCCGGCGATAGTTCCGTCCATCACCGCGAACAGCCCGGGGTGAATCTCCTGCTGAATCTGCAGCAGGTCAGCCAGGGTCTGATGGATAACGCTGTGCGTCCAATGCCTGCGATCCTGCAGCAAGCCGCCGAAGGCGTTCTTGATTGCCCCGGTCATCGTCGTGAAGACGTGCGTCTTCATCGTGGGGAGATGCACCATGTTCATCCCCACGAAGAACCGCGGGATGTAGATGCCGTCCGGGAATATCTCGTGCAGCACCCGAGTGGGGAACCCCGGTTCGTAGCGCATCCATTGCACTTCGGGGTCGTGCGTGTGCACGTTGGGCACTCCCCATTTCTGCACGACCGGCAGGTGCTTGTTGGCGACCTCGCCCACCTTGGAGTCGACCACCACGGTGCGGTTGTGCACCCCGACCAGGTCGTCGGGTCGATGACCGTCTTCAGTTAGCGTCCGAATGACCCCGTCCAATTGCCAGGGCGTCGTGGAGCAGCCCGGGTAGTAGACCTGCCAGGACACGTTGATCTTGAGTCCAGTCCGAATGCCCGGCTGAAGCGCATCGGTTGAACCGGCCAGCCGCATGGCTTTCGCGATGTCGTCGAGGATCGTTTCTGGCGAAGCCTTCACTACCGCGACCCGGGGTCGGGTTGGACGCGGCTGGATCGCTGCCCGCTCCTCGGGAGCTAGGGCCATTCGGATTCTCCTAAATGCTTCGCTTGGCTCGCGTTCTCATGGTAGCACGGGCAGCCGCGTTTTCGTGGGGGGGGTCTCCCCCAAGTCCAGTTGAAGCCCCGAGCAGGCATGCTACACTTGACGGCTCGAACCGACTCTGGGCGAAGCGGCGCCAACTCCAAGAAGGGGAACGAAAGATGCGCGTAATCGACGGCGACGGCCACGTCATAGAAGACGGCGACGCAATCGCCAAGTTCATGCCCAACGGCTATCGGGGGAAAATCTTTCCTCAGCTGGATCATTTTCACGACGCAGGTAAGTTCAACGAGCGGCGCGAGGGCGGCTCCGGACTGGCCAGTCCCCCGGACGCCAAGGGCTGGACGACTTTCCTCGAGGACGCGGAGATCGATTGGACCGTGCTCTATCCAACCTGGGGGCTGGCGGTCGGCCGGATCATCGATAGGGATTTCGCCCTCGCTTCCTGCCGCGCCTACAACGACTGGCTCCATGAAGCTTTCACCGGACAGGACAAGCGCCTCAAAGGCATGGCCCTGATCCCCGTCCAGGATCCCGCCGCAGCGGTCGACGAGCTGGAGCGGGCGGTCACCGAGCTCGGCATGTGCGGAGCGATGCTGCCCTCGAACGGGGACGGCATGAAGGCCCACCTGGGCGACAAGATTTACTGGCCAATCTATGAAAAGGCCCAGGAGCTCGGCTGCCCGCTCGCCGTGCATGGCGGCGTGCACCACCACATGGGCTTCGATACCTACAGCACTTATTACGGCGCCCATGCTCTGGGCCACCCCTTCGGGATCATCATCCAGTGTGTAGGGATGCTCACCCACGGAGTCTTCGACGCCTTTCCGAAGCTGAAGGTCGGCTACCTCGAAGGCGGCGCGAGTTGGGTCCCCTTTGTGCTCGACCGCATCGACCTCTCCCACCGGGCCCATCACCAGGTGAATCCGGACGGCACCCCGGTCGCCGGCAATCCCCGCCCCGGCGAGGGCGCCAGCGATTACCTCCTTCGCTTCATGCACGAAGGGCGCATCTTCGTGGGCTACGAATGTGACGACGAAAGCCTCGGCTACGCCGTGCAGCGGGCCGGCCGCCAGCCGTTCATGTTTGCCAGCGACTTCCCCCATGAGTCAACTTCCGCGAAGTACTGTCGGGGCGAGATCAACGAGGTTCTCCGACGGGAAGACCTCGACAACGCCGACAAGGAAGCCCTGCTCGCGGGCAACACCGTCGTCTTCTATGGAGGGGATGTCTAAGCAAGCTCACAATCGCCCAACCGGACCGGGTCCGAACGGGGGACCAAGCACCACTGGGAAAACTCAGCCAGCGGTGCTCGATCAATGTGCAGGAGGAACAAGGAATGAACTGGGTCAACCGCCGACGAGCGAGCTCCGTAGCTAGCGTCCCTTTCATCGTCACCACTCTCCTGCTGCTCGCCTGCAGTCCGGCCAATCCGGTCCCGGGACCGGTCAATCCGGCCCAACCGGCCACCCGGACCGCGCCGAAGGTCCTCCAGATTGCCACCCAGGATGAATACGCATACCTGATCGAGTACGGCCGGGTGGCAAGCACCTCGCCCGCCCCGGAGCGCTTCTACTACTTCCACGCGAATCTGACTGTCTTTGATCTCCAGGGAAACCCGGTTGCCCATGCTGCGCAGAAACTCCCCTCGATCCAGGACGGGGACTGGAAGCTGAACCCGGACGGGACCATGGAAGTCACGTGGAAGCTGCGCCCCAACGTCTTGTGGCAGGATGGGACTCCTCTCACCGCCGACGACTTCGTGTTCGGTTACGAAGTGGCGATGGATCCGAAGTTGGTCGTCCCCGGAGGCACCGACAGCCTGAAGGCCATCGTTGGAGTCCGAGCGGCCGACCCCAACACCCTGGTGGTCAACTGGCGTTCGAATTGGATGTATGGCAACGTCAACAACCACGACGGCATCCCCGCCATCCCCAAGCATCTCATCGAGCCGCTCTACCGGAGCTCGGACGCGGTGGCCTTCGAGTCGAGCCAGGCATGGCGAGCTGAGTTCGTCGGTTTGGGGCCCTTCCGGATCACCGAATGGGCGCTCGGGAGCGGAATCAAGGCCGAGGCCTTCGACAAGTTTTTCCTCGGCCGGCCCAAGATCGATCGAATCGAGATCAACTGGATGCCCATCGATGTGTTGGTGTCGCGAACCCTGGCTGGCGCGGTCGATCTCATTCCGGTCGACGCCCACGCTAAGCCCAACCAGCTGGTCGAGATTCGCCAACAGAAGGGAGCCAACTGGGGCACTGGCTTCTCCGACTACTCGCTCATTCGCGCCCTGAAATTCAATCTCCGAGAAGGCGCCCCCTGGGCGACCGACCTCCGGTTCAGACAGGCCATAGCTTACTCGATGGATCGCCCTGCCTTGATCGAGGCGGCGGGTGGCGACGTGAGCGCAGTCACCTACTTCACCCTCTTTCCGGAGGACCCGGTGCTTCGGCTGGCGGAACAGCGCGGCCTCCAGAAGTATCAATACGATCCCGCCCGAGGCCAGCAGCTCTTCGCCGACGCCGGCTGGACCAAGGGACCAGACGGGATCCTCCGCAACAGCGCGGGACCGGTTGGCCCCTTCTACTGCTGCCGTTACGCCACGACCGGCAGCGAGAACATTCGCGAAAGCCTGATCTGGGTGGATGCCTTCAAGAAGGCAGGACTCGATGCGCAGCATCCCGTCCCCGCTCTTCCAGCCGGGCTCGCGGGTACCGATCTTCGTAAGGCGGGCAACTTCAACTGGGGCGGCCAGATCACCAACTGGAACATGACCGTCGGATCCCATTTCCTCTCGGTAGCCACCGACCAGATGCCGAACGACACGAACCGCTGGACCGGCATCAACACCGGCGGCTACACCAATCCGCTGTACGACAAGCTAGTCGCCGAGCGCTTTGCCGCCGTACCGGTTGCCGAACGCCAGGAAAAAGAGGTCCAGCTGGTCAAGATCATCGCGGACGACCTTCCGGTCATTCCCACGTATTACAACCCGTCCGTCATCTTCGCCCGCGAAGGCGTGACCGGAGTAGCCCGAGGCGCCGTCCTCAATACCGCTTTCCAGGTCAACATTCACGAGTGGGACATCAAATAGCGCCTTCAATCCTCTGAGGCAGCGAACGATTCCCGAGACGGGCGTCACCGGGCTCGACGAGCCTGCCGGGGGTTCGGGGGCGGAGTCCCCGAGTTAAATGGGCCAGGCGGGGCCGCGGTGGTGGGGTGCGGCTGGGCCTTCCTCTTCTCCTTGACACTGCCCTCGTTGCTGGCACACTATTTGGCCGCAAAATAGTTAGGAGATTGAAGCGATTACGGAACTGCCAACCGAAGTCGCCCGTATCCTTGATCTCCTCGCCGCGGTCCGTCGCGTGCTGGGCGCGGAAGTACCTGTGCCCGGAGGCGAGCAAATCGCCACGACCCAGTTTCTGGCCCTCCGGGCCCTCGCGGTCCGGGAGCGCACGGCATCCGAGCTGGCCGGCTCACTGGGCGTCCGCCTCCCGACCTTGACCCAACTAGCCGATGGCTTGGTGTCCCGGGGCTGGATCGACCGCCACGATGACCCGGTTGATCGCCGGCGGGTTCGCCTGGCGCTAACCGAAGCCGGAACCGATGTCTACCGGTCGGCTCGGGAATGCGCCGAGGACCGAATGTCCCACCTGGTCGAACATCTGAATCCGAGAGAACGCCGTTCGTTAATCGAAGGTCTGGAGGCGCTCCGCGCGGCTCAGATTGCGATCCGCGACGAAGCGGCTACCCAGCCCGCCAATGCCAACCCCAGGGCTTGATTCCGGCCACTCCAGAGCGCCGCATGACGGAGGCCATCGAGCCTTCTAGGGCCCTAGTCACCTTGGCCGAACCCATTGCAGACGCCAATATCACCGAGCCCAACGCTTCCGCGACGGACGCGCCGCTGCGCATGTTCGTCGCGATTGAGCTCTCCGACTCCTGGCGAGCAAGGCTCAGCGCTACCGCGCACGCGTTGGAGGTTGCCGCGCCGGGGTTCGTTCGGTGGGCGAAACCCTCCACCTATCACATCACTTTGGCGTTTCTGGGCAATCAACCGAAGAGCGGGCTGCCCGCTATTACCGAGAGCCTGGCGGAGGCCGCCCGGGGACGAAAGCCATTCACCCTCATCCCCGGGCAGTTGGGCTCCTTCGGTGCTCGCGCAGCGGTCGATGTCGTGTGGGCCGGAATCACTTGTCAACCCTACGACGCTTTCGGAGACGTCCGAAAGGCGCTAACGAATGCACTGGATGCGAGGCGGATCACCTTCGATAAATCGCCCTTCCGTCCCCACATAACGCTCGGACGGAGCCGCCGCCGAGGAGACCTCGAAGGATCGGCTGCTCTGCGTCCGGCTCTGAAAGAGGCGAAACCCTGGGCCACCGGCGAGCAACCCTGTGCCGAGATCGTCCTATTTCAGAGCGATCTCCGCCCCACCGGCCCGATCTACACCCCCCTTCACCGTGCGCCCTTCTTTCTCGCCGAATCCGAATTTGCGAGAGCGCAACCGACTGACTGATAATCATCCCTGACATAAGCAAAGACGTTGAAGGGAACAAGTACGTAGCGAGCGTGGCCCAGCGAGCCGGACGAGGTGTAAGCCGGCCCAAGCGGCGCTACCGAATGGATCCTCGAGTCGCGGCGCTGAGACTTCGCGCAAGCGAAGGAGTAGGCTTCGACGGAACCGCAACCGTTATCTGTGCGGTGTTCGGACCTTTCCTGTCGATGTTTTCGGATCGAGCATGGGATGGCCTGAGCACAGAGGGTTCGTTTCGGCGAACCGAAGAAGGGTGGCACCACGAGAAAGGCCCTCGTCCCTTCCCCGGACGAGGGCCTTTTGCTATTCAGGTCGCTCTTTGGAGGTTGGAAAGGATGAACGGGAGACCGCGGGTGCTCTCCGGCATTCAGCCGTCGGGTCGGTTGCACATCGGCAATTACCTCGGGGCCATCCAACAGTGGGTGCTCGGCCAGGATGCTAAGGACAATTTCTTCTGTATCGTCGACCTCCACGCGATCACCGTGCCCCAGGACCCCGACCAGCTCCGCCTGCAGACCCGCCAAACCGCGGCGATCCTCCTGGCCGCGGGCATCGACCCGAAAAAGAGCACGCTCTTCGTCCAGAGTCATGTCCGCGCGCACGCCGAGGCTTGCTGGATCCTCAACTGCCTCACCCCGCTCGGCTGGCTGGAACGAATGACCCAGTACAAGTCCAAGGCCGCCAACCAGGAAACGGTGAGCACCGGACTCCTCAATTACCCCGTCCTGATGGCCGCCGACATCCTGCTCTACGATGCCGACGAGGTCCCGGTAGGCGATGACCAGCGCCAGCACGTCGAGCTGACCCGCGACATCGCCGTGCGCTTCAACCACATCTACGGTGACTTCTTCGTCGTGCCCAAAGCCGTGATTAGGGAAGAGGGCGCTCGGGTGATGGGCCTGGACGACCCGAACGCCAAAATGAGCAAGAGCGGGCCGGCCCGCGGCCACGCCGTCGGCATCGTGGACGAGCCGGATGAGATTCGCTACACGCTGGGTCGCGCGGTCACCGACAGCGGGCGCGAGATCCAATTCAGCAGCGCGCCCGAGAAGGCCGGCGTCAACAACCTCCTCCAGATCTACCTGCTGATGAGCGGAAAGTCCGCGCCCGAAGTCGAGCGCAACTTCGAGGGGCGAGGCTACGGGGACCTCAAGAAAGCGGTCACTGAAGTGGTGATCGAGTCGCTGCGGCCGATCCGGGAACGCTACGCTCAATTGATGCAAGAGCCCGATGACCTCGACCGCCTGCTCGCCACCGGGGCGGCCCAAGCCCGCGCCCTCGCCGAACCCAAGGTGCTGGGCCTGAAGGAGCGTGTGGGCTTCGTCCTCCCGACCACCTCGGACACCTCAACATGACTTCCCTCCCAAGCACCCGTCCCGCTTCCTTCTGCACTCCGACCCTGGAGGAGGCTCTGGCCCTGCGCGGCAGCGGCCTCCTGCCAATTTATCGCGAGTGCCTCGCGGACACCGAAACGCCGGTCTCCGCCTACGCCAAGCTCCGATCCGACGGCCCGAGCTTCCTGCTGGAAAGCGTCGAGGGCGGCGAGCGCCAGGGGCGCTATTCCATTGTGGCGACCGAGCCGACCGACACGCTGCGCTTCGAGGGCGGCATGGCCCACCATCAGGGTCCGGACGGAACCGACAGCACCCCTTGCGCAGACCCACTGCTCGCCCTGGAGGCCATTCTCAAAGAGCGTCGCGCGGTCGCTACCCCCGGCTTGCCGCGGTTCCACGGAGGCGCGCTCGGCTTCCTCGGCTTTGACTTGATCCGTTGCTATGAGGAGATCGGACCCACTCGGCCTGATCCCTACGGCCTGCCCCTGGGCGAGCTGGCGTTCTGTGAGACCTTGCTCGTCTTCGACCACGTCCGCCACACGCTGAAGGTCGTGGCCCACGCGCGTTTGGATGGCGACCTCGAGGCCGAATACCGGGCAGCCGAGCAGCGCATCGATCGGGTCCTGGACCGCCTTCGCAAGGCCGCCCCGCCCGACGCCACCGCTCCCCGTCTGCTGAGCATCCCCACCCTTCCTCGGCGGGCTCCGGTCGGCCAATCGAATGTCAGCCGCGAGCGATATGAGGCCATGGTCTTAGAGGCGAAGGAGCACATCGCGGCGGGTGACATCTTTCAGGTCGTTCCCTCCCAGCGGTTCTCGGTCCCGACCTCGGTGTCTGCGCTCGCCCTCTACCGGGCCCTGCGGGTCGTCAATCCCTCGCCCTACATGTACCTGCTCGACTTCGGTCCCTACCAACTGATCGGCTCGTCCCCCGAGCTCCTGGTTGGCGTGGAAGACGGCCTGGTCAGCACCCATCCCATCGCGGGATCACGGCCGCGCGGAGCGACCGAGGAGCAAGACGCCGCGCTGGAGGCTGAGCTGCGGGCCAGCGAAAAGGATCGCGCCGAGCATATCATGCTGGTCGATCTCGGCCGTAATGACGTCGGCCGGGTCGCGATTCCAGGAACGGTGGCGGTCGATGGCTTGATGTTCATCGAGCGCTACTCCCACGTCATGCACCTGGTCACTCACGTCAACGGGCGCCTGCGCGCCGACTTGAGCCCGCTGGACGCGTTGCGGGCCTGCTTTCCGGCCGGCACGGTGTCCGGAGCGCCGAAGATTCGCGCCATGCAGATCATTTCTGAGCTGGAGGCGGAAGGCCGAGGCCCCTATGCCGGGGCAATCGGCTACTTTGGATACAGCGGCAGCATGGAAACCGCCATCACCATTCGGACGCTGGTGCTCAAAGATGGAGTGGCCCACGTCCAGGCTGGTGGTGGTATCGTGGCCGATTCGGATCCCGCCGAAGAATACGAAGAGACCGTTTCCAAAGCGCAAGGAATGCTGACCGCGCTCCGGCTAGCCGAGGCGTTGGCCCAGCCGCAGAGCCATGGAGAAGCGACCGTCGCCGCCCAGGCAGCCCCATGACCGAGAAAAGCGGTCCCCGCCTGTTCTTGATCGACAACTACGACTCGTTCACTTACAACCTGTTCCAGTATCTGAGCGAGCTCGGTGCGGAGGTAGACGTTCGCCGGAATGACCGCTTCACCATGAACGAACTGGAAGACACCAACCCCGCCGGCATTGTCATTTCGCCCGGCCCCGGCCGTCCGGCCGATGCCGGGCTCACCCCCCGAGTCGTCGAGCGCTATGCGGGCCGCTTTCCCATCCTCGGCGTGTGCCTCGGCCACCAGGCGATCGGGGAAGTCTTCGGCGGGGCGATCGTGCGCGCCCCGACCATCTTCCACGGCAAGGTCTCGGAGATCCTCCATGACGGGAAAACGATTTTCGAAGCGATGCCCAACCCGTTCACGGCCACGCGCTATCACTCGCTGGTAATCAATCCGGCGACGGTCCCGGCCTGCCTGGAAGTGACCGCGCGCACGGCAGATGGCGTCATCATGGGGGTCCGCCACCGCGATTACTTCGTCGAAGGCGTGCAGTTCCACCCGGAATCGGCTCTGACCGGGGAGGGCAAACACCTGTTGCAGAACTTTATCGACGCGGTGATGGAGTTTCATCCAGTCGGATCGGGGTCTAAGTGAACCATCATAAATTGATACGCTACGAACGCGGAAGCACCCCCAGCCGCACCCCAGACCACCGCGTACCCTCCCCTGTCGAGGGGGAGGGCTTTCAGGCAAAGTCCGGAAGGGAGCGAGATGGGAATTCGTGAGGCACTAGCCAAGGTCGTCGAGAATATCAATCTTTCAGAAGAAGAAGCGACCGCCGCAATGGAGGACATCGTGGCCGGCAATGCCACCCCGGCCCAGATCGCGGCCTTTGCGGTGGCCTTACGCATGAAGGGCGAGACCATCGATGAGATGGTCGGCCTCGCTCGGGTGATGCGCGACGCCTCCCTCAAGATCGTCCTCGATGAGCCGCTGCTCGACACCTGTGGCACCGGCGGCGATGGGTCAGGGACCTTCAACATCTCCACCACCGCGGCCATCGTGGCAGCGGCGGCCGGGGCGCGAGTGGCGAAGCACGGCAACCGGGCGGTGACCAGCCAGAGCGGCAGCGCCGATTTGCTGGGAGCACTCGGCATCGTCCCCGATCTTCCGCCCCTCCAAGCCACGCAGTGCATCGTTGAGACCGGCATCGGTTTCCTCTTCGCCCCCGCTTATCACCCGGCCATGGCCAGCGCGGCCGGCCCCCGCCGGGAGATCGGCGTGCGGACCGTCTTCAATGTCCTGGGGCCGCTCAGCAACCCGGCCCGCGCCCGCCACCAACTCCTGGGGGTCGCGGTGTCCTCCCTCGCACCCAAAATGGCCGAGGTCCTGCTCCGGATGGGTTCCAAGCATGCCCTGGTGGTCCATGGGAGCGACGGCCTCGACGAGATCACCCTTACTGGCCCCACCGAAGTCCATGAAGTGAAGGACGGGACCGTTCGCAACTGGACCCTGGACCCGACCGACTACGGCTTCAATCTGGTCCCGCCGGGCGCACTCCTGGGGGGAGATCCGATTCACAACGCGGGAATCGCCCATACCGTGTTCGCCGCGGAGCCCAGTCCGTTCAGGGACGTCGTGGAGCTCAACGCTGGCGCCGCGCTCTTCGCGGCGGATGTCGTATCCAGCCTCAAGGCGGGCATCGACCTCGCTCGAAAGGTCATCGAGGACGGCACCGCCGGTCGTAAGCTCGACCAGGTGATTGCCACTTCTCAACGCTTGAAGCCAGCCGCCCCGTGACCATCCTGGACGAGATCCGCGCTCACAAAGAGCAGGAGGTGGCGGATCGGGAGGCCAGGCATCCTCTGAGTGAGCTCATTGGCGCTTGCGGCTCAGCCGCTAAGGGCCAGCCCTTCGCCAAGACCCTCGCCGCTGCCGCCGCTGCTGACGGAATCGCCCTGATTGCCGAGGTCAAGCGCAGCTCACCTTCGGCCGGCGCCCTACGCCCGGATGCGGATGCCACCGCGCTGGGCAGCAGCTATGTGGAGGCCGGCGCTTCAGCGGTCTCGGTGTTGACCGACGAGCGCTTCTTCTCCGGCCGCGACTCCGATCTTCGCGAGCTACGGACGCGGGTCACCGCGCCACTTTTGCGGAAGGACTTCACCATCTCCAGCTACCAGATTTACGAGGCTCGCACTCTAGGGGCCGACGCCGTACTGCTGATTGTCTCGATGCTGTCCGATGAGCAAATCAGCGCCTGCCTGGACACCGCCGATTCCCTCGGTCTCGACGCGATCGTCGAGGTCCACTCGGAGGAAGAAACGAGACGCGCCGTGGCACTGCACGTCCCGATCATTGGCATTAACAATCGCAACCTCGCCACCTTTCAGGTGGATCTCGCCACCACAGAGCAACTGCGACCACTGATCCCGGATGGAACCCTGGTGATCGGCGAGAGCGGCATCAGCACTCGGGCCGACGTCCAGCGGCTCCAGGCGGCCGGCGTCCACGCCGTCCTGGTAGGGTCAGCGCTGGTGACCGCTATCGATCCGGCCGCCAAGGTGCGCGAGCTGCTCGGGAGGCCGAGCCCGGTATGACCAAGGTCAAAATTTGCGGCATCAAGACCCTCCAGGCGGGGCTCACCGCGCTCGACGCCGGCGCCGACTATCTCGGGTTCATGTTCTATGCCGCTAGTCCGCGGGCCATCGACGTTGATGAGGCAACCCATCTGATCGATGAGCTCCGCCAGGAACACCCGACCGGCTGGAAGGCGGTTGGCGTGGTAGTGAACGAGCCGATTGAGGTGGTGAACGCCATCGTTCATCGAGCGAAGGTGGACGTCGTCCAGTGCAGCGGAGACGAGCCGCCCGACTTCATTCGCACCGTCGAAGCCCCGGTATTCAAAGCGGTGCGGGTCGGGGCGCCCTGCAGCGCACCTTCGGAATGGGGTGCCGAGCGCCTGCTGGTCGATGCCAACGTGAGCGGGCAGTACGGCGGCACCGGGGTCACCTACGACTGGAGCACCGTCCGCGCCCTGGTAGCCGACGGGTTCCTGGCCGGCGGGCTGACCCCGGACAACGTTGAAACCGCCATCACGGTGGCCCGCCCGTGGGGCGTTGACGTCAGCTCCGGCGTGGAGGCCAATGGCACCAAAAGCCTTGACCTCATTCGCGCGTTTCTCGCCGCGGTTCGCAGCGCCGACACCGAATTGGCTCGGCTATGACCCAGGATCCAGTTACGACGAGCCACTCGGAGACCTTTCGCCCCAACGCGCCGTTCTGGCATCCGGGGCTCATCCGCACCATCCACGAGCAAGGCGTTGACGGCCATTTTGGCGATTTCGGCGGGGCTTTCATCCCCGAAGTCATCGTCCCGGCGGTCGATGACCTGCGCCGGGCCTACCTGGAAGCCCGAGAGGACCTCGCTTTCTGGCGCGAGCTCGATGGGGTTGGGCGTTCCTTCGCCGGTCGCCCTACTCCGGTCTACCTAGCTGAGCGATTCAGCCAGGGTCTCGGCGATATCCAAGTAGTCCTCAAGCGCGAGGATCTGGCCCACACTGGCGCCCACAAGATCAACAACGCCCTCGGGCAAGGCCTGTTGGCTCGACGCATGGGACGCCAGCGCATCATTGCTGAAACCGGCGCAGGCCAGCACGGAGTCGCGGCAGCCACCGTGTGCGCCAAGCTGGGACTGGAATGCGTGGTCTACATGGGCACCGAGGACATCGAGCGCCAGGCGCTCAACGTCTATCGGATGCAGCTGCTCGGGGCGGAGGTCCGACCGGTCGACTCCGGTACTCGGACGCTCAAGGACGCGATCAATGAGGCATTCCGCGATTGGTGCACGAACGTCGAGTCCACCTACTATATGCTGGGCTCCGCCACCGGCCCCCATCCCTACCCCCTCATGGTGCGCGACTTCCAATCGGTGATTGGCTGGGAGGCCCGCCGGCAATGCCTGGAGCAATTCAGTCACCTTCCCGATGCAGTCGTGGCCTGCGTGGGGGGCGGCAGCAACGCCATTGGTGGATTCATGCCGTTTGTGGAAGATGCCGGGGTGGCCCTGATCGGGGTCGAGGCGGGCGGCAGCGGGATCGCATCTGGCGCGCATGCGGCGACTCTTTCGGCCGGCTCGATCGGGATTCTGCACGGCACTCGCTCGCTCGTCCTCCAAAATGCGGACGGGCAGATCCTGGGCACCCACAGTATCTCGGCCGGCCTGGATTACCCGGGAGTCGGACCCGAGCACGCCTTCCTGAAGACCTCCGGCCGCGCCCAATATGTGTCGATCGAAGATGAGGCGGCCATTCGCGGCTTCCGCCTCCTGTCCTCTACTGAGGGCATCATGCCGGCCCTGGAATCGGCCCATGCCGTCGCCTACGTGGCGGACAACCCCCAGCGCTTCGCCCCTGGCTCGCTGGTACTGATCATCCTGTCCGGGCGGGGCGACAAAGACGTCAACCGCTCCCTGCCGTTCGCGGAGACGCTGTGACCAACCCTCCGTTCGCGCAGAGGCTCTCAAAGGCCCCTCGTCCGCTCTGGGGCTCTCCCAACGCCCTGAGGCCCTCGAAGGCCCGTCCCCGGATCGTTCGATAGCTGTGACCGCAATCTTGAACCGGATCGATCGAACCTTCGCCCAGCTCAAGGCCGCTGATCGGCTTGGCTTGTTCCCTTACCTCACCGTCGGTTTTCCCGACCTGGACGCCACCGAGCAGCTGGCCCTGGCAATGTTGGAGGCTGGAGCCGACGGCATTGAGCTTGGGATTCCATTTTCCGACCCGGTCGCTGACGGGGTCACGCTTCAGCACGCCAGCGAGCGAGCGCTCAGTAACGGCGCCTCGGTCTCCTGGGCACTCGACGTCGTCGCCCGCCTGCGCGGCCAGACCGATGCCCCCTTGATCGCAATGACCTACTACAACCCCATCTATCACTACGGATTGGCGCGGCTGGTTCAGGATGCCGCGGTCGCCGGAATCGACGGGCTCATCGTGCCCGACCTGCCGACCGCCGAGGCCAGCCCCCTCTTGCCGGCGGCGAAGAGCCAGGGCATCCACCTGATTCAGATGGTTGCCCCTACCAGTACGCCCCAGCATCTGGAAGAGGTTGGGCGAATTGCCCAGGGCTTCGTCTATTGCGTCTCATTGGTGGGCACCACCGGAGCGCGCGCCCAGCTTTCCGATCGCCTCCCCGCCTTCATGAAAGCCGTGCGCGACCAGGTGTCCCAGCCTCTCTTAGTCGGCTTTGGCATTTCTCGCCCCGAGCACGTGGCCGCCCTCCACACCATTGCGGACGGCTGCATTGTCGCTTCGGCCATCGCCGATCTCATCGAGGCGACCCCCGCGGCCCAGAGGATAGCCGCCCTCAGCACCTACATTGCGAGTCTCCGAGCCGCTTGCGAACCCTCAGCTGTCGCCTCGGCCTGAGCCGGTCATTCCACCCCGCGAATCAGCCGGGCCAGCGATGCTACGTCAGCCTCGTGTTCGAGCCGCTCAACCCGAGCAATGATCTCCTCAGTGGTGCCGTTCGTAAGCTGATCGCCCACGTAGCGGCGGAACTTTTCGGCCATCTCCTGGAACGTGTAGGGATTGGTCGGCGCGCCTTTCCAATCGGTGGCGGTCACAACATGCCGCTGTCCGCCAACCGTAAGCTCAACCTCCGCGTTGGCCCCGAACCCCGCTGGCTTGCTCTCGTCGAGCTCCATAGTTGCGGCCAGGTGGCTGACCATCGGATCGGCGAGATCGCGCTCGGTCCACGCGGCCGGATCCGCGACGTCCCAGGACAGCGCGAGGGCTGCGGACCACGGCAGACTGTACTGCGCACCCAGCAGATTCGTTGGCCTCCGCCCCCCGAAACGACTCTCCATCATTCGGGTTTCGCTAACGATCTTCACGTGTTGGATCATCTGGATGTCGAATGGATTCTCAGCGCGAAAATGCTGGAGGGCATCAATCGTCGGATGGAATGAGATGTGACAGGGATAGGCTTTCAACGTGATTTCGCGGAGCAGGTAGTCCTGGCCGAGTCCGCTCAAAAGCCGCTCAGGCTTCGGGGACGGCGAGTAGACGTTCAGAAACCCTTGCGCTCCCTCCAGTACAGTTGAGGGGCCGGTGAAGCCCTGTTGAGCGAGTAGCACACATTCGAGACCAAGCTGGCTGCCCCGGCCAGGGTGCATCCGCTTGGTCATGGCCCCTTCGTGGAAAAACTCCAGGAGACCGCTCCCGTGCGAACCCGCGATGCCAACTGCGTTGAGCAGCACTTTCTCCGAGAGCCCCAGCGCCTTGCCGACTCCAAATGCGGCCCCCAACGCGGCATTGGTCCCGGGGCCGTGGAAGCCCCGCTCGTCCTCGACCGCCCGAGTGGCAGCGGCGCCGATACGGCAGAGGATCTCGTAGCCGAGCGCCACCGCGGTGAGGAAGCCGCGGCCATCGATGTGGCCTTGCTCGGCCGCCGCCAGCACGGCTGGAAAGACTCCGGCGCTCGGATGGCACGACCCGGGCGAATAGACATGATCGCACTCAAAGCCACCGATGCTCACGCCATTGACCAGGGCGGCCTGGGCGGGGGAGGCGGTCCATGCGCGACCGAACATGGAATTGCTGCCGGCAGTTGAGTCGCGCACCACCGTGGCGACCATATCTGCCCAGGGGGCACGAGCGCCGGCGAAGCCGCAGGCGAGATCATCCAGAATGAAAAGCCGCACGGTCTCGACGATCTCCTTCGGTAGGTCGGCGTAATTGGAGCCCACCACGAACTCCACCAAAGCCCGGGTTTCGTTCATCGAATTCGATCTCCTCAGCACCTGGTTGCGGCCAGTGTGCCGAGCATCATAAGTGAAGCCGCCCTGGCCAGGAGGACCTCGTAACCACCCGGGCGCCCCCGAACCGACCGCTCGCCCTGAAGGGCTCACCCCAAATGGGCGGTCGGCCTCGCGACGCAGTTCCAACCGCCTTCCGGGGGCCGAAGCCACCCGGCTGGCCTTGGTAGTCCTGCTCGTTCTTATGGCCGGCCATTCGTTGCTCGGCTTCCAGCCACCGCGCGGCCACGACGCGGTCTACTATTTCCCGCGGCACGTTGAGTTCGAGCAGGCCCTGGCCGACGGTCAGATGGTCCCGCGTTGGGCTCCCGACCTTAATCTGGGCTACGGTGAACCGCTGTTCAATTTCACCCCACCCCTCTTCTACTACCTGACCGCGGCGGTTCATTCCCTCGGGATCGGCCTCGCCGCCGCGAGCAGCCTGGCCGCGTTGTCGCTCCTTGCGACCGCCGGCCTTGGAATGTACTTGCTCGCCCGCGACTTCTTTGGGCCGTCCGGCGGCCTGATTGCCGCCTCTGCGTACCTGTTTGCTCCGTACTTGCTGGTTACGCTCTACGTCCGCTATGCCATGGGGGACTTCGCCGCATTCGCCTTCGTTCCGATCGCTTTCTGGGGAACGACCCGCTTCGCTCGCGATTCCCAGGCGCCCTCGCTTGCGATCGGGAGCGTTGCAACGGCTCTCCTATTGCTGAGTAGCAACCATGTGGCGCTGATCACCATCCCGTGCGTGGCGGCAGGCATCACGGCTATAGCTCTGGCGAATCGGTCAGTCGGAGCACTCGCGCGGGGCGCAACCACGGTCGCCCTTGGCGTGGGCATGGCCGCCTTTTTCTGGCTGCCGGCCCTGCTTGAGCACGACGAGGTGTACATCGGGCGAGCCATCAAGGGAGCCTACGCATACTTCCATCACTTCGTGTATCCCGAACAGCTTCTTTATTCGCCCTGGGGTTACGGTGGCTCAGTCGAAGGGCCCGGCGACGGCCTCAGCCTTTCGCTCGGCACCCCTCACCTAATTT
The DNA here is from genome assembly GCA_009692845.1 of Chloroflexota bacterium. GTDB lineage: Bacteria > Chloroflexota > UBA6077 > UBA6077 > SHYK01 > SHYK01. The sequence continues at coordinate 315,725 of SHYK01000002.1, read as the reverse complement.
TGGCTGCCCTGCTCGGCCTGTCCCTCCTCCGGTTCCGCAAGTCGCCCCGGGCCTCGGGCGCTTCCGTATTCGCGCTTGGCCTCGTGGCGCTGGCCAGTTTCTTTGCGACCGACGCGTCAGCCAGGCTATGGGCCGCCGTCCCGACCCTGCAGTTTCTGCAGTTTCCCTGGCGCTTTCTCTCCCTCGGCACGGTTGCCCTCTCTTTCGCCTGCGGGGCCGCGGGTCTGCTCTTCAAGGGAAAGCGACGCTTCGGCCTGGCGTGGACCGCTGGAGTGGTGGCGCTTTTCGTTTTCCAGGGTTTCCCGAACGCCAGGCCTGACGGACCAATTCAGAGCGTCGACGAGACTCTATCGGCCGAAAACGTGGCCGCCTGGCACTTGGTCGGTAGCAACGCCAACGAGTTCGAGCCCATCAACGTGCAAGCCACCCCGACCGAACCGCCACCCGAGCAACTGTCCGTCGTTTCCGGTCAGGCTGACTGGGAAGTTCGAAAGCTCACCGGTACTTCCCGCGAATTCACGATCGATGCCCACACCGAGAGCCGCTTGCGGCTCAACACCTCGTACTTCCCAGGCTGGGTTGCCAGCGTGGACGGCGCCCCCCTGGAGCTCCGTTATGACAACCAGCAAGCAGCCCTCGAAATCCCTATCAAACCGGGGCTCCACGAGGTCCGCTTTGACTTCACCGACACTGACATCCGAGTCTGGGCCACCCGCTTATCCCTGGCCAGCTTGGTGGTGCTGGTCTCGTTGCTTCTGACTCGCCCCTGGCGTCGCGCGGTGCGCTGACCTTGCGCTGAGCTAGTACCCGGCGACCCTCTAGCTTGTTGCAGGAGCCGGGCTGCGGTCCGCCGGCAGGTTCTCCAGGATGCGCTGCCGGTACATTCGCTCGTTACTGGCCATATGCTCGATGACCTGGAGCGCGTTCCAGTCGCCTTCGTCCGGTCCTGGCACGCTCATTTCCTGGTCACTCAAGCTCAGTACCATCGTTTCGAGCTCGCCATGCAAGGCCTGGGCTTGTTGCAACAGCAGCTCGGCTTCGGTGAACCAGCGGTTCTGATGGCGGAGGATCTTGTTGAGATGCTGCATGTGGTCCATGTAGTGGCTGGCGAAATTTCGGAGCTCGTGGTTGACGTTTCCACCTTGCCAACGGATCCGACACTCCTCTTCAGTCAACCCCAAGAGCAGCCGCAATGTTTCGTTCCGTTCGGCCCGAAGCTTCTCCAACGCACTCTCCGCAATCTGTCCCACGGTTTCTCCTCCGATTGAGAGTTTGCCGATTGTAGGCGATGCACGCTGGAGACTTGGACCAGCCGAGTTAACGCCCCAGCGGCTGAACTCTCGCTTGCTCTTCGACGTACCACGCCATCAGATTGGCGCCCAGACCCGCCCACTCCCAGCGGACGGCCTCCTGCCGGAGGCCGTCCCCGAGCGACTCCCGCTTGCCCGGGTTCCTCACGAGTTGCTCGACGCTACGGCCCAAAGCGTCCGAGTCTCCAGGACTGGTCAGACAATCGGTGGCGAACTCTCGCAGGTAAGTTGTGGCCTCGCCCACCGCCTCAGCCACGACTGGGACTCCGAGGGACATGAGCTCAACGATCTTCGCGGGGCAGCGAGCCAGATTCGTGAGATCGTCGTCCAGCGGATAGACGGCAACGATGTCTCGAGTCCGGACAATCCGCGCGAGGGTGCCCGGAGCGTAGGGAAGCCAATCGACCTGCGCCCCCACTCCCCGTTGCTCCAGGGCCCAACGAAGCTTCCCCTGAGCCCCCCGCTCCAGCTCGTCACCCAGGATGATCAGCCGCCTCGAAGGATCTGGCCGGAGCAGTTGGGCCAATAGTTCGGCGGCTCGTGCAGGCTTCGCCTCGGTGAACCGGGTGTACCACAGTAATGCAGGCGGGCCAGCCGGTGCGGCCGCAAAGGCTGGATCTTCGAGCTCCGTTCTATCAGCCGAGCTCCAACCGTTCGGCAGGTACTGGATGTCCTCTGCTGAAACCCCGAGCCGGCTAACGTAGGATTCAAGCCACCGGCTCGCTGCAGTGACCCGGCCGACCGCCCGGATGGTCTGGGTTTCCTGCAAACCTCGTACGAACCCCAAACTTCCGAGCCCCCTGCGGCCACCCCAACCGGCCGCCCCCTCCAGATCATCGCAGTCGAGGAACAGCAGCGGCGCCTGGTCTCCCTTCCAGCGATTTGCCCACCACCACGCCAAAAGTCCGCTGTACCCAATCGGCTTGAAAACGTGCACCACGTCCGGCTCGTAAGCCACCACGAGCCGGTTGAGCTCTCTGATCAAAGCAAAGAACCGCCCCGGGTGAGGAGTGAGCGAAGCATGGACGATTTCCAGATCGCCTTCAAGCACCTGTTTTCCGGCTGATCCCGGGTCATCCCAGGGCGGAATGACCAGCCGCACCTGTGCGCCCTGGGAGGCGAGCGCTCGGGCCAGCGGCAGCACCCGCGAAACCGTGGTCCCCTTCGGCCGCAGGCCGAATGGGGCCAGGTAGGCGATCCTCACCTACTCGACGGTCACAGACTTGGCCAGATTTCGGGGCTGGTCGACGTCGCAGCCCCGCCGAAGCGCCACGTGATAAGCCAGCAACTGGAGCGGGATGACATTCAGGATCGGCTGCAGCAACGGCTCAGTTTCCGGGACGTAGAGCACGTGATCAGCCAGGTCGCCGATCCGGGCGTCCCCGTCATTGGCTACGGCGATCACGATTCCGTCCCGTGCCCGAACCTGCTCGATCTGGCTGATCATTTTGTCGTACACATGATCCCGGGTGGCGATTGTCACGACCGGCATGTTCTGGTCGATCAGCGCGATCGGCCCATGCTTCATCTCGCCTGCCGCATAACCCTCCGCATGGATGTAGGAGATTTCTTTGAGCTTGAGCGCTCCCTCCAGGGCAATCGGGTAATTGATATTCCGCCCCAGGAATAGAAAGTCACACATCTGAAAGAACGCCGCCGCCAGCTTCTCGGTCGCGGGCTCCCGACTGAGCACCTGGCCCATCAGGCTGGGCAATCTCTCCAGGCCTTCGAGATAGCGGCGCGCTTCAGCCGGGTCGATCACTCCCCGCCGTGTCCCGAGGAAGACCCCCAGCAAGTAAAGCGCGGCCAGTTGCCCAGTGAAACACTTCGTCGAGGCGACGCCTATCTCTGGGCCGCATTGGGTGTAGAGCACACCGTCGGCGATCTGAGCGGCCCGACTTCCGGGTGTGTTGCAGATCACCAATGTACGCAAGCCTCGTTCCAGCGCCTGCTCCATGGGGGCCACCGTGTCCGCGGTTTCGCCCGATTGAGTAATGGCCAGCACAAAGGTGCTCGGGTCCATCAACGGCTCTCGATAGCGCGCTTCCGATCCAAATTCGACATCGACCGGAATCTTTGCCAAACGCTCGATCATGAATTTGCCGATCAAGCCCGCGTGCCAGGCGGTGCCGCAGGCCACGATCGATAGCCGCTGCATCGAGTGGATTACAGCATCATCCAAATTCAGCTCGTCGAGATAGACCTGCCCCCGCTGGAGGTCCATGCGTCCCCGAATAGTGTCGGTCAGAGCCGACGGCTGCTCGTGGATCTCCTTGTGCATGTAGTGCTTATGTCCACCTTTGGCGGTAGCCAGCGGATCCCACATGTACATCTCCGGATCCCGCTTGATGGTACTGCCGTCCAGCCCAAAGAGCTGCGCGCCGTTCCGATCCACCAGGGCCATTTCTCGGTTGCCCAGGAAGGCAAGCCGCCGGGTGTGCTCCATGATGGGCAGCCGGTCCGAGGCCACGAACATCTCACCGTCGCCGAAGCCGAGCACGATGCCGCCCGCGTTGCCGAGCCGAGCAGCAATCAGTTGGTCCGGATATCTGCGATTGATAATCAGGATCGCGTTGTGCCCGTCGAGGCGCGAAAAGGCGAGTCGGCAGGCCTCCACTAGGTTCGCGCTCTTGAGCGCTTCCTCAATCAGATGCGCAATAACTTCGGTATCCGTTTGGGATACGAAGGCATGTCCCTTAGCCACAAGCTCGTCTTTCAGATCGAGAAAATTCTCGATGATCCCGTTGTGGATAACGACCAGCTCGTGATTGCAGTCGGACTGCGGGTGGGCATTGATGTCGGTGACTCGCCCGTGGGTGGCCCATCGCGTGTGCCCGACGCCGACCGATCCAGACAGGGGTTCCCGCTCGAGCAGAGCCTGGAGCTGGTCCAGCTTGCCCACCGAGCGTCGGACCGGAATTTCGTCACCCTCGATAACGGCCACGCCTGCCGAGTCGTACCCCCGATATTCAAGGCCGCGGAGGCCGCGCATGATCAGCGGAATCGCTTCTCGTCCCCCTACATAGCCCATGATCCCACACATGTCAGGCCTCCTTCGGCTCTTCGAGTCGGCCATCGAGGCCTGGCAAAGCACCGTAGCGCCCCCGCTTGGCCGGCGGAATCAGCGCGGCAATGCTGTGCATGATGTGCTCCGCTCCCTCCAGGGCATCACCCCGGCCGATGTTGAACGGCTCGCCGACCCGGACCCAAACTTCCGGTCGGTGCAGCAAGCTCCGTAGCCCGCGAAGTTGCTCAGTCCCCGTGATCCCGATAGGCAGAATGGCGCAACCGGAGCGGGCCGCGAGATAGGCGATGCCGGGCAATGCTTCCCCGAGGCCGTCGGGATGGCGAGTTCCTTCCGGGAAAATGACCACGGCGCCCCCAGCCCTCAACAGCGCGAGCGCGGCTCGAACCGCGGCCACGTCAATCTCGCCTCGGCGAACCGGGAACACTCCCCACGTCCGCAGGATAGCCGACCACCAGCGACCTCGAAAGAGCTCCGTCTTGGCCATGAAGGCTAAGGGTCTCGTCAAAGCTCCAGCGAGGAGTGGCGGGTCCGCAATATTCATATGATTCGACACTACCAACAATCCGCCACGCCGCGGGACTCGAGATGACCCCTCGAAGTGCAATCGAAGCAAAAGCGCGGCCAGTGCCTTGACCCCAACCCGACTTAGCCAATACCAGACTGACATCCGGAGAACTTCTCCACCGGCCAACCCGGCCCCGATGCCAGTCACGGGGACTCCACTCTCTGTTGGAAGATCACCTCCAACCGATCAACCACCTGTTCCACCGTCAGGTCGTCGGTATCGAGACGGATGGCGTCCCGCGCCTGGACCAGCGGAGCTGTGGTCCGGCCGGCATCCAGCGCATCGCGCCGGGTCATGGATTGAGTGACGGCGATGCCGTCTCCGCCGACCTGCCTGGATCTTCGCCGAGCGCGCTCCTCAATCGATGCATCGAGATAGATCTTCACGACCGCTCCAGGGAACACGACCGTTCCGACGTCGCGACCAGTCACCACCGCCCGCCGGCCCTCGGCGGGCGCCCGCTGCAGATCGAGCAACGCCGCTCGCACCGCCCGATGCGATGCCACCCGGGAGACCCGTGCATCGACGTCTGGAGCAAATATGTCATCGCCGAACGGGCGACCGTCGAGCAAGACCTCCGCCGACGGGCTGGACTCCGCTGTGAGTCGGATTGCGGCTGACAGTCGGGGCACCAACTCGACGAGCCGGTTCTCGTCGTCAGGCGAGACGCGCTCCTGCATGGCGAGAACGGTGAGTGCGCGATAAAAGACTCCTGTATCCACAAGGACTGCCCCGATACGCTGAGCCAGGAGTGCACCGGCCGCCGTTTTTCCGGCTCCAGATGGCCCGTCGATTGCCACCACAAGCAGGGGACCCGAGGTCACCGACTGGCCTCACGTTTCGAGACTGATCGGGAGCGCCCATCCGATCGAAGAAATTCATTTACTTCGCTGGGCTTGAGCTTGCGATGCTCGCCGGCCTTCAGGGAGCCCAAAAGGAATGAGCCGATCCGGGTGCGAATCAAGCGCCGCACTTCGAGGTGAACTTCGCCTAACAACTCCCGGACCTCGTGTTTTCGGCCTTCGTGAAGGACCAAGCGCACCCAGGCTTCCCCATTCGTGATTCTCAGCGCCACCCGGACGGGTACCGCTCGACGGCCATTCAACACAACGCCCTGGCGAAGCCGATCGATCATGATGTTGGTCGGGGTCGGCTGCACCAGTGCGGCATATTCTTTCTCGACTTGGTAGCTCGGATGACTGATTCGGTTAGCGAAGCCCCCGTCATTGGTCAACAGGATAAGTCCCTCTGAGTCTTTATCCAGCCGACCAACCGGGTACAGGCGCGCCCGGGACCGCACCAGATCAACCACCCGCCAATCTGCATGTGGATCAGTGACCGTAGAGATGAAACCGGGCGGTTTATTTACTGCGTAGTATTCGTATTCCACTATTGGGGCGAGGGGTTTCCCATCCACCGTAATCGTATCGCGACCGGGCGCCACCGATACCGATGGATCGACCACGACCACCCCGTTCACCGCGACCCGACCCGCGAGCACACTCTCTTCGCTTCTCCGGCGGCTCCGATAGCCCATGTGCGCCATTGCCTTCGCAATACGCATGCGGGGCGCAGCCGCCCCTAGCCTGGCGTCAGCGGCGTTCACCGGGTCCAACTGGACAGCGTCTGTCCCTCCAGTGTGGCCGAGACGCGCACGCCATTCGCGGCCTTACCGCTGAAGCCTCGCAGGAAGGGCAGCTCCCACCCGCCCAGTCGCACTAGCTGGCCGTTGGAACGGACCGCAACGCCTACCCGGGCAAAGCCGAGGTGCGATACATCAAGGACGGAAGGGGCCATCCGGGAAAATCCGAAGTCTAACAGGGCTTGCCCTTCCGCCCGAATGTCTGGGCTGTCCAGCACCACCGCAATGAGGCCCTTTCCATCCCGGCTGGCCGAGGCGACAAAAGTCCGCCCGGCGTTATCTGTAAAGCCCGTCTTCACTCCATCCAGCCCGTCGTAGAGACCGATGAGCGGATTGCCATTGACGAAAAGGTACCGGGTTGGGCCCGGCACCACGTAGCGCGGCGTCGATACGACGCGGGCCAGCGTTGGGTTTTTAAGAAGAGCTCGCGCAGTCTCGGCGAGGTCGCGGGCCGATGAATAATGACCGTCTGCGTCTAGCCCTGTCGGGTTGGTGAAGTGGGTATTGCGAAGCCCCATGGCCATCGCCCGATCGTTCATCCACCCCACAAATTGGGTAATCGATCCACCGCCGACCGTTTCGGCAATCGCCAGCGCAGCATCATTTCCCGATGGCAGTAAGAGCCCATAAAGCATCTCCTCCAGGGGCAGCGCGTCACCAGGCTCGAGCCCAATGACCGACGGCTCGCTCATTGATTGTTCGGTCGCTCGGATAACCGTCGAGACATCGGCGTGGTCGAGCGCCACCAGGGCGGTCATCATCTTGGTCAGACTCGCCTGAGCCAATCGGGCGTCCGCGTTGGCGGCTGCCAGAGCGTGACCCGTCTCCCCATCCATGAGCACGCCTGCTCGAGCCTCAACCGGTAGGTCTGGGGTCTTAGCAAGCTCGGTCAGCGCTTCGATCCCAAATCTGGGCCCAAAGACGTCCACCGATCCCAGCGTCGGTGGACCGAAGCCGGTGCAGGCGAGGGTCAAGCACGCCAGGCAGACGGCGGCTCCATTGCTCATTCCGACTGCACTCGAACGATCATTCGGACGGCTCTTCGATGGCGCTCACGTAGTGCTCCAAACGAATGAGTGCTCCGTGTACGTCCTGCTCCACGGCAATCATGTCTCCCCGCCATTCCGCATCGGCGAGCCCCCGCTCAGCCATGTAGCGGGCACCGAGCGCGGCCACCCGCCGTCGCTTCGTGGTGGTCACGGATTCCTCCGGTGTGAACGCCCGCGACTGGCGAGTTCGAACCTCCACAAAGACGATGCAACCATGATCCCGGGCAACAATGTCGATCTCGCCGTACCGACTACGCACGTTACGTTCGAGAATAGTGTAGCCCGCCGCTCTGAGATGCTTCTCGGCCAGATCCTCGCCCCAGGCGCCTAATCCTCGCCGTCGATCCACTCAGGGTCTGGCCATGATTCGAGTCGCGATTGGGCGAAACGACCGCCGGTGATGCGCAGAAACGCCCTTTTCATCCAACGCCAAACGGTGGGCAGGACTGCCATAACCCTTGTGACGGGCGAAGCCATAGCCGGGCGTGGACTCTTCGAGGTCGCGCATGAATTCGTCTCGGCTCACTTTGGCAATGATGGAGGCCGCCGCCACACTCAAGGACTGCCGATCGCCCTGGAGCACTGCTGCCTGGCGGTAGGCATTCGACCATAGTTGGAAGCCGTCTACGAGCAGGAAGTCAGGCTCCGGATTGAGCTCCTTCACCGCTCTCCAGAAGGCGAGTTGGCCTGCGAAAGCCAGCCCGGCGTGGTCGATGACTTCAACTGGGACGGTGCCCACACCGACGGCGAGCGCCTCGTCACGGATGACCTTTGCCGCGTTCGCGCGCTGCGGAGCCGTAAGAAGCTTTGAATCGAACACACAAGCCCCGAGCCGCCCCAGACGAACTGGATCGAGGATTACCGCCGCGGCGACGACTGGCCCGGCCCAGGCCCCGCGCCCCGCTTCATCGATCCCGGCCAGATGCCGGGCACCAGCGGCCCACAAAACATCTTCGATGGCGACCGACGGAGTTTTCTCTGGAACAATCGTCATCGTGGCGGCGCCTTACCGCCTAACCTGAAGTCCTATCGGACGACAAAGCTCAATTTCGCTTGAAGGAGCGTTCAGCTTGCCTCCAGGAACTCCTGGGCTAGGGCTTGGCTGCTTGCGGCCTCGGCGCGCGTTTCTCTCGGATGCGGGCGGCCCGACCAGTCAAGCCCCGCAAGTAGTAAAGCTTGGCCCGACGCACCATTCCATGACGCAGCACTTCGACCTTGTCGATGCGCGGGGACGCATAGAGGAAGGTGCGCTCCACGCCGACATTGTGGGCGACTCTTCGGACTGTGAAAGTGCCATCCAGGCGCTTGGGACGATGCATGCGAATCACCAGGCCTTCGAAAACCTGGATACGCTCTTTATTGCCCTCGATAACCCGGACATGCACCTTCACGGTGTCGCCCGCCTCCACCTGGGGGCCGCCCTCGCGGCGTCCATCCAGGAGTTGGTCCAGATTAATTGCCATGTCTCTCGCCTCTCTTTTTCCCGGCCTCGATTAGGTCCCAGCCGGCCGCGAAAGTACCAATGTCGTCCACACGAGATCTCTGCGGTGTCTCCAGGTGCTACCCGCTTAGATAAAGATGGGGGCCAACACCAGGGTGATAGTACTCAATAGCTTAACCAGCACGTGTAGCGAGGGGCCAGCCGTGTCTTTGAAGGGGTCGCCCACAGTGTCACCCACGACGGCTGCTTCGTGAGCGGCAGTGCCCTTGCCCTGGACCACGCCAGCGGCATTTTTCAGATTTCCCGCTTCGATGAACTTCTTCGCATTGTCCCAGGCGCCCCCACCGTTGTTCAGCACAGTCGCCAGGATGATCCCCCCGATCGTACCCACCATGAGCAGCGCGCCCACGGACTGAGCCGCATCGAGATGCAGTGCCTTGAAGAGTAACCCGAGAGCCAACGAAGAGAAAACGGGGAGAAGACCAGGCGCAATCATCTCGCGGAGGGCAGCCCGGGTGGTGATATCCACCGCCCGCGTGTAGTCCGGTCGCACGGTGCCCGCCATGATGCCGGGGTCTTCGCGGAACTGCCTGCGCACTTCCTCCATGATCGCCGCGGCCGTTTTGGCTACCGCGCGAATAGCGAGTGAGCTAAACAGGAAGACCAGCATGACCGCCAGCAGTGCCGCGACAAACACCTCGACCTTGGTGAGATCGACCGAGAAAACAAAGTCGCACGCTTCCGGGGCCTGGCCCAGTTTGGCGCAGGTCACCCGCTTCACCTCATCACCATAGGCACCGAAGAGCAGGAAGGCCGCCAACGCCGCGGAAGCCATTGCATAGCCCTTGGTGAGTGCCTTAGTCGTATTCCCGACCGCGTCCAATCTGTCAGTGATTTGGCGGGCCCGGCCACCGGCCCCGGCCATCTCGATAATGCCGTTGGCGTTGTCAGTTATCGGGCCGAAGGTGTCCATCGCCAGCACATAAGCGGCAGTCATCAGCATGCCCATGGTGGCAACCGCCGTTCCAAACAAGCCGCCTTCCGCGGGAGTCAACGGAGCCTGCCCAGCCATAACAACGACCGACCCTGCCGCCTGGGTCCCAAAGGTGTAGGAAGCCAGCAGGGCGATTCCTACGGCGATCGCAGTCGACGCCGTCGTTTCAAACCCTACTGCCACCCCCATGACGATAACCGTCGCTGGACCGGTATGGGCCGCTTCCGCAATCTCCCGGACCGGTCTCCAGGATCCCGCCGTGTAATACTGAGTGATAAACACGATCACGATGCTCGTCGCGATACCGACCAGCCCCGCGTAGAAGAACCAGATCGAGCCCAGCAGTGAATCGGTCGCTATATAGAGGAAAACCACCGCCAGAGCGACCGAGACGAAGTAGCCCCAGTTCAGAGAGTTCATGGGGTCCTCGTCGGGATCGGGCCGCATCTTGCCCCACAGCGGGACCACCAGCAGACCAACCATAGTGGCGAAAACCCCAAAGGCCCGCACAACCAACGGGAAAACAACCCACGACGGATTACCGGTTTTCGCGAACAGCGCAACACCCAGAATCATGGCCCCGATATTCTCGGCTGCGGTGGACTCAAACAGGTCTGCGCCACGACCAGCGCAGTCACCCACGTTGTCGCCCACCAGATCAGCGATTACGGCGGCATTGCGGGGGTCGTCTTCAGGGATACCAGCTTCGATTTTGCCTACCAGGTCGGCGCCCATGTCGGCCGCCTTGGTGTAGATGCCACCTCCCAGTTGAGCGAAGAGCGCGACGAAGCTCGCTCCAAAACCGAATCCCACGATGAGTGAAGGGGTAGTCGCCGGATCCGCCCCAAAAGCGTAGTAGATGCCGGTGACGCCCAGCAAGCTGAGTGCCACGATCGAGAATCCGGACACGGCTCCGCCCCGAAGAGAGACGGTGATCGCGTCGTTCAGGCTGATCTGTGCCGCGGCGGCCGTGCGCACATTCGACTTCACGGCGACGTACATTCCGATCAACCCAGCCAGGGCTGAAGCGGTAGCTCCGACCAGGAAAGCGATCGACGTCTTTAAGCCTAGGTCAGAATTACCGGTGATGCCTCCGAGGACCAGTCCCACGACCACTGCCGCGACCAGGGCGATGATGGAGATCGTCTGGTACTGACGACGGAGAAAGGCGGTAGCGCCCTCAAAAATCATGTCACCGACGCGCTGCATCTCCGCGGTACCTGTATCACGCCGCAGCACGTCCCAGGCGAGAAACGCGGCGAACAATATCGCGACAATTCCGGCGATGGGCACGATAGCCATCAGGGCCATGCGTTGACCTCCAGATCATTCGATCGTTCCCGAGCTAGTCGGCCGTCTCCTCGTGCACAGTCGTCACCAAAGTGCAGAGAGGGAGGGGCGTCACAGCCCCGCTGCCGGAACTGTCTTCACGCCAAGGGGACGGCTACATGCCGACTGCCCGCGAAGTTTAGTGTACGGCTCGCCGACCGGGCAACGCTTTGAGATACTTTTGCTATGCCGGACCCGGATAAAATCGGTCCATGCAAGATCCACTCCCGATTCGGCCCCTCGACCACCCCATCGACGCGGTGGTCGATGTACCGGGCTCCAAGAGCTACACCAACCGCGCGCTCATCATCGCCGCCATGGCGGATGGCTTCAGCACTATCCGGGGGGCACTGTTCTCGGACGACACCGAGCGGATGGCAGACTCGCTACGCCGACTCGGAATCCGAGTAGAGGAAGATGCCTCCCGATGCGAGTTCCAGGTTTGGGGCGCAGGGGGTACTTTTCCGGCCCCGAGCGGCGAGCTATTCGTGGGAGATGCGGGGACCGCTGCCCGCTTTCTCACGGCCTTCTTGGCCCTGGGCAACGGCGAGTTTCGACTCGACGGCGACTCGCGCATGCGCGAGCGTCCGATCGGCCCGCTGCTGGACGCTTTGAACGACCTGGGCGTCGAGGCTCGCTCGGAGGTCGGAAACGGCTGTCCTCCGTTGATCATCAAAACGAGCGGCCTGCAGGGAGGCGAGGTCACGATGCCCGGCGACCAGAGCAGTCAGTACTTCAGCGCCCTGCTCATGGTCGGCCCGCTCACTCGCAATGGCCTCGTGATTCACGTCCAGCACGATCTGGTTTCCAAGCCCTACATCGATCTCACTGCTGACATCATGCGCGCCTTCGGGGCTACGATGACCCGGGATGCAAATTACGAATTGCTTACGGTCGCCGGAAATCAATCATATTCAGGTCGCGACTACTTCGTAGAGCCCGACGCATCGAACGCCTCGTACTTTTTCGGTGCAGCGGCAATCACCGGAGGCAGAGTTCGGATTGAACATCTGGATCGCGCGAGCGCCCAGGGCGATCTCGAGATTCTCAACGCATTCCGAGCAATGGGCTGCCAGGTTCGAGACGATGACGGTTTCATTGAAGTCGTCGGCCCCCCGCGGCTCCGAGGAATCACCGTGGATGCCAACGCCTATTCGGACATGGCGCTCACTCTGTGCGCCATCGCTCCATTCGCAGAGGGCCCAACCGAGATCCGCAACATCGGGCACACCCGCTTTCAGGAAAGTGACCGGATTGCAGCCGCCACCGCGGAGCTCCGACGGCTCGGCCAGGAGGTCGAAGAGTTCCGGGATGGGTTGCGGATTACCCCTCGCCCGGTCATTCCCGCGACGGTGCGCACTTATCAGGACCACCGGGTAGCGATGGCTTTCGCCCTGGTCGGGCTCAAAACGCCCGGGGTCGCGATCCAGGATCCCAGCTGCACTTCAAAAACCTTCCCCGAATACTGGGACCGCCTCGAAGACCTCCGCGTGCACGCAGAAACCCAGACCTCAGCTAACGGCGGGGGCTCACCTCCGCGAACTATTGTTGACACCGAGACCACAGGCCCGTAGACTAGGGCACCCGAAACAGGCGAGGAAGAACTTGACGCAGTCTGGACAGTGCGCTTTCTACTTTAGCCCGTGGCGCAGGGGGGTGCCGGCGGTCAGATAGCGCTGATCTTCGAAAACCTTCAGGTGCCGCGGAAGCTCCGAATGATTCGGAGCTTTTTTTATTGCCTCACCAGAAAGCAACCCGAAACAAAAAAAGGCCAGGAGGAACCATGATCGTGGCGATGGGCGCTTCAGCGAGCGAAGAGGAAATTCAGAGCGTCGTGAATCGGCTCCGGCGGGATGGCTACGACAGCCAGATCAATCGGGGCGTGCAGCGCGTTGTGCTTGGCGTGTTCGGGTCCGGCTTTCCTCCCGAATACGGAGAAACCATCGAGATGCTGCCCGGGGTTGAGTCGGTTACGCGGATCTCCAAGCCCTACAAGCTCGCCAGCCGAGAATTCAAGCACGACGACACCGTTATCGAGGTGGGGGGGGCCCAGATCGGCAGCAAGGACTTCGTAGTGATGGCGGGCCCCTGCGCAGTGGAAAGTCGGGAGCAGTTGATGGCGACGGCCGACGCTGTGGCCATGCACGGCGCTCAATTGCTGCGGGGCGGAGCCTACAAGCCGAGGACTTCCCCATACAGCTTTCAGGGGTTGGGCCAGCAAGGGCTCGAGCTGCTCGGGGAGGCGCGGGAGCGCACCCATCTTCCAGTTATCACCGAGGTGATGGACACCGACGAGGTCGACATCGTCGACCAGTACACCGACGTTTTCCAAATCGGCACCCGCAATATGCAGAACTTCCCGCTCCTGCGCCGGGTGGGTCAGACCCGCAAGCCAGTCATGCTGAAGCGCGGTATGTCGGCCACGGTCGAGGAATGGCTCATGGCAGCCGAATACATCCTCGCCGAGGGCAACATGCAGCTGATGCTCTGTGAGCGGGGAATCCGCACCTTCGACACCACCCTCCGGAACACTCTGGACCTCGCTATTGTCCCCATGATCAAGCGGCTCACCCATCTGCCGGTCATCGTCGATCCGAGCCACGGCACTGGCAAGTGGTACCTGGTGAAGCCCCTGGCCCTCGCCGCCGCCGCAGTGGGCGCGGACGGCATCATCGTCGAAGTGCACCCAGACCCCGACCATGCGATGTCGGACGGTCCTCAGGCGCTCACCCCGGCCAATTTCGAGGATCTCATGAAGAGTTTGGAGCCGATCGTCGCGGCGGTTGGGCGACGCCTGTGCGCAGCGGTCGCGGTCTGACCCAGATCCATTCGCCCAATTCTGAGTTCAAACCGGGGATCCGTCAAGCGTATGTGATCGGGTTTCCGATCGCCCATTCGCTGTCGCCCGCGATCCACAACGCGGCTTTCGCGGCCACCGGCTTCGATGGCCATTACCGGGCTGTGGAAGTGGCGCCCGATCAGCTCGAAGCATGGGTTAAGCAGGCACGCGGCTTAGAGACCCTCGGCTTCAACGTCACCCTGCCTCACAAAGAGGCCATCATTCGGCATCTGGATAGGATTGAAGGCGACGCCGAGCTAGCGGGAGCCGTAAACACGGTGATTGCCATGCGGCCCGACTCCGCCCGCCCCGGGTTGTCCGGTACCAACACTGACGGGATCGGCTTTCGGCAGATGCTCGCCGAGGAGGCGCATACCACTCTTACAGGCAAGAAGGTGCTGTTGCTGGGCGCCGGCGGTGCCGCCCGGGCGGTCGCGCTGGTGGCCCTGCAGGACGGGGCGCATACTCTGTGGGTGGCTAATCGGCATGAAGAGCGCGCCCGCGGACTCCTGACCCAGCTTTCGACCATAACTACGGCGACGGCTGCCGAATCGCTGAGCCTGGCCGATCCGCGCCTTCAGGCCTTGATGGGGGATGCCGACATCATCGTGAATGCGACCTCAGTTGGATTGCGCCAGGATGAGCTGCCGGCGGATCCTGGCTCCGCCAACTCGTCCGCCCTGGTTATCGATCTTATCTACAACCCGGCTGAGACTGCCTTCATGCACGCTGCCCGAGGCCGAGGCATTCAAGTTCTCGGCGGGCTGGGGATGCTCGTCCATCAAGCCGCCGCGGCTTTCGAGCGCTGGACCGCCATCGGTGCTCCGATTCCCGTGATGCGGGCAGCAGCAGACACCGCGCTTCGTGATCGAGCCGGCCGATGACTGGGCTTATCTTTCTGGTCGGCCTGAGCGGCTCGGGCAAGAGCACGGCGGGTCGCTTACTGAGCCGACGCCTCCAGTTGCCGTTCATCGACCTCGACACGGAAATCGAGCGCCGAGCCGGACGCTCGATCGAAACCATCTTCGCCGAACAAGGCGAGCCAGCCTTCCGCCAACTCGAAAGCGAGTTGATTGCGGAGATTGCCGGCCGTGAAACGGCGGTCGTTGCGACGGGCGGTGGCGCCCCCACCGATCCTCAATCGCGCGCGGTCATGCGCAGGTCGGGCTCGGTGGTGTGGCTCGACGCCGCGTCTCCACAGTTGGCCGAAAGGCTCGACAAACAGGGCGTGGCCCGCCCCCTCCTGCCCGGGGATCCACTCGACAATCTCGAACGGCTCCGCGCCGAGCGCCAATCGGCTTATGCTGATTGCGGCCCTCGCGTCGACACCGGCAACAAAACCCCCGCTGAGGTCGTCGATGCTATCGTGCGGTCCCTCGCCACCGACGGAAGCTTGCCCGGCCAATCCGCGGCGTCCTTGGCCGGCCCGATTTGGGTGCACACCCAGGCCCATTCATATCCGATCTACGTTGGGGCCGGTTTGATCGACCGCCTGAGCGACCTCCTGGCTCGGCATGGACTTGGAGGTCGCCTCCACGTCATCGTGGACGAGCAGGTTGATGGGCTCCACGGCCAGCGGCTCCGGGCCGCCCTCGCGAATCGGGCTCATACCTGGAGGGCGATACCGGCTGGCGAGGAGCAAAAAACCCTGGAGCACGCCTGCGGGCTTCTCGATGCGCTTCTATCGGAGCGCCCCGAGCGGTCCGATACGCTCATTGCCATCGGCGGCGGCGTCGTCGGGGACCTGGTCGGTTTCCTCGCGGCGACCCTCTTACGGGGCGTCGGTTTCGTCCAGGTGCCGACCACCGTGCTATCCCAGGTCGATTCCAGCGTGGGCGGGAAGACCGGGGTCGACCATCCACGGGGCAAGAACCTCATCGGCGCCTTCTATCAACCCAACCTCGTGGTGGCCGATCTGGACATCCTGCAGACGCTTCCGCCTCGCGAGATAGCGGCCGGCCTGGCCGAGATCGTGAAGATCGCGGTGGTCCAGGACCGGGAGTTGTTTGAGCAAATCGAATCGTCGGCGGAGGCACTCTCCGCACTTCAGCCAGCCGCCCTTGCGCCCGTCATCCGGCGGGCCATCGAGCTGAAGGCACACCTGGTCGAACAGGATGAGCGCGATATCCTGGGGATTCGGGCACTTTTGAACTATGGCCACACCCTGGGTCATGCGCTGGAGGCCGCCACGGATTACGGGACCTTTCTCCACGGCGAAGCGATTGCCGTCGGGATGACCGCGGCCGGTCGGCTGGCCGCCTGGCTGGGGCTCCACCCCCTCGATGCCGTCGACCGACAGGATGCGCTCCTCCGACGGCTCAACCTTCCGCTCAGCTGCGGCCGTGTCGACCGGAACCGTTTGGTAGAGGCGCTGGCGTTAGACAAGAAGCGCGAGAATGGCAAGCTGACTTGGATTCTTCCCGCTGGCCTGGGGAAGGCGCGGTCGGGCGTCCAGGTGACCGAAGAGCTGGTCAACCGTGCCATCGACCTCATTCAGGAAGCGCCCCGCTTGCTTGAACCAGCAAACCAGTTGAAGGAGGAGCCCTCTTGACGCACATCCTGGTGCTCAATGGCCCGAATCTGGGCACGCTCGGACGCCGCCAGCCGGAAATCTACGGCTCTACGACTCTCAAGGACATCGTCGAGTCACTGGACCAGCTAGCCCGTTCCTGGGGCTGGGAGCTGGCCGCCTTCCAGTCGAACTCGGAGGGTACCCTGATCGACTTGCTCGAAGAGCACGGCTCCGACAGCCACGGCCTGATCATTAATCCCGGCGCGCTCACCCATTACAGTCTTGCCATTCGGGACGCTCTCGCTGCCCTGACCATCCCCATCGTCGAGGTCCACCTATCTAACATCCACGCCCGTGAGGAATTCCGCCGCCATTCGGTGACCGCCGAGGTTTCTCGAGGTGTCGTCACGGGCTTCGGCTGGCGCTCCTATCTCCTGGGCCTGGAGGCTCTCCGCGGCATTCTCGACGGCGAAGCCTGAGCGTCTGTCGATCCCCGACGCCTGCCGTCACGTTAGTGGACATCGCGCCAAGTAATGTCGGATCGCTACCAGGAAGCGTTGTGCTTTTCTTAAATCCCCGGATCAATCGGGTCCCTCGGTAAATCGCCGCCCACCAACGGCAATAACAGCTCGGCCATTCGCCGGGGGACGAACACTTCGTCGGCTGCTGAGACGATCTCCTCGAGTGCCCACCAACGATATTCTTTGACGATTACACGCTCGTCGTCCGTAAACGCTCCGGTGCTTACCTCGAATCCATCCGGCGCTTGCACAACGAAGAAATGCTCGACGCTCTCGATCCATTCCTCGCCCCACCGCCACACGTGTCGCCGAATCCAGACGCACGGACTCAGGAGGGCACCCACGAGTCCTGTTTCTTCGGTCAATTCGCGGAGAGCGGCGGCATGATAGTCCTCATCGGATTCCAGGCCTCCCCCGGGCGTCAACCACAAAGACGGCGCGTCGATTCGCGCATCTGCCGTCCGAAACAGCAGGATCCGTCTACTCGAATCCAAGAGGAGGACCCGCGCCGAGGGTCGCCGCCGAGGAACCTTGCCTTCCAGGCTACAAACCTCCCGTCAAAGTCACGAGCGGAAATGGGATAGGTTCGGCGGGCGATCCTAGCGGCGGTTGCAGCTCCAACTGCCACCAGCCTACGTCGTGCCAAGATCCCAGCTTGTAGCCCACGTTGCGGAAGACCCCGACTGGTTTGAAGCCCATCGCTTCGTGGAGACCAACGCTGGCGGCATTCGGTAGGGTCACCCCTGCGTAGGCGTTGACTATCCCCTGTTCCCGTAAGATCTCGAACAGAGCCTGGTACAGCCGCCACCCAATGCCCTGGCGCTGGGCCGCCGGCCGAACATACACGCTCACATCTACACTCCAGCGATACGCGGCACGCGCCCGATTGGGACCGGCGTACACAAAGCCCACTACTTGTTTCTCGTTCTCAGCCACGAGCCAGGGATACGTCGCGGTGGTCCCCCGGATGCGCTCGGCCATCTCCTCCGCCGTGGGTGACTCTACCTCGAAGGAAACGGTGGTCCCAGCAACGTAGGGTCCGTAGATTGCCGCAATCGAGCTAGCGTCGGACGGGACGGCAGTCCGGATTGAGATTACGGGCTCACCAGCCATGGGGTGGATAGTACCGGAGCGTTGCGCCACGCGGAAGGCGCAAGCCCGGGTCAGTTAGGAAAGGGAACCGCTCCGCTTTGGCGCTAGCGGTCTGGGGAGATCACTGCCACCGGCTCCATATCCACTGACTTCTCCACCAGCGGATGGCGGCGGTTCAACCGGAAGATGTTGATGTCACGATATTCGCCGGTGACCCGATCCAGGATCGTCCGGGAGTCCGTGACCAGCATCTCTTCCCGAATCGCGCGGTCGAGGAGCTGGGAGACTTCGGATGCCGCGCCGGGCACTATCCGGGCCTCAAGCGCCCGATTCACGATGTAGTTGAAGGAGACGAAGGGGCTGCTTTGCTCGAGGAGTCCGACTAGCCGAAGCAGCGCGTAGATATTTTCTTCTTCGGGCCCGCTGGAGTCGGTCACCTCGACTTCTTCATGAGCCGTTTCCGGAGCCAGTCCGCGCTCCACCTCTTCCTCAGGGAGATAGACGCGGTCGGTGAGACCGACCGTTTCGGTTTTCACCAGGCCCCGTCGCTCGGCCTCGCGCATGAAGTCCTTGAACTTGGAGAAACCGTAGGTTTGTTCGTCGAAGCTGCCAAGCTTGGTTGTCAATAGGAGCTTCACCTGGGCGAACACATTCGGCCGTCGCTTTTCCCGCACGTAGCGCACGACCTCGACCAGCGCCGAGAGCGCATCGTCAATCGAAGCGGCGGCGGCCGTCTGGGCGGCCGCTGCCTTGGCCGGAGCGCCTGGGTCCACATCAACGTCATAGGCGATGAACTTGTCGGCACTGCTGGTGAGCTGCCAGCTCGTGCTCCACGAGAGACCAATGATCACCACCCGCTTGCCTCGGGTACGGAGCGTGTTCACCAGGTGGATGAAATCCCCATCGCCGGTAACAAAAACAAAGGTTTCGATGGCATGATTGCTGAGAGCAAGCTCAACCGCGTCGACTGCTAGCTTGATATCGACCGAATTTTTTCGGCGCAACTGGCCGGCGGTTGAAGCGTCGCCGGTCCCGATAAACAGCGTCGGCACGTAGATCGGCTCGATTCCGACCGAGTAGAGATCGTTCGGATCGCGCAGATTGTGGCCCTCCTGCCAATTGGCATAGGCCTTGGCGGTGACGACCCGCCCGAACCGTCCCGCCGCTTCCTTAAGCGCCTGGGCATTGGGGAGGCGATTGTCCCGATTCAGCAGACCGTACTTGACGTTCTCCCAATCGATGAACATCGCCACGTCACCGGTCGGAGCAGGATTTGTCAAACCTTCCAATATCTTTCCTTCAGCGAACCCTTGATCAGAGGTCTCTCTGGCTAATTGTACGAAAGCGGCCGAGCGGTCGGAATGCCAGTCCGACGAGCTCCCTTGTTCGCAACCGTCGGCTGTGCAAGACTCGACCCATGTCGAGCCCATCGGTGCGGATCGGAATCAATGCGCATCTCCTCTCCCAGAGAGCCACATTCCGGGCCGCCGGACTCAGCCGTTACCTCATTGGCCTCCTCACCGAGCTACGCGAAATGGCCCCTCCTGAGGAGATCTGGGCTTATCTCGCCGCTTCGGAGGCCCCTTCTGAGCTCAGCCACACCCCGAACTTCATCCCCGTCCCTTCGAGCTGGCCAACCAGCCGTCCAGCGATCCGCATGCTCTGGGAACAGAGTACCTGGCCGGTCTCCCTCCATCGGGACCACATCGGCCTGGCTCACGGGCCCGCCCACGTGCTGCCCCTGGCCTGGCCAGGTCCCAGTGTCGTCACCATTCATGACCTGGCATTCATGGTCGATCCGAGCACCTTCCGGCGCCGCAGTCAGGTCTATCTGCGCCTGATGGTACTGCTCGCCGCCCGCCGGGCCACCCGGGTCGTCACGGTATCGGAATCAACTCGCCGGGATGTCATTCGCCTGCTCGGGGTGCCCGCCGCCCGGGTCACTTGCGTCTATAACGGCGTCGAAGCCCGTTTCCATCCGCTTGACTCGGAAGATCAGCTCGAGTCCTTCCGGCAAGCCCAAGGGCTGAAGTCACCCTTCATTCTCTATCTGGGAACGATCGAGCCCCGCAAGAACCTGGTGAGACTGATCGATGCCTATGCCGAGCTCAGGCGACGCGGCGTGACCCGTTGGCCGTTGGTTCTGGCCGGGTCGGTGGGCCCCCTCGGCACCCCCATTCTTGATCACGTTGCCGAGGCCGGTCTCAGCGAAACCGACGTGCGTTTCGTCGGATTCGTGCCTGAGGCCGAAAAACCCCTCTGGTATAATGCGGCCTGCTTATTCGTCTATCCGAGCCAGTACGAAGGCTTCGGCCTTCCAGTCCTCGAGGCGCTCGCCTGCGGTACTCCTGTGGTCACCTCAGACCGATCATCGCTTCCCGAAGTCGTCGGGGACGCCGCCATGCTGATTGACCCCACCGATCGCACGGCGATCGCGGATGCAATGCAGCAGGTTCTCGAAGATGGCGCGCTTCGAGATCGACTCGTTTCGGCGGGGTTAAAGCAAGCGGCCCCCTTCTCCTGGCGCGCCACCGCGGACGGAACCATGGATGTCTATCGCGCCGCACTCGCAGGAGCCTGATTTGCTCCAGGCTGAGACCCGAACATTAGCCCCTGGCCAGGTTGCCCACGGCATCTACAAGCGTCGACGCTGGGAGCGCCTGGTCCTGCTTTTCGCTGATTTTGCGGCCAGCAATCTGGCTTTCTTTCTCGCTTATCACCTCCGCTACACATTTGAAGTGGGCGGGGACGTTCCCGGCGAGAGCTACGTGGCCTATGCCCTTTATGTTCCCCTCCAGCTCCTCTTCGCGCTGCTCTCCCTGGCCGGCTATCAACTGCGGGGGAGCTATCGCACCTCTCGTTTTGCCCTTAGCTCGGAGACCATGGCAGTGATAGGCACCAGCGCGGTCGCCGCGATGCTCGTATTCGGGGCGGTCTCCATGGTTCATTACTCCGCCTCATCTCGGCTCGCATTCATCTACGCTTGGCTGCTCGCGATCGTCCTCGGCGCAGCTGGTCGACTGATCGTCTGGTTGATTCGGGCGAAGGCTTATCGGTCCGGCGTGGGGGTCGAGCGAGTCATCGTCGTGGGCAACAATCGGCTGGCTCGAATGGTGATGCAGCTCCTCGTGCACCAGCCCACTCTGGGGTGTCGCGTGCTCGGCTTCGTGGACGAGACCCCCGAGCGGGACTTCGGCCGTTTTCGGGCCCTCGGTACGCTGGACCATTTGCCGGCCCTGACCAGAGAGCTCGCGGTGGATCGGGTGATCGTCGCCCTCCCCGCCGCGCGCCACGAGGAGATTCTGCAAGTCCTCGATCGGTGCCGCGCGGAAGGAGTGAGCCTGAGTCTGGTTCCCGATCTTTTCGAGCTGCGGTTGAGCCATGTGACGATGGGCACTATTGGCGGCATCCCACTCCTCGACCTCAACGAGGCCGGTATTGGGGGTGGAAACCTCATCGTGAAACGGGTCCTAGACGTGCTTTCCAGCGTCATTCTGGCGGTCGTGTTGAGCCCACTCATCGCGATCATCGCCATCGCCATCAAGCTGGAATCCCCCGGGCCAGTCTTTTTTTGGCAAACCCGGCTGGGCAAGGATGCCCGCCCCTTCCTTTGTTTGAAGTTCCGTTCGATGCGGGAGGGCGCGGAGTTGGAACAGGCACAGCTGGAGGCGCTCAACGAAGCCCAGGGTCCAATTTTCAAGATTCGCGCTGATCCACGGCTCACCCGGGTAGGCCGCTATCTGCGTCGAACGAGTCTGGACGAGCTGCCCCAGCTGTGGAACGTGCTACGCGGCGAAATGAGCCTGGTTGGACCGCGGCCCCCGATTCCCGCCGAGGTGGAAAGGTACGAGGACTGGCATCGGCGCCGCCTTGAAGTGGTTCCGGGGATCACCGGATTGTGGCAGGTGAGCGGACGAAGCGAGCTGAGCTTCGATGAGATGGTGATGCTCGATCTCTACTACATTGAAAACTGGTCCCTGGTGCTGGACTTGCAGCTCTTGATGAGGACCATCCCCACCGTGCTAGCGGCCCGCGGAGCGTTCTGAGCACAGGATGCGGCTGGCCATCGTTACCGAAGATTTAACCCAGTATGGCGGTGCAGAGCGGGTGCTCGAAGTCCTCCACGAAACGTTTCCGGACGCTCCGGTCTATACGTCTCTCTACGATCCCACCGCCCTCCCGCCCCCCTTGCGCCACTGGGACATCCGCACCTCCTTCCTCCAGCGACTTCCCCTGAGCCGGCGCTACCACCGGGCGCTTCTCCTCCTGTACCCACTCGCTTACGAGTCCTTTGACCTCTCGGGCTTCGACGTCGTGCTCTCTATCAGCAGCCGCTTCGCCCACGGCGTGATCACCCCACCCGCCACCGTCCACGTCGACTACTGCCTCAGCCCCATGCGTTTCGCCTGGAACTACCGCGAGTACGTCGCGGGGGAGAGCATTCGGCCCTGGTTCCGGGCTGTCCTCCCGGCGGCGATGCACTACCTCCGCTTGTGGGACGTGGCCGCGTCACAACGGGTCGACCGCTTCATCGGCATCTCTTCGGCAGTCCAGGCGCGTATCAAGAAATACTACCGACGCGACTCCGATCTGGTTTTCCCACCCGTCGAGACCGAGCAGATCCCACTCGGCGGCGGTCGTGGAGAAAACTTTCTAGTGGTTTCGCGCCTTATTCCCTACAAGCGGGTCGACCTCGCCGTCGCTGCCTGTTCTCAACTGCGCCTTCCGCTCACCGTCATCGGCGCTGGGCGGCACAGTGACGAGCTTGCATCCGGAGCCGGTCCTACGGTGAAGTTCCTCGGGCACGTCTCGGATGCTGCTCGGACCGAGGCCCTGGGTGACTGCAAGGCATTTATCTTCCCGGGCGAAGAAGACTTCGGGATCGCCCCGGTGGAGGCCATGGCAGCAGGCCGTCCAGTGGTGGCCTACGCGGGCGGGGGTGCGCTCGACACCGTGATCGAGAGCCAGACCGGCCAGTTGTTCAGTCCCCAGACCGTCGAAGCGCTCGCCGACAAGCTGGGCCGATTCGACGCTGCGGACTTCGATCCGGCCGTCATTCGGCGCCACGCCCTCCGTTTTTCCAGAGGGGCCTTCCAGGAGCAGATGGAAGCCCAGGTCAACTCAGCCGAGCCCCAGGTTCCGATCTCATGAGCCCATTTTCCGCAGAAGGCTGTGCTTGTATTCCGACGTAGGGATGCGTCCCTGCCGTGAGCTGAGTTTGCCCAGGCCGAGCTCCATCGGTATAGTTGCTCGGCTGTGGAACTTCGAGACTATTTCCTTATCCTGCGCCGACGCTGGCCCATTATTGTCGGCGTGGTCGCGCTCACATTGGTGATCGCCGGAGGCTTCTCCCTCCGCGGGCCCAGATCGTATGAAGCGACTCTCCGCCTCGCAGTCAGCGTCGCCTCGGCCACACCAGCCGGAGACCAGCCTCCCTATGCCTATTACCGCGAATACTACCTGTGGTTGGCGGCCGAATATCTGGCGGACGATCTGAGCGAGATCATCCAAAGTGATTCCTTCGCCAAAGATCTGGGAACTTACCTCCATGAAGACGTCGATCCCCAGGCGGTTCGCGACGTCATTCGGGTTCGGAAAACCCATCGGATTCTGGATGTGACAATCCTCGCGCCCGAGGCCGAAAGAGCCCGCCGCATTGCCGAGGCAGTCGTAGAAACCGTCAAAACCAAGGGACCGACCTACCTGGCCGAGCTGGCCACCCCGACCGGTCAAGTGGTCGCGATTGACGAGCCGCGCGTACGACCGGCCACCACCACCGGGAGTCTTACGGCCGATCTGGCTCTGCGGGGTGCCCTTGCCCTGATCGTGGGGCTTTTTCTCGCCTTCCTGGTCGACTACCTGGATTCGACGCTTCGCTCACCCCAGGAAATTGAGCGGCGCCTCGGCCTCCAGCTCCTGGGCGAAATCCCGGTCGAGGCCCATTAGCGGTGGAGCTCGCCGAGTATTACAAAGTCATCCGACAGCGGTGGTGGGTGATCCTGGCCACCGCGGCGATCGCCGCGGTGGTAGCCCTGGGGTTCGCTCGTCTCCAAACTCCGATCTTCCGTTCCTCAGTCAAGTTGGAAGTCACCGGTCGCTTCGACTACGGCAACACGCTGGCCATCGGCCAGCTGCTCCGCCAGCAGGCTGCCCGGGTTGAGACTACGACCGTCGCCCGCGCCGTTGATGAGCGATTGCACCTCGACCTGGGCCCGGATGCTTTGCTAGAAAAAATCCACACCCAGGCCATTCCCGATACTTTTCAAATTCAGCTGGACATTGACGACGTTGATCCAGGTCGAGCCGAGGCCATTGCCGGCACCCTGGCGGCCGTCGTGAAAGAACGTCAAGATGCTTTGATGGCGACGGTACCCCAATCAGAACGGATCAATCTCGGCGT
Source organism: Chloroflexota bacterium (assembly GCA_009692845.1). GTDB lineage: Bacteria > Chloroflexota > UBA6077 > UBA6077 > SHYK01 > SHYK01. The sequence continues at coordinate 291,003 of SHYK01000002.1, read as the reverse complement.
GCTTGACCGGCCCACATCACCTCGACTCTTCTGGCCTCAAACCCGGATCCTGGTGCTGGCCGCCGGGCTGATCGGCGTCCTGTTCGGCATTGTCCTCGCGTTTTTCCTGGACTATCTCGACGATTCCCTACGCAGCCCGGACGACGTGCAGAAGTACTTGATGCTGCCGACGCTTGGACTCGTGCCGCCCTTTCTCACAACGGCCGCCGCCCGAGCGCAGCTGAGCTTGGTTCGCCCTGGAAAAGCCGATGATTCCAGTTTAGGCAGACCGACGCCCCGACAGCCCGGAAACGAACCGGCGGAGGCCCAAGCTGCACCTATTCCTCTCCGAAAGGATGCCCAATGACCGCTCCGCCCAAGGGGCAAGCATCAATCGGCCCACTCGTGACCCTGGAACATCCCCGGAGCCCGGCGGCGGAAGCCTACCGAACGCTGCGGGCCAACCTCCGATTCAGCAGTCTGGACCTGCCCGCCAAGTCCATTCTCTTCACGAGCCCCGGCCAGCAAGAGGGAAAGACGACTACCCTGGCCAACCTGGCGGTCATCGCTAGCCAGGCCGGGTCCAAAGTCATCGTGGTGGACTGTGACTTGCGTCGGCCGTCTCTCCATCGAATCTTTGGGCTACCCAATTCGACTGGCTTCACGGATTTCCTTTTGGGCGATGCGCGGGACCGGATCCCAACCCAGGACGGACCCACCCCTGGGCTGAGAGTGCTTACCTCAGGCCCCCTTCCGCCCAATCCCGCCGAATTGCTCAGCCTCGACCGGGTCGACACCCTCCTCGCCGCACTCCGCGAGGAGGCCGATCTCATCTTGCTGGACTCGCCTCCGGCCGCGGTCGTCGCCGACGCTTCGATCCTTGCTCCACGAGTTGACGGCGTGGTGCTGGTCATCGACGCGACTCGGACCCGACGGGAGCCTGCCCGGCGAGCGAAAGAGCAGCTCGAGCGGGTCAAAGCGCGGTTGCTGGGCGTAGTGGTCAACCGAGCCCACCTCGACAGCGGCACCTCCCAGTACTACCAGTGACGCTCGGTTACCGATCATGAAAGGCGTGATCCTCGCGGGCGGCCTCGGCTCGCGGCTCTACCCGCTTACCCGCATTACCAACAAGCACTTACTGCCCCTCTACAACAAGCCCATGATTTACTACCCGCTCGAAACGCTGGTGCATGCCGGGGTCACTGAGATCATGGTGGTTACGGGCGGCAACAACGCGGGCGACTTTCTCCGGTTGCTCGGCAATGGGCGTGACTTTGGGCTCAAGCAGCTCCACTACGCCTATCAGGAGCGGGAAGGCGGCATCGCGGAGGCGCTAAGCCTCACCGAGGATTTCGTCGGATCGGATCGCTGCGTCCTGTTGCTGGGCGACAACATCGTTGAGGAAGACATCTCCGCTTTCGTTGCCCGCTTTGCCGAGCAGCCCTCCGGCGCGCGCATTCTCCTGAAAGAGATGCCCGAGCGCTCTCACCTCGTGCACCTCGGCGTACCCGTGTTCGAGGATGGCCGAATCATGCGCATCGAGGAAAAGCCAGCCCAACCCAAGTCGCCGTATGCGGTCACGGGTGTTTACATGTACGATGCCGACGTTTTTGACATCGTACGGACCCTGGAGCCCTCACTCCGCGGTGAGCTAGAGATCACCGACGTGAACAACGAATACATCGCCCGCCGAGCGATGGAATACGACGTGCTCACTGGCTATTGGGGCGACGCCGGGGAGTCCATCGATCAATATATGGCGGTCAACCAGTACGTGGCGGCGCATTGGAACGGCATCGGCCACCGCGAAACAACGAGCCAAGGTGAAACCTCAAGATGAGGCTGCTGGTCTGCGGCGGTGCTGGTTTCATCGGCAGTAACTTCGTGCGTTACACGCTCGAGCGCTACGATGATGAAGTCGTTGTGCTCGACAAGCTCACCTATGCCGGCAACCTGGAAAACCTGCGCGAGTTCGAGTCCCACCCTCGCTATTCGTTCCGGCTCGGAGACATCGCCGATCCGGAGATTGTCGCCTCGGCCATGGACGGAGCCGACGCGGTGGTGAATTTTGCCGCCGAGAGTCACGTCGATCGTTCGATTTTGGATCCATCCGGATTTATCACCACCGACGTTTTCGGCGCATACATCCTCCTGGAAGCAGCCCGTCGCGCCAAAGTGACGCGCTTTCTGCAGGTGAGCACCGACGAGGTCTATGGCGAAGTAATCGGCGAGGCGTCCCGCGAAGACGCCCTGCTTCGACCCCGCAGTCCCTACTCGGCGAGCAAAGCGGGGGGCGAGCATCTCGTCCAGGCCTACCATGCGACCTACGGTTTGCCCACGCTCATTACTCGGGGATCCAACACCTTTGGGCCCTATCAGTACCCGGAGAAGCTCATCCCGATTGTCATTACCGAGGCCATTGACCGGCGACCGATTCCGGTCTACGGCGACGGTCAGCAGATCCGCGACTGGCTCTTCGTCGAAGACCATTGCAGCGGCATTGACCTGGTGCTCCGCCAAGGCCTCCCGGGCGAAGCGTACAACGTCGGAGGTGGCAACCTACGGGCGAATCTCGAGCTAGTCGAGCGCATTCTGGACCTTCTGGGACGTTCACGAACCCTGATCGAGCATGTGCCCGACCGCCCAGGCCATGACCGTGGTTATTCGATCGACTCCTCTAAGCTGCTGGCCCTGGGATGGACCCGCGAGCCCAGCTTTGACGCGGTCATCGAAGCTACCGTGCGATGGTACGCAGACAACGAACCCTGGTGGCGGCGCATCAAGAATAGCGACGACTACCAGACCTATTTCCAAAGCAACTACGGTGACCGGGAGTCGCTCGCCGCGCGCCGGTAACCGAGTCAGAGGACGAAGGACGATGAAGCTTCCGCCTACCAGCGAGCCAACACGATCCAAACTAACGGGGTATCAGGTGAAGCAGTCCGATAGAGCAGAGCGCCACCCATGCCAGTAGTGGCGGTGGTCGGGGGCCAGTGGGGAGACGAGGGTAAGGGCAAAATTATCGATCTCATGGCTCAAGAGGCCGAATTCGTCATTCGCTCGCAGGGCGGGGACAACGCCGGCCACACAGTCGTCAATCCTTTGGGTGAGTTTGCCCTCCACCTGGTGCCCTGCGGAGTGTTCAACCCAGAGGCGGTCTGCATCATCGCTCCGGGCGTCGCTCTGAATCCGGCGATTCTGATCGAGGAGATCGACCGCCTCCAGGCCAGCGGGGTATCGACCGATCGCCTCCTCCTCTCCGACCGAGCGCAAATGGTCATGCCCTATCACCTGCTCCTCGACCGCGCCCTCGAGAACCAGCGCGCCGATGATCCCATTGGCACCACCGGTCGGGGGATCGGACCTGCCTACGGGGACAAGGTTGCCCGAGTGGGCCTTCGCATGGGCGATCTGCTCCATCCCGATACCCTCGAAGCCAAGGTTCGGGTCGCCGTACAACGCGCCAATGGCTCGCTTGGTTCAATGGGATCCAGCCAGCGCGCCGACGTCGAGCAGATCGTCAAAGCTTATCAAGGATATGCCCAGCGGTTGGGCCCCATGATTCGAGATATCGCACCGATGGTGTCTCAGGCGATAGCCCGGGATGCCAGTATCCTCCTCGAGGGCGCGCAAGGAACCCTGCTTGACCTCGATCACGGGAATTACCCATATGTAACCGGCTCCTCCTGCACGGTCGCAGGGTTGCTCCAGGGGGTAGGCATCCCGCCCCGGGCATTCTCGCGCGCTATCGGCGTCTATAAGGCCTATTCGACCAGAGTTGGCTCAGGTCCACTCCCAACCGAGCTCCTAGACGCCACCGGGGAGTACATCAGGGAGCGCGCACACGAATTCGGGGCAACGACCGGACGTGCCCGCCGAGTCGGCTGGTTCGACTCCGTCGTGTCCCGCTACACCGTCGCTATCAACGGTTTTGACGCGGTGGCGCTTACCCGAATCGACATGCTCGATGAGATGTCGTCCGTCAAGCTGTGCACCGCCTACGAGCTCGACGGCGAGCGTCTCGAGCTTCCTCCTTCCAACCTCGACCTGCACGCCCGATGCCAGCCAATCTATGAGGAGCTCCCGGGTTGGCGAAAGAACACCCGAGGAACGGACCGCTTCGAAGATCTGCCCAAAGAGGCGATCCATTTCATTCAGCGCATCGAGGCATTGCTGGGCATTCCGGTCAATCTTATCGGCCTGGGCCCGGAGCGATCCGAGCGCATCATGCGCCAGCCCCTATGGCCTCTTGCTTCCGGATAGCCTGCGCTTGCGCTGATGCAGGACGTCCAGAAGCTCAAAGAGAACGAGATCTTCGTAGTGATGAACCGCGAAGGCGACATTCCGGCCGGCTCCTCAGACGGCCAAGGTCTCTACTTTCAGGACACCCGTTTTTTGAGCATCTATGAATTCGGGATCAATGGGGTGGGGCTCCAGTTGCTCTCCAGCGCAGGCGAGCTCAATTTCATGGGCAACCTGCAGTTCGGGAACCTGGGCGCCCTGCTGGACAATGGCACCACTCTTCCCCCCCGGACGCTCAGCATTCGAAGGAATCGATTTGTGGACGCGGGGCTCCACGAACGCATCGGTTTCTTCAACTACAACCCATTCCCGGTCACCCTCAACATCGAGCTTCGGCTCGGCTCGGACTTCCGCGATATGTTCGATGTCCGGAGCTTCATGCACCCGCTGAAGCGCGGCGAAGAAGCGGAGCCAGAGCTCTCGGCTCGACCATTTGGCTCCACTACACGGGCCTAGATGGAACAGAACGAAGAACGAAGATCGACTTTGATCGCGATCCCGAATCCGTGGAGATCCTCCACCAGCCCGCTCTCCCCGTCGAACCACGGGAGCGAGCCAGCCGCCAGGATATGACTTCTGCCGCCTACGTGGTCCAGGCCAGCTTCAGAGCCGAGGTGCCCGCGCGCACGCCGTGGTCATTGGCGATCCACATCGCACCGCTGCTCGGTGACACTGACGCGGCGCAGGTTTTCCCTGGGATGGACGAATCTTTCACTCGGATCCTTGATGCACATCACCACTGGGAGACGAGCTGTACCGAAATTCGCACCGACGATGCGCAGATGAACACGCTGATCCGACAAAGCCTGCACGATTTGCGGCTCACTATCAACCAGACGGGAGATGGGCTTATTCCGGTCGCCGGGATCCCCTGGTTCGCCGTTCCATTCGGGCGAGACAGCTTGATCACCTCGCTCCAGACCCTCTGCTTAAACCCAGAGATCGCCCGCGGCACCCTGCGCTTCCTGGCGAAATTCCAGGGACAAGCCGTCGACGCCTGGCGCGACGAAGAGCCGGGCAAGATCCTTCACGAGATCCGGACTGGCGAGCTCGCCGCCCTTCGTGAGGTTCCTCATACTCCCTACTACGCGAGCATCGACGCGACGCCCCTTTTTATCTATTTACTCGTGGAATACGTCCGCTGGACAGGCGACTGGGACCTCGCCTCTGAGCTGCGCCCCAATCTCGAGCGAGCCTTGAAGTGGATTCACACCTTCGGCGACCGCGACGCTGACGGCCTGCTCGAATATCAGTCCCAATCCCCCAGCGGGATGCGACACCATGCCTGGAAGGACTCCTTCGACGCGGTACAGTTCGCCGATGGTCAGGCCGCTGAAGTCCCGATTGCTCCGATCGAAGTCCAGGGTTACGCATATGCGGCCGAAATCGGAATGGCTGCCGTCTACGAACATTGGGGCGAAACTGCCGAGGCGACCCAAGTCCGACGATCGGCTGAGCGGAGGAAGCTCCTCTTCGACCAGGCCTACTGGATGGATTCGGCGGGCTTCTACGCGCAGGCCCTCGACGCGAACAAGGTCCAGATCCCAGCGATTACCTCTAACCCCGGGCACTGCCTGCTCATGGACATCATCCCGCCCGCCCGCGCCGAATTCGTCGCCGGCCGCCTGCTCGAAGGCGATATCCTCAGCGGCTGGGGCGTGCGCACCCTGAGCAGTGCGTATCCGAGCTTCAACCCTATGAGCTATCACAATGGATCCGTCTGGCCCCACGATAACTCGCTCATCGTCGCCGGCCTTCGCCATACCGGCCATGACGCGGCAGCGCTGGCAATCATGAGCCAGGTGTTCGAAGCCGGCCTACGCTTTCCCGATCATCGCCTGCCTGAGCTGTACTGTGGTTTCACTCGCGATTATCGCTACCAATCCTCGCCGGCCGGCTATCCCACTGCCTACAGTCCCCAGGCGTGGGCTGCCGCCTCTGTCTTCCTGATGCTCCAACACCTACTGGGGATCGAGCCTGATCTACCCAATCAGACCATCCGCCTGCGACCGGCCCTCTTGCCCTGGTTGAACGAGCTTCACTTTGAAGGACTGCGGTTAGGGAATCGCAGACTCACGGTCCACGTGTGGCGCGAAGGTCTTCAGATCCGCTCGACAGTGGATGGAGCCGAGGGACTGACCATCACCCGGTAAGCAGGGGCTTGGCGTTCAGGTCTCCGTCGCGCGACACCCTCCGGCAATTCACCCAACTTTTACCGGCCAGGCCCGTGGGCCAGCTCTTGCTCCGCCCGGCGTCCGAATCGATCATCTGGAGAGTAAGCGTGCGATTAGCAGTATTGCGGCCCGGCGAGTTGCCGATCGACTTGCGCGAGCAGGCCCAGGGGACCGCAACTATCGCCCAGTACTGCCCAGGGGTTCCCGGATGGATCTGTCGCCGGGCCGAGTTGCCCGCCACTGACCTTCGCTTTCGAGCAGGGATAGGCATAGAGGAAGGCCATAGACTCATTTCGTCCCAACGCGGAGTCCGACGCTTTGCTAGACCTTTTCTCTGACCAGCAACAGGATCTCCTCCGCGATAGCATTGGCGGCAGTCAACGGCAACATCGCGGCACCTGCATCGCCGAGTGCCGCTCGCCGGCTAGCGTCACCGAGCAGGCTGCGGATCTCGGTGACCAACTGGTCTGCGTCGAGCGCTAATTCGTCCCGAACTACCGCCGCGTGATGGAGACGCAGGGCCGCGGCGTTGGCCTCCTGGTGTGACGAGGGCATGGGCACAACGATCGCCGCCTTCTTCAGGGCCGCGATCTCAGCCAGCGCCGACATCCCTGCTCGGGACACCACAACATCCGCCGCGGCTATGATGTGGGGCATATCCCTGGAGAGGAACTCGATCTGGTGATAGCGCGGGTGAGTCCAACCAGGAATCCCTTTGCCATCGCCGGTCAGGTGCACGATCTCGCAGTCGGAGACCAGTTGGTGGGCCGCCTCCCAAACGATCCGGTTTAGGCCCGCGGCTCCAGTCCCCCCGCCCGTTACCAGAACGAGCGGCAAAACCTGGTCCAGCCCGAGACGCGCGCGCCCTAGCTGGCCATCGCCCGACTGGATTGCGACACGCACTGGATTGCCTACTACGCGCCGCGCGCCCCGCAATCTACCCAACGTCTCGGGAAGCGCCACCGTTACCAGGGATGCGAGCGGAGCCAGAATCCGATTCGCCAGCCCGGGCACCACATCTTGCTGATGGATGGCGATCTTCCCCCCGCTGATCTTGGCGGCCACCAGCGGCGGCACCGTAGCAAACCCGCCCGCGCCAAAGGCGACATCGGGGCGAAACGAGTGGACCAAATCGATTGCCTGGGCAATCCCAAGCAGCACCAAGCCGGGATCGGTCACGTTTCGCCAGGTCGGATAGCGACGAAGGCGGCCCGTCACCACCGGCTGAAATGGAAGACCAGCCGCCTCGACCAGGACCCTTTCGGGCCCAGTCCGGGTTCCAACGTAGAGGAACTCCACATCGGAACGACGCGCCGCAATCGCCTCGGCGACGGCGATGACCGGCGCCGCCGATCCCCCCGATCCCCCGCCCGCCAGTAGAATGCGCAGGATTTCCGTGCTCCCCCGTGCAACTCGTCTGGATTGTGCCCGATCCCAGGTCACGCTGCCGACTGCCGACGGCGAGTTTTCCGTACAATCCAGTAGATTTCGATAGATTTCTGGAATGAACCCATGCAGTCCACCTCTCGTCACCTGAATACGCCAGACTGGGTCTCGATCGGGAAAGCTTCCGAATTCCTGGGGGTGAACCCCGGCACCCTCCGCCAATGGACCAGCCTCGGTAAGCTCCACGTTTTTCGAACCCCGGGCGGGCATCGTCGCTTTTCGTCCGCTGAGCTAGCCGCACTGTCAGAGCCGGCTGCAGCGCCGGCTGCCGGGATCGAGCAAACCCTTCTTTCCCAGCTCCGGAGTCGCTACCGGTCTATGGCCCATTCCGCCAGTCATCACGAGCAATGGATCACCGACCTAGATCCGGCTGCTCGAGAACGCTTCCACACGCTGGGGGACACCCTTCTCGATCAGCTCGGCGCTTATCTGGCTACCACCAATCCTCGGGAACGACGCGCGGCTCTCCAGACAGGCCGCGATTTAGGTCGGCGCTACGGAGAAGGGTGCACCTCGGCCGGGCTTGACACTGCTCGGGCAATCGAGGCTTACGTCTTATTTCGGCGACCTCTCCTGGACGTGCTCACCAAGACCGTTTCCTCCCACCCCGATCAGAGCCCCCAAACGTCGCGCATCGTGCGGGATGCCGAGCGGTTCATGGATGAAGTGCTGGCTTGCATTGCGAGCGGCGCTGGCTCTCGATCAACCGTCCAGCACTCGGCGTGAGACCTCGGAGCCTGCCCACGCTGACTCTGGTCGGACTGAGCCATCGAACCGCTCCCGTTGAGCTGCGAGAGCGACTCGCCTTTTCAGAACCGGCGCTTCGTCGGGCGCTGGACCAGCTGGGCTCCGGCATGACCGAGGCTCTGGTGCTGTCCACCTGCAATCGCACCGAGCTGTACCTGGTCAGCGGCGAGGCTCGAGCCACGGAGGACTTGCTGGCCCGACTTCGTGGTATCGAGACGCTCGACCTCGTTGGAAGCTGCTACCGTTTCGAGGACGAGCTCGCGGTGAGTCATCTGCTGCGAGTCGCCTCCGGACTCGACTCGATGGTCCTCGGGGAGACACAGATCCTGGGCCAGGTGCGGGATGCCTTGGAGACGGCAACCGCCGCTGGATCGGCCGGTCGCATGCTGGGACGAATAGTTCCGCTCGCCCTGGAGGTCGGGAAACGCGCCCGGTCGGAGACCGGAATCAGTCGCCGCGCCTTGTCCCCCAGCTCGGTGGCGGTCGAGTTGGCTCGCCAAACCCTGGGCGATCTCCGACCAGTAGCGGCCCTGGTGATTGGAGCTGGCGACGCCAGCCGAGCGGCGGCGCGGAGCCTCAAGGCCGCCGGTGTAACCCGCATTATGGTTGCGAACCGTTCCTTTGACCGGGCCGAGGCGCTAGCAGATTCAATCGATGGCGAGCCCCTCCCCTACGCTGAGCTAGAACGCGGCCTCCGCGCTGCTGATCTGGTGATTGCGGCGACCGGCTCGAGCGATCATGTACTGACCGCATCCCTGTTGGCTGAAGCACGGCGGGATCGCAACCAGCATCTGCTTTGCATTGACCTCGCGATGCCGCGCGACATCGATCCCGCCGTCGCATTCCTACCGGGCGTCACACTCCACAACATCGATGACCTGGAAGCAATCTGCGCCGCGAATTTACAGGACCGAGTCAACGAGATTGCCGCGGTCGAAGCCATCGTCGAAGAGGGAATGGCCGATTATCGAGAATGGAGAGCCGTCGAGCCCCTGGTTCCCACCCTCGGAGCTCTCTACCAGCGAGCAGAGGTGATCCGCCGGGCGGAGCTGGATCGAACCGTTCCGCGGTTGATCGGTCTGTCGCAGGAGGACAAAGATCTCATCGACGTGATGACCGCCGCCATCGTCCGCCGCCTCCTGCACACGCCAGTGGCAGCCCTGAGGGCCCGCGCCGGCGATCCGCGCGCGCCTGAGCTTGCCCAGCTCACCCAGGAGCTCTTCGCTTTGGCGCTCGACGACGGAGCGGTGCCCTCATCGTGAGCTCGCTCGACCGGCAGCAGCCATCGTTGCGGCTGGCGACCCGCGGCAGTGCGCTCGCTCTCCGCCAGGCCGCGATCGTCCGCGAGTCCCTGCTCGCCATCCAGCCAGATCTCCAAATCGAGATCGTAGTCATTCGCACCCAAGGAGACGAGCCCCTGCCTGGGCACTCGGCGGACGACTTCGAAGGACCGTTCCCGTTCGGCGAAGGCGTATTCGTGCGCATGATCGAAGCGGCGCTGCTCGCCGGCCGGATCGACATTGCGGTGCATAGCTTTAAGGATATGCCGTCGGTCGAGCCGCCAGGTCTGATCGTGGCGGCGTTCCCTCCCCGCGAGGACCCCCGCGATGTTCTGGTCACCACCCACGGAGCCAGTCTCCGCAGTCTCGCGATTGGGGCTCGGGTGGGCACCGGGAGCCCGCGTCGTGAAGCATTGCTGCTGGCCCAGCGGCCGGACCTCCATGTCGTCCCCATCAGAGGAAACGTGGACACGCGCTTGCGCCGGGTGGAGGATGGCGTCGTGGACGGCCTCGTGCTCGCTGCCGCCGGCCTGAAACGGTTGGGCCGTGAAGCCGCTGCCGCCGAATGGCTCGATCCGGCGGTCTTCGTTCCGGCAATCGGGCAGGGGACGCTCGCGGTGCAGGTCAGATCTGATGACGCCAACACCCGAGCGATCGTCTCCCGGCTTGACGATCCGGAAACCCGACTCGCTGCCTTGGCGGAACGCGCAGTCGCCATCGAAGTGCAGGCCGGCTGCACCACCGCTATCGCCGCCTATGCGCAAGTAACTGGCAATCAACTCGCGATCAACGGCTTCATGTTGGCGGAAGATGGCGCGAGTTTGGTGAGGAGTAGCGCGGCAGGGCCCAAGAACCACGCTGAAGAGCTGGGGGCTCGATTGGGGGCGGAATTGCTGCGCCGGGCGAGAGTGATTCAAGCCAATTGAGCGTTGGAGCCGGGCCGCTCGACGGCCAGACTATTCTGGTGACCCGCCCCTCCGAGTCGGGCTCCCGGCTCAGCACAGCGCTGGAAGCCGAAGGTGCCCGCGTGATCGAGCTACCCACCATCCAGATTGAGCCGCCCCTGAATTGGGGGCCGCTCGATCAGGCCATCCGACGCGGCAACTACGAATGGGTCGTGTTTGCGAGCGTCAACGCCGTTCGGTTCTTTCTGGAGCGCCTCGCCGTAGCCGGCTTCAGCGTCGCGTGGTTCAGCCACAGCAATGTAGCCGCTATCGGCTCCGAAACCGCCCGATCACTGGACGCGGCCGGAGTCCCGCTGGCCTTGGTCCCGGACGAATACATAGCCGAAGCGCTGATCGCCTCCTTACTCGATTTCGGCCCCATCCTTGGACGGCGCATCCTCATTCCGAGCGCAGATATTGCTCGTGAAACGCTCTCAGCGGGCCTGGCGGCGGCCGGGGCCATCGTGGACCAGCTAACCGCGTATCGAACGACCCTGCCCGATCCGCCAACCAACGTTCTCGCTGAGCTACACAGCAAGGCCGTCGACATCGTCACGTTTACCAGCTCGTCAACCGTGAAGAACCTGACCACCATTCTCGGTCCTGATATCCGGTTCCTGTCCGAAGCCGTCGTCGCCTGCATCGGGCCGGTTACAGCCGCGACTGCCCGCGAGCTGGGACTCGATCCCCAGATTGTCGCTACCACGTACACTATCGCAGGCCTCGTCGAGGCGATTCGAAGGTACCATCTCGATGCCCGCGATCAGCCAGGCCTGCCCGTTCTGGGAGCACCATGACCGACATCCTTTCCCATGCCGAATCTGTCGCCGCGGCACGTACAGGCGCAGCCTTCCCGGAGGCGCGTATGCGTCGGCTCCGACGAACTGCCCCGCTCCGTGCCCTGATCCGAGAGACTCAGCTCACGCCCTCCGACTTCATCCAGCCATTTTTCGTGGCCGAGAACGAAGCGAGCCGAACCGCTATTACCTCAATGCCGGGGGTGGCTCAGCTATCGATTAGCGAGCTGATTGGGGAAGCTCGCCAGACCGCCGCGCTCCACATTCCGGCCATCATCCTATTTGGCATCCCCGATGAGAAGGACGAGGTCGGTAGCCAGGCCTACGCTCGGGATGGAATCGTGCAACGGGCGGTACGGGCGATCAAGGACGCGGTGCCCGACCTGCTGGTGATGACTGACGTGTGCCTGTGTGAGTACACCAGCCACGGGCATTGTGGAATCGTGGAAAACGGAGAGGTGCTCAACGATCCGACGCTAGAGCTTCTGGCCCGGACCGCGGTTTCCCACGCCGAAGCAGGCGCGGACTTGATTGCGCCATCCGACATGATGGATGGCCGGGTAGCGGCAATTCGTCGGGCCTTGGACAGCTCGGGCCACGAGATGACGCCCATCTTGTCTTATGCGGCCAAATACGCGTCATCTTTCTATGGGCCCTTCCGTGAAGCTGCCCAGTCGGCCCCCCAGTTTGGGGATCGGCGCTCCTACCAGATGGACGCCGGCAATGCCCGCGAAGCTCTGCGAGAGGTCGAGCTGGATCTGGCTGAGGGTGCAGATATGGTGATGGTCAAGCCCGCCCTCGCCTTCCTGGACATCCTCTGGCGGGTCAAGGAGATGTCGCCGGTTCCGGTGGGCGCCTACAACGTCAGTGGCGAGTACTCAATGGTGAAGGCTGCTGCCGAGCGGGGCTGGGTCGACGGCCAGGCGATCATGATGGAGATCCTCCAATCGATCAAACGGGCCGGAGCCGATTTTATCCTCAGCTACCACGCCTGCGAGGCGGCCCGCCTGCTCACCTGGGCCTAGCCCTGCCAACCCGATTCTCGCCAGCAATTCGATGACTGGGCCGAGATCGCAAGAGCTTTTTGAGCATGCCGGCCGCCTGTTCCCGGGCGCGGTCAATAGCCCCGTCCGCGCCTTTCGCGGCGTGGGTGGGATCCCACCCTTCGTCGCCTCGGGCCACCGCGCCGAGCTGATCGACGTCGATGGCAAGCATTATGTCGACTTCGTCGGTTCCTGGGGCCCGTTGATCTTGGGCCATGCCCACCCCGCCGTCGTCGCCGCGATCTCCGAGGCGGCCGCCGGCGGAACCAGCTTCGGGGCGCCCCATGAACGTGAAATTCAGCTCGCCGAACTGATTCGGGCGGCCATGCCCTCGATCGAACGTCTGCGCTTCGTCTCCTCCGGAACCGAAGCCACCATGAGCGCGCTGCGGCTCGCCCGAGGATTCACCGGTCGCACCAAAATCCTGAAGTTCGACGGCAGCTATCACGGCCATAGCGATGGCTTGCTCGTCGCCGCCGGCTCTGGTCTTCTGACATCGGGGCTGGCCGCCAGTGCCGGAGTGCCGCCGTCCTGGACGACGGAAACGCTGAGCGTCCCCTACAACAATCTTCGTTCGGTGGAGGAGGCTTTCGCCCTCCACCATGATGCAATTGCTGCGATCATCGTCGAACCGGTGGCTGGCAACATGGGAGTCATCTCACCGGCGGAGGGCTTCCTCCAGGGCCTGCGAAAACTAACGTCAGACAACGGTGCGCTGCTCGTCTTCGACGAAGTCATCACCGGCTTCCGGGTCGGTCCGGGCGGCGCCCAGGTCCGCTACGGGATTACTCCCGACCTGACGTGTCTGGGCAAGATCATCGGCGGCGGGCTGCCGGTCGGCGCCTACGGTGGGAGATCTGACGTCATGAGCCTGGTAGCTCCTGAAGGGCCCGTTTACCAGGCTGGCACCCTGTCCGGGAACCCTGTCTCCATGGCGGCGGGCATCGCGACCCTCCACCTTCTCAGCCAGAAAGACGCCTACCAACGCTTGGACACGCTGGGGAAACAACTGGCCGACGGCCTGGCGGACGCGGCGCGCACCGTCGAAACCCCGATTCAGGTGCAGCGCGTCGGCTCCATGCTCACGCCATTTTTCACCGACGCGCCTGTTGCCGACGAGCTATCGGCCAAGCGCTCAGATACAGATCGCTACGCGAGTTTTTTCCATGCGCTGCTGGCAGACGGCATCTACCCGCCGCCGTCTCAGTTCGAAGCATGGTTCGTTTCCCTAGCTCACACCGAGCGAGACGTCCAACAGGCAGTCGCGGCTGCCGAGCGCGCCCTCAAGAAATGAACCGGGTGGCTATGGGAAAAGAGTGATTCGGCCCTCACCGGAGACAGGCCCGAAGTCGCGCCGATCCAGTGTGAGCACTCGGCCACCACTTCTCTCTGCACAGGCCACCACCGAGGCGTCGGCGAAACCAAGGGATAGGTCAGCGTACCGCTTGACGAGCTCCTTAATCCGCGGAACGTCCCCGTCCCCGCAATCCAGAGCGTAGGCTCGGCTATCGAGATCCGCGAGGAAAAGATCAAGCACGCGTAACCCGAGCCGGGCTTCGATCATGTACGTCACCTCGGCAAGGATTCCGCAAGGAATCAGATAGGGGCCGTCGTCATTGAGCAGTGCCGTTCGGGTTCGGGCGTGATCCGGGTCAAGCCGATTCATTACCGCCAGTAATCCCGACGTGTCCAGGGTGATCATTCACCGCGCCAACGCGCTCGCAGCCAGTCCTCACTGTCTCGGGCCGGCAGCTCGTCATCGGCCCCGGCTCCGATCGACTGGGGCTGCGGCGAACCCCGTCGCTCCAAATACGCGGCTATCGCTTCCCGGACGAGATCGGCCTCGCGACGACCGGTTTGACGCGCTGCTTCCTTGAGTGTCCGCTCCATGGCTTCTGGGAGATACACAGTGGTTTTGTGCATGAGCGCAATATACCATATGCCATATATTTATGCTGCGGAATCATTGGCCTCGCTCCCAAAGCAGCCGGCGACCTTGGGCTAGTTCATCGCCAGATGAGACGACCGCATTCAGACCCACCCATCAGCATTTGATGCCGATCACTCGGTGTAGGTCGACTGCTTCGGTGATTCCCTTGAGCATCGCCTGCGTCGTCTCGACGCTAGTGGCAGCAGCCTCCAGGAGTTCCGCTACGCCGCCATCCTCCCAGGCGTCTGACGTGACCATGATCTCCCCGCCCTTGGCCTCGTGCTCCGTGCGGGCAGCAATGTTCACGACAGTGCCGAAATAGTCCAGCTTCTCGTTCAAGGTTACGGCCAAACAGGCCCCAGTATGAATCCCCACTTTCAACAATCGCGGCGCGTCTACGCCCTCCGCGACTGCGAGCTGCTGCATTCCGCACTGCATCTGGATTGCTGCCGCCGCCGCCGCGTCCATCGCAGTTGGAAAGACAGCCATCACCGCATCGCCGATCGTCTTGATTATGCTGCCATTGTGGTCGCGAATCGCCGCGTCGAGCACCACAAAATGGTCCTGGACCAGCCGAAAAGCGCGGGCCTGGCCGATGCGCTCGTAGAGCGCAGTGGAACCGGCCAGGTCGGTGAAGACCAGAGCCAAACGTTCGATGGCCACTTGAAGGCCTGGAGCCAGCACTTCGGATGAAAAAAGGTCGCGAAACTCACCCATAGTGCTGACTAGCGCGGCGGTAGCAGCGGTGTCCGTCCAGGATTGTTCCTCTAGCGCGACGAGCGCTGGCCCATCGAGATGGCTTTCTACGCTCAGATCCACCCGGTTTCCATTTACCTGCAGAAACAGAGGGACCATTTCGTGCGATTCGAGCGCGACGCCGACCCTGCCGCTGACACCCTCCCGTCCGACCTCGATGAGCGCGGCTCCCCCCTGAGGAGATCGCAGCCGATACTGCCCATCCGGCACTTGCAGCTCCCATCGCAAGGCCTGTGCCGCCCCCAGCTCAGCCTGAGCCACGACATGCGGGGTGTTCCGCGGCCCACCTACGCAGTAAACCCCAACGCTTGCAGTCCGGATTGCCGGGGCCGGTTTGAAACGCACCTCCACCAGTTGATCAAAATTCACATCAACCGTCATGGCACAAGACGGACAATGCGATTGGCCCGTGACCTCCGACAGGCTCCCGAATTCGCCGGTTGGCACTCGGCAAAAGGGGCAGAGAATGTCCCATTTGAGGTCGAGTAACCCCACGGTCGTCCCTCGCAGAAAGGTGGCCAATGTCTCCCTGCGCTCGGTTCCCCAAAGGTCGGCTAGCTCAAAGGCCCGCATGCTGGCCACCCGGTCATCGGGCGCCTGAGCGAGGTGCTCGCCGAGCCGACGGGTAATCGCGTCGTCAGCGCCCGCCTGGATCGCCTGGCTGACCAGCTGATCCAACCGCCGTTGATCCACTTCAGGAGCCGGGCCAGTGTAGACGCTCATCTGGGCCTGGACAGCTCCAGCCTGGGATACCCCGTCACTACCTGCCTTGGCCCGAATCTCCTCCTCGTATTTCCGGCAACGGTCCAGGACCCGGGAGGTCGAACGCGGGCCGATCAGGACCTGGGCTAGGAGCCAGCCCAAAAAGTGCCGGGGGGGGTGATCTCCGCCCAAACCCGGAGCGTTGTGCCACCCTCACCGGCAATCAGGGTCGAACCACCATGAACCCGGGTAAAGGGACCCAGGTCGTACTCGCGCAACACGCTGTATTGCTGGTTCCGCACGAATTCAAAGGGATGCTCGCGCCAACGGGAGACCGTGAACCCCAGCTGGCGGTACACGCCGGTCACGAAGCTGGCGGTACACGCCGGTCACGAAGCTGCCCCCCTCCTCGCGGGCAGAATAGTCGAATTCGGCGTTCGGCAGACCAATCGAGCGGTTGAGTCGCTGGGTGTCGGCCACGAACGGCCACAGTTCCTCCGGACTCAGCCCGAACCGGGCCTGCGCTTCGAAATGGATCGGATCCTCAAACCTCATAGCGAGTCCGATTGCGACTTTCGTCGGCATGCCGCGCTAAGGCCAACTCGATTAATCGACCGATGAGCTCCGGATAGGCAACTCCCGATGCCTCCCATAGCCGCGGATAGGCACTAAAGGCCGTGAATCCCGGAATGGTGTTGATCTCGTTCACAAACAGCGCCCCCGTCTTCCGCTCGAGAAAAAAATCGACCCTCGCCATACCAGCGGCGCCGATAGCGAGGAAGGCAGCCACCGCCAGCTCCCGGATTCGTTCACCCGTGCCCTCATCGAGGTCGGCCGGAATCGTTAGGCGCGTCCGTTCGTCGTAATATTTGGCCTCGTAGTCGTAGAAGTCCCGGGCAAAGACAACCTCTCCAACGACCGATGCCAGCGGCTCCTCATTCCCGAGTACGCCGCATTCCAACTCCCGGGCCTCAACACCTTGCTCGACGACGATCCGCGAGCCAAATTCGGCCGCCGCGTCCAGAGCCGGGCCGAGCCGCTGATCGTCGCCGACCCGCGTAATTCCCACGCTCGAACCGAGGCCAGCCGGTTTCACAAAACAGGGGAAGCCGATCGCATCCCCCACGCGTTCACGGACCAATGCTGGATCCCGTTCCCACTGATAGCGGGCTACCTCCAGATACGGCACCTGGGGCAATCCACAGGCCGCAAAAACCCTTTTCATCAAGATTTTATCCATGCCCACCGCCGAGCCCAGCACCCCCGCTCCGACGTACGGGATCCCCGCAAGCTCGAGTAAACCCTGGATACAACCATCTTCGCCGAACGTCCCGTGGAGGAGCGGAAAGGCTACGTCTAGCCCCTTGTGGCCCGCCTGTTTTGGCCCATTCGACTCCACCAATCCGGTCGCTCCTGGGTCCGCGCTGGCCAGCAGGCGGACTCCGGGTTCGACCCGCCCAGCCAGGAGAGCGGCCGGCTCGACTGCATACCAAGCACCTTCGTGCGTGATTCCGATCGGAATCGCCTCGTACCGCGTCGAGTCGATGGCCGACAGGACCGATCGAGCCGACTCGATCGAGACCTCATGCTCGCCCGAGCGACCCCCAAAGATAACCCCCACTCTGACGCGCTGATTCGGCAAATGACCTCCGCCCTGAAGCCAAATTCTTGAGAATTCTGTCAAACGCGACCTGAAAGCAGTGGGGAAGTCTCGTCTGAGTGAGTTGGTTCTTCACCGCCGATTAGGGCCGTTTTCCCCTGATGAGCCGACCTCTTGGGCCAACTCCGACGAGTATACCCATCGACCCCGGGTGATACACTAACCGCAGTCAGATCCAGTTCAGTGAGCCCATTTCTTGGGCTGCGAGAAGAATCCGATGAGCGTCATCAGCCGTATCCTGAGGCGTGTATTGCTCCGCCTGGTGCGGTTGAGCATTCGCCGCCGACGAGTATTGTTGGTCGGTACTCTGGCAGTGGTTGGGCTGGTGATCGCGGGGACGTTTGGACTGGGATCAAGATTCGGCTTGGCTTTGCCGAATCCCGGGGATCTCCGCCCCCGCGCAGACGGCGAACCTTCAGCAACCGCCCAGTACCTGAAAGGGCAAGAGGTCTACGATGCCCACATGGTCTGGGACTCGTACAGCGAGCGAGTCCTGCGTGAGGCCCAGCAAAGAGGCTTGAGCCTCGATGACACCCAGCGTCAGCTCGACCGAGCACGCCAGGTCGGGACCAAGATTGAACAGATCGACTACATCGGAGGCTACCCGATCCCGAATGGGAGCATGCATTTCTACGTCGTCTTTCGATCCGACCCGAGCCGGCGGGAGGCCGTGCCCGTTCCTTATGTCTTCACGCTGGACGGATCCGGGAAAATTGATGCCGTCGAGTAATCAGGAGGATCAATGAGCACCGTCGCTAAACTCGGCCACGACGACATCGATAACAAGATCGACAACGCCCTCGATCGGGTAGGGATGTTCGTTGGTTTTTGGCTGCGCATTTTCATCGTCCTTGGGATTATCGGGGGGCTTATCTGGCTGGTCGTTGGGTCCCCGTGGTCGGCCGCCCTCAAAGATCCGGTTTCACTGGCCCTGCAAATGGGCGCCCAGATCGCATTTGCCATCGTTTTCGTCATCGTCCAGTTCGCCGCGATCTTCTGGTTCCTGGGCCGCTCTCGGGTCTACTGGATTTTGCCCGGCGAAACCGGGATTAGCTTTGCCGACTATCGAGGGAACCCGGAAATTCTGGAGGTCGCTCGCCGAGTCGTTACCCTTCTGAAGGGCGTTCGCCATTTCAAGGACATGGGCGGTGAGGTCCACCGCGGCCTTCTGCTGATCGGACCTCCGGGCACCGGCAAGTCCTATCTCGCCCAGTGCATCGCCACCGAAGCCGGTGTGCCTTTTTGCTATGCCAGTGCGCCGAGCTTCCAGGCGATGTTCTTTGGTATTTCCAACCTCAAGGTCATGATGCTCTTCGGCAAGGCGCGCAAGATGGCTCGAAAATACGGGGCCTGCATCGTCTTCATCGACGAGATCGATGCCATCGGCGGGGGCCGCGCCCAGGGCGGTGGCATCGGTGCAATGATGGGCGGGGGATCAGGTCTCCTCAACGAGCTATTGATGCAGATGGATCCGCCCCGCCTCGATGACGGGTGGCGCAACCGACTGTTCCGGAAAATGGGCCTGCGAGCCAAGGGCGCAGAGCGGCCGGCCGTACTAACCATGGGCGCCACGAACATTCCTCAGGTTCTGGACGCGGCGCTCCTCCGCCCTGGTCGCTTCGACTGGAAGATCCAGATCGATGCCCCCGACGTTGACGGCCGCAAAGAGGTCATCGAGTACTACTTGGCAAAGGTCGCCCATGACCCGAAACTGTCGCTCGAACGGCTAGCCCAGGAGACGATCCACTACACCCCGGCCGCCCTCAAGTACCTTATCAATGAGGCGGTGGTGATCGCGCATTTCGATGGTCGCGACGCGATGGAATATAAGGACTTCGTTCTCGCTATGGAAATGTACGAGACCGGAATTCGGCAACCCATCAAGAGCATGTCGCTCGAAGAGCGGACCCGGATTGCGTATCACGAGACTGGCCACGCGATTGCGCTGGCCAAGCTGCTTCCCAAGGAGCGAATTCAGCAGGTCACCATCGTGCGCCACGGTGATGCACTCGGATTCATGATGCCGAAGCCGTTGCAGGAATCGTACGGGAAAAGCCTGGACGAGCTGCTCGGCGACATCCAGGTATCCCTAGCCGGCAAAGCAGCCGAACAGGTCTACCTCCACGACGAGTTCACCGGAGCCACCAGCGACCTCATCAAGGCGACGCGCACCGCCGGCGCCATCGTCGGCAACTTCGGCATGGGTGGCTCGCTGTATGCGATAGGCTCGCTCAACGACGGGCCCGATGCCAAACTGAAGCGCGAGGTCGAACGCATCCTCGACGACGAATTCAAGAAAGTCAAGCACCTCCTGGCGGAATATCGAGGGGCCGCCGACGAGATCGTGCGCCGCCTGGTGGAGAGGGGCGACTTGTTGGGCGACGAAGTGATAGAGATCATCGCCGACTACGAGAAAACCCGCGGCAACGGCCATCTGAATGGCAACGGCAATGGGCATTACCTGCCGGAGCCCAATGGAAACGGCCATCACTCCGTACTTGCGGAACCAACTGTCCAATCCCTGAGCCCGGCGACCGCCACGACCCAAGCCTCTGAGTCAACCCAAGCGACGGCTACTGAGGGTCAATGGCGGGAGATCGGAAGCCCACTCACTCCCCCGGCCAGTGATCAACCTTCAGGTACTGAAACCAACTGAAGCAGATCCTGCTTGCCTCGACCAATCGAGGCAAGTTGAAAGATCTTCAATTGTGTCTCGCCGGTCCTTGGGAGCTGGTGAGTCCAGGGCACCTTGGACTCCAGCTGGACGTCGAGGAATCTGGCCTGACCTACCTGGAGAATGCCCGCCTAAAGGCTCTGGCCTACTCCGCTGCCACCGGCCTGCCGACCCTCGCCGATGACTCTGGATTAGAGATCGATGCGCTAAATGGCGAACCGGGCGTATTCAGCGCCCGCTATCTGGGCCTTCCCGACGGTCCGATCAAGAATGCCCGAGTTCTAGAACTGCTTGCGGGCGTGCCCACGAGTCGTCGGGGGTGCCGTTACCGCTGCGTGATGGTGTTCCTGGAACCCGGGTGCGCAGAACGCTCCGTCGAAGGCATCTGCGCCGGCCAGATTGCGCAAGCTCCGGCTGGCCAAGCCGGCTTTGGCTTTGACCCTATCGTCCGGATCCCCCGCCTGGGTCGCACCCTCGCGGAGCTCACCGAAGCCGAGCGGGTCCAGGTCAATCACCGAGGCCGCGCCGCCCGCAAGCTCCTCAGTTACCTCAAAACCCGCCCGGGTTCCTGAGCCAGGGCTCTCGTATAATCGCCAAACCCGGGGATTAGCGCAGTCTGGCAGCGCGCCTGGTTTGGGACCAGGAGGTCGCCGGTTCGAATCCGGCATCCCCGACCAATTTATCTATTTGACGGCACCCGCTTCGACTGCTAGCATCGCCCCAATGAACCGTGGATCCTGCAACGATTTGGACGGTTCCGAGGGGGAGGACGCAGCATGGTCCAGCAGCGACAGTCGCTAAGGTCCGAGCGAGAACGCGTAAACATCTCCGAGCGGTTCGGAGGCATCTATCAGAAGCCCCGAATCTTCGTCAAAGCCGTCGAGAGCTTGAAGTACAACCTGAACGAGGTGCGGGCTCAACACCTGGCTGAGACTCCTCGGGTATTCAGTCCCAAACGCCGCAGCGAGGTCCCCGGAGAGACCCGGCTCATCGATCCGGGCAATGAGCCCTTCTACAGCCAGAGCCTCCACATCCACTTCCGCTCGGTGGCCCCGGGCAGTCGGAATGAAGGCCATGGCCATCAGAATGAGGCCATGTTCTACATCCTCGAAGGGAACGGTTGGGAAGAGCATGACGGCGAAGAGCACCCCTGGGCCAAAGGCGACTCGGTGGCCGTGCACAACGACTGCGTCCACTGGCACTGCAACGCCAGCCAGACCGACTTTGCCGAATCGATCGTGTATAAGGCGAAGCCAATGTGGCTCTTTCTCGGCATGGCCCAACAGGGCGAAATTGGCTACAAGCCGCCGGACTTGGATAAGCGCGGCCCCCGAACCCCCTGGAACGTCGGCCGGCGAGCCGAGGACCTGAGCGGCCATGTGAAGGTGCTCAAGCCGGACATGACCCCCTGGGAATGGAACCAGCACGGCCACATGCGCAAGATCGCCGGCACCGGCGTCCCGCTCCGGATCAAGGCGACCACCGCATTTCTCCAGGACATTCCGGCCGCGAGCCACAGCGGCAAGCGCTGGGACATGGCGGATAACTTCGTCTATTTCCTCGAGGGCAGCGGCTACTGCCTGCACTGGGACGTATCGGTCGAGATCGCCGACCAGTTCTATGCCCGTATCGCCCTTGAGCCGACCCGCTGGGAATGGAAGGCGGGCGACTTCATGTGGATCCCGCAGAACATGGTCTACCAGTACTTCAACACCGATCCGACCCAACCGGCCAAATTCCTGACTGGCTGCAACACCGCCTTCGAGTGGATGGGTTACCAGTCCGTGGATCTGGAGCCGTGCCCCGAATGGGAGACGCTGCAGTCCCAACGGGCCGTCGGCGCTAGCAACTAGCCCGTGCCCGATTGAGCGGAGCGATGAATACAACGCCTGTTGAAGAGGAGGCCAGGAAGTTCCTGGCCTCCTCTTGTTTCTTTCAACGGAGCCGGAGTCTACCGTCGACTGATTCAGGGAGTTGGAATGGATCTAAGGAGGCCGTCGATGTTTGCTCGAGCCCGAACTAGTGGCGATAGTCGAACTTCAGGCAGACGGACGCGCGCCGCGTCGCGAGCTGACCTTATTGCCGCCCTGGCGGTTCTATTGGCCGCCGCCTGCGCACCCTCCGTCCAGGGCCCCAGCCAATCCTCATCCCAGAGCGGCCCGCCCCCCGGCGCCGCCACGACCCTCCAGATCGGCAGCAACAGTGAGAAAAAGGCCGGGATTCTCTACCAGAGCTACGTCCAAGCCGACGTTGACCTGGTCTTCCACTCCAGCCTGACCCTCTACGATCCCCAGGGAAACCTGATTCCTCGCCTGGCCCAGAAAGTGCCCACGGTGTCCGATGGCGACTGGGTCGTTCGCCCCGACGGTCGGATGGAGGTCACCTGGCGGATCCGACCCGGCGTCAAGTGGCACGACGGAACCCCCTTGTCGGTCGACGATTTCCTGCTCGGATTCAAGATTCGGCTGGACAAGGAGATTCCCATCGCTGGTCCCCCCTGGGCCGGCGTGGTCGCGGACATTCAACGAGTCGACGACAGCGCCTTCACCGTCGTGTGGAAGGAGCCTTACTTCCTGGCCAATCAGGCCGGCCCGGTCGACTTTGTCCCCCTTCCCCAGCACGTGCTGGGGACCAAATACGCTGATACGGCCTCTAAGGCAACCTTCATCAATGAAGCATATTGGACCCGCGAGTTCATGGGCCTGGGTCCCTACAAGATGGGGGAATGGATGCTCGGCAGCACCACAGAGGGAGTCGCCTTCGACGACTATTTCCTGGGCCGCCCCAAGATCGACAAGATCACGTTCCGATACTACGGGGACCTAGGCGCGATGACGGCTTCGCTCCTGTCAGGCGCCATTGATGTGATACCCGTCGGCGCTCTTCATCCAGAGGAAGGCGAAACCATCATGCAGACCTGGGGCCCAACCAAGGGCGGAACAATCCTGGTCGGGAACTACGGCATTGCCGTCCTTTTCCCCCAGTTCCGGGACACGAACGCACCCTGGGTTCGGGACTTGCGGGTGCGGAAAGCCATGGCCCATGTCATCGACGCTCAGAACCTCTCCGACGCCTTTGGATATGGGCTGACCAAGGTCGCTTACACCCTACCAACGCCGGACGACCCGCTATATCGCCTGGTGGAAGCCCGCGGACTCACCAAGTACCCCTATGACCCTCGGCAAGCTGACCAGCTTCTAGCCCAGAGCGGCTGGAGCAAAAACCGCGATGGGAAATATCAGGATTCCACCGGGAAAATTCTCACCATAGAGGGCCGAACGGTTGCAGTCACCCCGGGGAGTTTCCAACGGGTGCTGGCGGTCTCGGACCAGTTCAAAGCGTTCGGATTTGAGAGCCCTTCGACCCCCATTCCGTCCACCGGTGCCGACCCCTCCGCCCGGGCCAAGACCGAAGGGGTCTTCGTGCACGCTCTACCCGACAGCCCGACGTCGATGAATACCTTCATCACCTCGCTGGTCCAGACCGAGGCCAACGGGTGGCGGGGCGCTAACACCTGGGGCTATTCCAACCCGGTCTTCGATGACCTCTACCACCGATATTCGGTGACCCTCGAACCGGGAACTCGGCAAGGCCTTCGGGCGGACATGCTCAAGCTGGCATCGGACGAGCTGATGTTCGTTCCGATGTTCTACGACCCCCAGGCCGCTGTAATGGCGGTGCGGAGTGGAGTTCGAGGGCCCGCCACCGTCAGGGCCAGCCAGCAGGCCGAGATTGCCTGGAACATCCACACCTGGGAGATGGACTAACTACCTCGATGGCCATGCCCGCACCGCAAAAATAACCTTTCGGTCCGGCAGCGGGCAGTGGCAGTCGACCCGCCACTCCTGAACTTCTGCCCGAGACCGGTCCGGCCAGACCCGGTTGTTCAGGGCAGCCGCCATTGCCCGGCACGGCCCGGGTGTGATGTCCCCGTGGCGGTCGATAGTCCAGGTATCGCCCGCCGCGTATCTGTCTGTCGATGGCGGGCGGGAGCGAACATCCATGGCCAGGCGCCCCGTGCCCGTCTGCGATAGTGTCGTAACATCCTCTCACCCCCGTTCACCTTGGAGTGACCATGGCAGTTGGCGTGCCGCCCGTTGGAGTAGGTCGCGATCGCTGGGCCATGTTCAGCGCCCTGCACTACCAGAACTACCGCTTCTATTGGTTCGGTCAATTTCCCTCAGTGCTGGCCCAAAACATGCAGTTCGTGGCAGTTTCCTGGCTGGTGCTGCAGTTGACGAACTCGCCCGCCATGCTCGGCGTTGCCGGCTTAGTCCAGACCATTCCCAACGTCGCCCTGAGCTTCCTGGGCGGAGCGGTCGCCGACCGGTCTGATCGCAAGCGGCTGCTCATTCTGACCCAGGCGATCACCGCCGCCCTCTACTTTTCAGTGGGAACCCTGGTTGTCACCGGCCTGGTCGAGGTGTGGCACGTGCTCGTGGTCGGCTTCTTCCTCGGCTGCGTCCGCGCATTCGACCAGCCGACCCGCCAGGGGCTGCTTCCGCTCCTCGTCCCGACCGAGGAGATCCCCAATGCAGTCCCGCTGGGAAACCTGGTCTGGCAGGGGACCCGCCTAGTCGGGCCCGCCATTGCTGGCATGCTGATCTATCTCATCGGGATCGGCCAGACTTATTACGTCGCTTGCGGCGGCTTCGTGATCGCTATGCTGCTCTTCTCCCAGCTCCATCCGGACGTCGACCCTCCGAAGGAGGGGAACTCGAGCATCCTGCGAGACATCGTTGACGGGATGAACTTTATCCGCACCAATGACATCGTGTTTGCGCTCCTGGGCCTTACCTTCTTCGACTCCGTTTTTGGCATGTCCTACCAGATCCTGCTTCCCATCTTCGCTCGCGACATCCTCGATGTCGGTTCGCAGGGCTTTGGCTTCCTGCAGACCTCGGCCGGCGTTGGTGCCCTGTTGGGGACCTTCATCGTCGCCGCCACCTCGCATTCAGGCCGACGCGGCTGGCAGGCCCTCATCGGCGCGGGCGCCTTCGGCCTGCTGATCGTGGCCTTCACCGCCTCGGGCTCCTACATCCTGTCCCTCGGCATCATGCTGCTGATGGGGATGTCCAATCAGACGTACATGACGACGGTGAACACGGCGCTCCAGATGAACCTCCCCAATGCGTTCCGAGGGCGTGTGATGGGCATCTGGGGATTGACCTACAGTCTGCAGCCCCTGGGTGGAACCATCGCCGGTACCATGGCCGAATACGTCGGCGTCCCCATCGCACTCGCGGTCGGGGGCGCGCTCGTAACGCTCATGGCGGTGACCGCGGCGGTGAGGCTGCCCCGGGTGCGCAACCTCTAGTTATGCTCCGCTGCGCACCGCATATGGTTCATTCGAGGAGGGATCAGGAGTGACGCAAGCCGATGAAATCCGAGCGTATGTGTGGCGTGCCTTTCTTCAACCTGCCCGCTGGGCCGGGAAGACTCAAGTCACGATTCGGGCCGGCACCGTGCAAACCGAAATGGGCCTCCAGAACGCCCTACCAGCCGTTTGCGGTGCCCTGGGCAGCAATAAATTCGAAAAGCAATACGAGGTCAACCGCGTACCCAGCACCGGCTCCACCAAGGGCGCGAACGCCGAATTTATCTTCTCGTTCAGGTGAGGCGGGAACCGCCCGCCCTGGCTATTCTGTAGGAGTCTGGGCCAGCAGGTCATTGCGCGCGGCCAGATACTCCGCTTCGGGAATCCGACCCGCTTCATGCTCAAGATCGAGCGCGACCAGACTGTCCAGAATCTGATCATTCGATGGCGCCACTGCGCCCGCACGCCTGCCTAGCCACCACGCCGTCACCACCGCGAGGGCTCCCAGCGAAGCACCCACCGCACCGATCGGAGCCGGAGCCACGGGGAGATTAAACCCGACCCGGGCGGGCAGCTTGCCAAATTTGAGCCTCACCACCGTACCCGACGAGAGTGCCCCCATCTGCAGTTGCTGGTATTCACGTCCCCCCACCACCGTCGCGTCGGCAGGCGGAAATCCATCTGCCCCTATGGTCGGGCCAGTCGCGGGAGCAAACACATTCAATGAATCCGTCGGGTAGCGCACCGTCCGCTGGAACGCATAGTCCGTCTCAGCAAACGGGAATTGATACGAAAAGGCAATCTGGGTTCCGCCCGGCCGCACTGGAGCCAGCGAGGCAAAGCCTCGGTCGATCTGCACGATCTGATCCGAGTCCAGCCCCAACTGCGGACTCAACGAAAAGGCGTGGGACGGCAGCCCGAAGACCAGCAGCCCGGACGGCCCCCCCGCCCCGTCGGCTCGGGGCAGAAAAGTTCGATCCGAAGCGTTCACCAGACTATGGACCTCGAGCAGAGTGAGCGTTTGCTGCTCAGGGTTCAGGTCAGTAACGATCAGGGCTGACCGTTCCATCCGAACGCCCGGATCCAAGGCCACACTCTCGTAGACCACAAGTAACGCGGCTGCAGCAGCTGCGCCCTCGCCGGGATCGAGCTGGTTCAGATACGAGGCGCCGCCATAGTCCGCTCCCACCACGTAGGTTGCACCTGGATTGCGCTGAACCCCCTGGACCTGAAAGGTCCCGTCCGGCTCGGTCGTGCTCTCCCAGGACCCTAGAGCCCGGTTCTGGTCGAAAGCCACCACCTGAACCCGCAGCCCCTCCGGTGCGCTAGCCCCCGCCGTCCCATTGATAACCTGGCCCGCCACCACCAGGGGCGGGCCAGCCTCCTGAGCGAACGCGGGCCAGGCTCCCAGCAGGCTGAGGGCAGCCACGAACAAAGCCAGTTGAAGGGGACGCCGCGTAGCCCATCGGGCCCCAGCTTGCACTGGCTCGCTGGACTCCATGCCCCATCGGCGCACCAGTGGCGATAAAAGAGCATCTCCGATCCACCTCAGCCAGGGGAGGTAAGGGGCCGAAGGCCCCAGGGGGCGGGCGGGCGGGATGTTCTTCAGGTCAGCCACCCCAGGTCACCCCGCCATCCCGGCTTAGGAACAATTGATTTTTGTCGTCCACCAGCCCCACCACCTGCCCTTTGACCCCGACTGCCGCTACTGCGCCCTTGAAGGACATCCGGATCCACTGGTTCCCCGCGGTCGTGCTCTGGAACAGCCCATCGCTGGTTGCCGCATACAGCACGTTCAGCCCCGGATCGGCGACGATGCTCCGAACCTGCCCGATCAGCGCCAGATTTCCGGCTCCGGCGGAGTCCGCCCAGGTCCGTCCCCCGTCGAAGGAGCGGAAGAGTTTTCCGTCCATCGCTAGATAAAACGGCGTGGGCGCCCCTTCCAGGGCCGCAAGGGCAGTGACGTTGCCGTTCACACTGGGAGCAAGCACCTGCCAGGCCTGGCCATCCCGGGTATGGAATATCCCGAAACCCACCACGTAGGCATACAGGTCGGTCCCGATCAGCTGCGCCCCGTGAATGTCCGCATCCGGCAAATCGTGGGCAACCGGCGCCCAGGTCGACCCATCGTCGAGGCTTTCCCACACCAGCTCATGGCCCAGCGCCAACCAGTGGCGGGGCGCCAGCGGGATCACGGCCATCACGTCTCCGGCCGGCAACGTCGATTGCCAAGTGCGCCCATCACCGGACCTCAACATTCCGGTGTGATGGCCAACCCATAGATCGGCTCCGGTTCCCACCAGCACCGTGTGTGCATGCTGGGCGACCAGAGTGGATAGGGGCGCCTGGGCATTCTGCTCGGCGACGAGCCGAACGTAGAGCGCGCCGATTCCGGCCACCGACGCCAACGCCAGCACTACCGATCCGGCTACCACCGGGCCGAGCGCCAGGCGTCGGCTTGCTCGCGGCAGCGCCTCCACCGCCGCGTGGCCGTTCGTCCGCTCACCCAGCACTCCGGCCAGCCGCGCCCGGGCGTTCGCTTCGGCGGCAATCTCAACCAGAACGCCCGCTGCCCGCAGGCGAAGGCGCTCCCGCATCTCCTCGTAGTCGCCCTCAGCCAGATTGCCCACCTGGCGGTCCATCTCGATATCCTGAAGGTCGGCCAACGCAGAGCGGTAGCGCTCCTCCAGCTCCCGAACCCGCCCTATCCGCTGGGCAAGTCGCCTCCGCACCGGTCGCGCCAGCGGGTACAGGGTGACCGCCAGGGCCACCAGTACCAGCAGCAAAGCGAATGCGCTACTCATCGCCGGGGCTCGTCTTTCAACGGAGTGGCTCATCCTTCAGCCGCTCCAGGCTGCGATCGACTTCTACCAAATACTCCCGGGCTTCTGTCTCGCTGCTGCGCTCGGCCTTTTCCGGTGCACGTCGACGGACTGCCCAGATGAGGAAGCCAATTGCCAAAGCCAAGCCAAGGTAGGGCGCGACCCAGGCGACCGCGCTGAACCCGGTCCGGGGCGGCGACAGCAGGACGGCGTCTCCGTAGCGGTCGGCGAAGTAGCCAAAGATCTGATCCCGATTCTCGCCCGCCACGAGCTTGGAACGAATCAGGTCGCGCATTTCGCCCGCCAGCGGCGACGGCGAATCTGCCACCGACAGCCCCTGGCAGACCGGACAGGCCAGCTCGCGGGCAATTCCGCGTGCGTCATCCTCGACATCCGCCCAAACAACGGAAACCAGGCCAAGCAAGAGAGCCAGGACTAGGCCCAAGACGGTCCCGAGCTGCCGAAGTGCCAGCCCAAACCGTCCGGGGGTCAGAGGCCGAAGGCCCCAGGGGGCGGGCGGGCGGGCTAACCTACTAAGCCTCAACTGGGACCGGCACCCTGAGTTGGACTGCCACCGGTGGCACGGCCGTCTTTCGTTCCGGCCACAGCGCGATCAGCGTGCCAAACAGCAGCACGATGCCGCCAATCCAGATCAGCGAAACCATCGGATTCACCGTCGCCACGATGCTGACGCTGCCGTCATCGCCCCACCCGGCCAGCACCAGGTAAAGGTCCACCAGCTGCCTGGTCTCAATCGCCACGCGAGTGGCCGGCTGGTTCGCAAAATTGTCGTGGAACACCTTGCCTGGGGCGAGCGTCCACGCATTCCCCTGATCGTCGAACACGCCGATGTGGGCCGACACCACCCGGGCATCCGACTCCCGGGTCTCGAACAGCCCCTGATTGCTCACCGTGTACCGACCGATGGGCGCCGAGGTCCCCGGCGGAAGCGTAAATTCCCGCGCCTGCTGATAGAAAGATGAGGACACGATCCCGACGGCAACTACCACCACGCCCAGATGCACCAGGTAACCACCGTAGCGGGGCCGCGCCTTGGCCACCAACCGCATGAAAGCCAACCCCAAATTCTCCCCCGTCGAGCGGCTGCGCGCCCGGGTGCCCCGCCAGTACTCCCAGAAGACCGTTGCTGCTGCGAAGATTGCCGCCGCCAGGGCCAGAACCGCGGCCGGGGTCCGCAAACCCACCACCACCAGGATCGTGGCCCCCACCCCCGTAACCGCCAGTGGCACCACGAAGCTACGCTCCACATGCCGCAAGGTCGCCCGCCGCCAGGGCAGCAACGGGCCGATCCCCATCATCACGAGCAGCATCAGCAACAGCGGCCCGTTCACCTGTTGGTAGAACGGCGGCCCCACCGTAGCCTTCACGCCTCGGATCGCCTCGGAGAGAATCGGGAAGACCGTCCCCCAGTAAGTAGCAAAGGCGACCCCAGTCAGCAGCACGTTGTTGAGGAGAAAGCCGGTCTCACGGGATGCCAGGCTTTCGAAGTGGTCCTCGTCCTTGAGCTGCGGCAGCCGGCTGACCAGCACCGCCACCGAGAAGATCACCACGATGGCCAGGAACCCGAAGAAATAGGGCCCGATTGCCGACTGGGCGAAGGAGTGGACCGACGAGATCACCCCGCTCCGCACCACGAAAGTCCCCTGGATCGCCAGGCAGAAGCTGGCGATGACCAGCGACATGTTCCACAGCTTGAGCATGCCGCGGCGCTGTTGAACCATGACTCCGTGGATGTAGGCCGTCATCACCAGCCACGGCATAATCGCCGAATTCTCGACCGGGTCCCAGCCCCAATAGCCGCCCCACCCGAGCACGTGATAGGCCCACCAGGCCCCCAGCATATTGCCGGCGGTCAGAAAGCCCCAGGCCACCAGGGCGTATCGACGGGTCGCTCGCATCCAATCGGCATCCGTCTGGCCGGCCAGCAGCGCGGCCATCGCGAAGGCATACGGGACGCCGACGCTCGCGTAGCCTAGGAGCAGCATTGGCGGATGGATGAGCATCCCGCCGTCATAAAGAAGCGGGTTCAGTCCCTGGCCGTCTGGCAACGCGCCAGGGAGCCGTTCGAACGGGTTCGACACGAATCCGAGCACGATCAGGAAAAAAGTCTCGACCGCCATCAAGACCCCGACCGCATAGCCGAGCAGATGGCGCAGCCGATCCTGCTCGCGCCAAACCGCGATCGCCGACAGGATGGAGAGGGCCAGCGCCCAGTAGAGCAGCGAGCCCTCCTGGCCACTGTAAAAAGCCGCCGCCACGAACCAGATCGGCATCGCCCGGCTGGAGTGATCGGCCACGTACTTCACGGAAAAGTCGTGGTTCAAAAAGGCCAGGATCAGCGCGCAAGCCGCCAGCACGAGCATGCCGCACGCCATGAACGCACCGTTCCGGGCTGCCACCACCAATCTTTGGTCGCCGGTTCGTCCCCCGAGAAAGCCCGCCACCACCCCAACTACGGCGGCCACCAGCGCCCCATAGATCGCCCCAATACCGAGATCCGCGCTGCTCAGCGGCATCGCTTACTCATGAATGGGGAATCAGGCCCGGATCGCGTCTTCATAAATCGCCCTCAGAGCAATGGCCAGCCCGTAAATCACTACACCGATCCCCGCTAGCTGCCAGGGGATCGGGACTCGCAGCGCTCCAATCGAGGCATTGGTGCCCGCTCGGCGTGCCAGCACAAACATCCAAACCCCCAGCCCCACCTTTATGACCAGCACGATCGGATAGCTGATTGGCAATGGCGCACTCGCTAGCCGCTGGACGGCCAGCAGCGCCCCGGTCAATATGAAAACTGCCACCCCTGCACTGAGCAAGTCCCTCAATGCCGCCGACGGACAGTTTACCTTCGTCGTACCAGCCCCGCTCGGACCGGCGCCAACTCGACCTTCTCGATTTGGACTTACTAACCGGGGCCCATTCATTGCGAAGACCAGTGCCGAGCCCACCCACAGAACCGCCGCAATGGCATGGGCGAGCCGAAGGGCACCGAGCAGGATTTCGCCGACCGCGGGAGCGATGGTGGGTCAGGCTCTCAGAACCGGTCTTCATCCTCCCGCCGAGGGCGCGGCGGCTCCACGTCTCGAGGCCGGAACTTCGCTATCGCCAGTGTTCCCACGCTCAAGAACAAGAAGAGCGCTCCGAACATCGAGATCATCAACACCGCGACCAGGATCAAAACGATCCAGATCGAAAATCCAGGTGTTTCCATCAGAGCCTTCCCATTGAGCCGGCCCGCCGGGCCGGCCGCCTAGCTTTACCACTTAATCCTATCACCAAGCCGTCCACCGCTTCTCCCCCCACCCCGTCTCAAGTAAACAAAAACAACCGGCACTCCCGGTCCGCCCCAAGCACCAAAGTGCGCTGTCGCGGCTCCGCAAACCCCTTCGCCTCGAATCGCAGCATCTGGCTGGCCCACTCTCGCCGCTCTAGCGGCTGCGGACAGAAAGGGAATGCGGCAAGGAGCAACGCCGGGGCTCCACCGGAGAGCGTCGCCAGACCCCGCACCTTGTCCATCTCGCGGGCCACTTCCTCCACCGACGCCACGGTCGGCCGAGCCTCCCGTCCTGTGCCCGCGTAGCTCGTGATCAACCCGCGCACGGTCAGCCACCACTCGGTGCCCCCCGCCTCGAATGACGCATCGCCGCCTTGACGGTCCGGCCGCAGCGCGTGAACCACTCCCGCGTTGGCCTCATCGTGGAGCACTCGCAGCACTTCGATCTTCATCCACGCATCGGGCCGCAGTCGATGCCTATCGCAGATCTGAAAATAAGCCAGCCGCTCTTCGAAATGCTGAAGCAGCGCTTCCCCAACCTGGTCCAAGCTCGCTCCTGGTGCTTTCGATCCCTTCGACGGGGGAGGCGAATTACTTCAATTCCTCCCCCTCGACGGGGGAGGGCAGGGTGGGGGTGATCGGCCACTTGGTGGGGAAGGCGGGACTCGAACCCGCACGCCTTTCGGCACGTGATCCTAAATCACGCTCGTCTGCCAGTTCCGACACTCCCCCGTGCGCGACAATGATATCGACTTTGACTACCTCGACCTGGAGTCAGCCGGTTTGAGCGCACCCTTCAGCATCGAGGCATTTTGCGGCTCCGCCCGGGCCGGGACCCTCACCACCAATCATGGCCCCCTCCAAACCCCCTGCTTTACCTCGGCAAGCAATGCGGCCGGCCTACCCGAGCTAGGACCCGACGAGCTCCGGGAGGTCGGCGTCCAGGCGCTGGTCGTGAATACCGCCGGCCTCTCCCACCATTTGGGCGCTGCGGCGATCGCGGCGGTGAGCGACCTCCACCGTTTCCTCGGCTGGGGCGGACCCATCATCGGGACAGTCGGCAGCGAGCAAATCTTCGGGCTCACCGACTCGGGTGGAGTCCATGGACGCCTGCTCGGGGTCACCGAGGACGGCGTGACCTTTGCCGATCATCTGGATGGGACCCGCCGAACCATGACTCCCGAGTCGAGCTTGGCTATGCTTGAAGCGATGGGCGTAGACTTCGCGGTCCCCATCTACCGGGCCCAGCTCAAACCATCGCGCCGCACTCCCGACCCCGAGCTTGATCGCCAATGGGCCGAGCGGGCCATGGCCGCCCGCTCCCGCAACGACTGCTTGCTGCTCATGGGCATCCCTATCCACGCTATCCAGGGTCCCGCCCTGGCAAGCTTCCTGACCAGCCTCCCCGGCGACGGCTATGCATTCGCGGCCCGCCCAGTCACCGGCCTGAACGCTAGATCTGAGGGACCGAACGGCCGCTTTCGCCACCTCTCCGACGATTCCGGTCCCCTGGGCTTTGCCCAGGCGGTGCAGGGAGGCTTCGACTGCATCAGCTCGCAGGCGGCCACTCGAGCCGCCCGGGCAGGTCTCGCCTTCACCTTCGCTGGACCCGTATCGTTAGCGGACGGCGTCAGCTTGCTCGACCGCCAGCCGATCGAGCCCGGCTGTCCGTGTTACACCTGCCTCAACTTCACCTGGCCCTACCTCCAGCATCTGCACACCGCCCAGGAGCTGCTCGCCCCTCGCCTGCTGGCCATCCACAACCTCACCTTCTTCGTAACCCTCGCCAGACGGCTCCGAACCGCGATCCTCGAAGCTCGGCTCGACTCGGAGGTGGAGGAAATCGCGAGGCTGTACCCAACCAGCGGGTCCTAAGGCCCCTCTGCGGTTAACATGGGACAGGGGTCGGGACACAGGGGCGAGATCGTTGGACTCACCCTATACCGCGGTCATTCAGCGGGACGGCTCCTGGTGAATCGGCTGGGTCGAGGAAGTGCCCGGCGTCAATTCTCAAGGTCACACCCGTGATGAACTGGTGGAGAATCTTCGATCTGCACTTCAGGAGGCCCTGGAGCTCACCAGGTCAGAGGCCTTGTAGGGCGTGAACGGTGAATACGAGGAAATGGCCCTCCAGCTTTGACACGGCGTGCTCTGCTGGCCCATTTCAACTCGCATGGCTGCAAGCCGGTCCGCGAGGACGCGAAACACTCATCGTGGGGCTGCCTCACATTTCCCCGACCAGACACCAAATGCCACTAACCCGTGCTCTGCAGCCCGGCCGCGATCGCATTGATGCTGTGGTGCACCGCGTATTTCAGCAAGTCCACTTCCTCGCCGCCGCCAGCGGTGGCCGCGCGCAAGCGCCGCAGCAACTCGACCTGGATCGCGTGGAGTGGGTCCACGTAGGGATTGCGCAGCGAGATGGAGTCTCTTAGCACCGGAATGCTCTCCAGCAGATGGTGCTGGCGGGTCACCGCCAGCACCGATCGCTCGGCCTGGGCATATTCCGAGGTGATCTCACCCAGGATCTGGTCGGCCAGCCCCTGATCATCCATGAGCGCCGCGTAGAGGTGGGCGGTGGAAATGTCGGCGATCGCCAGGCTGATCTGCACGTTGTCGATCAACGACCGGAAAAAGGTCCATTCCCGATACATCACCCGCAGTGTTTCGAGGTTATCCGGCCCGCGGTCGATGTATTCGCCCAGCGCCGAGCCCGCCCCAAACCAGCCGGGCAGGTTCGCTCGGGACTGGGTCCAGCTAAACACCCACGGAATCGCCCGGAGCGTCTCCATGGCCACCGTTTGCCCTCGCTGGGCCGGGCGGGACCCGGTATTCAGGTCGAGGATCTCTTGAATCGGCGTCGCCTGGGTGAAGAACTCGAAGAATCTCGGTGTCTCATAGACCAGGGTCCGATAGGCCCGATAGGCTCGCTCTGATACCGCTTCCATGGCCGACACCCAGCCCGCCTTGGGATCAGGCTCGGGGGCCGCCGACGCCTGGATGACCGCCCCGATGACCTGCTCGAGGTGACGATGGGCGATCTCGGCGTTCCCATAACGAGTGTGGACGATCTCGCCCTGCTCGGTGCTCTTGAATCGGCCCTGTAGGGAGCCGGCCGGTTCGGCGGCGATCGCTCGGACGGTTGGACCGCCTCCCCGCCCGATGGCTCCGCCCCGACCATGGAACAGCATGAGCCCCACTCCGTGGCGCGCGCAGGTTTCCGCCAGCGCCTGCTTAGCCCGATACAGCTCCCAGTTGGCGGTCAGGAAGCCGCCATCCTTGTTGCTGTCCGAATATCCGACCATGATCTCCTGGACGTCGCCCCACTGCCGCAACGTGGCTCGATGCAAATCCAGGCCGAGCAGTCGATCCATGATCGCCCCGCTCCGCCGCAGGCTCTCTACACTCTCGAACAGCGGGACGATCCGAATGGCTCCCGGCCGAATGCCAGGCAACTCTCTACCAATCAGCCCGGCCTCGCGAGCCAGGAATAGGACCTCCAGCACGTCGCTAACGTCCTCGGTGGCCGAGATGATGTAGGTGTGGCAGCTCTCCGCCCCCAGCAGGTTCTGCAGCTCGTGCATGACCCCGAACACCGCCAGCGCTTCATTTGACTCTGGATCCGGGGACCTTGGATCCGGGGACGTTGTATCCGGACCCCGATCAGGCTCGCCTAGCCGGGCGAGCAGTATCCCCTGTTTCTCGGCTTCGGTCAGTCCGCTGTATCCGGCCGTTCCGTACCGCCGGGCTAGGATCTCGGCGACTGCATGCTCGTTCACCGCCGAGTGCTGGCGCACGTCGAGCTGCGCGAGGTGGAAGCCGAATCCTTCCACTCGCTGGATCAGCTCGGCTACTTCGGCGGCCTGGCGGGCGCCCCGATTGGCCTGCAGGCTCCTCCAGATTATGCGGAGGTCTTCCAGCAACTG
Source organism: Chloroflexota bacterium (assembly GCA_009692845.1). Lineage (GTDB taxonomy): Bacteria > Chloroflexota > UBA6077 > UBA6077 > SHYK01 > SHYK01. The sequence goes on along the minus strand of SHYK01000002.1, from coordinate 255,209 downwards.
ATCCGGAGAGTCGTAGCCCGCCGCCCCGCTTCCGCCGGCCAGTCCCTGGCGGGTGCCCTCCAGGCGCGCCACCATCAAGCCCAGCTTCTGGCGATAGGGCTCCAGCGGGAATTCCGCCGCCCCGAGCTGAGCCACTTGCGGTAGTCGCTCCCCAGCCGCCTGCACACTGTCCAGCAGCTCCTGGGACACCTCCACCCGTCTTCGGGACTGGCTCAAGGAGCCCACCAGCTCATTCAAATCCGCCTCGTAACGCGCCAGGACCGCGTCTGCCTGGAGCAGCATCGTGGCCCGGGTGATCTCGTGGGTGACGAAGGGATTGCCATCCCGGTCGCCGCCCATCCAGGACCCAAACCTCAGGAAGGGGTGGTCCACCGCCAGGTCCGGATATGACGAGGTGAGCGCTGCCCCCAGCTCTCGGCGAAGGGTCGGGAGCACCTGGTAGATACTGGAGGTGAGGTAACGGAGGCCGTGATGCACTTCCTGTAGGGGCGTGGGTGGCGACTGCCGCACTTCGTCGGTTTGCCACAGCGCGCTGATGTCGCCCAGCAGCGCCGCTTCCGCCGACGCCTTCGTCCCCCGGCTCAGTCCCGTCGTCGCGAGCTCGCTGAGGTGGCCAGCCGCCCGCATCAGATGGGTAATGACCGAACGCCGACGCACTTCGCTCGGATGGGCGGTCAGCACTGGCTGAATGTGCAGCCCGGCCAGGATGAGCGCCAGCGCAGCGCTCCCCACCCCCCTTTCGACCAGGCCAGCGACCGCCTCGGCAATCGATTCGGGACGCGGCAGCGGGTAGTTCCGGGCCTCCCGCAGGTGCAATCGGCGCACCCGCTCGAACTCCTCGGCCAGGTTGATTAATAGGAAGTAGGTTCCGAAGGCCCGCACCGCCTCGATAGCCAGCTCGGAGTCGAGGCGCCTTACCCGGTCGAGCAGCGCCGCCTGGGCGCTCGATGCCCCGGCTCGGCGAGCCGAGATCGCCAGCTTGCGGAGATCCTCGACGGTGTCGAAAAGCTCCGATCCTCCCTGTTCGCGCAGCACCACGCCCAGCGCATCGCCGAGCATGCGGACGTTGCGGCGGAGCTCCGGCGCGATCGTGGAACGCATTTCAGCATCCGGGGCCGGTATCACGACTCAATCACACCCGTTGACCTCGTAATTTTGCGATGCTAGCATGGCCAGGTGTCAGTTTATGTCTTGAGGCCGAATCCTTGATCACCCTTGAGGAGATCCGTGGGCAGATTGCCCGCTGCCGCCAATGCGACCTGAGCAAGGCGCGCGGGCAGACCGTGCCCGGTGAGGGCGCTTCCCGCGCCGACGTTATGCTCGTTGGCGAGGCGCCCGGCTTCTACGAAGACCAGCATGGTAAACCCTTCATCGGACCGGCCGGGCAATTCCTGGATGACCTCCTGGCTCTGGCCGAGCTGTCCCGAAAAGAGGTGTTCATCACCAATGTGGTGAAGTGCCGTCCACCCGGGAACCGCGATCCGGAACCGGATGAGCTCGCCGCTTGCGACGGTTATCTGCGGGCCCAGATCGCGGCCATCCAGCCCAAAGTCATCGTTACTCTGGGTCGGTTTTCCCTCGCCAAGTTCATCCCAAATACCCGCAGCATGCGCGAAGTTCACGGCCGCGCCCTGCCCGTTGAGGGTATGGTGGTGTGTGCGATGTACCATCCCGCCGCCGCGCTCCACCAGGGAAGCCTGCGCCGGGTGATCGAGGATGACTTCCGAACCTTGCCGATGATCATTGCCCAGGCCCAGTCGCGGCCCCCGATCCTCGAGCCTGTGCCGGTCGTCGCAGCCCCCGTATTGGCTGAGCAAATCCCGCTCTTCGAGAGCTTCGCGTAGCAGGACCTGTTTGACCGCCACCCGGCCCGCCACCGCAAAAAATGGCAGCATTGCTCGCGGCGCCCCGCGCAGCCCGTCGCGCTCGGCCCCCGCCCGATCCCGGCGCCCGGCCGCCGGGCCCCGGTTGCCATTGTCGATTCCTGAGGTGCCCCTCGGCCAGGTCGCCGGCACTGCCCTTATCAGCCTTTCTCTGATTGGCCTCCTCGCCCTTACCTGGCCGGAAGGCCCGCTCTTCGCCCCCCTCGCCTCGGCCTTGACCCAATGGCTGGGGTGGCTGGCCGGCTTGCCCCTGCTCTGGCTCGGCGGCCTGGGCCTGCTGGTGGTCGCGCCCCAGGTCCGCCAGCATCAGCGTTTCTGGGCCATCCTGTTCGAGCTCGGCGGGCTCATCCTTTGCGTGCTCACCCTCGATGCCATGCTGGATGCCCGAACCCCGGGCATCCTGGGTCACCGGTTTGCTGGCTGGCTCACCAGCCTCCTGGGCGGTCCCCCGTCGGTCCTCTTGGTCGTCGCTGGAGCTGGGCTCTGCGCGATCGCCGCCGCGGACCTGCGGGCGAACCAAATCTGGCACGCCCTCCGGGCCAGCGGGCAACTCACCTGGGAGCTAACCACCACCGCGGCCGGCTACGTCGCGGACGTCTTTGGGATTGTGGCCGAATGGGTCAGGGATCGACGCGCAGTGGCCAGTGTCCGCAAGCTCGCCAATTCCCTTCCCGATCCTGTGCCGTCCCAGCCTTTGACCGAGGGTCTGACTGAAGCTCCGGCCGAAGCCGCCGTTGAGACCCGGAAGGCGCTTCCGTCCGGGGCCTGGGAAGCACCCTCGCTCGAGATCCTCGCCCCCCGCCGTCCGACCGAGCCGGTTGACCCTCATCTGCGCGACCAGGCCCGGGTCATCGAAGAAACGCTGGCCAGCTTTGGCATTGAGGCCCGCGTGCTGGAGATCAACCAGGGCCCCGCCGTCACCCAGTTCGGGGTGGAGCCGGCCCCGGGGGTTCCGGTCAGTCGAATCCTGGCCCGCATGAACGACCTCGCCCTTCGACTGGGCGCCGCCCCGATCCGAATGGAAGCCCCGGTGCCGGGCCGCCGCATGCTGGGTATCGAAGTGCCCAATCTACGGGTGTCGGTGGTTGGGCTTCGCGAGGTCCTGGAGAGTGAGGGCTTTGCGCGCAGCAAGGCGCAGATTCCGCTCGCGCTGGGCCGCGACATCGCCGGCAAACCGGTGGTGGCCGACCTCGCCCGGATGCCCCATCTATTGATCGCCGGCGCGACCGGCTCCGGCAAGAGCGTCTGCATCAATGCGCTGGTCGCCTGCCTGCTGTCTCAGTTCACGCCGGACCAGCTCCAGTTCGTGATGGTCGACCCCAAAATGGTGGAGCTGATCGGCTACAACGGCATTCCCCACCTCCGCATGCCGGTCGTCACAGATATGGACCGCATCGTGGGCACCCTCAAGTGGGTGGCCCAGGAGATGGAGCGCCGCTACAAGCTCTTCGCGGCCCACACCCAGCGGAACATCGACGGCTTCAATCAACTCGCCCGTAAGAATGGCGAGCGAGCACTTCCCTACTTAGTCGTCATCATCGACGAGCTCGCCGACCTGATGATGACCGCGCCGGAAGAAGCCGAGAAAACCATTTGCCGCCTCGCTCAGCTGGCCCGTGCGACCGGCATCCACCTGGTGGTGGCCACCCAGCGGCCATCGGTGGACGTCGTGACCGGCCTCATCAAGGCGAACTTCCCGAGCCGGATCGCTTTCGCGGTCACCTCCCAGATCGACTCTCGAGTCATCCTGGACATGGGGGGAGCCGAGCGGCTCCTCGGTCGGGGCGACATGCTGTATCTCCCCCCCGATGCGAGCAAGCTCATTCGCGTCCAGGGCACCTATGTGGCCGAGGAGGAGATCGAGGCTCTGGTCACCTACTGGAAGGACCTCGGCTCCCCCCAGTACAACGGCCAGGACCTCGAAGACGTCGAGACCCTGGGGAAGCCGGCCGACCCCACCGGGGATGAGCTATACGAGCGCGCGGTTGAGCTCGCGCAGCAGACCCGCCGCATCTCGGTCTCGCTGCTCCAACGGCGGTTAGGCATCGGCTACCCCCGCGCGGCCCGCCTGGTCGACCAGCTCGAGGAGCACGGCATCATCTCAGCCGCCGAAGATGGCCGCGCCCGCGAAGTCCTCGTCCAAGGTGAGCTCACCCCTCCCGAGTAGTTGGGGAAACGCCCGCCCGGCCGCACCCCACCACCGCGCCTGGGGCCTTCGGCCCCTGACCCCCGAGTCCCTACGGGACCTGGGGAGCATTTCCTGTCAGAGTCCGGAAAGCCGCATGATGTCTGGGCAGACCGCACGTTGCGGCAGGGTGGGAAGGGCCTGATAGAGCCACAGGGCGGGGGACGAGCCCCCGCCCTACCGAAAGGTCAAGAGTGCTTCCACATAGACTTTTTCACATTGCTGCCCCCTTGGTGGGGCTCCTGCTCGCCACGTTGATCTTTTACCTGGACATCCTGTGGCCGGATCGGATCCTGGCCGACTACGACGTCTGGACCTATTTCTATCCGTTGCGGGACTACGCCGTCTTCGCTATCCAGAACGGGCGCTTCCCGCTCTGGAACCCGGATACCTTCCTGGGGGCTCCGTTCTTTGCCAACCCCCAGACGGCGCTGCTCTATCCGGCTAGCTGGATCTTTCTCCTGCTGCCCGTGCCCTACGCCTATTCGATCTCGGTGCTCCTCCATACTTTCCTGACCGCCGCCGCCGCCTATTGGTTCCTCCGCTCAGTCATGGGCGTCCACGCCTGGCCGGGGCTGATCGGAGCCACCGCATTTGCTTTCAGCGGCCCCCTGCTCGCGCAGATCGGCCACCTGAACCAGCTGAGTGCCACGCTCTGGCTTCCGCTGGTGGTGACCTGCGCAGACCACGCCTATCGTCGCCGAAGCCTGCTCTGGTGTGCGCTGGGCGCGCTCGCGCTGGCCGCCCAGCTGCTGGCCGGCCATGCTCAGATCAGCTACATGACCGGGTGGGTGCTGGGCTTGCTGCTGATCTGGCGGATCGCCGATGAAGTGCGCACCGCCGAGTCCGATACTGAGGCTCCCCCTTTGCTCCGCCGCTTGCTGCGGAGCACGGCTCGCGCTGGGGCGGTGGGTGCGGCGGTCGGTGTCCCTGCTCTGGCACTCGCCGCCGCCCAGCTGATCCCAACTGCCGAGCTGTCCGGCGAGTCCATCCGCGGCGGAGGCCTCTCCTATCTCGAGGCCACCGCTTTCTCCCTTCCCCCCCAATCGCTCTTCCGCGCCCTGTTGCCTGGCTATTGGGCAAACCTGTTCAGCGAGTACCAGGGCTGGGTGGGAACGCTGCCGCTCTTTTTCGCCGTGCTGGCCCTGGCCTTTGCCGGCGGATCCCGCACCGCCTTCGCGGCCGGTCTTGCCCTGCTGGGTCTGTTCCTCGCGCTCGGGGGCGCCAATCCCGCCTACGGATTGCTGTACCAGTTGGTCCCGGGTTTCGACCTGTTCCGGGTGCCGTCCCGCTGGCTGCTCATCTACGCTTTCGGGGCCGCCTCCCTGGCTGCCCTTGGCTTCGAATGGCTGCTCGCGCGGCCGGTTCCCCACCCCAGCATCTGGCGCGCCCCGACCGTGCTCGGCCTGTTCAGCTTGTGCGCGGTCCTATTCGTGCCCTTCGCCACCGAAGTCCCACCCCGGATCGTGCTCCTCTGGGTGGTCACCCTGGTCGGCGGCGGCCTGCTGGCCTGCCTGGCTCTTCGAGAGCCAACCCGCATCGTAGCGGCGGCCGGGCTGCTCCTCAGTCTGTCTGAGCTGCGTGGGGCCGCTCAGACCCTGCCGGTTCGGGCTCCGGTGCCCCAAGCGGCTTATACCGAGCTGCGTCCGCTCCCACTCCACCTCATCCAGCATCCGGACGGCCGGGTGCTCAGCATCGCCCCCACCGAATATGAGGTCGAAGATGCTCCCCAGCTCGCCGAACGGTTCCCGGGGCTTGATCCGGCCGCTTCGCTGGCCTTCCGAACCGTACTGAAGCTGGACGAAGTGATGTCACCCAACGTTTCCCTGCGTTACGGACTGAGCTCGGTGGATGGATACGACGGCGGAATTCTGCCCCTCCGTCGCTACCTGGACCTCGCGAGCCTCCTCGTTCCCTCGGAGAACCTCCGTCCCGATGGGGTGCTGCGCACTCGCCTTGTGGCTATTCCGGAGACCCCGCTGTTGGACCTCTTCCACATCCGGTGGGTCATCGCCAACCAGGTGAACGACGTCGATTTGGGCGGCGTTCATTTCGACACCGCCACCGCCCGCCGCTTGAGGCCGGGCACAAGCCTGGTAATCGACCTCCCCAGCCCGGTCGATGCCGGGGAGATCGCCTTCCTGGCCAGCGCGGCCGGAGAGAATTCCGGCGGCGGAGGCGGCGGCACGCTCACCCTGGCCCGCACGGATGGCAGCCGAGCCAACTTCCCGCTCGCCTGGGGCAACCAGGTGCGCGCCTTCGCCGACCCAGGGCCCATCCATGCCCGTCGCCGCACCGTCCTGGGCTTGAACGGGGATGACACACTGGTTCGCCTGCCGCTCGACGCTGGAGCCCCGATCAATCAGCTTCGTTTTACCTGGCAGGGCCCGACTGACTGGGAGATTCGCGCGGTGAGCCTCATCGGGAGGAATGGCGGCCAGGAAGCCGTTTTAATGCAGCCCGGCCTCCGGCGGACGTTTTTCCCGCCGCTCAAGCTCTATGAGCATGAAGCGTCCGTCCGCGTCGTGAACCTGGTTCTGAACGCGATCGTGATGAACGATGCCGATGCTATCGAAGCGCTGCGGACCGATCCCGAGTCGAGCGCTCAGGTCGTATACGTGGACGGCCCCCCGGCCCTCCAGCTAGAGACAGGCAGCGGGCTAAGCCAATTCACCCGCCTGGCCGACTCGCCCGAGCAGGTGGTATTCGCGCGAACCAACGGCGCCGGCTCCGGATACCTGACGTTCACCGATGCCTATTTCCCGGGCTGGAAGGCCTGGGTAGATGATGCCGAGACTCCGATCTTCCGGGCAGACGGCTTTTTCAAGGCGGTATGGGTTCCCGCCGAGACGAGCCAGGTCCGTTTCAGCTATGAGCCGCTCTCGGTCCGAATCGGCCTCGCCGTCAGTCTCTTCGGCTTCGCCAGCATCCTGGGCCTGCTCTTTTTCGCCCGCCGCGGGCGCACGCTTTGAGGAACGCGGCCGCAGGTACGCATGAGCCTTGTTCCCACGAAACTCATTCCCTGCTTCCAGGTGCTACCTGGTCCGCTATAATGCTCCCCTGATATGCATGCAATTATTGAGACCGGCGGAAAACAGTATCGGGTCGCACCCGGCGACCGACTGACCATCGAACGTTTGGAGACCGAGCCCGGCGCTGTGGTTGAGTTTGACCGGGTGTTGCTGGTTGAGGACGGCGCGGAGGTCCAGGTCGGGCACCCCACCGTTCCGGGGGCAAAAGTGCTCGGCCACGTCCTGAGCCACGATCGGGGCGAGAAATTGATCGTCTTCAAGTTCAAGGCCAAGTCGCGCTACCGCCGCCGGACCGGCCACCGACAAGAGCTGACCCAGGTGCGGGTCACCGACATTACGCGGAGTTAGACATTGGCACATAAGAAGGGCGGCGGAAGCTCCCGCAACGGCCGCGATAGCGCAGGTCAACGGCTTGGGGTCAAACGATCCGACGGGCAGCTCGTGCGGGCCGGGACCATCATTATTCGTCAGCGTGGAACTCCGGTTCGCCCGGGGAACAACGTCGGCCTGGGCCGCGATCATACCCTTTTCGCCCTCATCGATGGAACCGTCAAGTTCGAACATGCTACCCGGGAACGAAACCGGGTCAGCGTCTATGCGGTGGCTCCGAAGGGGTCCCCTGAACTAGCAATATCGGAAGCGAGTCAATGAAGAAAGCCATCCATCCCGAATACGTCGAAGCCAACGTGCATTGCGCGTGCGGCAACACTTTTACTACCCGCTCCACCAAGGCGGTGATCCGGCTCGACATCTGTTCGCGCTGCCATCCGTTCTTCACTGGCGAGCAACGCCTGGTGGACACCGGCGGGCGGGTCGAGCGCTTCATGCGCCGCCTGAACCGGACTACCCAGGCTGCACCCGAAGCCGAGGGTGCTACCCCCACTGGTTAGTCCCCACGCCTCGGTTTCTTTGGTCCCTCGTTGCCCCGCCTTCGCGCGGGTCCGCCGTCCAACCTAAACGCCAATGTCTTTATGCGCTTTGGTCTGCTGTGCCCTTCAGTCAGAACAACTCGCGGCAGGCCGCCCTGATCCACTTTTGGACGCGGGCAAGCCGGCCGAACGACTACCGGCTTACGGGGGCCAGGCGGTCATCGAAGGTGTGATGATGCGCGGCCAGAAGTACATGACCGTCGCCGTGCGGGCTCCCGACCAGGAGATCGTGACCAAGACGGCTCCGCTTCCCCGCCGCATCTATCAAGCCAGGATCGCCCGGATTCCCGTTCTGCGCGGAACCCTGCTCCTCTGGGACGCTCTCGTGCTCGGCTTCCAGGCATTGTCGTTTTCGGCCGACATCGCGCTTACCTCCGAGGAGGAGCCGAAGCCAGAGCCGAAGGATGGACCTGGAACTCAATGGTTCACCTGGCTGACCGCTATCCTCGGCATCGGCGTCGGCATCGGGCTATTTTTCGTCCTGCCCGCGTCTTTGACCGTCCCCATCCACGCCTGGACCGAGAGCGCTCCGCTCGCCAATCTGGTGGAAGGTCTGATCCGGATCGTCCTCCTCATCGGATACATCGCTGTGATCGGCCGCTTCCCGGACATCCGACGGGTCTACATGTACCATGGCGCCGAGCACAAAGCGATCAATGCCTTCGAGGGTGGAGGCGACTTGCAGACCGCCCGGGTTCAACAATTCTCGACCCGCCACCCTCGCTGCGGCACCACCTTTCTGCTGGTCATTGCCGTCCTCTCGGTTGCCGTCTTCACCGTCATTGGCCGCCCCGAGTCCTGGCTCCTGCTCCTTGGTTCGCGAGTCCTGTTCGTGCCCGTCATTGCCGGCCTCGGCTATGAGATCATCCGCTGGGCGGCTGCCCACACCGATCGCCCCTGGGTAGTTTGGGTGATGGGCCCAGGGATGGCCCTCCAGACCCTCTCCACCCGAGAACCGGAAGACTCCCAGGTCGAAGTCGCCGTCCACGCTTTGCGCGAGCTCATCCGCCTCGAAACGGCCGTGCCCGCCTAAGCCAGACCGAACACGACCCTCGCAAACAGTAAACCTCAACAAGTGGCAATGTGCTCTGCACGGAAGCTCTTACCCGGGCGCCAAGTGCGACCCAGCCAGACAAGAAGGAGTCCCTGTGCGCGTACATCCTACGGTGACCAAAGATGAAGTCTATCGCTGGCTCGAGCAGCAGACTCAACAGCTCGAGCTAAACCCGCCCCCGGCAAATCTCGATAGTGCGCTCGCCCAACTCGCCGAGGCGATGGCCACCGTAAGCGCGGTCGTCCTGCCCGACGATGTCGAGCCGCTTTTCCCCTAGGGGAAGCGCCCAATGGCCAAACCCGGGACTCCCGAGCTCGCGCGCCTAACGGTCGTCGAGCTCGCCTCTTCGATCGCCCAGGGCGAGCTCACTCCTAGCGAAGTCGCCGAGGCTTACCTCGGTCGAATCGACCTCCTGGAAGATCGAGTCCAGGCCTGGAGCCATCTGGATCCCGATTCCGTGCGGGCCGATGCGGCTATCCTGACCGCCGAGGCCGCCCGGGGACAGTTTCGAGGCCCATTGCACGGCATTCCGATCGGGATCAAGGACGAGTTCCACATGGCCGGGCTGGTCACCCAGATGGCGGGTCCGGAGATCCAGCGTGAGGATGCCGCGGCCATCACCCGACTCCGCGCCGCCGGGGCCCTGATCATGGGGAAGACCCACATGCCGATCGACGGCGTGAATCCACCCACCCGAAATCCCTGGAACCTCGCGCATACCCCGGGCGGCACCAGCAGCGGTTCCGGCGCGGCGGTCAGCGCCCGGATGGTCCCCGTCGCCCTCGGAGAGCAGACCGCCGGCTCGAATCTCCGCCCAGCCGCCTTCTGCGGCATCGACGCCTTCAAGCCCACCTTCGGTCGCATCAGCCGCTTCGGCGTCTACCCGTTCTCGTACTCCCACGACCACGTCGGCATCATCGGTTTAACCATGGCCGACGTGGCGCTCGTCTTCTCGCTGCTAGCCGGACCCGATCCTCGGGACCCGACCACCCTGCCCGAGCCTGCTCCTCCCGCTGATCTGGAGGTGGAGACCATGCGCCCGCCGCGGGTGGGGGTGATCCGCAACTTCTTCCCCGAGCATACCGAGCCGGTGATGCATCAAGCCATTGAGGCCGCCGTGGCCCGGTTCCGCACGGCGGGGGCAGAGATCCGGGACGTCTTTCTTCCGCCCGATTTCGCCACGATCTGGGCGATTCACCGATTGGTGGGCGGCGTGGAAGCGCTCTCGATCCAGAGCGGTCGCTCGGCCAGCGATCCGGGCCTGTCGCGGTCGGCGAGTGCCGTCGCCAACAGCCTGATTCCCGCTTCCTATTACGTCCACGCTCAGCGACTCCGCCGCCACCTCCATACCGAGGTTCAGGGGGTCTTTACTGAAGTCGACGCGCTCTTGCTCAGCGTAGCTCCAGGCGCGGCCCCGAAAGGACTCGACTCGACCGGCGACACGACCATGCTGCGTCCGTGGAGCTGCCTGGGCTATCCGGCCATCACCGTGAACGGTGGGCTTTCGCCGGATGATCTCCCGCTCGGCCTGCAATTGGTGGGCCGCCCCATGGCCGACTACCAGCTCCTTCGGGTGGGCGCCTGGGCCGAATCGGTGCTCGGTCGCCTTCCTAGCCCGCCTATCGGATAGCCCACAGCTACACGTATCCGGCATGAGGCGCGTATCAGGACGGCGCTGGACGGCCGTCCAGGTGAAAGAGCTCAGAAGGGCGCTTGAGCTGACCCAGCAGGGTTTCGCTCGGGAGCTCGGCGTGCGCCAACAGACCGTGAGCGAATGGGAAACGGGCATGTATGCTCCCCGCGGCGCGTCGGTCAAGGTGCTGGATCTGGTAGCTGAACACGCTGGCCTGCCCTATCTAGGCACCCCTCCGCCACCTGACGCACCAGAAAGCCAACCTCCGAGAGCCGTCGACCCCTCCGCCTTGAAAGGCGGGTGAGATGCCAGCTGAGCGGGTGCCCGAGGCCTTCGTCTGGTGGCTCTGGGAGACTCGCCGAGCCGGATCGCTGCTGACCACCCTGGATGGCCGGAAGCTCCGGGTGATCTACCCGGGCCGACGGTGGGGAAGCTGGGGGCCGGATTTCCGAGAGGCGCTCCTGGCTCTCGATGACCATGTCCTGCGCGGCGCCGTCGAAGTGCACGTGCGTGCTCATGATTGGGTCACCCATGGGCATTCCAGCGATCCGGAGTATCGCGGCACTATTCTCCACGTGATCTTTCGGGCAAGCGAGGGCGACCAGGGGCCGGATCTGCCGACCGTAGCCATCGCTCAACATCTGACCGAGCCAATCGGCCTGCTGCTCATCGAGTGGCAGGCCGCACCCCGGGTCAACCCGACGATGGCCTGCCAGACTCCCGCCGAGGCCGTCACCATGCTCGACCGGGCGGGGCTAGCCCGTCTCGCGGGCAAGGCGGCGCGGTTCGAGGGAGATTTTTCTGCCCAGCCTCCGATCGACAGTCTGTTGACGGCAGCGCTCGAAGCTCTTGGCTACGCCCGCAACGTGGAGCCGATGCGCCAACTCTCCGACCGATTCCCGCCCGCGTCGGCTGTCACCTGGCTCCGGATCGCGCCCATCGAGGCCCGGGCCAGGTTGTTTGGGATGGCCGGCCTCCTGCCATCTCAGCGAGGGCGGCTGCCGCTGGACGACTACGCCCTCATGCTGGAGAAATACTGGCGGGATTCCGGTGAAGCAAGTAGCGTGGCTCCACTTCATTGGCACTGGATCGGCGTTCGCCCGGCCAACACCCCGGTTCGGCGGGTAGCAACCGCGGCCGCATTGCTCGAAATGGCGGGCGCCTTCCTCGAACCTGACCTCCTGGCCGCGCTGATGGAGCTTCCTCCTCGAAGCGCGTGCACCGCCCTTCGCCATCGCTTGACGCTGGCCACCGACCCGTATTGGACGATGCATTCGGACTTCGGTCGGCCGTTGCAACGGACAACTGCCCTGCTCGGCGACGAGCGAGCCGCCGACATTGTGGTCAACGTGGTCTTACCCTGGGCCCTCGCATTGAGTCGTCGGCGCGAAATCCCAGGCCTTGAGGCGGCCACCCTCTCCGCGTACCGCCAGCACCCTCGCTTGGCCGACAACCAGATCACCCGGCACATGTCCCGCCAGGTCCTCGGGGACGCCGACCCTCGCCTGGTTGATTCCGCGTGCCGGCAGCAGGGTTTGATCGAGCTCTATCAGGGCTGGTGCGATTTCCGCGCCTGTGCCAGCTGTCCGGCCGGTCCGTTGGCTCCGGGCACTATGCTAAAATCGGCCAGTTTCACTGGAGGCCAGGGAGGCTAGGCCCACGATCCCCGATCATCCCGACTGGCGGCGCCACAAGGGCGCTTGCCCCAACTACCGCGAACGCTGGTCGGCGGAAAATGAACCCGGCGACGACGGATGCCGCCTGCTTTACCAGGTCATCTGCCTCATGGACACCCCGCCCGTCAGCATCGAGGAGCAGCAGCGCTGCATGTGCACGACCAGCGGCTGCTGGCGGATTCCCGAAGCCCCGACCGCGAAAGGTCGATCCCGAGACGGCGCCTCGGCCTAACCAGGCGGCCTGGAGGCGAGGCAGTCTCGCTAACCCAGTTGGCGCTTCCTTAAACCGCCTCGACCAGGCTTGCCCCGCCCGCAAATGCTTCTCGATCCTTGAGAACCGTTGCCACTGCCGCGTAGACCTCGGCCGGGCTGACCTTCCACATACAGGCAACACTGCGGTCGGGCAGCTTGCACTCAGCCGGCGAGCGGAGGTCATAGCACGGGCTGCAAGCCAGCCCCGCCCGCAGCACCCGGCTCCGATCACCCAGCGGTCCCGTGTTGACCGGGTCCGTCGCCCCATAGATCCCCACGGTGGGGCGTCCCAGGGAAACGGCTAAGTGGAGCGGGCCGGTGTCGCCGGCCACGACTACCGCTGCGCCGGCCACGATTCTCGCCAGCTCACTAACGGAGGTCTGCCCGATCAGGTCGCGGACCGGGCGCTTCGCCAGGCTTTTGAACGCCTCGGCCAGGCCACGCTCTTCGTTTCCGCCACATAGGGTCACTTCGACCCCACACTCGGCGCCAAGCCGGTCGGCTAGCTCCGCCCAGTAGACGATCGGCCACTGCTTAGCAGTGCCGTTGCTCGCGCCAGGTACCACGACCACATATGGAGACTGGCCCAATTCCACTGCCGTCGCGCCGAAGAACCTCGTTGCGGACAAGACCGGGATCCCTCTCTCGGGAGATTCTGGCCCACCCCATTGGGTACCGAGAACCTGCTCGGCCACCCAGCCAACCAGGGCGAGACAATAATCCACCTCATGCTGCCCGGGCGCATAGCGCCGCCCCGGCGACGGCAGGTTGTAGCAGCCCCAATAGGTCTCCTGAGCCGCCCCGGCCCGCCAGCGACCTCCACTGAGTCCGGCAAAAATACCCCCTACGAGCCGAGACAAAGAAATCACGAGGTCGTAATCGCGTTTCCTCAATGCCTGGACGGTGCGAAAGAGTGCTCCGAGCCGGCCCAGCCCGAGCAGGCGCCGGTAGGCATTGACGTCCAGCTCGTACACGTGATGCACAACCGGAATCGCCCTCACCAACGGTGCCGTGTACGGCAATGCCAGCACATCGATCTCGGCATTTGGAAAGTGCCGCGCAACCGCTTCAACAGCCGGAGCTGAAAAGACTGCGTCGCCCATCAGATCCAGACGAATCACCAGTACCCGCCGGATGCTCGATGCCGGCAACGGCAAGTCCAGTCGGGGGCGACGGAACAAACTCCAAAGTCCGTAAATCGCGAAAATCGTCCGAGCCGTAGTGGCGGCCAGGCGCCGCAAGAGCGCTTTCATTCGACTTGGGCGCCGGGGGATTGGGCGCCGGGGAGCTGGGCGCGGCGGAATTCGGTGCCGTGGACTGAGGCGTCGAGGCCGTTGGTCTTCGATCCGTCCAGCCCTCCCCGGCTGTGCGAAGACGGCTCCCGGTCACCGCTGGAGCCCTGGTTTAAGAGCAGTCGCACGGCCGCGGCGACCTGGGCGACCTCGATTTGGGCCAGACAAGGCGGGCTCTCCCGGTATCCGCAGGGAGGATCTGTGAGGTTCGCGCAGGGGGCGCAGGGCAAGTCGCTCACAATCACCCGGTGCCTCGCTGGGTCTCCCGCCGGCCCATAGATCGCGACGTCCGACGGCCCGTACAGCCGCACGGTCGGAGTCCCGACGGCCGCAGCCAGATGTAGCGGCCCGCTATCCATGCCCATAACCACCTGCACCTGTCGGTACAGGGCGGCGAGTTGGTCCCAGCTCAGACCGGGTAGCACCGCAATCGGTTTGGTGAGCCTCTTCTGAATCCCCTGGACCAGCCCATCGTCATCCGGTCCGGGTGCTATGAGCACTTCGACGCCCCCGTCCTCCAGATCCTGCACCACGGCGGCCCAGCGAGCGGCTGGCCAAAGCTTGACGGCGGCTCCCGCGCCCGGATGAAGAGCAACCATGGGCCGTCCGCCCGCATCACGGCCAGGAGCCGAGCGTTTCCGGATCTCCTCCACCCCGGCCGGTGACGGTTCGAACCGCACCAGCGGTACCCGTGACGCTCCATTCAAGCCAGCGGCAGATCCGAGGGTGTTAACTGTGCGGAGGGCGGACTGGACCGCTGATTCGCGCTCCTGCGGGGTAACCAGGAGGGTCAAGAAAGGAAGCATGGCCGGGGTCCCGTGCCCGACTCGAACCGGAATTCCAGCCAGGGCGCAAGCCATGGCTCCCCACCAGTGGTCGGGCCGCAGTATCACCGCGGCATCGAAATGCTCCCGACGTAAGCGAGCGGCGAAGCCGGCCATCGCCCAATAATGGGCGAGTAGCCCACCAGGGCCTCGCCGCTCGAAGCCGGGAAATGCAAAGGTCGCTACCTGGCAATCGAGGCCTTGGAGCGAGGCCGCCGCCCAGGGACCAGCCACCACCGTGATCGGCACATCTGGGAACCGATCCCGAACCTGTTGGATGGCCGGTCGGGAGAGCAGGACATCGCCCAGGTGATCCGGCCGCAGCATGACGATCTTACGGATTTCAGGCGTCGCCGACGCTCCCGGGACCCTCTTCCGCGCAGTCCCCGCATGGGCCAGAAGCCAGCCACTCACCCGCAGGCCGAGCAGCCGAATCCTCGCCCGCAGCGGGGATTGCACTTTAGGCATCTGGGCCGGGCGAGGCTTCCTCCCTTCCATGAGGTGCTGGTAACGGTCGCCAAAGTTCCACGGCGCGACTACTGGGGAATACGCTTCGCGTATTTCTCGAAGCGTCGCGGTACGCCCGGCCTGAATCGCTTTCCGCTGCTGCCAAACTCGCGGCAGATGGGCCAAGCCGTCCGTCCTTCCGTACAGGATGGCCCGCCAAGGCCCACCCGGAGCGGACTGGCTTCGCCGAGTGAATCCCCTGCGAGCCATTCGCTGGAAGGCAAACACCGCCAGCTCATAACCGGCCATGAGCAGCACCGACGGCACATCCAGATTCGGAAGGCAGCGGCCGATGGTCCAGATGCTATTCCGCGCCAACAAGAATCGCTTCCGGGGCGACGCATCTCCCAGGGTGGCTGAATGGACGTGCCTGACGACGGCCGCTGGCGTAAAAACGCTCCGCCAGCCCCGGAGTCGTGCTCTCCAGGCCAGGTCGACGTCCTCGAGATAGGCAAAGAACTCTTCGGCGAACAGGCCGATGTCATCCAGCATCGTGCGCCGGTACAAAGCGGCCCCGGCGCAAGCTCCGAAGATCTCGCGGGGACGATCCGCGATACTCTCGGGCCGCCCCCCCCACAGGTCCCAGGCAATTCCCAGCCGGTCCACCGCGATTCCACAGGAATTGATCATCCCAGGATTGTGGGCGAACACCATCTTCGAGGAGACCGAGCCAATCCTGGGGTCGCCCTCAGCGGCCTCCACGAGCGCGGCCAGCCAGCCGGGGTCGACGACCGTGTCATTGTTGAGCGTCGCAACATAGGGCGTGTCGGTCAGCCCAAAAGCCTGGTTGTTGGCCGCCGCGAACCCGAGATTGCTCCGGTTGCGCACCAGGTGCACCTGGGGATATCGGCTAGCGACGAGCTCGACCGAGCCATCCGTGGATCCATTGTCAACCAGCCAGATCTCGAAATTCGGATAGGTCTGGCTAGCCAGCGCATCGAGGCAGAGTTGGAGATATTGGCGGCCGTTCCAATTCAGGATGATCACGGCTACGGCCGGTCGCGCTTGACCGGGTGAGCTTGGGGGTGCCATGGCAAGAGTATAGGGCGTCAAAACCAGGGTGCCCGATTGGGCGTTGCGCACCGCGAGCGCCAACCCCTATGGTTGCGCTTAGCTTTGAGATAGGAGTCCAACACGACCAGCCAAGCAGTGCCTGATGACGCGCGACGATCCATCCCCAGCCTGGATCGCCTCTTACAGGCCTCCGAAGCGCGCTCGCTGTTGGAAAGCTACCCCCGACATTTGGTTGTCGATGCATTGCGGGCCACGCTCGCCGAGGCCCGGGCCGGGACCAACGGGGGCCTCGCACTCCTCAGCGACGAACATCTCGTGGCACAAGCAAACGACCGGCTGGGCTCGCAGATGCGACCGTCACTGCGGCCCGTCATCAATGCCACTGGAGTGATTCTCCACACGAATCTCGGTCGCGCTCCCCTGAGCAGAGCCGCCCGGCAGGCGATGGAAGCCGTCGCGGCCGGGTATAGCAACCTGGAATATGACCTGGAGGCCGGGGAGCGAGGTTCGCGGCACGAGCATCTGACCCCCCTGCTACAGCGGCTGACCGGCGCTGAGGCGAGCCTGATCGTAAACAACAATGCCAGCGCGGTGCTCCTGGCGCTAGCAGCGCTGGCCGAGATGAGAGAGGTAATCATCTCGCGGAGCCAGCTGGTTGAGATTGGTGGCGGCTTCCGCATCCCGGACGTCCTCCGCCAGAGCGGTACCCACCTGGTGGAGGTCGGCACGACCAATCGGACCTACATTGGCGACTATGCGAGTGCCATCACCGATGAAACCCGCCTGCTGCTCCGAGTCCATGCGAGCAACTTCCAGATCACCGGTTTCGTGCATGAGACCAGCCTTCTGGAGATGGTCGAGCTCGCGGGAACCAGGGGTTTGCGGGTAGTGGACGATCTCGGAAGTGGCTCGCTGCTCGCGACCGAGCGCTACGGACTTGCCCATGAGCCCATGGTCCAGGAATGCATCGGGGACGGCGCGGACCTGGTTTGCTTCAGCGGGGACAAGCTCCTGGGTGGTCCGCAGGCCGGCATCATTGTGGGGAAGGCTGCTGCGGTGGCCACCCTGCGCAGCCATCCGCTCACCCGAGCGTTCCGGCCGGACAAAACGACGCTCGCCACCCTCCACGCCACGCTGACCCATTACGAGCGACAGGAGGCAGACCGCGAGATTCCGGTATGGCGAATGATCGCCGAGACCGTCGGGGCACTCGAGGTGCGAGCGGCGGCAATACTTCGCGCGGCGCCCTTCGACTGGCTGACTGTGCTGCCCACCGCCGCCACCGTGGGAGGCGGCTCGCTCCCCGGCGAGACATTGCCCAGCTACGGCCTGGCTATTGCGCCGCCCCCCCAGACGGTCCAGGAAATCGCTGCCCGGTTCCGCGCGGGCGACCCACCGATCGTGGCTCGCATCGCCGACGACCGGGTTGTGCTCGACCTCCGCACGGTGGCCCCCGAGGAGGACGCCTCAGTCATAGCTGCGCTTCGGGGCCTGGGCGCTCAGCCAGGCGGAATTGGACGAGTGCCGTGACTCGTCGCGGACGCAATATCTTCTCCACCGGGGGGGGTTGAACGTACTGATGCCGTGGGTTTACGACGGGAACCACTCCGTCATCGCTTTTGATAACCGCCATCTCGGCCTCTCAATAATCAAAGGCCGTTTCAACCGGGCGGAGGTCGCCTTGAGCATCGACGATGAGGATTTGACTCGCTCGAGCGTCACCGCCGTCATCGACGCCACCAGCATTGACACCGGTAACGAGCGGCGGGACGACACCCTCCGGGGCGACATTTACCTCGACGTTGCGCGCTTTCCCACCATTGACTTTCGCAGCTCCGCGATAGAGCAGGAGGGAAGCCGATACGTGATCGTCGGCAGCCTCACCTTGCACGGAGCCACGCACGAAGTGCGCTTGCTGACAACAATCAACGGCGAACTGACCGACCAACGCGGAATCACCCACCGGGGCTTCTCGGCTCAGATCGCGATTCGGAGATCGGACTACGGGATCAGCACAACCCTGGTCGAAGGCGTGTTCATGGCCGCCGACGCGATTCACCTCTCCATCGAGTTAGAGACCACGCTGCGGGACTAACCCCCATCCGTGCCAAAGCGTCAACCGGCACTCTCCAAATCTATCGAACCTTTGTGCTAAAGTCCCTGCTATAGACGCCTTCAGCGCGTCAACAGGGAGCATTGGTGCGACTCCGAATCGACCCCTGGGCGACCGACTACGGCGCCGCCGTGCAGACGGAGGACGAGGTCGAGAGCCAGCCTGACGTGGACGTCACGGTCGAAATGGCCCCCACCGAGTGGCGCCCAATCACCCCGAATCCGTTGCCGCGGCCGCGCTCCATCGCATTCGTGGATGGGACCCAGCGACTAGAGGCCCACGTAACCCTGGAGGAAGAGGGCGAGACGTTCTTCGGCGTAATGGCCACCCTCGCCATTGGGGCCGTGAGGGCCGAGCACACCGCCATGACCTTCGAAGAGCCACTGGTGCATCGGACCCTCGCACTGGGCGACGGGCAGCGGCTCTTTGCCGCCCTGGGCGGAGCGGCGGTAGAGCCACTCACGATTCACGGTGGGTCGCAGGATTTGAAATTCATTCCGAGACCCTCCAAAAAACCGGCTCTTGAAGGGGTGCGCGACGCCATCGATAGCCAGCGGCGGGACTTGGAGACGCAATTCGGCCAGCGGCTGATCGCCCGCGGCGAACCCCTGGTCGTGATGGACGGCCCATTGCGCTTGTTTCCTACCCCCCACACCGACCTCGTTGGTTACATGAAGACGATTCACCGTCGGTACTTGCCCCCGGAGTGCGCCCCAATTCTCCCCCAGCTTCGGGCCCGAGAACGCTCGCCGCTCTTCTTGATCCTCGGACGCACCAGCCGCTACTCCTGGTATCTCCGGCTCACCAATCCCCGTGCCATCGACCATTCGCTGGCCGGGGTCGTGCGGCTGGAGACGGTCGCGGAAATCGGGATTGAGCGCGCGAAAGAACTGGCCGACCAAACGACCCTCTATCTGCCCGACTTTGCGTCGCCGCGCGAGCGTGACCCGCGCGCGCCTCAAAACCTGCTGCCAATTGGCGGTCTGGAAACCCGCCTGCGCCACGAGATGGGAGACCCCGCATGGGTGAGACGAGCGATCGAGCAATACCTTTTCCAGCAGGCAGCTTCGTGACGGGCGACCGGGGACAGGATCCAGTTGGAAAACCCGAAGGTCCGCCTCCACCTTTGGCGGCGGGCCATCCCCTACCGGAGTCCGGCAAAGTCCTGGGCACTCGCGACTCGCAACCGCTCGACTTCTGGGTTGCCGTTGATGACGACCGGTACTTACAGCTAGACGATGTGATAGCGGTGCCCACCACCCTTCCCGAGCCGCTGGCCGATGGTAAAATAGAGGTCATGCACTACGGCGTGGTCGACGAGGTGCGCTCGGCCTACGAAGGTGCAAGCTTTCACTCCGACGTCTTCCGCGTCGAAGATGGCCAGCTTCCGGTGGGGCTCTCCACGATCGCCCACGTCGCCGTGACCCGGATCGAGCCGGAGGTCTTCATCCCGCCCCGCCCCGGACGGCCGGTGCGGCGTGCCAATGAGGAAGACCGCAAGGTCGCGTTGTACTTCGACCAGATGAAGCACCGCTTCCCGGCCGGCCTCTCGCGGGACGGCCAGCCCATCTATGGCAATCTCGATTTTCTCGACGGCACCAGCGGGGCGCACGTCAATATCTCGGGCATCTCTGGGGTGGCCACCAAGACGAGCTACGCGCTCTTTCTGCTGTACGGACTGTTTCACGGCGGGGCGTTCAGCAACGGACGCGCTGCCCACGCCATCGTCTTCAACGTGAAGGGCGAAGACCTCCTCTGGCTGGATCGACCCAACTCGCGCCTGGATGAGAAAGACCCGCTCGCCCGGACGAAGTACGAAGCGCTCGGATTACCCGTTCAGCCGTTTCGGAGCGTCGGACTGTGGGCGCCGGCCAAAGGCGCCGCCGCGCTCCCGGCCACCGGGAACCTGCGCCAGGGCGTCTCGTCGTACTACTGGACGCTGCGAGAGTTCTGTCGCGAGCGCCTGCTGGGCTTTCTCTTCACCGAGACCGACGACGAGTCCAGCCAACTCTCCTACGTCATCGGTTTAGTGGAACGGCACCTCGAGGATGCAACCAAGGATGCCAGCCCCGACGCGCCCTGGGTTCGGTTCGGCGACAAACGCGTGAACGACTTCGACGACCTGGTGGACTACCTCACCGAACACGTGGCGCAGATCGCACAGCATGCCGCCGAGAGCACGCTCGGCGCGTTCAACCGACGCCTCCACGGAGCCGCGCTGGGGGTCGGGGACTTGATCCGAGGAGAGCGCGAATCCGAGGCGAAGGACCACCGATTCGATTGGGCGGACAAGCAGATCAGCGTTATCGACATTAGCCGCCTCAACGAGCGAGCCAAGCGTTTCGTGGTTGGGGTGGTCGTCAAGCGGCTGATGGAAGACAAGGAGCACCAGGCGAGCCCTGATCCCCTCGTCTTCCTGGTGTTGGATGAGCTCAACAAGTACGCCCCTCGGGACGGCCGCAGCCCCATCAAAGACGTCCTGCTTGACATTGCTGAGCGTGGACGCAGCCTCGGAGTCGTCCTCATCGGCGCGCAGCAGACGGCTAGCGAGATCGAGCGACGAATCACAGCGAATGCTTCTTTTCGGGTGGTCGGGCGTTTGGACACGGCCGAAGGCCAGCGCGATGAATATGGGTATCTGACCCCCCAGGCGAGGGCGCGGTCAGCGCTGCTCAAGCCAGGCAGCATGTTCCTCTCCCAGCCCGACGTTCCCGTGCCCCTGATGGTCCAGTTCCCTTTCCCGGCCTGGGCGACGCGCTCAGACGAAGCCGCGTCCGTGCCGACCGATGGCGATATCCCGTTCATCTTTCGCAACTCATGAAATTTCTCCACACCGCCGACTGGCACCTGGGTCGCACCGTCCGGGGGCACAGCCGCGAGGTCGAGCATCAAGCAATGCTCGATCAGATGCTCGAGCACGCTGAGCGGCACGCTGTGGATTGCGTGCTCGTTGCCGGCGATCTTTTCGACACTTCAACCCCCGCGCCCGAGTCCGAACGCCTCGCCTACCAGTTCTTCACTGGGCTCCATGCCCTCCGCGTTCCCGCGGTGGTGATCGCAGGCAATCACGACCACCCTCGGCGGATCGATGCCGTAGCTCCGCTCCTCAAGGCCCTGAACGTCCACGCCATTGGCCACCCGGTGGGCCCCGACCAGGGTGGGGTGGTGGTGATTCCCTCCCGCGACGGCGGAGAGACGGCGGTCGTAGCCGCGCTGCCCTGGGTGCTGGATCGCGACGCAATCGACTTCGCCATGCTCCCGGCGGAGTCTGCGAAAAGCCTCACCCAGTACGCTGAGCGAGTCAAACTCGGTCTTGACGCCCTTTGCCGGGACTTCGGCCCCAGCACGATCAACATCCTGATGGCGCATCTTTTTGTGGATGAGTCGGTGGTGGGCCAGGACGGCGGGGAGCGCGAGATAACCGTATCCCAGGGGATTTATGGACTCGCCCGCCAAATGCTTCCGACCCAGTCGAACTCGAGCTACACCGTTCCCAGCTACATCGCCCTCGGGCACGTTCACCGGCCGCAACGGGTCTGGCCCTCGCCGCCCGCCTGGTACTCCGGCTCGCCCATCCAGCAGGACTTCGGCGAGGCGCGCCAGGAGAAGTTCGTCAATCTCGTCGAGGTCCACCCCGGCCAGTCGGCTGACGTCACTCAGCTCCCCATGACCGCGGGGCGCGCCATGCTGGACGTCGGTACGAGCCAGCACGGGGTTCACCTCAGCGAGCTGGCCAGCTGGGCCGACGAAGTCGGCGACGCCTGGCTGCGGGTCTTCATCGAGGTCGAAGAGCCCCTCGCCAACCTGCCCGAAGTCGTGCGGGCGCACCTTCCCCACGCTGTCCACGTCGAACGCGTGCGCCACAACGCTGAGCGGCCGGGTGGGCAGCCTCCCCTGGCCACTCTGGGGCCCGAGCAGCTGTTCGACGCTTTCTACCGCAGCTCCCTGGGTCGAGCACACGAGCCGACACCGGGGACGCTCCAGCTCTTCCGCGAGCTCTTGCACGAGGAGATGAATGCGTCCACTTCGGATTGAGCTCGAAGGCTTCACGGCCTTCCGCGAAAAAGTCTGCATCGACTTCAGGGAGTTGGACCTCTTCGCGATCACCGGGCCCACCGGGGCGGGCAAGTCCTCCCTCATCGACGCGATCGCCTACGCCCTCTACGGGCGCGTGCCGCGGGTGGGCACCAGCATCGGCGCCTGTATTTCGCAGGGCCTGGCTCGGATGTGGGTCCAGCTGGAATTCGCCGCCGGCGAAGAACGCTATCGAGTCTTTCGGGAGACCAAGAAAACTGGGCAACGCGCGATCCGTTTGGACCGCTACGAAGCTGAAGACTGGAAGCCCATCAACGGCGGCGCCTCGCAGGTCAACGCCCAGATCGAGAAGATCGTTGGGCTCGACTTCGATGGATTCATCCGCTCGGTGCTGCTTCCGCAGGATCAGTTCCAGGAGTTTCTAGCTGGCGACCCGGCCAAACGCCGCGAGGTGCTGGCCGGTCTCCTCCAGCTGGACGTTTACGAAGGAATCCGCAAGCGGGCGTCGGATCGCGCTCGAGAGCTTCACGCTCGGGTTCAGACGACCGAGCAGATGCTCCAAACGGTGTACGCCGAGGTAAGTCCCGAAGCGATCCAGGAAAGCAAGAGCCAGTTCAAAAGCTTCGGGGCCCAGGAGGCCACCCTCGGCGCCCGGATTGCAGAGCTCTCGTCGGCCCGCGACCTGGCTCGATCAGTAGCCCAGGCGCGGGGCCAGCTCGACCAGCTTCGAACCCAGCTGCGTGACGTGACCGCCAAGCAGCAGGAGACCGGGGCGCTGGTTGCGGAGGGAGACGCCCAGATCCAGGGACTCGCGGAACAGCTGCGCGCGGCTGACGCCGCGATTTGCGCGAACTCATTTGACCCGGACCAGCTAGCCGCGCTGACCATCGCCGTCCGCCTCTACCGTCAGCTCGCCGAAAGCACCCAGTCAGTGGCACGAGCCCAGGAAGAGGCGCGCGACCACGAGCTAACCGAACGGGCCTGTGTAACTCAGGAGGCCAGCCTCTCAGCCCAGCTTTTGGCCATGGACATTGATAGCCAGGTCGCTCTCGCCGCGATCGAAGCGGCCGGTTCCGCCAACGCGGCGGCGGTCGTCCAGCGTGGCCTCCGGGACGGGGAGAGCTGTCCCGTCTGTGGCGGCCGAATCGGGGAGCTCCCCCATATCGATTGCGCCGACCTCGACGAAGCGCAAGGCAGGCTGGCGGAGATTCGCACCGCCCAAAAGTTGACGGAAAGTGCGCTAGCTCAGGTTCGGGCTAAGCATCAGGTCGCCGCCACGAAGCACGAACAGGCGCAGCGGCGCGAGGACGACCTGGCCGGCCAAGTCGCGACTCTGAGTGCCGAGCTAACGAGCACCCTGCCCGATGGCGACTGGTCGGCGGACACGGCCGCCACCGAGCTGGCGCGGCAGCAGGACGCGCAGCGCGCGGCTACCAAACTAAACGGGGAGCGTGCGAACCTCCAGCAGGCAATGCAAACTCTCGCGGATCGGCTGACTGGCGCCCAGGCCGGGCTGGATGCCCTCGGGGGGCAGAAGGAGGCACTCCAGGATTCCGCCACGCGCTCCGAAGGCGAGCTCCAGGACCACATCGCCGCTCTACGCGACTTAGCCAGGGGCACCGAGTGGGGAGAGCAGCTCGCTGGCCTCGACGCCGGCTCCGCGTTGGAGCGAGCAATTCAGTCGTCGCTTCAGGAATCCGAAACCGCCCGGCGAGAAGCCCAAACTCGGATGGGCCAGCTTGGCCAGCGCATCGAAGACTTGCAGGGAAAGCTCGAGCAGAAGCAGCAGTTCCAGCACGACCTGGGGGCACTCGGAAAGAAGTTCGACGTGGCCGACGACCTGGCCAAGATCATGCAAGCGAACCGCTTCGGCGCTTTCGTCCAGAGCGAAGCCCTCCAGTTGCTCGCCGAAGGCGGGTCCCGGGTGCTGGAGACACTTTCCGCCTCCCGCTACCGCCTGCAGATCGCGGCCAACGGCCAGGAATTCGAGGTCGTGGACACGTGGAACGGCGACGAGACGCGGTCGGTCAAGACCCTTTCCGGCGGGGAGACCTTCCTGGCGTCACTCGCCCTCGCGCTCACCATGGCGGAGAGCCTCCCCGGGCTCGCGGCCAGCCAGCGGATAGTGCTGGACTCCATCATCATCGATGAAGGGTTCGGATCCCTCGACCCGGAGGCCCTGGATCGAGCGGCCGACGCGCTCGACGCGCTGCGCGCGCAAAACCGCATGGTCTGCGTCATTACCCATTTGAAGGAGCTGGCCGAGCGCATGCCTGCCCGAATAGAGGTCATCAAGTCGGAGTCCGGCAGCAGAGTCGAAGTCCGGAGCTAAGGCTGCGACCCGCACTTGCGTGATTGGGCAATGGTTTTCGCGTCGTCCAAGCGCTATCCTCCGGCGCCTCCAGGGGCGTTGGAGATTTTATTGACGCGACTCGGGCTCGTATTCCTACCATGAACCAGCCGCTTCTGATTGTTTTCGCGATCCTGCCTTTCTTCTCGACCATCATTGGCGGCCTCGCAGCACTGCGCGCCCAGCACCGCCTCCATCCATTGATGGCGATCGCGGCGGGCATGGTCATCGCCACCGCGCTTTCCGACCTGATGCCCGAAGCAGCCGAGCTCATCGGAGATGACGTCGGGCGCCTTCCGCTGGCCACCGCCATGATTGCCGGCTACCTGGCTTTCTCGGCCGTCGATGCGCTTCTCCATGCCCGGAGCTGGGAACGCGGGTGGGTCGGCGCCCCTGAGCCAGACGCGGGTGCTACGCCCATAAGCCCGCTCGGCATCGCCCAATCGGCTGGGATCATTTTTCACAGCATGCTGGACGGCGTCGCCATCGGCCTCGGCTTTAGTGCGAGCGCCGACGTGGGCATACTGGTCGCGGTCGCCGTCCTAGCGCACGACTTCGCGGACGGGTTGAACGTGGTTACATTGGCCCTGGCGGCTGGAAACAGCCAGCGAATCGCCCGGGTGGTCTTGATCCTGGACGCTTTAGCTCCAGCCCTGGGAGTCGTGATCGGGAGTCAGGTGCCCCTGGCACGGTTCCAGCTTGGCCTCCTGCTGGGGGCTTTCGCCGGCGTATTCCTTGCCATCGGCGCCGGCCACCTCCTGCCCGAAGCCCAACACCGGAGGCCGGGCATGGCACCGACGCTCGTCCTCGCCGCCGCGGCCGGCGCCGTGGTCATCCTGGTCATTCAGGCCATGCTCGGCTAGCAGGCAGATTGCACCATACCTCCGGGTGCAACCTGGCTAGTTTTCGCGGAGCTCCCGTCGCATCAGCTTTCCGCTGCTGGTCCGGGGTAGTTCATCGACGAAATGGATTCGCACGGGTACCTTGAACTTCGCCAGCCGGCCCGCGCAATAATCGATTAGATCAGCCTCACTCGGGGACATCCCAGCACGCAGCTTTACCGCTGCCCAGGGGACCTGGCCCCACTCCGGATGAGCGGCCCGGCCAACCCCAGCCTCTTCAACCGCCGGATGGCTGAGCAGAACCGCTTCGATCTCGGCGGGATAGACGTTCTCGCCACCGGAAATAATCAGGTCGTCCCGACGGTCGACCACGTAGAGATAACCCTCTTCATCGCGCCATCCGAGATCGCCGGTCTCCAACCACCCATTGGGGGTGGGCGCCTGGCCCAGGTAGCTGGGAGTCACCGACGGGCCCCGCAGCCAGATCTCGCCCACTTCAGCGGGCTCGGCCTCGTGTTCGCCGCACACAATGCGGAGCTCCATCGGAAGGAGCGGTTTTCCGGCCGATCCCAGCTTGCGCAAAGCGTCAGCCGGGGAGAGAGTTACGGCCTGGGAGGCAGTTTCGGTAAGGCCGTAGGTTTGGAGCACCGGGACCTGGCGGGCCTCGCATTCCTCAAGCAGCGCGCGAGGGACGGGCCCCCCGCCCACGAGCACCGTCCGCAGCGTCGGTGGATACGGTCGGTGACCACGCTCGGCCAGCATGCGCTCTAGCATCACCGCCACCACGGACACCATAGTCACTCCGTCTCGGTCGATGGCCTCATTCACCCGAGCGGCATCGAAACCCTGATGGACCAGCACCGGAACCCCGTAGATCACCGCTCGAAATAACATCGAGAGACCCCCGACGTGATAGAGCGGAAGGCATGCGAGCAACCGATCATCGGACCGAATGCCCAGATTCAGCGCGGACCCCATCGCGCTCCACCAGTGATTGCTGTACGTCAACCGAACGCCCTTGGCCCGTCCAGTTGTCCCCGATGTGTACACGATGGTGTGGACGTGGCTCAGATCGATGAGATGCTGAAGCTCACCTCCTCCGGCCTCGAGCGGCGTGGCCGATTCCACTTGAATGGAATTGAGCACTCGGATGCCGGTCTCCACTTGCACGGCCGCCGCCAGAGGCGACCGGTCTCCGTCCGATATGAGCACGGAGCAGCCGGAATCCCTCACCTGCTCCGACAGCTCGGGGACCGTCAAGCGGATGTTGAGCGGCACCAGGCTCACCGATAGACGCGCCGCCGCGTGCACCAACTTCACAAAAAAGGCGGTGTTCCCGAGCAACAAGCCAAGCCGAGCGCCAGGCTGAATGTCGGCGTCTCGCAACGCCAGAGCGACACGCCGAACGTCCTGGTCGAGATCAGCAAAGGTCCACCGTCCCTCGCTTGTGACCAAGGCCAGCTGATCCGGCAGCACCGACGCCCGCTGAGCCAGCCAATCCGGAAGCAGAATCTCAAGGGGGAGGGGGCTACTCAAGCCAGGCACCTAGTAGACCTTCGCATAAATTCGTGAGCTGTGTTGGTAACGAGGACCTCACCCCCACCCTCGCCCTCCCCCATCGAGGGGGAGGGAATAAGCCCCCTCCCGCTTCCGGTGGAGGGCTGGGTGGGGGGTCACAAACTTCTGCGATCTTGTACTAGCTCGTGCCAACGGTCGGTGTAGGTCAAGAGGTCAGCCTCACTAGGCGCAAAACCGAGCCCAGCTCTGGGCGGGACCACGGCGGCTCCATCAATGATGGCCACTGATTCCTGAGCCAGGTCGGCCGCCAGCAACGATGCGGTGGCCAGCCCGCAGGCGAGGCGCGGCTCGGGAAGCATCGCGCTCAGATGAATGGCGGCGGCAATCCCAGCCCCGCTGTCGATACTCGTCGTCACGAGGGCTCTCAGTCCAGCATCTCGGACGAGTTGGAGGATCTCCAGGGAGGCTGTCAGCCCACCGGCTGCCATCGGCTTCACCACCAGCACGTCGGCCGCGCCCGCCTCGATCACCCGGCGCGCCTGCTCCGGATTCCCCACCGACTCGTCAGCACCGATTGGCACCCGAACCCGAGCGCGAACCTCGGCCAGCCCTTCCAGATCACTGGCGGTCACCGGCTGCTCGACCAGTTCCAAGTCAAAAGCTTCCAGGGCCAAGATGAGCTCGACTGCCGTGTCGCGGTCCCAGCAGCCATTGGCGTCCAGCCTCAGCTGGGCCAATGGACCCAACGCCGCCCGCACCCCGGCTACTCGAGCGATCTCGGCTTCTCGGCTTGCCGCCACCCCAACTTTGAGCTTGATGCACCGAAACCCCGCTTCGACCGCCAAACTCGCAGCCACCGCTGCCCCCTCGGCGTCCGCCACACCGACGGTTGCGTTCACCCGAACCGGAACCAGCGAGTCTCCGCCCCACATGCTCGCCAGCGGTACGCCTGCCCGCTTGCCAGTCACATCCCAGCAAGCCATATCCACTGCACATTCGGCCAACGGCGCCCCGGCCAGGATCCCTCGGGCCCGGCCGAGGATCGCGCCGACTTCATCGAGCTCACGGCCCACCAGCTGGGGGCCGAGCGCCTCGATCGCGATCAGGGTGTCGATCAGGCTCGGGCCCTCGAACCCGGGGACTGGTGAAGCCTCCCCATAACCCTCGATGCCACCGACCTTCAGCCGCAGGAGCAAACCCTCCCGGATCCGAATCGGGCCGTGTGCAGTGACAAATTCCCGAAGAAAGGGGATGCGGAAGCGCGTCCAGGCGACGGACTCGATCTTCAAAGGCCAGTGCTCCGTTGGATCAGGGGAAGCGAGGGAACTTGGAGAAATCGGGCGGACGCTTTTCTACGAAGGCGTTCCGACCTTCCTGCGCCTCTTCGGTCTGGTAGTAAAGCAAGGTTGCGTCACCCGCCAGTTGCTGCAGACCGGCCAATCCATCCGTATCCGCCATGAATGCGGCTTTTAGGATCCGCAGGGCGGTCGGACTCTTGGCCAGAATCTCTTTGGCCCATTCAACCGCGGTCGTTTCCAGGTCCGCCAGGGGCACGACCGTATTGACCAGGCCCATGTCCAGGGCTTGCTGGGCGTCGTACTGTCGGCACAGATACCAGATTTCGCGCGCCTTCTTGTGCCCCACGATTCGTGCGAGCAGACTCGCCCCGTAACCGGCGTCGAAACTACCAACCCTGGGCCCCGACTGACCAAAAACCGCGTTGTCAGCGGCGATGGTGAGGTCGCAGACCACCTGGAGCACGTTCCCGCCTCCGATTGCATAACCCGCCACGACCGCGATCACTGGCTTGGGCAGCAGCCGAATCGCCCGCTGGAGATCCAGCACGTTGAGACGGGGGACACCGTCCTCCCCCACATAACCAGCCTCTCCTCGGACCTTCTGGTCCCCTCCTGAGCAGAAAGCCTGGGTGCCGGTGCCGGTGAGCAGCACGACGCCGGTGCTCGGGTCATCCCGAACGTGGGCAAAGGCGTCCAGCATCTCCACGATGGTCTGAGGTCGAAAAGCATTGCGCACCTCCGGCCGATTGAAGGCAATCCGGGCGATTCCGTCCGCCCGACCGTAAGTGATGTCTGTGTATTCGCGAACCGCTTGCCATGCAACCGTCACTGACCCGTCCTCCGTGCTCCCGGTACTCTTTTGGCCGCTTCGTTGTCCGAACCGCCGAGAAACTCTTCGACCGAATGTCGGAACAGCTCCGGCTGCTCCAGGTGGATGGTGTGCCCCGCCATCGGAATCACCGAAAGCTGCGAGCAAGGAATCAGCGCGTCCATCTCCCGCGCAATCGTGCAGTACTTGTCGTCGATCTCGCCGGCCAGGATCAAAACTGGCGACGCCAGCTTTTCAAGCTCGTCCCAGAGCGATTGTTGCCGCCCGGTCCCCATCCCGCGCAGGCTGTTCGCAAGTCCCACCTCGGAGCCCTCCAGGCGCTGTTGACGATGCTGCTGACGAAGCTCGAGCGGCAAGCTCAGCTGGCTGGCAAAGAGTGGGATTGCTTCCCAGTAATCCACAAATGCGGCCAGACCATCCCGCTCGATCGAATCGCCGAGTTGTTCGTCGGCGGCCACCCGGGCCATCCGCTCGGCTGCTTCCCGGAGGCCTGGCGATCCACTCTCGAGCACGAGCGAGTGGACCCGCTGCGGAGCCTCTACCGCGAAGAACAAGGCCAGTCGCGCGCCCATCGAGTAGCCCATTACGTCAACTTGATCGAGATTCAGGCGATCCAGAACCGCCGACAGATCCGCGACCGCATGCTCCATCGTGTAGCGGTCCGGGTCGGCTGGACAGGCGCTTCGCCCGTGGCCAATCAAGTCTACCCCAATCACCTGGCGGTGCTCGGCCAACCAGGAACGAATCGGCCCCCAAGCGGCAGTAGATCCGGTGAATCCGTGGAGAAGCAGCACAGGGGCTCCCGCCCCGGTCAGCTCGACACTGAAGTCCAGCCCATTGACCTGGATGTGCAAGGTCAGACGACCTCGCCCGCCAGCTGGGGGGCCTGGAGGCAGGCCACCACCGCTTCCCAAACCGCCTCGTGGGCGGTCACGTTGCGACGGCGCTCGGTGGGCACCTCGATCACCGTCAATCCCCCCCGGTCGCCCGCTGCGCCAAAGGCCGAGCGGAATTCGGGCCAGCTGCGAATCAGCTGATGTCGGCCCCCATAGGCCTGCACGATGGGCGCGAAATCGAGCCCATGAGGGGTTCCGAACAGCAGCTCGAAGGTCACCCCGTTCATCGCGGTTGCTTGCGGCAAGAATGAAAAGATCCCGCCCCCATCATTGTTCAGGAGCACCACCGTCAAATCCAGGCCGTAGCGGCGGGCGGCCAGGAGGCCATTCGAGTCGTGGTAGAAGGACACGTCGCCGATCACCAACACGACCCGATTTCCCCCTGCGGCGGCGGCCCCCAGCGCGCTGGACACCACCCCATCGATGCCACTGGCGCCCCGGTTCCCGAAGAACCGGACCGTCCGCTCGCTGGCGGGAAAAAACGTATCCAGATCTCGGATGGGCATGCTGTTGCCCACATAGATGGCTGCCTGGTCGGGCAGGAGTCGGGCCAGTTCGGCAAACACCTGGCCCTCGAAGAGCTCGTCCTGCTTGGCCAGATGCTCCTCGATGGCTGAACGGGTTCGCCGATTGATCGTTTGCCATTGCTCCAACCATCCAGACGGGGAGCGAGTGGGGGCCGCCCCCTGGGCTTGCAATACCGCCTCGCAGACGTTCCGCTCGCCGGCATGAATGAAAATCGCGCCCCGGTGGCTGGGCTCTGGCCAGCCATCGTCTCCGTCCACTACCAGCATCCGCGCGCCGAGACATCGCTCGAGATAGGTCTGCAGCGGCTTCGAGGTCGGATAGGCGCCGAATCGGAGGACCACCTCCGGTGCCAGCTCCTGAGCCACCGGTTCATGGCGCAGAAAAGCATCGTAGGCGTCGATGATCGGCTGGCCATCTTGCGCGCCACCGCGGACCTGGGAGAGCGGATCCGCCAGCACCGGAAAGCCCAACGCTTCGGCGAGCTTAAGGAGCGGCTCGATTAAGCCTGGGTCGTCCTGAGGCCCGCACACGATGACGCCTCGCCGTCCGCTCAGCTCGTCCAGCAACCGCTCCACTTGATCCGCCGCAAGCGCGCGGGGCGCGGTCTCCAGCTCGACCGATGGCCTCGGCGCTAGTCCAGGGTCGGGCGGGATAGCCACCCAACCGTCTTTCGGCACGAGTGGCTCACTGAATGGACAATTGAGGTGGACTGGGCCAGCCGGCCGCTCCCGCGCGAGCCCCACCGCCCGTCCGGCCACGGCCCTCAAGTAGCGACTGACCTCAGGCGAATTATCCGGTTCGGGCAGCGTCACCGACCATTTCACGTGGCTGCCATAGAGCCGCGTCTGATCAATGGTCTGCAGCGCTCCTGAATCGTGGAGCAGCTGGGGACGGTCAGCGGTAAGGACCACCAGGGGCACATGGGCCAAGAACGCTTCAGCGACCGCCGGAGCAAAATTCGCGGCAGCGGTACCCGAGCTGCATAGCAGCGCGACGGGCGAGCGAGAGGCCTTGGCCAGACCCAGACCAAAGAAGGCGGCCGAGCGCTCATCGAGGTGCATCCAGAGTTTCGCCCCCGGGTGGGCCGCGATGGCCAGAGCCAGCGGAGTCGAACGGGAGCCCGGGCAGACCGAGAAATGTCGGACGCCGGCTCTCACCAGGTCATCCACGAAGGCGGCGACGGTTGCGTGGGAAAGCTCAGCCATCAGTCGCCTGCCAGAGCTTCGCGCATCGGTCGCAGCTTCAGCTCCGATTCCGCGAATTCGCGCTCCGGATCCGAGTCGGCCACGATTCCACAACCCGCGTAGAGCCACGCTCGACTCCCTTGCACCAGCGCCGAACGGATGGCCACCGCAAACTCACCCTCACCATGGCGGTCGGCCCATCCAACCGGCCCGGCGTACCAACCCCGCTCGAAATCTTCCAGCCGGGCGATCGCTCGCAATGCCGCTTCTCGGGGGTAGCCGCCGACGGCTGGAGTCGGGTGCAGGCGGCCGGCGAGGTCCAAAACCGTCAAGGACGAAGGTGCTCGACCCTCGATTCGAGTTACCAGGTGTTGCACGTTACGGACTTTCGTAACCGTCGGCAGTCCGGAGCCACCGATGACCTCCACCCCGGCCGCTTGCAAATCCTCCATCAGACCCCGGGTCACCAGATCATGCTCGTTCCGTTCCTTGTCGCTCGCCAGCATTGCTCGGCCCAGCGCCTGGTCCTCCTCGAAGGTCCGTCCACGCGCCGCCGACCCAGCCAGGCTGCCGGCTGAAACAATACCTCGCTCCAACTTAACCAGGCGTTCGGGGGAGGCGCCCAGGAAACAGAGGCCGGGTTGGCCAAAGGCGAACACATAACACTCCGGGTAGGCCTCGCATAGATACCGAAGGGCCTTTCCAACCTCAGCGGGGCGGTCCAACTCGAGGGGAATCTGACGCGCTAGGACCACCTTCTCGACTCCCGAATCCGCGCTCCGAATCTCGTCGACCCCCCGCTGGACCAGGGCCTCCCAGTCACCAGTGGACAGCGCACTCGCGCGCGAAGGCGGTGGTTCAACATCAACCTGACCGCGGTCACCGACCCTCGCCGGGGTCACTGGTCCGAGCTTACTCTCTACAAGTTCGTTGGTGGTCAACCAGGTGCGCCCATTCGCGCTGGTCAGCAGTGACTCTGGAAGTGCGAGGTGACTCGACCAAAACTTCCGCCACGGAAGCATCCTGGCCAGACCCGCCTGGAACGAAAACCCGCCCATCAGCATCGGTCCGGTATGCGGAGCCCCAGATTCTCCGTCGACCGCTGTTCCTTGACTCAGCGCGCACCAGGAGGCGGCCGATCGAGCAAACCGGTCATCGCCAGTCTCGGCGATGACTTGCAGCTCTCCGCGACCCACTAGAGTCAGCAGACGATCCGGGGTCGACCAGAAAAACCGCGGGCCCGAAGCCGCTTCGAAGAAGCCGATCGGGTCGGTGGAACTGGTACTTTCGACCCGACTGTGGATCAATGGGAGATCTCGACAGGCCGAGCTACCAATGCTCCCAGTCTCCGAGCAGGCAGATTCAGGTGATCATGGACCGCGCAGTCACCATCAGCATGTTCTTCAGCAGCATTGGTGAGCGACTTTTGAGTATACAAGGCGGTCCTTAGTCAACATGAGGTCGACCCTTCCCAGTAATCATGATCTCTCCGATTAGGTGGGCCCCCAACGGACGATATGCAGATGAAGCTCCCTTCCAAATGAAGCTCCTTTCCAGCCCTCGGTTCCAAGGCCTCTTTGCGGCGTCGCTTCCGCCTCTCTTGCCGCTGATAGTGGCCCTGGGGCTCCGCCTCTGGCAAATCGATCTCGCTCCCTTCGATTCGGACCAGGGCCGGCTGCTCGCCGGCGCCGCAGCTTTCGTCGACAGCGGCCGAATCCCTCAAACCAGCGGTCTCACCTTCACGATTGGAGTCAACCACCCCCCGCTGGTGACCTTCCTGCTTGCGCTTCCGATGCTAGTCAGCAAAGACGCGAGCTGGATCGCCGCCTTCCAGGCTTCCCTGGATGCCCTGGGCGCCATCTTTCTCTACCTGGTCGGCCGGGACCTCGGTGGGCGATGGACCGGCCTAGCCACCGGTCTGCTTTACGCCGCGTGGCCAGCGGCGATCCTCTATGGGCGATTGATCTGGAACCCCGATCTGGTCCCCTTTTTTGCCGCGATTGGTCTGTGGGGCGCCGTGGGTTTTGCCCTGCGCGGGGATTCGCGACATCTCGCGGCAGGCGGCTTGGCAATTTGCTGCGCTGCCCAGCTTCACCCGAGCGCGGCCAGCCTGCTTCCGGTGCTCGGCATTGTGGCCATCGTTCGATGGCGGGACATTCGGTGGAAGCCACTGGCCCTGGCGGCCGGTGCGCTTGGCCTCATCTTGGCGCCCTACATCTGGCTGCAAATCACCACCGGCTGGGCTGATCTCTGGGCGGTGGGAGCCTACCTCGGCATTCCCAAACACTTCGCGGGCGAAGCGTTCTATCTCGCGGCCTCGCTGATCGGCGGGGATCTCCGCCGCCAATTGACCAGCGGCTCCACCCAGATGGATCCGTCCCTCTTCACCGAGCCACTCACCTGGGTCAGCCTGGCGCTCGTCACCACCGGCGGCATGGTGGCACTGCGGAAACCGGGCGGCTGGGTCGCCCTGCTCTGGCTGCTCACTCCCATCCTACTGGCGCTCCGCAGCGCGGAATCCGTCTATCCGCACTATCTGCTCGACGTCTTGCCCGGTGCGGCGGCCCTAGCCGGGGTGGCGCTCTCCACGATCAGGCCGTTGCCGA
Source organism: Chloroflexota bacterium (assembly GCA_009692845.1). Lineage (GTDB taxonomy): Bacteria > Chloroflexota > UBA6077 > UBA6077 > SHYK01 > SHYK01. The sequence goes on along the minus strand of SHYK01000002.1, from coordinate 220,729 downwards.
TCGGGGTGACGATCCTGGCCACCATCGTAGCGACTCGATCGGTCGATGCTTTCGGCTTCGAGCAGGCCGTGGCGGCCCGGGACGTCATCCTGCCCTTCGGCCCCGCCCTGCGCTACTCAGAACAGGCCGCTCGGCTGGCCGTCCAGCTCAACCCCGGAAAAGACCTCCTGGTGGGACGACCGGACAGCCGGGGCGATTTCTTCGGTTATCTCACCCGAAATCGCTTCCCCATTGCCCGCTTCGACAGCCGCAACTCAGTGGTGCTCCGCCCCGAGGGCGCCTTCTACATCGCGGAAGCCGAGGGGCACGCCGTCCCCTTTCTCACCTCGGCGTTCGGTCCTCCTGTAGCTACAGTCAGCACACCGGCTGGTCGGCCAGTTTTCGCCCTCTTCGACGTTGCGCCCGAGGCCGCCGCCGTTGCCCTCGCCACCCTGCCACCCCAGCCCCTCGATGCCGACATCGGTCACGTGGCCAGGGTTATTGGCTACCATGACGCTGGCCTAAGAGCGGGCAACCCCTCCAACGTGGAGCTGGCCTGGCAGGTCACCGCGACCGCCTTCCCCCGCTGGTTGGACCTCCACCTCTTCGGACACCTGGTTGATACAGATGGCCGTGGCTGGTCCACCAATCCCGACATCAATCCGTTCGTGGTTGAGGATTGGCGTGTCGGAGATTCGGTCCATACCTGGCTGGACCTCGATCCCCGGCCCGATACCCCGACCGGCGGCTACTGGCTCGAGACCGGCTTTTATCAGCTCTATGTGGGGGACCGTCCCCACGTGTACGATGGCGCGCGGGACATTGGGACTTTTCTCCGACTGGGGCCGCTCAAGGTCAGCGGGGTCAATGCGGCGACCGCTGGCGCGACCCAAGCAACCTTCGGTAACCAGGAGATCAGCCTGGTGGGCGTCGAGCTGCGCGACCAGCAAGTCATCCTGACCTGGCACGCCAACCGGAAGCCTCTTAGAGACTACACGGTATTCGTCCACGCCCTCGATGCAGCGGGCAAGTTGGTAGGCCAAAACGACAGCAAACCGGCCCGGGACAGCTATCCCACAACGCTCTGGGATGCTGGCGAGACGATTCAGGACCTCCACCAGCTCGATGGAAACCTAGGTTCAGCGATTCAACTCGAGATCGGTCTCTACTCGCGGCCATCGCTCGAGCGGCTCTCGGTCGTCGACTCGCAAGGGCGGCCAATCGGAGACCATCTCACCACGTCCATTCGGTAGTCTCTACTCAGTGACATACCGTTCCATCACGCTGGCGCCTGCTCGCAGCTCGGTCCCCACCTGCGGCCGTTCCTGATTGCGTTTGGAATGCGCGGCCAGGCTCGCTTCATCCGTCCACTTTTCGAGCAAGACCAGTTGATCCGGGTTTTCGGTGCTCTGGAAGAGCTCGAACTGCTCGCACCCCGGCTCCAAACGCACCTCGGCCGCCCTGGGCGCCCGGAGTTTCGCCAGCTCTCCGCCCTTGCCCGGCAGTGCGGCGATACTCACCATCAGTCTGATCGTCATGATCCGCTCCTTCTGAGTTCGATTAAGGAATCAGCCCTTGACCGACGAAAATGTCCTGGGCCTCGGCTAGCGTGATGCCTTCATAAGGCAGCACTAGCTCAGACGTCACGAATTCGGTTGGCGGAACTAAAGCTCCTTTGCTTCGAACCGCGGCCAGCAGCGCTTCGAAGGCGGCTCGAAAGTCGCTCTCTCGCCCCGTCGCGACGGCCGCGACGACCGCGTCGTCGAGTTGGTTCAAGTGAGCCAAGGCGTCGTCGGCAATTCGGTACTGGCCTCCGCCGATAATCCGGGCGATCATTGCCCGGAGGCCAACTGCTTCGGCTCGGCCCCCGGCCCCAGGCTCCCCTTGAGCAGCGCGAGCTCGTCTTCGACGTTCTGAGCCGCGGTGATTTGACCCAGCTGAAGGCTCAGGTCACTCTGGCTGGTGCCCATAACGTCGTTCAAGGTACCCGCCGCGGCGAGCTCATCGATGGCCGCCGCGCGCGCCCGCAGCTGGCTGGTTTTTTGCTCGGCTCGCTCGATCGTCAAGCCGACATCGGCCATCTCCTCCCCCACCCCGTGCAGTGCCTCGCCGATCCGAACTTCAGCTTCACTGGCCACATACCGCGCTTTGAGTACTTCCTTGTGGGTCCGGAAGGCCTCAACCTTCGTGCGCAGATTCATTTCCGCCGTAGTGAGCCGCTGCTGTTCCGCCTCCAGGCTCGCGACCTGCTCGTCCAGCCCCTGGAGCTGCTCCACGGCAGCCTGCTTCCGCTGCAGCGCCATTCGGGCCAGATCTTCCCGTCCGGCCTGTAGGGCCTGCCGAGCCTGGTTGTCGAGCTGGCCGCTCTGCGACCGCAGCTGACTCGCCTGTTGGGCCAAGCGATGTTTGGCGGTGACCTGCTCGACGATGCCGCGCTGGACCTGTCGGAGCATGGCCTGGAGCTTTTCATAGGAGTAATCGAGGGTCTCCGACGGGTTCTCGGTGCGCTCCAGGATGGAGCTGGTCTTCGCCTTCAAGAGTGTGCTCATCCGAGCTAGCAGCCCCATGACTCCCCCTTAGTGAATGACGATTTGGACGACGGTGTAGAAGATTCCGGCAACGAAGCTCGCCGCCAGCAGCGCCGCCGCCACGCTGTTCTCTTCAAAGACCTCTTTCATGAGGTGGTACCTCAGATTGAGGACCTCGAAGACCACTATGACCAAGACGATTGCCACGGTGCTCCAGAGCAGCGTGTTGCCGAGTGACAGCGCGAATCGTTCGATTTCCGGATTCATCGGCGCATCCCCTGGCCGTCTTGTTCGATCAGCCCGCCCAAGCGGTGGTGCCCCGCCGCATCCAGTCCATCCTGGCCCGGATAGAGGCCCAGGATTTCTCCGCCGCTTAGTGGCCGCCCTGCACAGAGCGCGATATGGGTGGTCCAAACTCCGAGGAGGGACGAGTCTTCCGCACCTGCGAGCTTGAAGTAGACGTTATCCGGCTGGCTAGCGCTGATGTCCCTCCAGACTTCCCGCGCCGGAAGGGTGCCCATCGCATCCACCGCAAAGGTCCCAGTGCTGCGCATGCGATAAGCGCCCCCACTCGGCGACTGATAGTCGAGCTCCGCTCCCGCGCCGAGCGATCGAACCTGCTCTTCGAATCGTTTCAAAACGCCTCCATCCGCTACTAGCTCCTGGAAATCCTCGCTCCCCTGACGCACCAGCTGAATGCCTGCATACAGAATATTCTCGCTGGGGCTGCTCTCCAGCAGCGAACCGTCCCCAAGGAACAGCCACCGCCAGCGGGTCTCTCGGTTCAATAAGGCCTCTCGGCAATCAACCGCCGCTTCGACAATGAGTAAATGGCCGTTGAGGTTCACGACGTCGCCGGCTGCAAGGGACGCCAGCGTCAGCTCTGTTATCTCCTTACGAATAGGACGAGCAGTTTGACGCCTCCGATACCAAAAGATGGCGGCGCCAACCACGACCAGACCGGCTACCAATGCGGCTGGCTCCACCAGCTACCGCTCGCCCGGGTGGCTTGAGTTACCTTCGCCCAAGCCGCACCCCGCCGCTCGAACGGCCCCCGAGCGCGCGGCTGGGGGCCTTCCCCGCCGAGGCGCCGAACAGCCCACCGCTCGAGATCTTAGAACCGGATCCGATGCTCGCCCCTTTTGACGCATAGCTCGAAGGGCCCGATGCAAATCCACCTTTGGTCGAGGCTGCAGACCCGGAGCCCACTCCGCCCGCCTGACCGCTCACCGGCGACGTGGACTTGTTGGTCGCCGCGGTTCCCCCACCGGTGCCAGCCGCCTGGCCGCTCACCGAGTTGGCGGCGGGCTTCACCTGGGAGTAGTCGGGCGGGACCGGCCGATCGGATGTGACCGTGCCGTGCATGGTTTCATCGCGGCCGAAGGTATCCGTGGGTGGATAGCGATAGGTTGGCGTGGCGTGAGGCAGCCCAAAGCCACCCCCGCCTCCGAGCGCTTGTCCGAGCAGGAAAGGGAACCAGAACGATGAGTATCCGCCGTTTCGGTCCTCACCTTGGACGGCGATTTTTTCATCCTCTTTCAGGTTCAAAACCGGACTGCCGTCGCCGATCTGAAGCGAGTTCCGATCGGATTGAGCAAGTCGGAAGTCTTTACCGTCGGCCTTGTGGATCTGCGAGGCCGCATCCGTCCACAAAAACTGGTAGCGCTCGCCGTCGAAGCGGACCGAACCGGATCGGACATCGTAGGTGCCCGGCTGACCGGGCAGCCCGCTATTGGAGCTGCATCCAGTGATTGCTAGTGCGACCAGAAATAACAGTGGGGCGACCCGTTTCGACAAAAGCACATCCTCGGCGTGCCCGCGCCCGCAAGCTGGGGGCCAGCGATTTAACTGAAAGGATTATATGGGGGTTCCGTGATACCCAACCCGCAGGCCAGGGCGGGCTAGCGGCCGGGGCTGCCACGAACGTGCGCACAGCGGCCGCCAAGTGCCCACGGACGGCTGGCTCCTGAACTGCTCGCCGACACCTGTTTCAACGGATCTCACTGAGCGACCAGCGATGCCGCGCCTAGGCCGCAGAGATAAGCTCCACGTCGAAGATCAGGATCGCATTCGGCGGGATGCTGCCTCCCGCCCCCTGAGCGCCATAGCCAAGCGAAGATGGAATGATCAGTCGGCGCTTGCCCCCGATTTGCATCGTGGCCACGCCTTCATCCCAACCTTTGATGACCCGGCCCGCGCCCAACGGGAATGAGAAAGGCTGGCCCCGATCCACCGAGCTATCGAACTTCTGACCGGTGGTGAGCCAACCCGTGTAATGAACCGTCACGTTCTGTCCGGAGCGGACGGCGCCGTTCCCGACCTTTTCATCGATAAAAGCCAACCCATCCGGGAGCGTCTGAACCTGCCCGTCTAGCTGTGGAATTCCAGGAGCATTCCCGACCACGGTCGCACCTCCAATGGATTGCGTCGCGCCAGTTTTAGCCGTCGCTTCGGCGGTCGCGCCTCCAACCGGTTGGGCGATACCAGACTTCGTCGCCGCCTCAGCGGTCGCTCTCGATTCGGAAGGGCTGTTGGTGCAGCCAAGGCCGATCAAGGCAAAGGACACAGCCATCAATACCAGCCGACCAGCGACGGTCCGCCTTGGGCCCAGGGTCATTTTCGGTTCGAAGGTTGCCGTCGTCGCCACGGGGCACATTGTCGCCAATTCGACCCTCCTTCTGCACTGAATCCGCGCCGTTCCCGCTCGAAATCTCCTCACATCAAGGTCACAAGCACTATGTTGCCCGTCGTAGCCGTGCCGCCTCGTTGACAACCGGGCAACAAAGTACCGTATCCTAGTACTTACCAGCCAAACGCTGGAGGTAGTTGTTCAAAACGAATCTCAGGGTCGCCAACCCGGAACGGGACGGCGACCGGACGCGGCTGGCCTGGTTGCAGGCATCCTCGTCCTCGTTGCCCTCAGCGGATGGACCGTTGCCCTGGCCGAACTCGGAGATACCGGCCCTCTGAGCGGTGGTGGGCCCGGCCTTGCCATCGCGCCGCCGACCGCACCGCCAACTCGGACCCTGGTCCCAAGTCTCACTCCCCAACCCACGCTCACTCCTGCTCCAACCCCCACCCAGGGGGCCGACGTTGCGGTAACTGAAACAGCCTCGCCTGACGGTAGCCCGACCTCGCCCTCGCCCCTTTCCAGCCTATCCCCGTCTCCGGGGCTCCCGTTGACTCAGGTCACGACAACTCCCACGTTGAAGTCGTCGCCGACATCAACTTCAGAGCCTACGAGTACTGCAACTGCAGAGCCGTCGAACACTCCGACGCCGAAACCCGCCTTCTCGGAACATCTGGTCCTGGCGGGCGAGTCGCTCTCTGGGATTGCGACTAGCTCCGGGGTGTCCGCGGATCTCATCACCAATGCGAACCGGCTCCCCACCGACGGAACGATCAAAGCTGGTCAAGTCCTGGTGATCCCTTCCGAGCCTGGTGTTGTCCATACCGTGATAGAGGGCGACTCGGTGTCATCCATATCGATCGCCTACGGAGTTACCTCGGCCAGGCTGGTTGCCGCCAATCAGCTTCAGGACGCTAGCCTTGTCTACCTGGGCCAGCGGCTGTTTATCCCGGGTGGAAAGCTGTTGACTCCAACTCCAATCCCACCCACCGCAACGGCGACCCTTCTCCGCTTGACCCCCACTTCCACGCTTACGGCAACCAGCCTGGCAGCCGCTCCGACCTCGACCAGAATCGTTGCCGCTGCCTCCCCGATAGTGGCCGTCCTCAGCCCAACCATTGCTCCAGTTGGACGGGGTGGCCCAAGAGCTTCGCTGCGCTGGCCACTGAGCGCCGGGCTTTCGCAACTATTCGGCGACAACGGCCATACCGGGATCGACATCATGGGGCAGATGGGAGATCCAATTGTCGCCGCCGCCGACGGGCTGGTGACTGTGGTCGTCGATAGCGACATCGGCTATGGCAAGCGAGTGGAAGTTGACCACGGCGGTGGTCTAACCACCCTCTACGCCCATCTCAGCACCTTTTCGGTGAGCGCCGGGCAACGCGTCAGCGCCGGGCAAAAGGTTGGGTCGGTCGGGGATACTGGCTTTGCATTCGGCCCTCACCTCCATTTCGAAGTGAGGCAGGCGGGTGTTCCAACGGATCCGTTGGCGTTCCTCCCTTAAACCCGGGCGGGCAGCACAAATGCAAATTTCTTTTCTCCAAGCGAGAACCCCGGCCGGGTCGCTCTTCGTATTGACCTTGAGCTTGCTCTCGGTCAACTGCGCGCCGCCATCGGCGAGCTCGACACCCAGATCGACGGGGGCGCTGGTCCAACCTACTAACCAGCCGACGTCGGGGGCTCAGTCGACCTTGCTCTCGCGGGTCTACTCCTCCGACGAAAAGTCCATCGGAGAGCTTCAGCAGGAAGTCGACACGGGCCAGCAGCCCTGGCGACTGGACCCCGAGCAAGTCGCCCGATCTACGCTCGAGTTCGAAGGTCGGGATCCGGCTCGGGCCCAGGCGAGCAGAACCGATCTACCCCCACAGCCGGGAACCGCGCGACGCCAAATCCTGGTTCGACTGACACTGCCGACGGCAATCTACGACGTTGAGCTGATCCAACCTGGCCGGCAGGGCCAAACTGGAATCTGGGCTGCCACGTCGCTCCGCCAGGTCTCCTAACCCTCCGGTCGGGGCAGGCTTATCATGAGAGCGTCACCGTTCGGCGCCCCATCCGGCGCCGTGGCTCGTAGACGTTCGAGAGACGGTCGGGCGTAGAGGCCCACCTCTAATTTCACGGCGCTCGCCAACTTCCCATCCAGGACGTGCAAATCCTGGATCACCTCGCCGACCTCCCAGCGATCGGTCGGATAGCTGCCCGCTTGGGGCCGCCCGTCGTGCTGGGCGACCATCCGCCCCTCGGCGTCCAGTGCATGGATAAAAACGGTGTAGTCGCGGGTTGGTCGCTTCAGCGCCCGCCAGATCAGCTTGATCTCGTTTCCCTGGGACTCCATCGCGCCAAGGGAAATCTCATCCTCCCCATACACGCCGAGCGGCGTTCGGACCACCGGTTGGGTCGCCCCCCGGACCTTGATCGGGCCCAGCCTCAAAGTTGCGCCCAACTCGCGGTCGCCCTCATAAACCTGCGGCCGGGCCATGATGTATGGCTCATAGAATCCAATCTCAAGCCAGTAGCCGCCCAGCGGGGTAGACGATGGCGGATCTAGATCGAACCACGAAAGGACCACATCGCCGTCCTCCCAATCGGGAACCGGGTAGGGTGACAGGTCCGGATTTCGGGACCACGGGGCGCCTCCCCCATCCACGAGGTGGCCGAACAGCTTGAGGTCCGGCCAGGCGGGAAAAGCGCGTTTCTTCACGTCCCAGACCAGACCCAGCCGGGATTGCGTCCCGGCCAATAGGTCGACGTCCTCATAAGCCTTGATCGCCACCACGCGACCAATGTCAGCGTCGACCGCCTTCAAGCGCAAGCTCCCCAGGTAGTCACGAGCCGCATCTGGAGACACCTTGAAGACGTCGAAAACCGGCTTCCCGGCCGGCGTTCTTACCGAGGCGGATGGCGGAACAACACGCTCGGCGAGCGTTCGGGCGGCCGGTGTGTTTGCACCAACGACATAGACGCCGCCCTCCTTTCCAAATACGAGCGTGTTCTGGTCCTCGAAACGAGTCACCGTCTCTCGATTACTAATCAGATAAGAAAATAGCCACCGTTGGCTCCGTCAGTGCCCACAAAGAGTCGCGGCGGCCCATCCAACTGAAGCCCCAGCCGAGCCGCCTCGGCGGTATACCGCAACGGCACGCTGTACTGCGGCCCGAGCTCCAGCTCCGCGACCGCATTGTCAAAGCTAACGATCTGCTGGAATCGCACCGCCGCGACCGCCGCGACCGCCGCGACCACTATCAGACTCAGGGCGCGTGGCCTGATCCTCGTCAACCCGATTGCCGCAAGACAAGCCATCGGCGGAAGGATCGGCAAAAGGTAATGCGGGTAGAGCGTCGCCGAAAACCGGACGGTCGCCAAGACTGGCAGCACGAGCGAGCCAACGACGACCCAACCACCGTTCCGTCTCAGAGCGACCTCCGAGCCGATTAGGACCAGCCCAGCCATGACCCACATGAGCGGTTCCGTGGCGAGGGTAGGGTCAGGCGCCCGGAATTGGCTGGTGATTTGCCGCTGAAAGTCTCCGCCGACCACAGCCAGAGCGATGTAGGGTCCCTGCCAGGAAAAGACGTTCGGCCTGGCAAGATATGCCTGGAACGCGGGGATATCCGACCACGCCGTAGTCATCTGAAGTACGACGTAGGGGGCCGTCAAAAGGGAAAAAGCAGCCAGCGCGATGGCGAATGGCCGCCACCGAAGATCCTGACGCCGGCGGGCTGCGGCTACCGCCGGCACGAGAAGCAACACTGCGGCGCTGGGGTGGAGCTCCGTCCCGAGGCAGGCCACGAATACAGCTATGGCAAGTCGTCGATGGTCACCTCCACGGACAAAGGACACCGTCCCCCACATCGCTACCGCGCCCAGGAAAGGCAAGTAGTCGGGTGCCCAAATCAGTCGGCTGTAATTCACCGCGGCTGGGGACACCGCATAGAGCAGCGCAGCTGCGAATCCACACCGCAGTCCTCCAAAACTCCGCCCGATCAGGAAGACGAACCCAATCGCGACCACATCCAACCCCGCCTGGAAGCCCGAGATCCACACCGGGTCTTTGCTGATAAGCATTGGGATCGCGAGCAGGAAAGCCACCAGTGGAGTGTGGCGGACCCCGATAGTGAACAGCAGACCGGTGGTTAGCGGAATCTCGCCGTGGTCCACGAGCGCGGCCGCCTTGTCGAGCATGGCGGTCTGCTCGGACCAGAACTGGGTAAGGTCCACCTGCTACAGGCGGAACCAGAGCCCGATGCCCAGAGGTATGAGGAGGGCCGCCGCTGCACGCCACTCATGCCGTAGTTCGACCAACCAACGCGGGAGGGCGCTCACCACCCTGCTACGCGGATCCGCGTATGGAGTGGGCAGCGTAGCCACACTGCGAGCTCACCGGACACTTATCACACCGAGGGCGTTGTGCCTTGCAAATCTCGCGCCCATGGCGGATCAGTTGCATGTGAAAAGCATACATTCGGTCGTCTGGCACCAGCGCTTCCAGGAGACCATGCGCTTGCTCGGCGGTTGCCCGCTCGGGAATCAAGCCAATGCGCTGGCTGACTCGATGCACGTGGGTGTCGACGGGCATAGCCGGCTTGCCGCAAGCGAACAGCAAGACACATGCCGCCGTCTTCGGCCCGACTCCATCCAGCGACCGAAGGAAATCTCGGCCCTCCTCGAGCGGAACCTGGTGGAGAAACTCCAGGTCCAGCTCACCGAGCCGTTCCTCAATTTGGCGCAGCACCGATTGAATGCGGCGAGCCTTGATCTCCGCTAATCCACCGTGGCGAATAGTGTCGGCGACCTCCTGGACCGGGGCCAGGCGAACCGCATCCCAGTCGTCTCCGTACCGATCGACCAGGGCCTTATACGCTCGATCCGAGTTCGAATCGGCCGTATTTTGAGAGAGGATCGTTTGAATAAGCTCGGCCAGAGGCGCTTGCAGCGGCCGGGGAGCCGGCTCGCCGTAGAAGTCCTGCAGATCCTCGTACACCCAATCGGCTAGCGCTTCGGGTACCACGAAATCAGCCCCGCAAGCTGCCGCTTACGAAATCGAGGGAGCTGGCAGGCCCGGCGTTGTAGTGGGAGTCGTGGCGGGCGGGGTCACGATGGCAGATGGAGTGGCCGATGGGGACGCCACTGGCGATGGCGTGCCTGGCGTGGGCGTGGGGATCGGCGGGTTGGTAATGAGCCCCTGGGAATCGGTGACGATGAGCGTGCTCACGGTGTACAAGATCCCATTCTCTTCAGCGAGTGCGTAATAAGCGGCCGAGGTCACGGTCTGGGCACCGAAGAGCACCTTATGAGTCGTCCCATCCTTCATCGTGAGTTGGGCCGTGACCAATGGCGGATCCAGCTTGAACTCGGCTCGATTAGGCACCTGGTCTTGGACTTTCGCCTGGGCGCGCAGCTTCGCGATTCGATTGACCACGCTGCTTACTCGACTGAAGTCCGCGGTTTGGCCTGACTCCGCGAAGTTCCAGCCGATGGGCTCCACGCGAGTGAAGCCAGCGGTTCCCGCCGAGGTCGTGACGTCGATGCGGCTTACCGCTCCTTCGTCAACCTGGAGAACGTAGGTCGATGCCCCTTCGACGGGAGCCGGCCGGTTGGTTTGCACCATCCACACAACCGCCGCGAGGACGCCAAACACCAGCACCATGCCGAGGGTGGAGCGGCCCATTTAGCGCCGCATCCACCAGACCACTCCACCGATCCCCAGCAGGATCACCGGCAGAAACACGGTTCCGGAGAAAAACACAAAGTTACTTTGAACCGGATTCAGGAAGAGCGGTCGGTTTTCAGGGATCCTCGGCCGGGTGCTGATAAGCTGGTCGGTCTCGGTGACCCAGTTGAGGGAGTTCAGGAAGAGATCGCGATTCGCCCCCAGCTTGAGCGGACCGTTGGCCACGAACTCGGATGACCCAAAAATCACCGCCCGGTTCTTCACCCGCTTGAGTGTGCTTTCAAAGCCAGGCGGCACATCCTGCTGCACCTCCGGGTTGGAGATCACCTCTATCGCCGCGGCAACGACCACCGGGCCCTGGATGTCCACCCCGACGTCATATTGAAGCTGGTTTCGATTCGTTTCCAGCCAGGAACGATTTCCGGAGGTCAGGGCCAGAGAGCGTACGTCCACCCCGCCGGCCGCGTCCCCGGGAATATCGAGTCCCGCGGTAGACGGGAAAACCGCCGCGGTTGTGCTGAGGTCGCGGCTGATGATGTGCCGGCCATACTGCTGGATGATGAGCACGGTAGGATCCTGAGGGAATGCACTCGGCGGGTCCACCACGACGCCGTCCTCGATGATTACATCCCACCGAGTCAGAATCTCCTGAATGTTGCTGGTCCCGGGAATCGCGTCCACCAATAGGATGAGCTTGCCTTTGGCATCCAGAAAACGATTAATCGCGGCCAGCTCTTCTGGCCGTAACGGACTCTTAGGTGCCGCAATGAAGAGTGCGGCCGCATCCGTGGGAACGTCCCCGGCGGCCAGGAGGTTCAGAGGATCGACCTGATAATTATCCTGCTGAATCTGGGTCTTTAGGTCCGAATAGCCTCGGTCGTCGAATTTGTCCAGCTCTCGCTCGCCATGACCAGTCAGGAAATACACCTTGAGCTGGCTGGGAGTTATGAGCTTCAACAGCGCGGTCGTGAGGTGAGCTTCGTCACTGGTGATGGTGATCTGTCGGCGGTCCCCCATGGTGAACAGGACCGTTCCGTCAACGTTGATCTTCTCGAGGTCCGCCAGCGATGGCTGCTGGAACGTGTCGATCATCTCCCAGTTAAGCTTTCCACCCGACCGCTGCTCGTACTCTTTGAGCAAGTCTTCTGTTTTCTGCCGATCGGACAGTCCTGCTGAGAAAAATGCCTTCGCATGTACTGGTTGCGGCAGATCACGCAAGGTCTTGAGGGTTGCCTCTGACATGGAGAAGTCGCCTTGAGCGGTCAAATCCCAACGCTGATGGAAACGCACCGCTACCACGTTGACCAGCACGAGGATCCCGATGAAGGCGGTCGACAGCAGGACGGTGTTCGACCCGTAAACCCATTCGCGTCCGGTCACCGACTTCAGGGCTTTTTCAGGATCGATCGCGACGTACAGTCCGAAAAGCAAGACTGCAGTCGCCAATGCAATTCGGGACGGCACGCTGAACTCGCCTGCGACCAAGAACAGGGCCAGGGCAACCAGGAGGGTGACGGCCCCGAGCACCGCCGACGGGGCGCGAAGTCGGTCGAGCAGATTCAACGCCAACGCCTGGCGGTGAGGACCTGAGTGGTCAGGAACAGGCATCCAACCACAATCGTCAGGAAGAACACTACGTCCTTCGTATCGATGATGCCACGGGGCATGTCGTTGAAACGTTGCGTGATGCTGACGTACCGAACGACGTCTGCCGCCGTCCCGCTCAGCACCGTGTTGGCCAGCGAATCACTCAGCCAAAGGATGAGCAAGGTAACGAAGGTCACCACCGCGGCGACGATCTGGTTCTGGGTGAACGCCGAAGCCAGCAAGCCAATCGCGAGGAAGGCCATACCCTGTAACAGCACCCCCAGGTAGCCGGAAAGCATGGGGCCTTCATCTGGGTTTCCAAACATCTCGAGCAGAGTCGCAAAGTAACCGGTCATCAGCAGCATGAACATCAGGAAAACCACCGAAGAGATGTACTTGCCCAGCACCAGCTCCACTTCCCGGATCGGTTGAGTCAGCAATAGCTCAAGCGTTCCGGTCCGGGCCTCTTCAGCAATCAGTCGCATGGTCAGCAAGGGACCGGCCAGCAAGAAGGTGACACTGAAGTTGTTCAACAAGGGGCGAATCACCGCCTCGCGGCCACTCGCGACGATTGCCGCGAAAAGGAATCCCCACATGGCAATGAAAAAGGCGGTGACGATCCACGCCACCGGGGAAGCGAAGTACGACTTCAGCTCACGTTCGGTGATCGCATAGATGTTGCGAATCAAGCTGCCGGAGCCTCCTCGGTCACCAACTGGACGAAGACCTCCTCCAGGCTGACCGTCGACGGCCGCAAACCTCTTAGCCCCCAGCCCCGCTCTACGATCGTGCTGGCAAGCCGTTCCCGGAGATCGACCCCGATTTCAGAATCGACCGAAAAGACCAGGTTGTCCGGCGCGTTCCCACGCTGGCGCACATCCGTCACCTGAGGGATGGCCTTCAGGGCAGCTTGCACAGCCTCAGCCGGCCCTCGCACCTCGACATCGACCGTGTCAGCACCTTGCATCCGTCGCTGCAGGTTTTCAGGCGTGTCGATCGCGACGATCTTGCCGCGGTTGATGATGACCACCCGCTCGCAGGTCATTGACACCTCAGGCAAGATATGGGTACTCAGAATAACTGTGTGGCGGCCGCGGAGGCTCCGGATGACTTCTCGGGTCTCGACGATCTGGCGGGGATCCAAGCCAATGGTCGGCTCATCCAACACCAAGACGTCTGGATCGGGGAGTAGCGCCTGAGCGAGGCCCACCCTTTGTCGCTGTCCTTTGGAGAGTTTCCCGATCAGCTTGTCCATGAACTCGGTGATCTGGGTCTCCTCGGCCACTTCCTCGATGCGGGCCTTGCGCTTGCGACCGTCGAGGGCCCGAATCTTGCCCACGAAGTCCAGATAGGTTCGCGCTGACATGTCGGTGTAAAGCGGCACTGTTTCGGGCAAGTAGCTGATGTGACGACGAGCCTCCAAGGAGTCCTTGAAAATGTCGCAACCGGCTACGATCACCCGACCACTCGACGGAGGCATATACCCGGTCAGGATCCGCATGGTGGTCGTTTTTCCAGCCCCGTTGGGTCCCAGAAAACCGAGAATCTCCCCCTCGGCTACCTCGAAGGAGATGTCATTGACGGCCGCGAACGGTCCATAGTATTTGGTTAGGTGCTCAACGCTTATCAACTGATCATCGCCTCACGTCACGCTTTGCCAGGTTGTCCCTGCTCCGCCTCGTCAATCAGCATCACGGGAATCCCATCCCGGATGGGATAACGGCGTCCGCAAGTATCGCAAGCGATGCGATCCTCTTCTAGATGAACCGGGGTCTTACAGGCCGGGCATGCCAGGATGTCTAGGAGCTCTTGATCGATCATGAGGTCCAGCCTCCGCAAGTTGGCACGTATGATAGGCGGCGGTAGGGGGCCCGTCGCAAGCCAGATCGTGACTTTAAGGTCCGGGCTGACGGGCAGGGGTCATCCTGAGCGTCAGCGGAAGATCTCCCACCAAGGCAAGTGACGAGCCTCTGGCTGCGCTTTAGGGAGATGCCCCGTTCGCTGCCGTATATTAGAGGAGCAGACTCGACCGGACACAGGAAAACATTGAGGAGGTCCTTTGGAGCTAAGTTGTGCCCTGGGCGACTACTCGCACACGGAGGCCCTTAAGCAGGGGAAGGTCCACTCGGAGCGCATCACCCTCGACTTCAAGAGCTACAGCCCGGTCAACCGGGCCTTCAAGCCAATGGCCACAGATCTCGCCTTCGACGTATCCGAGCTCGCCTACGTCACCTACATGCTCGCCCTGGATTTCGGTAGGCCGTTTGTCGGAGTGCCGATCACAATCATGCGGCAGCCGGTTTTCCCAATGCTGGTCACCCGCAAGGACTCGAAGATCAGTGGTCCCAAAGACCTGGAAGGCCTCATCCTGGGGGTGCGGGCCTACAGCCAGACTTCAGGAGCCTGGGTCCGCGGGATCATTGCCGACCAGTACGATGTCGATCTGAGCACTCTCCGCTGGGTCACCCAGGAAGGCGCGCACGTTGACGAGTACGTCGACCCATCAAGCTGTCGACGCGATGAGTCCGGGCGAAGCCTCCTGGACCTGCTTTTGAGTGGAGAGGTGGACGCCGCAATCGGCATCGACGGATCGAATACGAACCCCGACCTGCGCACGGTGATCCCTGGTGCCGACGCCGCCGAGGCCGCGTGGACGGCGAAGACCGGCATCGCTTCGGTGAACCACACTGTAGTAGTGCAACGTCAAGTCCTTGACCCGAACCCCTGGCTGCGCAACGAGCTCTACAGCGTGCTTAATGAATCCCGCGCCCTCGGCGTGAACGCTCCGCCTCCCGCCAACGGGCAGATCGGGGGCAAGTTCGGGCTCAATCCCAACCGCGTCTCGATCGATACGCTGGCGCGTTATGCCTTCGAGCAGCAGATCACCCGCCAACTCTATTCCGCCGACGAGCTGTTTCCGAGTTGACGCTTGAGATCGAGGTCACCCGATCAACGAAAGGCTGGCGCGGCAACGCCGAACAGCAGAGCTATGTCAGCCCATGCCAGGCTCAAGACCGCTAAGGCGAGCCGTGCTGGTCCGCCCCAGCTCAGGTTTCTCCCGGCCACTGCTGCCTCGAAAAGAACGATGAGCGCGACTAAGGCCAGGTAGGCCAGTCGTCTCGGCAGCCCCGTGAAGACCACGCTGGCGGCTTCAATGGCCACCACCCCTAGGGCGAGCAGGCCGAATCCTGCACCGAATGCACGAAGGGCCGCGGGACCGCGGCCAGCGGTAAGAAGACTTCCCAGCCAGAGCGCGGCCACGGCCCCCATCGCAATGAGGCTCGGAAACAGATAGCGCGCCTGAGACTGAACAAACTGGCGATTGTAGCCGGCCAAGGCGACGCCCACGACGACTACGCTGAGTAGCAGCCATGGAACCGCGAGACGAGCCCGTCGATCGACGGAGTCCAGCGGCATCCAGGCCACCGCTCCAGCAGCGACGGCACCGACGAGCGCCCCAAAAGCGAGATACATCCCATCGGGAAGCGGCACTCCCATCCAACCAAAGATGCCCCAGAAACTCTCATACACGGTGAGCAGACGACTCAGCAGGGGCGGGGCGGACGGATCGTCACTGCGCAGCTGACCCACCACAACCTGATCATGTCGAGCCGAGGCGAGCGGGTCGAGCCAGCCATACACGCCCGCGTTTCGGATGAACCACCAGCCACCAACCACCAGGGCGATCCCCGCGACGATAGCCAGGTCCCGCAGGGTCAGCGGCCAAGGCGCTCGATCCTGAATCCGCCGCCGCCAAACCAGCGCCAGGACGAGCACGGGTAGCAAGGCATAGACCGTAGTCTTGGTGAGCAGGGCGACCCCCACGAGTCCACCCAAGATCCCGAGGTCACGGGTCCGAAACCCGCGATTCAGGCCGCGCACGCCCAGGAGAACCAGGGCCGCTCCGACCAGGTTGGCGAGCGCGTCGTTGTTGATCGCGGCCGATATCGAAGTGAACATCGGAAGAAATGCGACCACGCTCGCCGCCAGAACCGCCAGGTCACCCCTGCCCGGCTTGACTTCGCGCATGATCGCCGCGGCCAGGTACACGACCAGCGCCCCGAGCAGAATCGACAGCCCCCGCAGGACCAGCACCGCCTGGCTCAGCGGGAGGCCCCTGCTGATGACATAGAGCGGCGCCTCTAGCGCGTAATACAGCGGCGGCTGGTGCGCCTCATAGGTGATCGAATCGATCGAAGCGTCCCGGAATCTCGAGGCTTTCAGCCGCTCCAGCAGGGCGGCATCCCAGGCGCCTGACTCGAGGATAGGAAGTTCGGCGTGGTCCGCCAACTGCCGAATGTAGTTGAAATGGGCTGGCTCGTCGGGATTGTTCCACGGCGGGATCGCGACCGCGTAGCCGGCCGCCAGAAAAACGAAAGCCGCCACCACCAGGTGGACGGCGGCCGGCAATCTACTCCTCGATCTTCTTGAACAATGGCTCGGGATCCGGCAGCGGCGTGCCGGCGACCAGCCGCTCCAGCTTCCAGCCGTGGCTCAAGACGGTGTCCGAGTAGCCCAGCATGGCATGGAGCTTTTCGACCGAGAAGGGCAGAAACGGATAGGTCAGCACCTTGACCCCATTGATCAAAGTGAGCAGACCCGCCAACGTGTCGGCACAAGCTACCCGGTCGGTACGGATCTGGCGCCAGGGCGCCCGTTCGTCCAGCAAGCGGTTGCCAAACTGGGTGAGGCTCATGATCTCCCGCAGCGCATTCTTGAAATGGCAACCGGCCAGCATCTCCCGTACAGTCGCAAACCCTTCCACCATCCGGGCCTCGACGATCTCGGTCGTTTCGGTGCCGGCCTCGGGCACCTTTCCCTCGAAATTGCGCACTGTGAAGGTCAAGGTGCGATGGACCAGATTTCCCCACGAGGCGACCAGCTCGTCGTTGTTGCGGCGGCGGAACTCTTCCCAGGCGAAGTCGGCATCTCGGGTCTCCGGCATGTTGGCGGCCAGCATGTAGCGGAGCGGGTCGGGATCGTAGCGCTGGAGAAACTCGGGGATCCAGATCGCCCAATTTCGGCTGGTCGATACCTTGGCCCCCTCCAGATTGAGGTATTCGTTGGCTGGGACGTCGAAGGGCAGATTCAGATCGCCTCGCCCCATCAGCATCGACGGCCAGATGACGGTGTGGAAGACGATGTTGTCTTTGCCGATAAAGTAATAGCTGCGGGTCGGCGGGCTCCACCAGTCTTTCCAAGCATCGGGATTGCCCTGTGCTCGGGTCCACTCGATCGTGGAAGACAGATAGCCGATACAGGCCTCAAACCAAACGTAGAGCCGCTTGCTGTCGTAGCCGGGCAACGGGATCGGCACCCCCCACTCGATGTCACGGGTGATCGCTCGCGCTTGAAGCCCCTGGTCCAGGAATCCCTTCGTGAAGCTCGATACCTGGGGGCGCCAGTGGGGCTGCTGGCCGACCCACTCCTTCAGTTGGTCTTCAAAGTGGCCAAGCTGGAGAAAGAAATGCTCGGTCTCACGCACGATGGGCTCCTGCCCGCAGAACTTACAGCGAGGCTTAATGAGCTCTGTCGCGTCCAGCGGGTGGCCACAGTTGTCGCACTGATCGCCCCGCGCCGGGTCAAAGCCGCAGCGGGGACATATCCCTTCAACGTACCGATCCGGAAGGAACCGGTTGTCGTTGACACAATAGAGGGCCTGCATGGTGCCTTTAGTGATGTGCCCCTTATCGAGCAGATCCAAGAAGAACGCCTGGGCTACCTCGCGATGGTTCTCAGTACCGGTGCGGGTGAAGATGTCGAACTCGATACCGAGCTGCTTCCAGGATTCCTTGAATTCGGCGTTGTAGCGATCCGTCACCTCGCGAGGAGAGATTCCCTCTTGCTCGGCGCGGACGGTGGTTGGGGTACCGTGGTCGTCTGACCCGGAAACCATGAGGACCTCGTTCCCGATCAAGCGGTTGAAGCGGGCAAAGATATCGGCGGGAAGGTAGGCCCCGGCCACTTGGCCTACATGCAGTGAGCCGTTGGCATACGGCCAGGCCACACACACCAGCACTCGCTCAGCCACCTGTTTCTCCTGGCTTGGTCATCCGCCTAAGGGCGCTGACGACGAATGAAAATTGCGTTCTTGGCGCCGTCGCCAAAAAATGAAGGGGGGCAAATGCCCCCCTGTTCGACGCACTATTCGGGGAGCTTAGACGTAGCGGCCGCGCATGGCGTTACGACGAATCACCAGTAATTCCTTCAGCATAGCGAAAGTATTATGCACCAGCCGCCCTTCGATCTTGCTGGAAGTCCCGTAGTACCAGACCACCGGTACTTCCTGGATCCGGTATCCCCGGGACCGAGCGATGTACAGGATCTCGACGTCAAAACCCCAGCCGTCGATCAGCTGGCGTTGGAAGAGGTCCTGGGCGGCCGACCGACGGAAGGCTTTGAAACCGCATTGGCTGTCGCTGATGCCAGGTAGGGCCAACCAACGCACCAGCAGGTTGAACACCCTCCCCATTAAGTGACGATGGGAGGGCTCACCGACGCGCTGGGCCCCGGCCGCCTCTCGAGAGCCGATGGCGATATCGGCCCCCGCATCTAGCTCCTTCAATAGCGCCGGAATTTGATCCGCCGGCACCGAAGCGTCGGCGTCGAACTCCAGCAGGTACTTGCCGAAAGCGGCCAGCATGCCCGCCCGCACCGCCAGGCCCTTTCCTCGACCGTCGAGATGGAGCGCTCGAATCCGGACGTCCCGCGCGGCCAGGCTTTGGGCCACCTCCAAAGTTCCGTCCGTGCTTCCGTTCTCGACAATCACGATCTCGGCCGACCAGGCCTGAGTATCCAGGTAGATCAGCAGCTGATCGATCGTCGGGGGCAGTCGATCCGCCTCGTTGTAAGCCGGGATCACAATCGAGAGGTCAACGTTTCGGGGTGGGGTCTCCGTCACGTCAGGAGAGCAACGAGGTAGTCGTCAGACACCCGGCGGCCCTGCGCCCACATCCGACGCTCGGCCACGAACTGAGGCATGGTGCGCAATCCGGCGAATTGGCCTCGCAGGCGCGCCCTCGCGGCCGGTTCTCGCAAATGGGAAACCGCCTGCCAGGCCAAACCGAGCTGCGTCATCAGAACACGTGGCCAGTAGCGGCGCCAGGCCAAAGCGGGGAAATCCCTGGCCAGGATCCAGATGAAATTGCGTCCGCATTGATAGCTGGCCAGCGGACCGCCACCCGTGGCGCTGAGCCGGTGGCGAACGACTGCTTCCGGCGCGTAGATGCACTTGAATCCTTTGGTCTGGGCGCGAAAAGCGAGATCGACGTCCTCGCAGTACATGAAGAATCGCTCGTCAAAGTAGCCGATCTCGTCCAGCATTTGGCGCCGATAGGCTCCCGCCCCACCCGATGCCCCGAAGACCTCTACCTCTTGGTCATACTGCCCGGCATCGGTCTCCCAGACACCCCGGCTATCCGGGACACCGTTTCGTCGGAACAGGTCTCCAGCCGAGTTGATGATCCGCGGCGAGTCCCACAGCACCATCTTGGTTGCCACCGATCCCGCCTCGGGATGGCGGCGAAACGTCGCCACGATTTGCTCGACCCAGGTGGGTCCAGCGGCCGCGTCGTTATTGAGCAGGGCGATAATCTCTCCCTGGGCCTTTCGCAAACCGTCGTTGGCCGCTCGGGCGAATCCGCCGTTCTGGCCCCTGCGAACCAGGAGCACCTCGGGGAACTCCGCCTCAATGATTGCAACTGAGCCATCGGTCGAGCCGTCATCCACGACCAGGCACTCTACCCGCGGATAGGTCTGGCCCAGAACGGAGGTGAGACAGTCCCTGATCAATCTTTCGCCATTGAAATTGGGCACCACGACACTGACCAGAGGCTCGCCTGACGCCAGGGGCGTTCCCGTCACCTGGCGCCCAGGGCACCGGCCGTCAGTGCCGCCGCGTAGACGGTCCCGATGGGTACACCCCGTGCCCGGGCAACCCGTGCGCAGTCCTCGTACTCTGGCGCTATGACCTCTTCGCCGTCAATACTTTTCACTTTGACTTGAATCGGGCCAAATGCAGTGTCGACCTCTCCTGAGCGCCGGGGGGCCATCAGACGCTGGGCACCCCGGAAACGCACGCCTAGCGAGCTCGTTTCGCGCAAGATCAGTTGTGCCAAATAGTCAGCTTGGGCGGGCGACGCCAAGACGGTCAGCACGACCCCCGGTCGATTCTTTTTCATCTGGGCGGGGGTAAAGAAAACATCCAACGCCCCGGCCTCGAACAATCGCTCCATGGCGAAGCCCAGCTGCTCGGGCGAGCTGTCGTCCAGATTCGTCTCGATGACAGTCACTTCACCAGTGTACGCATCATGCTCGGCCATCGTGCCCAGCCAGAGACGGAGCACATTTGGCCAGGGCAGATCGCGGCCACCGACGCCCACCCCGATGCGCTCCAGGGTCAAAGCGGGCTGCCTGAACTCGGCCACGGTGGTGAGGATGGCCGCGCCGGTGGGGGTCACCAGCTCCATCTCGGTAGGAAACGGTCGGGTGGGCGCCCGAGCCTCCGCGATCAACTCCAGGGTTGCGGGCGCCGGCAGGGGCAGCGTGCCGTGGGCGCTCGGGATGCTGCCCAGACCCATCGGAAGACTCGACGCAAAGACCCGCTCGATGCCGAGCGCGTCGAGGCCGATCATCGCCCCCGTGATGTCCACAATGGCGTCGATTGCTCCCACATCGTGGAAATGGACCTCGTCGGCAGGGAGGCCATGAACACGTCCCTCCGCCCGAGCCAGCCGGCGAAAGACTTCTAGTGCCCGATCGGTGATTCGGCCGGGCAGCGTGCTGGCGCGAAGGATCTGCTCGACGTCGCCCAGATTGCGATGCCCGGGTTCGGGCTTCTCGACCCGCACTTTGACCTGGGTTCCCGCTAACCCGGACCGGGTCGCCCGGCTCGCTTCAAGTGACCAGCCATCGAAGGGCAGCTTCTGAAGCTCCGCCCGCAGGAGATCAACGCTCAAGCCCGCGTCGACCAGTGCACCGAGCACCATATCACCGCTCGCGCCGCTGAAGCAGTCGAAAAACGCGGCCCGCCCGCGCTGCGCGTCAACCATTTCGGGTAACTGCCTCCGGGGCCATCTGGCGCAACCAGGCCAGGACATCTCCCGCTAGGAACAATGACCCGGTCACTATGGTCACGCCATCATTGCGCTGTTCCGCCCACGCCGCCAACACCGCCTCGCTAGGGCTCGGCACCACCCGACAGCTCAGCCCGGCGTTGCGAGCGGCCACCAGGACCTCCTCCGGGGCTCTCCCCTGCGGATGTGAAGATCGGGTGATGATCGCTTCCCGAGCCACCGGCGCGAGCTCGCTCAGGATCGCCGGGATGTCCTTGGTGTCAGTCATTCCGAGTACGAGGGTAACCGGACGATCACCCAGATACTCCCGAATGGTCTCCGCCAGCGCCCTCGCCGACGTCTGATTGTGGGCCCCATCGACTATCGTCAATGGATCGAGCACCACCGACTGAAACCGTCCCGGCCAGTGGACTTGAGCCACACCTGCCCGGATCGCCTCATCCGACAGGGGCCAGCCCTGAGCGCGGAGTCTTTCGGCGGCGGCCATCGCCACGGAAATGTTGTCCCGCTGAAACCGGCCGACCAGCGGCGTATCGAGCTCTGACCAGCAGCCCTGGCCACGAAACTCGAACGGGCCCGAGCAGGGATCATCGGCGGACCAGCCGAAGTCTTTTCCCAGCTCGTGCAAGCGAGCGCCCACTGCAGCGGCACCGACTTGTAGCGCTGCTCGGGCTTCCGTTTCCTGTGCCCCAATCACGACGTCGATGCCCCGCCGGGCCACTCCGATCTTCTGCGTGGCCACCTCAGTGAGGCTGTTGCCCAGCAGCTGGACGTGGTCCAGGCCGACCGGACCTACCAGCGACGAGATCGGCTCGAGGGCGTTCGTCGCATCATTGGCGCCCCCGACTCCGACTTCCACCACCCCGAGCTGCACTCGCGCGCGCGCGAAATGGAGCACGGTGAGCGCCGTGCCCACGTCAAAGGTGGTGAGCGGGCCCAGCTCAGACCGTTGGCGCTCTACTATCGCCAGCGCATCCTCCATGGCCTCCAGCTCATCGACCAGTTCCGCCTCGGTGACGTAGTCGCCAGCCGCCCAGATGCGTTCGCGATAACTGTACAGATGCGGCTGGGTATATCGGCCGACCCGATAACCCCCCGCCGCCAGGATCGAGGTGAGGACCGCAGTCATAGAGCCTTTGCCCTTGGTCCCCGCCACCAGAATGGTCGAGAAAGCTGCCTGCGGCGTACCCAAAAGCTGGAGGAGCACCCGCATTCGGTCGATCTTGCGAGTTTGGGCGAGCGCGACCTCGGCTGGAGTTCGGTGGGCTTCTGAATAGGCGTAGATGCGGCGGACGGCCGCCCAGTACTCTGGCGACTCGCCGGGATCGGGTGGAGGCAAATCCCAGGGGCGGATCGACTCGCGCGCAATTGTCGGAGGCAGCGCCTCGACCAAGCTCACCGGACTCCGTGCTGAACGAGCCGCTCGGCCCGCGCCGCCGCGATGTGATTGGCGATCCGGGCCGCGCTCGCACCGGCCCCGATGCCGTTGTCGACATTCACCACGACCAGGCCGGGGACACAGCTCTGCAGCATGCTCAAGAGCGCGGCAACTCCAGCTCCCCCAACGCCGTAGCCCCGGGACGTAGGTAGCCCGATCACTGGCACATCCACGAGGCCGGCCACCACGGACGGCAGCGCCCCGTCCATCCCCGCCGCCACGATGATGGCGTCCGCTCCCCAGCCCAGCATGTCCTGCAAGGGACTCACCAGCCGGTGCAGCCCCGCAACACCGACATCGGCAGCCAAGCGGGTGACGCAGCCCATCTCCTGGGCGATGACCTGAGCTTCTTCGGCAACGCCAACATCCGAGGTGCCGGCAGTCACGATGCCCACCTTGCCGTCACCGGTGGCGACGGGAAAATCTTGCCGTCGCACGACCACCATGCGGGCCTGACGATAAGTCTCGACCACGTCGTCGCGGAATTCCTCCTGGAGGGCGCGGGTCAGCCGGAGCTTGGTGCGACTGATGATGGCACGGCCGCGCCGGTCGAGAAAGCGGCGCGCCACGTCGACCACCATCGCGATGGATTTTCCCTCACCGAGGATCACTTCCGGAACGCCTGTGCGGACGTCTCGATCGAAGTCCGGAGTGATCTCCGACTCGGTGGGGGACGGGCCGGCCGCGAGGGATTCGCGCAATGCAGAAAACGGGTCGAGCACAAAGTCTCCGTTCAAACCGGATGTTCAGCCGATTATAGAATCGCGGCTGGCAATCTCCCTCGGCCAGGGAATCGCTGCGCCGGTCATTAATGCTGTCGCTTGGGCCAACCTACGACGAGAGCCGTCAGGTGCGTCCCGTCAGGCCTACGGGAGATCGGCGGTCGTTCTTACGAACCGGGGCGGGCGCCGAACCGGGTTGGCCTGCTCGAAGGCAAAAGCGAACCGGATCAGGGCCATTTCGCTCCAGGCTGGTCCTAAAAAGGTCAGCCCGATTGGCAGCAAGTCGAACACGAATCCCGCTGGAACCGTGATCAGCGGGAACCCGGCCACCGCCGCTGCCTGCGCACCGGACACTCCGAGAGGACGGGTGGTGTGAAGCAAGTCAATGGGCGGGGGAGGTGCGTTGGTGGGTAGCACCAGCGCATCGAAACGTTGCTCTCGGAAGAATTCAGTGAGCCCATCCCGAAACTGCCGACTCTGCTCGCGGGCCTTCAGATAAAGTTCATCCGTCAACGGACCCCGGCCGGCGGCGGATAGCCATCGTTCCTGCCCGAAATATGGCATTTCCTCGGCCGCATGCTCCTCGTTGAAACGGATCAAGTCGGCCAGGGTACGAGCCTCGGCGCCGGGACGCGTAGCGAGGTAGGCTTCGATTCCAGCCTTGAACTCGTATTCCATCACGAGCATTTCTGCCCGGACGTCGGAGTCGCCGAAGTTCTCTCGGAGGTCGGCTTCGCCCGGAATCTCGACCTCGTCGACCAGCTCAACCCGGCAGCCCCGCAAGACGGCGAGGCTCTCCTCGAAAACCTTGTCCGCGTGCTCGCTCAAGCCGGTGTGGAGCTTGCGAAGGACTCCAATTCGCGCGCCTCGTAGTCCCTCCGGGTCAAGCCTACCGGTGAGGTCCCCGAGCGCTGGCGCCGACGATGTAGCAGGATCCCGACCATCCGGGCCAATGATGGCCGCAAGGACCATGGCAGCGTCAGCGACCGTTCGAGCGTGCGGTCCGACGCTGTCCTGGGAATGAGAGATAGGAATCACGCCGGCTCGGCTGGTGCGGCCGACCGTGGGCTTAATCCCGACCACGCCGCACACCGAGGACGGGCTCATGATCGACCCATCAGTCTCGGTACCCAGAGCTGCCATCACCAGGTTGGCGGAGACCGCCACGGCTGAGCCCGAGCTGGACCCGCCCGGATTCCGGTCGAGGACGTACGGATTTCGAGTCTGGCGGCCCCGCCCGCTCCATCCACCCGACGAACGAGTAGAGCGGAAATTGGCCCACTCGCTGAGATTCGACTTGCCCAGCAGAATCGCGCCCGCATCTCGCAGGCGCTTCGCCGCGGTGGCGTCTTGCGAAACTGGAATCCCCAGCAGGGCGAGCGATCCGGCCGTGGTCTGCATTCGGTCGGCCGTGTCGATATTGTCTTTAAGCAGGATAGGAATCCCATGCAGCGGTCCACGCGGTCCGCGCTCAGCGCGCTCGCGATCGAGAGCATCCGCGATATTGATGACGTCCGGGTTCACCTCAATAACGCTCCGGAGGGTCGGTCCGCTGTGATCGATGGCTTCGATCCGCTCCAGTAATCGCTCGACCAGTTGTCGGGCCGTCAGTTCACCCGAGCCTAGCTGGACCTGTAGCCCGGCAATCGTGGCCTCTTCGAGTTCGTCTTCGCCTTCCATCACTGGTCCTCCTGCTTCGCGACATCGGCAGGATACTCGGAGCCTGGTGCGCTGACTAGATGCTCGCTGAGCCTCCGAAACAGTCGGGAGTGGCGGGCCTCGGAGATAGCGCCAATGACATGGCGCATCCAGCAGGATCTGTTGGCCGTCAAGCTGCGCTGGCCTCTAGACTTCTCGGATAATGTCCGCGGCGTTCTCAGATGGTGGAACTAGGCCCAGAAGGCGGAGCTTACCCTCCGCCGACCCGCAACGTACTCATCGAGATGCCCCCGACGAATCAACCGCCACCTTGACGCTCATCCCCAAGCGCAGGCCGCTAGCGTTGAAAGGCCGTACCTTCACGGGAAACCCGCCGGTCTTCGGATCGAGAGCAAGGGCGATCTGAAATATCTCGCCCGGGACCTCGCTCCCAGTCGGCGTGGTTACTGTCACGGCCTGCCCTTCGCGCACCTTACCGATCTGCGTCTCCTCCACGTTGATCACAATCTGTAGATCATCGGAAATCAATGTAGCGATGGGGTCGGATCGACCGACGAGCAATCCAACTATGATCGGAAGATCCCGGATGGTGCCGCTGGCCGGGGCCGTGACCGTCGCGTCCAGGCGAGCGTTTTGCGCGCCGCGGAGGGTCGCTTGAGCGTGGTCGACGGTTGCCCTGGCCTCGGCGACGTCGTACACCGTGAAGGGACGCGCCGTCCTTGCCGCTGACAACGCGGAGGCGTCGGCCTGGTGCTGGGCTTGATCGAGCTGCCCCTGGCTGGCAACTACGGCCTGCTCGAACTGCGCAATTTCCTCGGGGCGGTATGGCTGCCTGGCCAGGGCTACCGTCTGCTGGCCGGCCGATACCGCGGCTTGTGCCACAGCCAGATCCTCATCACGCGCAGGCGCCGTGATCCTGGCGAGAGCGTTGATCGCCTGGTCGATAGCAAGCTTATCAGCGATCAGGCCCGCTTGCTTCTGAGGGTCGCTCGCCTGCTGCTTCGACACCTGATAGTCATAGTAGGTCTGGTCGACGTAGAGCTTGTCCTTGGCCTCATTTACCGCGAGCCTGGCCGACGCCAGGTCGTACTGGGTGGGGCCGTTCACCAGCTTTCTGAGTGCGGCCCTATCCCCGTCGAGTCTGGCCTCCGCTTGGGCGATCGCTTTCGGCAGTTCCACCCGCCTGCGCCAGCGCCAGTCGCAGCCGAGCGAACTCAAGGTTCGCCTGCGCGGACGTGATCTGGTCGGCTGAAGCGGCGGCGTTGGCGTCGTCCCCAGCGATTTCCTCAGGCCGCGCTCCCGCCAGAACGCGATTGAGACGCGCCTGCGCTCCTCGAACGTTGGCCTCCTCCTCCGCCACCTGGTCATCCAGGCTGCGATGGTCGACCACCGCAATCAGGTCATCCCGGTTCACGTGCTTCCCGACGTCCGTGCCGATCTCGACAATGGTCCCTGAGACCCTGGCGGCAATTGGGAGGGTCCACACAGGACTCACTGTTCCTGAGTAGCTGGACGGCAAATCTCCACCACTCGCCGGAGTCGAGGCTTGAAGAGTGGCATCGGCAACCTCAGCCCGCAGTGAGGCCCCTCCTTGAGTCGCCACACTGGACCCGCACCCGACCCAGATCACCGCGATGATCGGAAGACCAAGGAAAACTCGACGCATCATTCCAGACCCTCCGGAAGTCAATTCACCAAACTCCTCAATGTAGCCCTCGGTTCTGAATTGGTCGCGAACAAGCGATCCCGCTTGGACGTGATGATAGTGCTAGTGCCCACGGCGGTTGCCCCCCAAGCTCTTTAGCGCGGGCTGACCTCGTCCAGGAAGCCGACCACCGCGCTCTGGAACCGTTCATCGCTGAAGGCGCCCATGTGGTCAGCCTCTTCGAGGGCGAGAAAACGACCACCCGGAAGGCATTCGGACAGGCGCTGGTTAACTTCGAACCGGCGGTCCCGGGTCCCCACCGCGATTAAGGCTTCGCCGCCGAAAATAGCCAACTCCTCGCAGGGGGGAGCTCCCAAGCCAGCTTCCAGGCAAGCGCTAAGCGCAGGGAGATCGTTACTCCGATCCTGAAGCGCGTAGGCCCGGTAGGCTTCCAAGCGCACCGGATCGAATTCTCCTCTCCCTTGCAGCGCGCGGCCGAGCGCTGTTACTTGCAGCGGGTCGGCGGGCGCGGCACCGTCCACCAGCGAGCGGACCCGACTCGGTGCAAGAACCGCCGCCCCCAGGGCGATAGTGGCCCCCATCGAGTAGCCAAAAACATCAGCCTCAGGCAGAGCGAGTGCCGTCATTAGGGCGATCATGTCCCCGGCCAGCTTCGGAACGGCATAGGCCTCCGGTGAATGCGGTTTGGCGCTTCGACCATGCCCCCGCACATCCAGCATCAGCAACCGCCGTCCGGACAGCCGCTCCACCCACCCATGATCACGCCATTCGCGGCCGCTCGCTGCCCAGCCGTGGATTAGCACCAGCGCCGGACCCGCGCCGATATCCTCGTAGGCCAGCTCCAGCCCGTCATTCTGAAAAAGCGGCATGCTAGAAGCGCAGCACTGCGGCGGCTCCACCGGCCAGATCCTCGAAGGCCTGGTCGCTGATCGCCCCATCCACGAATGAGGCGAGGTCTTCGAGGTGGAGATTCCTGGAGAGCACCGTCTGTTCCGATACCCAGAAGGCCACGTCTTCCCCGTGCTCCTTGGCGTCGCGCAGAAAGCTCTCCAGGTCGCTGAACTCGGCTGCACTCAGGCGCTCGTTGAGCTGCGGCTCGATCTTCTGATAGATCGCGCTCCATTCGGACAGGTTGATCCGGTTTCGCATCAGCTTGGCCGCCGACGGTCCTTGGAACAGAACCCGCACCGACATCTCGAGCGCGGTCGCCGCTCGCACCAGCGTGGCGACCTGAAACAGGTTATTGGAGGATCCTCGGCTGACCGTGATGGCCAGACCGACTGAAGGTTCGGCGGTCAACCCTCCACCAGCGCGTGCTCCAGGGTTTCCCATGGAAGGAGAGCGCATTTGACCCGAACCGGGAACTTGCGGACCTCGCGAAAGACCTCGATCTCGCCGAGCTCGGGCGCGGAATCCACATTCCCGGTCATCAGCTCTTGAAAGCGAGCGATCAACTTATCAACATCCGCAATGGAGCGCCCCCGCAGCAGGTCAATCATCATGTCGGCAGAAGCCTGGACGATCGAGCAGCTTCTGGCCTCGAAAGCGCCATCGTCAACTCGCCCATCCTCCACTCGCGCATACACCGTGAGCTCATCTCCGCAAAGCGGATTGTGGGAATAGCCGCTGCGATTGGCGTTCTCCAGAGTTCTCCGGTTGGACGGCTTCCGGTAGTGCGCGAGGATCGTTTCTCGGTAGAGGTCATGAGCCAAATTCGACCGCCTCGGGACCAGCTAGACCGATCCGCGCTACATCAACCCCAGCTGGAGCTTGGCCGCCTCTGGCATCATGCTCATCTCCCACGGGGGCTCGAACACTATCTCGACTTCGACCTCTTTGACGGTCGGGATCTTCGAGAGCTTTTCTTCGACTTCGACCTTGAGAATCTCCCCCATACCGCAGCCGGGCGCGGTGAGGGTCATCTGAATATCGACCCGCCGCTGGCTGTCGTCGGCTGGTGTAATCGAACAGCCGTAGATGAGACCGAGATCGGCGATGTTAACCGGAATCTCTGGGTCGTAACAGGTGCGCAGCTGTTCCCAGACCAGCTTCTCGACATCCTCGTCGGTTTCCACTATCGCCAAAGAGGCGTCTGCTTCCGCTCTGGCCTCTTGCCCAATTGCGTCCGCATCGGCGGAAACGATGCGGACCATCTGCCCGTTCTGGGTAACTACGGTAAAGGAGCCACCCATCGCCTGACTGATGACCACCTTACTCCCGGCCGTAAGGGGCACCTCGAATCCATAGGGGATTTCAGTCGCTACGATGTCCCGACTGAGGACGATCGCGTCATCCCAACTCGTCAATTGACCTGCCTCGTTCGGCTATTCATCGAACACCACATCTTTTTCGCCCTTCAACGCTCCCCGCATGGTGTGCCAGGGCAATGTCGCGCATTTCACCCGGTTCGGAAACTCGCGCACGCCGGACAGAGCGGTCAGGCGGCCAAGCAGGTCAGCGTTCGGCTGATCTCCTTCGCCAGTGACCATCTGGCGCACCTCGGTAAACAGCGCCTCGGCCTCCTGGATCGTCTTGCCTTTGAGCCCCGCCGTCATCATCGATGCCGATGCCTTGGATATTGCGCAGCCGTGGCCCTGGAAAGCGATCTCGTTGATCACATCGTCTACCAGCTCCACGTAAACGGTGACCTCATCCCCACACAGCGGGTTGTGCCCCTCGGCCATCCGGTTCGCCGAGTCCAGCTTGCGGAAATTGCGGGGTGATTTGTTGTGGTCCAAGATCACTTGTTGATAAAGCTCGCGGAGGTCGGACACTAAGAGAAAACCTCTTTGGCCTCGTCGATGGCTTTAACCAGCACCGCAATCTCATCCCGGGTGTTATAGAACGCAAATGAAGCTCGGGCGGTCGCCGCGAGCCCATAGCGCGCCATCAGCGGCATCGCGCAATGGTGACCCGCCCGGATCGCGACGCCGTGGGTATCGAGAATCGTGCCGACGTCGTGGGCATGAATCCCATCCAGCACAAAGGAGATGACGCCGGTCTTCTCTTTCGCGTTGCCAATAATTCGTAGCCCCGGGATCGCCTGGAGGGCTTCAGTGGCACAAACCAGGAGGTCGTGCTCGTAGGCGCCGGCCGCTTCCAGCCCCACTCCCTCGACGTAGTCAATCGCCGCCCCCAGGCCGATGTTGCCGGCGATATTAGGAGTCCCCGCCTCGAATTTGTAGGGCAGGGCGTTGTAGGTCGTCTTCTCGAAGGTCACCGTGCTGATCATGTCCCCGCCCCCCTGGTAGGGCGGCATCGAGTCGAGCCATTTTTCCTTGCCGAAGAGGATGCCCGTCCCGGTTGGGCCAAAGAGCTTATGCCCAGAGAATGCGTAAAAATCGCAGTCCAGGTCCTGGACGTCCACCCGAACGTGGGGTACCGCCTGCGCCCCGTCCAGCAGCACCGGAATGCCTTCTGCGTGGGCCATCTCGATCATTTGTTTGACCGGGTTCACGGTACCGAGGACGTTCGAGACGTGGACGAGTGCGACCATCTTCGTCCTGGGGTTGAGCAGCCGCTGGTATTCCTCGATCACGAGCTCGCCGTCATCGGTGATCGGAATGACTCGGAGCTTGGCACCCACCTGCTCGCAAAGCAGCTGCCAGGGCACGATGTTGGAGTGGTGCTCCATAGCCGAGATCAGGATCTCGTCGCCATCGCCGACGAAGGCTCGTCCGTAGCTGGTAGCGACCAGGTTGATCGCCTCCGTCGTACCCTTGACAAAGATCACGTTCCGCGGGTCGGGGGCATGGATGAATGCCGCGATCTTACGCCGCGCGGCCTCGTAGTCCGCGGTGGCCAGTTCACTCAAGGTGTGAATGCCCCGATGGATGTTCGCGTTCTCTTCTTCGTAATAGCGAACCAGGGTGTCGATCACCGCGCGCGGCTTCTGGCTGGTGGCGGCGCTGTCCAGGTAGACCAGGGGCCGCCCATGGACGGACTGCCTGAGGATCGGAAAGTCTTGACGAATCTGCTCGATAGGAAATGGCTGTGTCTTCAAGATGAAACTGCCCTTACTCGTCTCGGAACGAGACCGTCGCCCCGGTGGCGACGCTCACCTCGTCCCCAATCAATCGCTCGGCCATCCCCCGAATCGACAGGGGAGTGTCAGCCAGCACTTCCGCCGCGAACCCATAAGCCAGCAGCGCGGTGGCCGCTGCCCGGCCCAGGCCCCGGCTCAGCAGATAGAACAGCGTCTCGTCGTCCGGCGGTCCCACCGCGGCTCCATGGCTGCACTTGACGTCATCGGCCAGGATCTCCAAGTGGGGCTTGGTATCGACGGTCGCACTCCCGGACAGCAGCAGATTCTTGTTGGTCTGCGCCGCATCCGTTTTCTGGGCGCCGGGCCGAACGAGAACCCGGCCGCTGAACACCGCCGCCGCCTGGTCGGCTACGACGCCCTTGTAAAACTCATGGCTCGAGCAACGGGGAACGGCGTGGTCGACGAAGGTATGGCTCTCCACCTTCTGCGAACCGCTCGCGATGTAGGCGCCATCGAGGGAGCATTCGCCCCCTTCTCCGTGAAACGCCACGTCGAGATCGCGGCGATTGATCGCGCTACCGCTCAAAACCTGGAGCGACCGATATCGCGCGTCCCGGCCGAGGGCGACATGAGTCGCCCCAATCGCCGCCGAATCACCCCCGCCGACCGCAAAGGTGCAATGCTGAAGGGCTGCTCCGGCCGCAAGACTCACCTCAGTCACCGCATTGGTGAAAGGGGAGCCTCCGACCGCGAGGTAGGTTTCCAACACCGTGGCTTCCGCGCCCTCCTCGAGGATCAGCAAGACCCGGGGGTAGGAAGCCACTGCTCCCGCTGAGACGAAAACGAGGTGAAATGGCGAGGTGAGCGCAGCATTTCGGGCGAACCGCAGGATCGCCACATCGGTGAACTGACTCGTATTGAGGGCCACGAAGGCCTTTCGGTCGATTGGCGCCAACGTCCCCAACTGACCTTCGGTCAACGACCATGGGTCGATTCCATCCTGACTCAGCGCACCGATCCGGGTCCCGCTTGGGAGGTCTATTGCAACAGACAAATCAGCCGCGAACTCACCATTTACGAACACCAGCCGCGGACCGCTGGGCGCCAGGGTCTCTAGCCGGACATTGATGGCGGCTTCGAACGGCC
Organism: Chloroflexota bacterium; assembly: GCA_009692845.1. Lineage (GTDB taxonomy): Bacteria > Chloroflexota > UBA6077 > UBA6077 > SHYK01 > SHYK01. The sequence goes on along the minus strand of SHYK01000002.1, from coordinate 188,642 downwards.
GCCCGTCCGGGCGACCGCCTGGGCCGAGCTCCGACCGGCCGGTGATCGGAGCGAGATCCGTGTACTTCCAGTCCTCATCCCGTCGAGTCGGAAAGCCGTGCTCGTGGAATCGAGTGCGCGCCGAGCTTCGGAGCTCGCGCACCCACTCCGGAGTCGCGGGCGAAGCATCGAGTGCCCCCAACTGCAAGGTACCGCGCCTTTGAGCCGCTTCCGAGATCAAGGCTTTACCTCGGATCCGGCCGCGGCTGCCTCACCGCGCACCCAGTCATATCCTCGGGCTTCCAGCTCATGCGCCAGCTCGCTTCCGCCGGAGCGGACGATCTGGCCGCCCATGAGCACGTGGACGAAATCAGGCGTGATGTAGTTCAAGATACGCTGGTAATGGGTGACGATGATGGTCGATCGATCCGGTGCCCTCAGGTGGTCGACGGCGGTGGCAACGACTCGTAGCGAATCGATGTCCAGCCCCGAGTCCGTTTCGTCGAGGATTGCCAAGGACGGCTCCAGCACGGCCATCTGCAGTACTTCGTGCCGCTTCTTCTCCCCGCCCGAAAAACCCTCGTTGAGCGAGCGTTGGAGCATGGCCTGGTCGATTTCGAGAAATTTCAGCTTCGCACGCAGAACGTCCAGGAACTCCATGGCGTCGAGCTCCTCAAGGCCTCGGTGCTTGCGCGTCGCATTCAGACCCGCTTTCAGGAAATAGGCCACGCTCACGCCGGGAATCTCGACTGGGTACTGAAAGGCCAGGAAAATGCCCTCCCGTGCCCGCTCCTCGGCCGGAAGCCCCAGAAGATCGCGTCCCTGGTAGAGCACCTGACCAGCGGTTACCTCATAGGCGGGGTGGCCGGCCAGCACCTGGGCGAGCGTGCTCTTACCGGAGCCATTCGGACCCATGACGGCATGGACTTCGCCCTGGCCGATTTGGAGGTCGATGCCGCGCAGAATCTCCTTGCCCGCGACGGAAACGTGGAGGCCCTTAATCTCGAGCATGGGTGTCAGATCCACTCGCCGAGCTACCCCACACTTCCTTCGAGGCTCACACCGAGCAGCTTGGCCGCTTCGACCGCGAATTCCATGGGGAGCTCCCGAAAGACCTCTTTGCAGAACCCATTCACGATCATCGAGACCGCATCCTCGGCGGAAATGCCTCGTTGGCGGCAATAGAAGAGCTGGTCGTCGCTGATCCGCGACGTGCTCGCCTCATGTTCGACCTGGGACGAATCGTTCATGACTTCAACGTAGGGCAGGGTGTGGGCCCCGCACCGATCGCCGAGCAGCAGCGAGTCGCATTGCGAGTAGTTCCGGGCGCCAGTCGCGCCCTTCTGGATGCGCACCAAACCGCGATAAGTATTCTGGCCAAAGACCCCGGAGATACCCTTGGACACGATCGTGCTCTTGGTGTTCTTCCCGATGTGGGTCATCTTGGTGCCGGTGTCGGCCTGCTGATGATTCGTGGTGAGCGCCACCGAGTAAAACTCCCCGACTGAGTTATCTCCCTGGAGGATCACGCTCGGATACTTCCACGTGATCGCCGAGCCGGTCTCGACCTGCGTCCATGAGATCTTCGAGCTGTCTCCCTGGCACTTGCCCCGCTTGGTCACGAAGTTGAAGATGCCGCCCCGCCCCTCTTTGTCCCCGGCGTACCAGTTCTGCACCGTGGAATATTTGATCTGCGCGTGGTCGAGGGCGACCAGCTCGACCACCGCCGCGTGAAGCTGGTTGGTGTCTCGCATCGGCGCGGTACAACCTTCCAGGTAGCTAACATAGCTCCCTTCATCGGCCACGATCAGGGTTCGCTCGAACTGCCCGGTGTTCATCGCATTGATGCGGAAGTAGGTGGAAAGCTCCATCGGGCAACGAACCCCCTTGGGCACGTAGCAGAAGGAGCCGTCACTGAAGACCGCTGCGTTGAGGGCCGCGAAAAAGTTATCCGTGTACGGAACTACCGAGCCCAGATATTTCTGAATCAGCTCCGGGTGGTTCTGGACGGCGTCCGAGAAGGAGCAGAAGATCACGCCCGCCTCACTGAGCTTGGCTTTGAAGGTCGTCGCCACCGACACGCTGTCGAACACCGCGTCGACCGCCACTCCGGCCAGCAGCATCCGCTCTTCCAGGGGGACGCCCAGCTTTTCGAAGGTACGCAGTAGCTCCGGATCGACGTCCTCCAGGCTGGTCGGCCGCTTCTTGGGCGCCGAGTAGTACACGATACCGTCGTAATCAATAGCCGGATAGTGCACATTCGCCCACTTGGGCTCGGCTTCAGCCTTCTCCAGCTTTTGCCAATAGCGGTAGGCGCGAAGCCGCCAGTCCAGCATGAACTGGGGCTCGTTTTTCTTGGCCGAGATCACCCGAATGACGTCTTCGTCGAGGCCAGCCGGGACTTCGTCCGTCTCGATGTCGGTTACAAAGCCATATTTGTATTCACGGTCGGTGAAGACCTCTAGGCCCGTGGTTGGCGACGCCATCAGATCGTTTGCTCTGTGGTTGGTGACTTCATCAGATCGTCTGCTCCCCCATCCCGACCGGCGCGCAAACGTCGTCCGACGGGCTTCGGCTGACCTGGGTAATCTGACTCAGGGGGATGAATGCACCGTTCATGCCAGGAGCACACAGGTCAGCCAGCGTCACCGAATCCATCGCCTGATCGACGACCAGCTTCATACGCTGCCAGAAACCCTGTGAAGCGCATCCAATCTCTCTTTCGCAGGTACCGACCACATACTGCTCGGTCAGGCACTCGACCGGGGCGACCGGCCCTTCGAGAGCCCGCATGATCGACCCAATAGTGACCGAAGCCGGGTCCCTCGCCAGTTGATATCCACCGTGGGCTCCCCGTCGACCTTCGATCAGTCCCGCCCGACGCAACGGCATGGCGAGCTGCTCCAGGTAACCGGCCGGCATGTGCTCGACTTCCGCGATCTTGTTCAGGGTCAGGGGGCCATCGCCATAAGCCTTGGCCAATTCAGTCATGGCCCGCAGCCCGTAGTGCGCTCGTTCAGAGACTTGCAGCATGTGCTCGCTCCCTAATTCCTAGTCCCATTATAGGATATCTGTTAGCCACCGATCTGGGACATCGATCGATTCGGGCGCACGAAATACGCCCCCTCATTGATGTGGTGCTTCAGCTCCTTGCGCCAGACCGAGCCCCGGATCACCTGCTCGAGGTCGGCATCGGAAATACCGGCTCGCACCGAGCTCAGGAGCGAGGTCTCCTCCAACGAGAAGAGGCAGGTTCGGAGCTGACCATCCGCGGTCAGACGGATCCGATTGCAGGTCGAGCAGAAAGGCTCGCTGACCGGGTTGATGAACCCCATCTGACCAATGCCGTCTTCGAACATGTAGTCACGCGAGGTCGAGCTGGGATCCCCGTTGTCGATGCGGACCAGCGGCTTCCAAGCATGAACGACCTGGCGGATCTCTTCACCGGTCAGCACCTGCTCGTTGGTCCAATTTCCTTCGGCATCCAGCGGCATGAACTCGATGAACCGCACGGCGTACGGCTTTCGGCGGGCCAGCTCGGCAAAGGAGATGATCTCTTCCTCGGTGAAATCGCGCATCGCGACCGCGTTGACCTTGATCGGATGGACGGCCGGGTATTTCTCGATCTCCTCCAGCCCTTCGAGCACCCGGGCGAGCGCGTCTCGGCGCGTGATCCGCTCGAACTTCTCGGTGACCAGGGTGTCCAGGCTGACATTGATCCGGGTCAGGCCGGCCGCGGCCAGATCGCCGGCCATTTGCTTCAGCAGAAAGCCGTTCGTAGTGAGGCTCAGGCTCTCGAGACCCGGCAATGCGCCGAGAGTCTCGATCAAGGCCGGCAAACCCGGCCGCAGGGTCGGCTCGCCGCCGGTCAACCTGACCTCCTTGATGCCAAGCTTGACCAGCAGCCCAACGACGCGAACGATCTCGTCGGTGCTCATCACTCCGGAGTTGGGAATCCAGGGCAGCCCTTCCTCGGGCATGCAATACAGACAACGGAAATTGCAACGGTCGGTAATGGAGACCCGCAGGTCTTCCAATCGCCTCCCAAAGCTGTCAATGAGCGGCCCCGACGTGGGGGTTGGGCGCTGCCCAGGCTCCGCTATGCGTGGCAAATCCATGATCGAGATAGGCTGCATTGCCGTCACCAAAACCTCAGGCGCTTATTCCCTACTTGTGGAGTAGTGATTGTGTCAGGACCGACCCCGAGCCGTCAAGACAGCTTTCGCCACCAGCTCGGGACCGCGAAGCCATCATCTTCATCCGGTTCGCCGTGGATGAAGCCTGCGAACCGAACCAGTCCCGAATGACGGAGCAGCTCGGGGATGGTTTGGCCGTGCACGATAAGATGGGCCATCTGGCTCTGGTCTTCGCCGCCGCAGATCCGCAGAGCTTCATCATAGGCCGCCCGTCCTTCCGGGGTTGCCTGCAGCGCCTCAATGAGCCTCTTAATGGAGAAGCGGCTGGTGCCGATCCGTTCAATCGCCCCCCGCACATACGGCTCCAACACCGGATCCGCCAGATGCGTCATGTCATGGGTCATAGTTCCTCCTAGCCTCCGCTCCACCGGTCACATTTGGCCACGAAATGCCCTGTCCCGCGCCTCCACCCCCGGGGGAGAGGGCCGAAGGCCACAGGGGCGGGTGGGTGGGGTATTTTCCAATTAGTACAATCCTCGCATGAAGAATCGCTGGAATGACCCCGACGCGGGGAGCAGCCCAATCGAGCAGCTCGTTTACATGTCCCGCCTCATGGGTCAAGACGAGGGCTTGGTGCTGTGGGGCGGCGGGAACAGCTCGTTCAAGGTCGATGGCCAGGATCTCCTCGGAAGACCGATCCAGCTCATGCTTATCAAGGGCTCGGGCTCCGACATGAAGAGCGTGCAGGCTCGGGATTTCCCGGCTGTCCGCCTGGAGGAGATCCGGGCTAGCTTCACCCGAGCTGACATGACTGACGATGACATGGTCGCCTATCTGGCTCGCTGCATGGTAGACCCCGCCGCTCCGCGACCCTCTATCGAGACGCTGCTGCATGGCTATCTGGAGGCGCCGGCGGTCGCCCATTCCCATGCCGACGCCATTCTGGCCCTGACCAACACGCGAGCCGGCGTGGCGACGGTGCGCCGGGTATTGGGAGAGTCAGTAGCAATCGTCGCCTACCGGCGACCCGGTTTCTTGCTGGCCAAAGAAGTTGCTCTCGCGGTCCAGAATAACCCCGCAGTCCGCGGCGTCGTGCTGATGAATCATGGGCTACTCACCTGGGGAGATACGGCGCGCGAAGCCTATAGCCGCCATATTGACTTGGTGTCCGAGGCGGAAGAATTCACCCTGGCCGAGTCGGCCACTCGCGGGTTAACGCCGGCTGCGGCGTCCCGGTTGGATGAGTCAGTCCGCCGATCGATCGCCGCCCAGATAGCACCGGCTCTCCGAGGGGCACTCAGCGCTCGCGGCCGCAAGATCCTTCGCTACGACGATTCAGCAGACATTCTGTGCTTCCTCGACGAGCCTCAGACCCGGGACCTGGTGCAGATTGGTCCGGCCACTCCTGATCACCTCCTGAACACCAAGAGGCGGCCGCTGTACGTCAAGCCGGTCAAGTTGACCGGTGACTCCATCGTCGCGGCGATTCGCGAAGGCCTGGACCAATATATCAAGGATTATGTCGAGTATTACGAGCGCCACCGCGATCAGGAGCCCCTGCTCGACCCCGCTCCGCGGGTGGTCCTCATTCCTGGCCTGGGAATGTGGACGGCCGGGCCCGACATGCGGGCCTGTGTCATTCCGGCCGACATCTATCACCACACGATCGGAGTAATCGGCGGCGCTGAGGCACTCGACCATTACGCTTCGCTCTCCGAAAAGGACGCCTTCGATGCCGAATACTGGCCACTGGAGCTCTACAAGCTCACTCTCGCCCCGCCGGAGCGCCAGCTCGCCCGGCAAGTCGCCCTCGTCACCGGTGCCGCCCAGGGTCTGGGCGCCGCCATCGCGAAACGGCTCGCTCTCGAAGGAGCCCACGTCGTGGTGACCGATTTGAACGAGACCGGAGCCGCAGCCGTCGCGAGTGAGATCGCGAGCACAAACGGGCCTGGGCGGGCAGTGGCCACCCGTCTGGATGTCACCGATGAGGAATCTGTGCGGGCCGCCTACGAATTCGCGCGCCTAACCTATGGCGGCCTCGACATCCTGGTGTCGAATGCCGGGGTCGCGCACGTATCCCCGATCGAATCGCTCAGCCTCGATCTCTGGGAAAAGAGCCTGGCCGTCAATGCGACCGGCCATTTTCTGGTCGCCCGGGAGACGATCCATGCTTTCAAAGAGCAAGGCCTGGGCGGCGCTATGGTGTTTGTTGCGACCAAGAATGTCACCGCCCCAGGGAAGGACTTCGGCGCGTACAGCGCTGCCAAGGCCGCCGAAGCCCAACTCGCCAGGGTTCTAGCTATCGAGGGCGGCGAATACGGCATCCGCGCGAACATGGTGAACCCGGACGCAATTTTCGAAGGCTCCGGTCTCTGGTCGGATGAAGTGCGTCGCGATCGTGCGGCGGCGCATGGCATTGCGGAACAGGAGCTGGAGGACTTTTACCGCCAGCGCAACCTGCTGCGGGCGCGGGTCACCGCGGAAGACGTTGCCGAGGCGGTGCTCTGGCTGGCCAGCGACCGTTCTTCCAAGACCACGGGCGCGATGATCCCCGTGGATGCCGGCGTCCGCGAAGCCTTTCCTCGCTGATGACCGCCCTGACAACGTCGGTGGAGTTGGCCACCGCAATCGAAGCGGCTCATGCGGCCGGGGCCCTCCTCCTCCAGGCGCTGGGCGGTCGGCGGGAGGTCCGCCACAAAGGCGAGATCGACATCGTCACCGATGCCGACGAAGCGGCCGAAGCCGCCATCGTCACCCTGTTGAGCGGCCGCTTCCCGACCGACGGCGTCCTTGCTGAGGAGGGCACTGCTACCGGCCTCGATCGAAACCGTCTGTGGATCATCGATCCCCTCGACGGAACGACCAACTTCGCCCACGGATACCCGATTTTTGCCGTATCGATCGCCCTGGAGGTCGCTGGAGTCGTCGAATTGGGGGTGGTCTACCAGCCAGCGATGGACGAGCTATTTGTTGCCACTCGAGGGGGTGGAGCCTTCCTCAACGAGAGGCCGATTCGCGTCTCCGAAACCGAGGCACTCCGCTCGGGCTTGCTATGTACCGGCTTCTCTTATGACCAGACCCAGCTAGACCGAGAGATGGAGATCTTTGGTCGCTTCGCCCGGTCGGCCCAGGCTATCCGCCGGGATGGCTCCGCCGCCCTCAACCTGAGCTACCTCGCAGCGGGTCGCTTCGATGGATTCTGGGAGCGAACCCTGCGCCCGTGGGACGTCGCGGCCGGGGGACTCATAGTGGCCGAAGCCGGCGGAACGCTGTCAAGCTTTGCGGGCGAACAGTGGGACATCCGGGCAGCCGACTTCGTCGCCAGCAACGGCCATCTGCACGACCGGATGCTCCAAGCCATCGCCGGCCCGGCTCGGGAGTCGGCCTAGATCCCCTCTCCCCTTCGCACCCCTTGAAATTTCCCCAAACCTCTCTATGCTTAGAACGCTAGTTCTGTAGGAGGCTCCCTTGCCCCGCTCCTCAGCCAACAATCGCCATGCCGAACCGGTGACCCCTTCCCCAGGTACCGAAAACGGCCTTCACCCGGTGGATCATCTGTCACCGGTTGAAACTGAGGCCCTCGCCCTGGCAACCCTCCTTCCCGAGCCCCCTCCGCCATCCCCATGCTCCGAGCGTCTTCCGGGGGGGCAAGCCTCCACGTTAAATGGGGCGGGCGGCCGAGCCTTCCTCTCAAAAATTGTGGAGGCGGGATTCGAATGATATACTCGCCGACGTATGCCCAGAATGGGAGAATCATGGTAAGAGACTATGAGCTCATGCTCATCCTTCCGACCGAGTTGGAAGAGGCAGTTGCCCAGGACACCGTCCAGCGCGTCCAGGGATTCATCACCTCCCACGGAGGCGAGATCAACTCCTTTGAAATCTGGGGGCGCCGCCGCCTCGCCTATCCAATCCAGCACCATCGCGACGGCATTTACCACCTTGCTCGCTTCTCGTTGGTAGCGGAAGAGGCGCCTGAGCTCGACCGGACGCTCCAGCGCAATGAGCAGGTCCTCCGGCACATGATGATTCGTCTAGATTGACGCGGAGCACACTGGGAGGAACACGCCATGGCGGGACTGTGCAAAGCGACGATAATCGGAAATCTGGGCGGGGACCCCGAGCTACGCTATACAGCAGCGGGATTGCCGTTCGCGTCTTTTAGCGTCGCTTGTAATCGTACCTACATGACCGGTGGCGAACGACGAGAAGAGACGGAGTGGTTTCGAGTCACCGCTTGGGCCAAACTCGCCGAGACCTGCAATCAATTTCTGAGCAAGGGGAAACTGGTCTACATCGAGGGCCGCCTGTCAACCCGAAGCTATGAAACCCAAGACGGCCAGAAGCGATTCAGCCTGGAGATCAACGCCGCGGAGATGCAGATGCTCGATATGCGGCCCCGAGGCGACACCGGCGACACCATGGAAGGTCGTCCCCAGATGGACGAAAGCAACGATCTCGACGCGATCCCGTTCTAAACCACAGAGTTCCTGAGGAGGCCCGATTAGCGCATGACTGAAAGTACTGTTGCGGCGCCGCCGCGGTTCGATGGCCCGGATCGGCCCATGGGAGGGCCGGGCGGCCCAGGAGCAGGACCGCTTGGACCCGGAGGAAGGCCCGCTCCCCGACGGGGCGCTCGTCGATTCACGCCCAGGCGTCGGGTCTGCCAGTTCTGCGTCGATCACGTCAAGATCATTGACTACAAAGATGTCAATCGTCTGCGCCGGTATCTGTCCGATCGCGCGAAGATCGAACCCCGCCGCAAGTCCGGCACCTGCGCAAAGCACCAGCGGGCGCTCGCACTGGCTCTAAAGCGGGGCCGCTTTCTCGCGCTCCTGCCCTACACGGCGGGCCACATCCGATCGAGCGGCATGATTCTTCGCTGAAGATCCCGTCAAGTTATCCAGAACGAATTCTTGCAGCGGGCGATCTCTGCGCTGCCCGACCCCAAGCCGGGGGAACTGGTTAAGTAATGCTCGATTGGCTGCGTAGGCTTAGACGACCGGAGCCCGCCCGGGATGCTGCTTCCCGTCGGCCTTCGACGCGCCAGATTTCCCGAATGCGCAGGGAACAATCCCAGCGCCGACTCCTGTTTACCGCCATCGGGGGAGCGAGCACAATAGTGGTCGCGGTCATCGCCTTTGGCGTGTATCGGGAATTCGTGCAGTTTCCCGGCGAGCCGGTGGCCCGAGTCTACGCCGCTCCGGTGAGCCTCCGCACCTTCACCGACACGCTCTCCGATGAGATGCGCCGTCTTCAGTCGCAATCGGCGGGGCTGCAAAACAATCCCGGCGCGGCGAGCTCCCAAATCCAGCAACTACTCAGCGCGCAGGAGACGATGCCTGAGGCCGTTCTGGAGACCGAGATCGAGAAGTCGCTAGTTCGCCACGAAGCCCAGCAACGGGGCGTCACAGTTTCCAAGGAAGACGTTGACACGAAAGTCAACGAGTTTCTCTCGATTCAGCGCGACGTACTCAACCAGCCAACCCCCACGAAGACGCCGACCGCCACTCCTCGCCCCACCGGCACCCCAACCCCGGAGGGATTCGAGCCATCCCCCACCGCGACTCCTACCGCCACCCTTGAGCCCACCTCCACCCTCGGACCTGAGGAAACTCCGCCACCCTCCCCCACGCCGACCCCAACCGCGACGGTCGATCCGAGCTTCACGGCGACTCCGACGAATACTCCCAGATTCACCCGGACACCGGTGGTGACTGCCACGCTCCCTGCGACCATGGAGCCATCTGATTTCGACAAGGCATACCGCGATTTCGCCTCGATCATCCGATCCGAATCGATCTATCGGCGGGGGGTCGAAGACCAGCTCTATCGCAAAAACCTGCGGGATGCAATCGGCGCTGCCGCACCCACCCAGGGGCCCCGCGCACACGTGCTACGTCTCACTGGAACCACGGTCGACGAGATGAAGGTGGCGCTGATTTCCTTGCGCGGGAATTTTTCGACCTTCGAAGACCTGGTCGACCAGTCAGCCGACCGCCTGGTCGAAAGCCGCGAAACCGGCGATCTTGGCTTCGTCGGTCAAGGAGCCGAGATGCGCGAGTTCGATGAGATCGTCTTTTCCGACGCAACCCCACTGGGTGAGTGGACGGAGCCGTTTGCGGCCGGCCATCATTTCGAGATCGTCAAGGTTGTGGAACGCCAGCCCAGCGGACCTTACGATGCCAAGAACCGAGAGAAGATCAAGGACCGCTTGTTCGCCGACTGGCTAGCCCAGTCCAAAGCTTCCCCCGAGATCGTCCGCGAGTTCAGCGCCCAGGAGCGTGCGTGGGCGGTCGACCGCGCCTCGCGGGGCATCTTCTCCACCGAGACCACCCGCTAACCAGGCAGCGCCTGGAGGCAAAGTGCAAGGTTCTCAAGCACGACTCGATCCTTTTCTCGGGTTCTTTCACCCAAAACGAGCCCATAGGACAGATCAGGTTGGCCCTAGACTCTGCCCATCTGGCCACGTGCTAAGCCTTGGTCGGTCGACCAGCCACAATGTCCTATGCGAATACGTGCCGTTTGGCTCCTCATTCTGACCCTAGCGAGCTCGGCCCTGTTTGCCGAAGCCGCCCCTCTCAGCCCGCCCAGGCCCTCGGCGATGCTGGTCCCCGGCCAATCTTTCGACCGGCTTGGGAATGCATCGACATCAGACGGGGACACGATCCGCTTCCTGCCCCACGACCTGACCGCCGACCTGTCAGTCGGCGTCGAGACGGACGGAGCTGCGCTCGTACTTTCGCAGGGCGCCCCAATAGCCGAGACGCTGCGGCCCGGCATGCGGCTGGGCGCCGGGCAGTCCCCCCCGCATGACCTCGGCGGCTCTTCTCGCATTCTCAGCCTCGCCCTGGATTCTGATACACCGGATGGAACCGGCGTGGAGCTTGCGGTACGAGGCTGGCTCGGTGAACGCTGGACCGAATGGCGTCAGGACGGCGACCTGGACGGGCTCGATGGCTCGACCCGTTTGCAGGTTCGTATTCGGCTACTTTCTCCCCACCCGGGGGTGTCCCCCAGCGTCCGATCAGTGGGGGTCGACACCCAACCCACCCAGCCTCCCGTCCGGGCGCAGGCCTTCGGCCCGCCCACCACGACCATCTGGGCCACCCGGGAGGGTCTGGTGGGCTACACCACTTCGAATGGGCACCTCATCCAGCCGCGCGACCATTTCGTCGCGCTGCCGTCGACCCGGTCCCTCAATAGCCTGGGCGGAACCGACTACATGGTGCGCCTCACATATCACGGACGCACCACCACAGTGCCCGTCTGGGATGTTGGCCCCTGGAACATCGACGACGACTACTGGAACGCATCGCGCGCCCGGTTCATTGATCTCCCCCGTTGGACACCAGAGGACGAGGCGGCGTTCTTCAACGAGTACAACAACGGACGCGACCAGTTCGGCCGCTATGTGATTATCCCCACCTCGATCGACCTGGCTGACGGCACGTTCTGGGACGATCTCGGCATGTCCGACAACGACTGGATCCAGGTCACCTTCCTCTGGCTGGATGCGGCATCCCCGCCACCCCGCTCCACACCGGTGATCGTGCCCAAGAGCGAGCCGAGCGGCACCGCGACGCCAACCGTGACGTTGACCCCCACCCGAACGCCGCCTCCGACCCCGACTCCGACGCTGACCCCCACGCCCTACCCCACTTTCGTTCCAGGTGCCCGCGCTCCGGTATATCGACTCTCAGCGCGCACCCAGGCTGATCACGCCTACACCTTGAGCCAGACCGAGCGGGACGCCGCTCAATCGGTCTACAACTACGCCTACGAAGGGGTTCCCTTCGAGCTGTACCCGGATGCAGCTGCAGGTATGCTGCCTATTTACCGGCTCGTGAACCCGCGGGGCCACCACCTCATGACCTGGTCAGCCGCCGAGCGCGACTCCGCCGTTTCCTCGTACGGCTTCAGCTATGAGGGCATCGTCGCCTTCGCACCTCAAACCGGAACGGCTCAGGCCATAGCCCTTCACCGGCTGATCGGCCGAACCGGCGACTATTTCTTCACGGTGAGCATCGCTGAGCGCGACGCCGCGGTGGCCTCCTACGGATATTCCTACGAAGGCGTCGCAGGCTACGTATTCCCGTAGGGCAGGGGTGATTGAATGGATTCGTTACCAGTAAGAGCGAGGCGGCTCAGGCGCAATCCCACCGACGCCGAGGTGCGCCTGTGGCAAGCACTCCGTCACCGCCGCTTCTCAGGCCACAAGTTCCGTCGGCAACAGCCACTGGGAGGCTTCATCGTGGATTTTGTCTCAGTTGACCGCCGACTCATCATTGAAGTCGACGGGGCTCAGTACGCCGACCAAGCGAAATACGACGCGGTTCGCGATGCGTGGCTGACCGCTCAGGGCTTTCGCGTGATGAGGTTTTCAGATTTCGAAGTGATGACAGAGCTCGAGTCAGTTGAAGAGGCAATCTGGGAGGCGATCGAGCGCCCCCCACCCAACCCTCCCCCGCGAGGGGGGAGGGCTTAGACCCCCATCCAACCCTCCCCCGTCCGCAGGGGAGCAACCCATTGATCGCCGCAGCTACGGCTCGACGGTGCCTGGGGCGAAGATGTCCTCTACGCGAGGCGCCTGGCGGATGATCTTCTGATCTAGGTTGAATCGGATTACAGCTTCGAGGGCGGCCCGATTGGCTTCAACCCCGTACGGGACCGGATCCTTCCCGACGATCTGCCGGTCTTTCACTCCGTTCTGCTCTTCGACTGATGCCGTCCCGTCGGCGAGTCGCCTAAGGTACGGTTCCTTGGCTTGTTTGAAGGCATCGAACACCTGGGCGGCCAACTCGGGATGCTCCTGCAAATGGCGGTTCTGGATGACCACCGTGTGGTTGATCGGGAAAACGCCCTTCTTCTGGTAGTAGTCAAAAGCCGCCTGCTGAGCGTTCGGGATCAGCGGCTTCACGTCCGGCGATTCCGACCGCCCGGCCCCGATCGCGGCATCGATCTCACCGTCCGCCAGCATCTTAGCCAGATCCTTACCGGCGGCTACCTCGACGTTGGCCGGTAACTGATATTCGGCCACATGCTCCTCATCGTTGACGACCCAGGTGATGCTGTCGAGATCCACGCCGTATTCCTCCTGGAGGATGCCCCGTGCCCAGAGCCCACTCGTCACGGTGTAGGCCCGGACCCCGACCCGCTTCCCGTTGAGGTCCTTGGGAGTCTCGATGCCCGATTTCGCGTTGAACGCGACGCCACCATGCTGCCAGGCGCGGACCGGAAACACCGGGATGGCGGTGAATTGCTTGCCCCAGTCCCGAGCGCAGAGATAGGTCGAGATGGCCATCTCCGAGATGTCGAACCCGGCATTGCGAACCATTCGGCGGAAGGCGGCAATGATCGGCTCAACTGAAACGTGCTCGAATTCGAAGCCCTTGGGGACGACTGTGCCGTCCTTCAACGCCATCACATGTGGATAGTTGCCGATAGCCGTTTTCAAGGTCAGGTCTGCCACGTCTCCGCCTCCTCGATTGATGACGGCATTCTAGTCCGCTGGTCGGTCGGTTTCACCGACAATAGCGAATCCAAATATCAGGGGGAAATATGCCAGACCTTCCCAAGCGCCCACTCGGACGGACCGGCCTCGAGGTGACCGTCCTCGGCTATGGAGCGATGGACCTCCGTGGAGAGCCGGACAGCGGCCCCTGCACCGACGCCCAGGCGGACCGCATCCTCAACGCCGTGCTGGACGCGGGCATCAATTTCGTCGATACCGCTCGCTCCTACGGCATCTCAGAAGAGCGGGTCGGCAAGGCCATCAGCCACCGCCGCTCGGAATACTACCTGGCCACGAAGGTAGGTGGACCGCACACCGCCGAGGACCTGGTAGCCAAGGTGCAAGAAAGCCTCAAGCTGCTCAGGACGGACTACATCGACCTGATTCAACTCCACAGCAACCCCAGCCGTCAGGAGCTCGAGGAGCACGGAGTCCTCGACACGATGCGGGAGCTTCAGCACCAGGGCAAGGTCCGCTTCATCGGCATCTCGAGCACCAACCCGAACATGAAAGGGCAAATCGAAATGGGGGTCTTCGACGAGTTTCAGGTTCCCTATTCGATCCTGAGACGGGACCACGAGGAGCTCATTGCGGCGGCCGCAGCGACCGGCGCGGGCATCGTGCTGCGAGGTGGCGCAGCCGACGGCGGCCCGGGAAAAGAGGAAGGTCCCTACTGGAAGGCTTGGTCCGATGCCCGGCTCGATGATCTGCTTGGTGGGATGAGCCGCCAGGAGTTCATTCTCCGATTCACCATCAGCAATCCGGCGCTCAGCACCACCAACGTGGGCACGATCAATCCGTCCCATTTAGAAGAAAACATCAATTCGGTGCTGAAGGGACCGCTCCCGCCCGACATCTACGCAGAAGCGAAGCGCCGCACTGCCGAGATGGAAGCGGTTGGGTCGGTGGGCCGTCTCCGCCGCCAGAACGCAACCGGGCAATAGTCCTCGAGCGGCGGCTAGATCGCCAGGCGAATGGCTACGACATTGGCCCAGTCAGCCGTTTCTTCTACCGAGCTTTGCCCTTCGTTACCGAGTGTGAAGAGGATCGCCGCACCGTTCTTCTGGCTGAAACCGACCGCGTAGCCCTCGTAGCGCACTCCGTCGTCGTCGGCCTGCGAAAAGCGGTACCAGTAGGTGCGCTCTCCAACCAGGGGGCCACTCACGGGCGTCGCCTCGGGAGCCGCTTCGGCGGCGCCAGGCATCCCGGTCAAACCTCCCTCCAGCAGCCCGGCCAGTGGGCCAACTCTCGAGATCGAGACCAGGTAGCCAACAATCGAAGCGCTGGGTTGAGCGAATGGAGTTTCTGCCCCGGCACTCGGGTCACGCCGGTAGACCGCTGAGTAGAGGGCGACCGGACCGAGGTCCGAGCGTCCGGAATGCAACTCGTCGAGGGTGAAGCCGGGCCCCAGATCCCCTTCGGTTAAGCCAGCCAGCATGGGGTCGAGCTGCTCAGCGAAGGCAACTATGGGCAGTGCCCAAACTGCCCCCGCCAGCAGCGCGCCGGCCACCAGGCTAACTATGCTCACTGACCCACCGTCGCCGCCGGCTCATCCGCGGCCGCCTTGAGCTCCACGATGTTTCCATCGGGGTCCCGAACCTTCATCGAGAGGCCCGCGCCCCGGGCGCCCCAGCGAGACCGCGGCTCTTCCACGATCTCGACCTCGTGCTGGACCAGCCGCTCACGCAGGGTTTCCACTTCCGAAAAGATTCTACGCCGCCCCGTCGTTCTCTATTCAGCCGATAATAGGCATATGACAGAAATTTCGTCGGAACCCGTTTCCGGAAGCGCACCCCTCCTCGATCGCGATCTCGTGTTTCTGGACTTCGAGATGAGCGGAGGCGATCGCGACCGCCATGACATCATCGAGATTGGAGCAGTGCGCTCGCGGCTCCCCGACCTCGCCGTGATCGACCAGCTGAGCGTCAAGGTGGCGCCCCGCTCGACCCACGGTGCCAACCAGGAGTCGCTTCGGATCGCCGGTTATTCGGTCAAGGAATGGAAGACCGCAGTCCCAATTGACGAGGGACTCCGTCGCCTCCAAGCCTTCGCCCCGGGCGGTTTGATGGTCGGCTGGGCCACCTACAACGACCTCCTGTTCCTGCACGCGGCAACGACACGATCGGGAATCGAAGGTCTGTCCGGGGACGTCTACATTGAGGTGCAAGACTGGGCCCAAGCGCGCTTGCACTACCCGAAGTCCCCAGGTCTCCAGCGAGTCGCCGACCAGCTGAAGATCGTCCGGGACCAGGAGCATTCGGCTATCGAGGACGCATTGGTCACCTACGAGGTGTTCCGGATGCTCTGGCGGCACGGTCCTGACGAGCTTGACGGCGTGCTCCCGACTCTGGATTGGAACAGCTATGCCAGCTTCGCGGGGCCGATCAGCATGGGCGACGACGATGATCGAGCCCGGCGCCTGGAGTTGGCTCGCTACGCGGTCACGGAAACGAGCCTCGATGCCCTATTGGCCTTGCGCAACCGCTACTCGCGAGATTGAAAATTATGACCAAGGAGGGGGCGACCATGGAAATGCAAACTCGGATAGAGGCGGCACGAGCCTATGTCGAGGCTTTGCGCACCGGTGATCGAGACGCCGCTCAGGCCGCCGCTCCCCATCTGGCGGAGGACATCGTGGTGCAGGTGGGCAAACGCAAATTCGAAGGTAACAAAGAAGCCCTGCGCCGAATCACCGGTACCTGGCCCTCGACGGGGATCTATCGCAAAGGCAGCTGGGGCGACCCCTGGGTCGACGGCTCCGACCTCAAAGTGAGCGGCCAGATGGGCCCGGTCGGGAACGGTCTGGCTCAAGTGAACCTTACCTTCGGCTTCAGCGAATCCGACCAGATCAACCGGGTTGAACAGGAGAACCTAAACGCTCAGGTTCTATTCGAAGGCGACACCTTGCCCGATTTTGTCAGGGCCCGGGTCAACCACGCCCTCGCCAACGAAACTCCTCTCTGTGTGTCCTACGTCGATGAGGAAGGTCGGCCCCATTTGTCGCTGCGGGGCAGCACCCAGGTATTCAGCGACACCCAGATCAGCATCTGGGTCCGCACGACCGGGGGTGGGCTAGCCGACGCCGTCGCCAAGAATCCGAGCATGTGTCTCCTTTATCGGGAGAACCCCACCCGTTCCACCTTCACCTTTGCCGGCAAAGCCCACGTCGATTCCACCGATGAAGTGCGCCGCAAGGTCTTCGAGAACGCGCCCGAGGTCGAGCAAAATCACGAGACTTGGACGTCCGGGGTCGCGCTGATCATCGACCTCGAGCAGGTCGATGGCGCGAGCCCGGAAGGCCGCGTACGCATGCGCCGCTCGTAGCAAAATGGCTCTCCGGGGCACGTCCTCCGGCAATTCCTCCGTAAGTTGGCGCGGACCCTTGACAGCTCTGCTATACTTAGCATCAGTGGTTATCGAATCCGGCTCGCCTCCCGGCGGAGCCCGTACAGGTTCTTCCTCCAGGGTTGTGCCCTCCGGTCCTCCTGTTCGCCCTCCTAACAGAAGCGCTGACTGGCTCGGGCCAACTTTTCTGACTAGAGGAGTCAGCACATGTATACCGACAAGACCATGACCTGTCGTGACTGTGGAATGAACTTTACGTTCACCACAGGCGAGCAGGAGTTCTACGCGAGCAAGGGCTTCACCAATGAGCCGAGCCGCTGTCCAGACTGTCGAGGCGCCCGTACGCGTAATCGCAACGAAGGCGGCTTCAGCAGCGGTGGCTATAGCGGCGGCGGCGCGAGCTACGGCGGAGGCTACGAGCGCCCGCAGCGGGAAATGTTCCCGGCCGTGTGCGCCGAGTGTGGCAAGGAGACCCAGGTGCCCTTCCAGCCGCGCGGCGACCGCCCGGTTTATTGCTCGGATTGCTTCGCCACCCAGCGAGGTAACTCGGCGGGCGGAGGCGGCAACAGCCGCGGCAGCCGTTACTAAACCCCTGGAATAGCTAAAGAAGGCTCCCCAGATTAGTCGGGGGAGCCTTCTTTGTGTGCCGGTTCTGGCGAGAACTGAGCGCAAAGGCGCGGAGCTGCTCTAACCGGGCTGAGCGGCCCTAACGCCGGGATCTGAGCAGCGGGCGCATGTCCCGCACATCGGGCAGCTCTTCCAGGCTCCACACCACATCGCACAGCCTGCGGGCGCGTCTTGCACCGATGATCGGCGCCAGCAGGTGGGCTGCTTTCTCGTCTACCTCCGCGCGGGTCATCGGATTTCGTGCCGTCCCCCGGACCGCCGTGACGTGGTTGCGAACCTTGCGCCCGTCCTTGAGCTCGATCTCGACGATCCCCTGACGCGCGGGCATCGCCCTGGTCAGGTCCGGATCTTCGAGGAGCGAAACCCGCCCGCGTAGCTCGCGCACCCGCGGATCATCCATCCGCTTTTCGTCGTGGGCCGACTCGAAGGTCACCGTGCCGTCGATGAGCATGACCGCGCACATGTGCTGCATGCAGATATCCGGCATGTTGCGGTTGTCCACGGTATTCGCACCCTGGCGATCGACCCACACGACGACTCGCTCGACCTCGCTCGCCACAATGAGATGCGTCCGGATCAGCTCCACCAGAGCATCAAGGGGTGCCTGGATCGGCGAGCCCACCGACCACCGCTTGATATCCGTATTGCTGATCTCGAAGGTCGAACCGAGCTCCCGCACCAACTCGGCGGGGTTCGGATCTCGGCCGTAGGCGACGAAGAAGTTCCGCTCTCCCGAGAACACGTCATCGACCGCGGTGAAGCCGTGAGCCACCATGGTGGCCGCGGCCACCCCATTGCGGGCCGGCATGCCGCCGAAATCAAATGACTTTTCCACATGCTCTTCGTCACGCATCCAGCAGGACACCCCGGACGCCTGCTGCACGGTGTACGAGAGCAGATAGCGGGTCTGATCGTAGGTCAGCCCGGCCAGCGCTCCGGCCGCCGCCGCCGCCCCAAACATCGCGCCAAAGCTATGCGTCGAGTGACCATCCCCCCGAAACTCGAGCGCATTGAGCGACATGGTGAGTCGGCAACCAACGTCATATCCAAGCGCCACCGCCCGCAGTAGCGCTTCGCCGCTGCACCGTCCCCGCTCCGCCATCGCCAGAGCGGCCGGCACGATGCCGCAGCCCGGATGGGTTTGGGACGCTGCATGCGAGTCGTCGGTCTCATCGGCGTGCGCCAGCATGCCATTGGCCAACGCGGCATTCTGAGCAGTGGTAACGAATCGTGAGCCCACCACGCAGGCTTCTTTGGTACCCCCGAGCGTCTGGACGTAGGAAGTAGCCTGGCGACCCGGCAGCAGTCGCGAGCCGGACACCATCGCGGCGATGATGTCCAGGATATGGTGCTTGGTGTGCTCAGCCACAACGGCTGGCAGCGGACGGTCCGGCGCGCTGGCCATATAGGTGGCCAGCTCCCGCATGACCGATGAGATCTCGGACGTTTCTTGGCTCATCGCTCTAGCTCCTCTTCGTGTCTGGAAATTCGGCACCGAGGCCGGGTTCGCGCCCGCCCCGAGGGCCTCCCCCAAGCCCGGTGCTGCGAGCCGGCCCTGAAGAGCGTCGCCCCAACTAGCGGGGGTGAGGGGCCGCCAGGCCCCAGGGGGCGGGCGGGATCTCTAAACTCCTAGGGGTGAAACACCACTGGTGCAAGCGTACCCTGGTCAATCACGACGTCGACGATTGCTGGTTGGTTCGAGGCCAGCGCACGGTGCAAGGCGGGCTCCAGGTCCGCCGGGTCCGTTACTCTTTCGCCGAAGGCGCCCAGGGTCCGGGCGAGTGCGGCGAAATCCACATCGCCATAGTCAACCGCGTACTGGCGGCCGCCGTACAGCTCGTTCTGGTAGGCCCGTTCGTTGCCGAGCCCTTGATCGTTGTAGACCACACAAACCACCGGAATGTGCTCGCGCACCGCGGTTTCGATCTCGCCGATGTTGCACATCATCCCCATGTCGCCGACCGTGCACATCACCGGCCGCTCGGGCCGCGCGAGTTTGGCGCCCAGGCCGATCGGGAACGCCCCGCCCACCGAGGCCCAGTCATCGATAGACATGAAGGTGCCGCCCTCGTAGGTGTCGAAGTACACCCGCATGTGCTTGCCGGCATTGCCGGCGTCAAGAATCATCATGCCGTCCCTGGGCAGCACCTTCCGCATGGTAGCGGCCAGGTATTGCGAGGCGATGGGCACTGCCTCCGCGTTCACCTCTCCGAAGCGTTCAGCGTCCCAATCCGCTCGAGCCTTGGGCACGTCCAGCCACGGCCAGGTGCGGCCCGCGCTCTCCAGTCGCGCGGTCAGCCCCTCGACAAAACTTCGGGTCGAGCCGCTCAACCCCAGCGCGACCGGGTACACCACCCCGATATCGCTGGGGCTGACCGCGTGGTGGACGAGCTTGGCTTCGCGGCTGATGACTCCGTAGCGGAAAGTGGTGGAGTACACGTCGATGTGCGCGCCGATGGCGACGATGAGGTCCGCCCTGGGCGCAGCGTGATTGGCGCTCGCCCAGCCGTTTCTCCCTAAGGGGCCCAGGGCGAGCGAGTGGGTCGATGGAAAGGCGTCCGGCGAATACTGCAGAGCCGCCACCGGAATTTGAGTCAGCTCGGCCAGGTGCTGCATCTCCCCGATGAGCCCTTCCTTCAGGACGCCGCCCCCCACGACAAAGAGCGGCCGCTCGGCGCGTTCCATGAGCTTGACCACCTCATTAAGCAGGCTTTCAGGGCAATTCGGCAGGCTCTCCGTCCGGTAGGCGGCGGGAGCGATATCTTCCAGCTCGGTCTCCTCCAGGAACACGTCCCGGGACGTGTCGATATGGACCGGACCCGTGGGATGGGACAGCGCGACCCGAAACGCCTTGCGCATGCTTTCTTGCGCCTTGTGGGCGGAGGGGATCGAGTAGGCCCACCGCGTGATCGGCCGGAAGAGTGAAGTCTGGTCGATGTCCTGGTTGGCATCCCGCTCGCGGACGAAATCCTCCTGGATGCCGCACAGGCTGATGACGGGCACGAAGCCCTTGTAGGCAGCCGCGATGCCAGTCACCAGGTTCGTCACCCCGGGGCCCTCGGTTGAGGTGACGATTCCAGGCCGCCCCGAGGCGCGGGCGAAGCCGTAGGCCATGAAAGCCGCGCCCTGCTCATGACGAGTAAGCACATAGCGGATTGCGGGCGTATCTCGGAGGGCGTCGATCAGCGGCAGGTTCTGCGTGCCAGGGATGCCGAAAATATGATCGACGCCCTCGCGGAGCAGGCACTCAACAATGGCGCGCGCGGCGGTCACCATGCGGGCCTCCTAGTTACTGGCCCGATGCTACCGCCTGTGGGGTTTTCAATGCAGCGATTACACTGCCGAAGTCAGTCGCGGCTTGCTCGCGCGTGCACCACGCAGAGGTATAACGAGATCGCCGTTCTAAGCCTACGGGCTCAGAGGTTCAAAGAGGAGACGGAATTCAATGGCGATTCGAAGTTTACTGAAGCTTCCCGTGGTGGGATACGAATCCGAAGCGGCCTTCCTGAATGATCTGGATGCCATGCTCGTGATCGCCAAGGGGCAGCCCGGTTTCATCAGCGTCCAGATCTGGAAGTCGCACACCGACACCGATCCACTGGTTTACATGGTCGAAAGCGAATGGGAAGAGAAGGCCGATATGGCTGGCATGGAACACCAGGCTGACCATGAGAAGATTATGGACAAGTATCCTCTGGCGAAAACCATCACTCACGACCGGCTGGTGCGCTGGGAGGCTCCCGCTTAGGAGGCTTCCCCTTCGATGATCACCTCGGCACCAGCGGCCCCTTGTCAACTGAGCTCCAGGCCACGACACTTCGGTGGCGCCGGAGAGCCAGGCAGACGGCCTTCAGTCTGATGACATCAAGAGGGCGGCGAGCACTTTCAGGCGGGGCGAGTAGTTTTCATCCACGACCGATGTTGTCCACGGACGGATGGTCGGGAAAGAGGACCGGGCCAGACGCAGCAATTGGCGCGCTTTCTCGGGTTTCCAGGGTGCGTTGAGGAAGCTCGGATCTCCCGCGTCGCGGCGTTGCTGGTCGAACAACACGGTCGACGTCACAAACTCGAAGTGCTGCTGCTGACCCGAAAAGTACGGCTCGATAAAGTCCAGGGCACGCTCGATCGCAGCTTCGTCCTCGACGCTGACCAGCCCGTCGGTGAAGGAGACGAGATCGACCAGCGCCTGCAGATCGTATAGGTGGTAGTGAAGCGCGTCCCGCTGGCGGAAGTCCAACGTGGAGCCGTCAGCATTGATGTTCTGACTTATCTGCCAATGCACCTCGACTCGGGTACGAGCGTTGAGGTCCGCGTCATTGGTGATCGTCCCTACCATGCCCTGAATCGCCAGATGCCAGCTGTTCCAGTTGTTGACCAATCGAGTATCGCGCGGAGACATGGCAGCGAAGAGTGCCTCTCCGCGCTCACCTAGCGACCTGGTCCATTCGAGAGCTTGGAATTGCTGGTCAGGCGTAAACAGAGGGAGCATCAGATCGATGCTCTGCAGCAACGGGATGAGCGGGTTCTCGCTAATCGGGTTGCCCGATGGCTGGTTGATCGTTGTCCAGGCCACGATTGCGTCGCTGGCTGCGGAAGCACACCAAGTAGACAAGGGAGGATCCGCCTGGCGAGCACAGATGGCCCAGGCATAAACCGTGTCCAGTTGCGAAGTGGCGGCGACCGATGCCTGGTGCGCGGGATCGCTGACCAGTCTGCCTTCAGTTTCGAGATGCGCCAGCGGCCGGATGTCAGTCCCGAGCTTCTGCTCGGCCACTTGCAGCACTCGCTTCACCTGGCGACTCAGATCGTCCCCGGGCGTTGCCGCCAGGTGTGCTCGAAGCGAGCTCACTCCCCAGGGACGGCCACGCTCGTCTACACCCCAATCTAGCCGACCCAAAGAATCAGGCACCTCGGCGAGCGTAAATTGATCGTGCAGGTCATTCCCTTCCGACGGGCTCGGGCCTGCCTGGGCCCAAGCGGATCCCGCGGCGCTGAGGCAACACAGCCAAACGGCCAAGGCCCAGCCGAGACAACGACAGCCCATGCTGCTCATGACAGCGCCGACTCGGCTAGACGCGGGCGGGGGTCGCCTCGGGGTAGCAGACCACCTCGATCGAGTTACCATCCGGGTCGTAGATGTAGATGTGCGTGCCTGCCCCTCGCGTCGCGTTGACCGGGGATGGCCCGCCCCGCTCTTCTCTCGGTTTTAGACCGTTCCCCGCCAGGAGGGCCATGTACTGGTCCATGGCCCCATCCCAGCTCAGGCAAACGTGCCCGCCCCCCGGGAGCGCTTCTCGCCGCGAGCGCGCCACGTCGGACGGGGTCACCAGGTTCATCTCAGTATCCTTACCGATCTGCAAGGCCACCCGTTGGCGATCCGAACCCGCGCCGCTCCCACTGGCTTCGCGCACGACTTTGGCACCGAGCTTCGCATAAAACTCGGCCGCCCGTTCCACGTCACTCACCACTAGCTCGAAATGGTCGACGTTCGCCATGCTCATGTCGTGTCTCCTTTACGAACGGCGCATTGTAGCCGTGCTTGCTATTCCTTCAACATGGCTGCGCGATCAACGAAGCGGCGGATGCGGTCGATGCCCTCCCGGATCAACTCCAGGCTGGTGGCGATGCTGAGGCGCACGTATTGCTCCGTCTCCCCTGCGAGCGGCGTGCCGAAGCAGGATCGGGGCAGGACCGCGACGCCCGCCTCATGCAGCAGGGCGGCGGCGAGCTCGTCCGCATCCTTCAGCCCAAGCCGCGCACAGGCCCCGGTCACGTTGGGAAAAACGTAGAAGGCGCCCCGGGGTGTTTCACAGTGAATGCCGGGAATCGTATTGAGCGCGTCCACCGCCTCGCGCGCCCGCTCGCGCAGCTCCACCACGAACCGCTCCGTCTCATCCTGGGGGCCCGATAGCGCGGCCACGCCGCCTAGCTGGGTGAAGGTGCAAGTGCAGCTCTCCAGGTTGGTCTCCGCTCGAGCGAGCAGGGGCGCCAACTCCGGATGCATTACGCCGTATCCGAGCCGCCAGCCGGTCATCGCATAACTTTTGGAGAAACCGTCCATGATGATGGTCCGCTCGGCCATGCCCGGGAGCGACGCAATCGAGGCGAAGGCACCCTGCAGGATGAGCTTCGCATAGATCTCATCCGAGAGCACCCAACAGTTGTACCGACGGGCCAGGCCAGCGATGAATTCCAGGTCGCCGAGGGAAAGCATGCCGCCCGTCGGGTTGTTGGGACTGTTGAGGATGATGAGCTTGGTCCGCGGGTTCACGGCTCGCTCCAATGCTCCTCGGTCACAGCCAAAGCCATCGGCTTCATTGAAGGTCATGGGCACCGGTTTGGCGCCGAGCCAGCGGATGACCGATTCGTAGGTGGGAAAGCCAGGGTTGGGATAAACCACCTCTTCCCCCGCGTTGACCAGGGCGGCCATCGTGTAGAAGATCAAGGGCTTGGCGCCTGGTGCCACCACCACCTGGTTGGGCTGGACCGGAATCCCGTGAGTGCGGCTCACTTCTTGCGCGATGGCGGAGCGGAGCTCGGGCAACCCTTCGCTGGGCCCATAGCGGGTTTGGCGTTCGTCGAGCGCGCGTTTCGCTGCCGTCACGATGTGTTCGGGCGTCAGAAAATCGGGCTCGCCTATCCCAAAGCTCACGATATCTCGGCCTTCGGCCCGCAGCTGCGTGACCTGCGCGAGCAGATCGAAGGCGCTATCGGAACCGAGGGCCGAACATCGCTTCGCCAGACCCGGTAGCTCAGTGAGACCAACCATCCCCAACCTCCAACGCCCTTGCGGCGGGAGAAGCATACGGGAGGAGCAGCGCTCCCGCCCCGCTCGCCTCAGGCACCCGTCGCGGCCGATTCCAGAAATCGAACCCAAGAACTTCTGGAACAACCTCGCGCTCGCTCGGTCCCCCAGTGTGGGGCGAGTGTCCGACTAGCACCCGCGGCGCGTCCAACCCGTCGTATCATGCGCCGACAACGTGTTAGCCGATTCGGAATCTCCCCCTCCCCTCCCTCCGAGGTCGTCACTCAAGAGCCTGCTCCAGAACCGATCCTTTGCCTTTCTGCTTGGGATGCGGGTCGCGGGGAATATCGGCATGTCCGTGCAGACGGCGGCCACCGCCTGGCAGGCTTATGAGCTTACCGGCTCCGCCATGCCGCTGGCCTTCATCGGTCTCGCCCGTTTCCTGCCCAACCTTGCGCTGAGCTTCATCGGCGGCGCGGTCGCCGATACCCGGGACCGACGCGTCATCATGGGGATCTCTCAGATCGCGCCGTTGCTCACCTCGGTGTGGCTCTTCGGGCTGACCGCGACGGGAAACATCACCATGACCGCAATCTATCTCTCATCGGCCATCGCGGGAGTCGCCGGGGCCTTCCAGGGCCCCGCCTCGCAGAGCCTGTTACCCCAGGTGGTGGGGCGAGCGAGTTTTCAGCGCGCGGTCACCCTGACCTCCAGCCTCCAGCAGTTCACCGGGATCTTCGGCCCGGCCGCGGGCGGTGTGATCATTGGCGCGTTTGGTCTCGCGCCCGCTTATTTGCTCCGAGTCGTCTTAATGATTGTGGGCTTTGGCTGTCTCGCCAACA
Source organism: Chloroflexota bacterium (assembly GCA_009692845.1). Classification (GTDB taxonomy): domain Bacteria; phylum Chloroflexota; class UBA6077; order UBA6077; family SHYK01; genus SHYK01. Next base: position 163,454 of record SHYK01000002.1, on the reverse strand, counting down.
TCCGGGTGGCCGCCGGGAGCAGCCCCCGAGGAACGATCAGCCTGGCCCTCATCAAGGAGGGACTAGTCTTCATCTGGACCCACCGACCAGTGCTGGGCGCGATGAGTCTGGACATGTTTGCGGTGATCTTTGCCAGCGCCGATGCGCTGCTGCCGATCTACGCGCGGGATATCCTGGGAGCCGGGGCGATCGGCTTTGGCTTGCTCACTTCCTCGAAAGCGGTCGGGGCCCTGGTCACGTCGATTGTGATGACGCTGCTGCCTCCAGTCGTCAACACCGGTCGGACCATGGTGATTACCGTGCTCATGTTTGGAGTGGCCACGATAGCGTTCGGGTTCTCCACCTGGCTTCCTCTTTCACTGGTGCTCTATGCGCTGATAGCTGGGATCGACCAGGTGAGCGTGGTCATGCGCCAGAACATCATTCAACTCGGGACGCCGGACGCGTTCCGGGGCCGGGTTAACTCGGTGAACCAGGTCTTCGTCGGAGCGTCGAACCAACTCGGCGCGGTTGAATCGGGAGTGGTTGCCACGCTTACCAGTAGTGCCGAGGTCGCGGTCGTTTCAGGCGGTATCGCGTGCCTTTTTGCAGCTGCCGCGGTGATCGCGCTTGTCCCCACCCTGTGGCACCATCGGGCGACCTTCGATCCATCGGAGGCTGAGGAGCGGGCCGGAGCCAGGTAGCCCCCACCCATCTCCAATCTCCTACCATAGGCGGTCAGGATCTGTAGACGTGCGAGGTGGCTGATGATGCGTGGCTTCCGCGCCGCTGCTCTGATGGGGGTCGTGAGCGCCCTCACGGCGCTGTGCCCGGCCCCGGCGATCGGTCAAGAACGCGCAACGATCTGGGCTGAACGAGCTCCCTTGCCGGTCCCCAACTCCGAGATCGCGGTAGCTGAGCTGGACGGCCGGATCTATGTGATCGGCGGGTACCCCTCTACTCGCGTCTACGTCGACAGTGTCGAGGTCTACGACTCCGAGTCCGATCAATGGTGGTTCGCCAAGCCGGTGCCGCAGCCACTGCATCACACGATGGCTGCATCGGTCAACGGCAAGCTGTACGTGATCGGCGGCGAGATCAGCCCGACCGGGGTGGCCAACCAGAGTCTCTACCTGAACACCGTCTACGAGTATGACCCTCAATCCGATAGCTGGATCGGGAAAGCGGCCATGCCAACCGAGCGTAGCGGCGGCAGCGCAGCGGTCATCGGCGGGCGAATTTATGTCGCCGGCGGTCGCCCGCCTCACGGACACGACTTCGCGGTCTACGAACCGCTACTGGACAGGTGGACGGTCCTGCCTGATGTCCCTACCCAGCGGAATCACCTGGCAGCGGCGGCGATTGGCGGCAAGTTCTATCTGGCCGGTGGCCGCTTTGGCGGCGGCGTGGGTAGCGAAATGACCGACCGGCTCGAGGTGTTTAATCCATCGACGAACGAGTGGTCGGTCGCTGCACCCATGCTGGAAGTGCGGGCGGGGCTGAACGGCGTGGCTGCCCGGGGCTGCTTCTATACATTTGGCGGAGAAGGTAACGATCCGAATCCGCGAGGGGTGTTTCCCAACAACGAGGTCTACGATCCCCGTTCGGACTCCTGGCAGAAGCTAGAGGCCATACCCATCCCGGTCCACGGCGTGACCGGGGCAGCCTACCTCGATGGCTGGATTCATCTGCCGGGCGGGGGGACTAGCCGCGGGGGCAACAGCGGATCGACGCTCCATCAGGTGTTCGAAGCCGTCGTAAGCTGCGAATAAGAAGCGCGCCCGCGCGCTAGTACTAGGAATTCGTAGGGCCTCGAAATGGCGCGCCAAAAGCCCATTCGGCCGGCGTGATTGGTGCGGGCGGCTCGCCGGCGGATTAGCATGGGACTGCACTTGCCATCGTCTCGGAAGGGAGAAGCCAATGCCGTTTTGTGAACAAGGGGGCGTCCGCATCCGCTACGAGGAGGCCGGCGCTGGTTTTCCGCTCCTCGTCATGCCGGGAGGCGGCCTGAACTCCCGGATCAGCAACTGGGCAACCGCTCCGTTCAACGCGATGGAGGAATTCAAAGACGAGTTCCGCTGCATCACCATGGATCAGCGCAACGCCAGTGGCGGCGAATCGAGCGGGCCCATTCAGGTTGATGACCCCTGGCAGGCCTTCGCCGCCGATCAGCTCGCGGTCATGGACCACCTTCGGATCCGTGAGTTCATGGTCCTGGGCTGCTGCATCGGCGGCCCGTTCGTACTCAAGCTGATGGAGCAGGCCCCGGACCGCGTCGTTGCTGGTGTACTCTGCCAGCCAGTCGGCCACCGGCCGGAAAATCCTGACGTTATGTACAGGTCCGGCCGCGACGTTTGGGCTCCGGAGCTAACCGCGCGTCGACCCGAGCTAAGCATGACTGTGATCGAGGCGTACCTCCACAACCTCTACCGGACCCCCGGGGACTTCGTTTACAGCGTCTCGCGCGACTTTGTCCGTTCTTGCCGGACACCCATGCTGGTGATGCCGGACGATGTGCCAGCGCATCCGCACGCGGTCGCGATGGAGATTATGAGGCTGGCGCCGAATGCTGAGGTGACGATCTATCCCTGGAAGGAGCCGAAGGACCTGATCCCCCAGGCTGTGCAGCACGTTCGCGAGTTCCTGCGTGCCCACCGGCCCAACGAGGTCATCGCCAGTTAGCGGCGACTTCACCAGACTTCACCAGATGTAGGTGCCGCCATTCACGCCAATCGTTTGGCCGGTGACGTATCGGGCCGCGTCCGAGGCGAGGTAGCAGCAGAATGCGGCGACTTCGTCGGGTCGGCCGAACCGGCCGACCGGTGGCACCCGTCCCTGGCGATGGGCGGGCTGCGCAGCCGTGGCGCCGACTCGCGCGGTGTCGATCAGGCCTGGCGATACGGCGTTCACGGTGATGCCGCGGCCGGCAAGCTCCAACGCCAGCGCTTTCGTGAAGCCAATTAGGCCGGCCTTCGCGGTGACGACGTGAGCCCGTTGGGCGGCCCCACTCTGGCCGGTCATCCCCGCGATGTTGATGATGGTTCCGCGCCCCTTCTTCAGCATGCCGCCGATGACCGCCTGGGTGCACACGAAGGCGCCGTCGAGGATCACGGACAGGACCTCGTGCCACTCCTCGGCGGTCATCTTCTCGAAAGAAGCCTCCGGCCGGGGGGCTGCGCAGTTCACCAATAGGTCGATAGGGCCGAGCTCCACGCGTGCCCGAGCCACCATGTGCTCGACCGCCTCGGGGTCGCGGACGTCGGCCAGACAGGCGATGGCCTGCCGCCCCATCGCTCGCGCTTCCACCGCGACTGCTTCGGCCTCGGCGATGCTGGTTCGGGCGTTTACGACAACGTCAGCCCCCGCTTGGGCGAAGGCGAGCGCGATGGCTCGGCCGATATTGCGACTGGAGCCGGTAACCAGGCCAACTCGGCCGCGGAGCCCAGTCGCAAACGCATCCGATGCCGATTCGCCGATTAGGTCCATGGGAGCGAGCTCCTTCGATCAGAATGAAACAGGTCGGTCAAAGTGAAACCGTTCAGCCGAGTAGAACCCCGATGGCCGCTGCGGCAGCTTGTACCGAGGGGTGCCGCACCGACAACGGTTCTGGCGTGTCGACCAGACCAAGAAGCGGCGATGCGCGCTCCGCGAATAGCGTGACGTTCGGCCAACTGGACTCGAGAGTGGACCACCAACCCAGCCCGACCTTCCCCTCGTCGAAGATCCGGAGTGCGATCGCGTGGGTTACCCTGCGATCCCTACTTGCAACCACGGAGGGGCGCAATTGGCGGTCGACAAGCTCCCGCGGCTCATCCAGGTCCACGACCGGGCCCAGCGAAGTGTCATCGAAGGTGGCTAGGGCGTAGCGAGTGCCGCCAGTCAACCTGAGATCCTGGTCGGTCAGCGTCTGGCCACGAAATCGCTGAATCTGTTCAGCAACTGCACTTTCCGGAACGCGTGAAACGTATAGGGCGCCGTAGTGATCAGGATGGTCATGTCGGCCTACGCCCTGACGCTGCCTGGGCACGTATCGCGGGCCACCCGCTGCGTCTGCCTGCGCTCTCGGGTCGAATGGGAATACCCGGTAGAGCACCCCGTTAAGCGTAGGCTCCGGTTTCGTCAGCCTCGATAGCTTGAATGACCTCTGCGACCCGTCCGTATGCCAGGACATCAACCGGCCGGCGGTTCCCAAGATGGGCGTTGAACCCTTCGAGCCACTTGAGCGCGGTCTCTCGCTCCCAATTGCCCAGCAGGCGGCTCAGGACAAACTCGATACCCTCCACCTTTCGGCGATTCTCTGAGTCCGGCTCCTCGTCATCGAGCCAGCGGCTCACTCGCGAAGGACTCACCCCAATGAGCCGCGCCAGCCTGGCCTGCCCACCGACATCGCGACTTACCGCCCGCACTTTCTCTCGAACCGGGACCGGCAATGCTTCACCTCCCACGAGTTAAAACACTATACCGCAACGAATTCCATTGCGTCGGGCACGCTCGGTTGGCTACCCGGGTTAGAGCTTACCGGCTGGATGCCGAAGCTATCGCTGTGTCGACGTCCGCCGGAACGGCGACTCTCGACCAGCCGAGCAGCTCTTTCTGCCCCCAGCGCCCTTTCAGGAAATAGACGAACAGAGCCGCAATCCGCACGAAACTGGAGCTCAGGGTTGCGAAGGGGATACCGAGTACTCCCAGGTTCCACGAGGAAGGAACGGCCCAGTTCAGGCCGGACCAACCGAGGCTACTGAAGGCACCGGTCAAGACGTGCGCCACCGGCTGCTGGATTCCCCAGACCACGACGATCCCGATCACCATCGGGATCACCGCGTCGCCGGCCGTATTCAGCATCAGCGCCAGGACATTCGACAAGCTCAGGAAGAGGTAGGCTGGTATCTCGACGTACAGCCAGGGAACGGCGAGGTCCATGACGCTCGTCTCTCGGCTGAACAGGGACACCACCACCGTGGGAAAGAGATACATGGCGGTGCAGAGCACACCTTGCATCGCGAAGACGTAGCCGAGCGCCCACCATACCGTCGCCCGCGCCCGGGCCGGCTGGCGCGCACCCAGATTCTGGCCCACGATTACGCCGCAGGCCTGACCAAGGCCTTGCGCGCCAAAGCTTCCGAACATCTGAACCCGCTGAGTAATAACGAACAGGGCGAGCGCTGACGGGCCGAAGGGAGCGACCAGACCGGTCAGGATGAGCTGGGCTAAAGAGCGTTCGCCGCTCGTGTAGGAGGCGGGCGCGCCAATTTTGAGCTGCTGGGCCAGGATGCCCCGCTCGAAGGTCGGGTTCTTCAGCGTCAGTTGCAGGCGCGAGACGCCGGTAAACAGCGCGTGGAGGTTCACCACCGCACCCGCCACTTGGGCGACCGTATTTGCGACGGCGCTCCCCGAAATCCCCATCGGGGGCAGCCCAACCCACCCAAACATGAGGACGGGACTGAGCACGAAGTGAATGCCCCGGGTTAACATCTGCGCTTTCATCGGCGTAAGGCTGTCGCCCCCCGCCTGCAGCAGTGAACCGGACCCATTGTTCACCGTGAAAAAGATCGCACTCGCCAAGCGGATTCGCTGATAGGTGCTGCCTTCCTCCACCATGTTCTCGGTGACGCCGAGCAGCCGAAGCAGGAAATCGCTCAAAACGATGCCGAAGCCCATTACCGTTAGCGCAGTGGCACCGCTTACGAACAGGCTCTGGCGCGCGATCCGGTTGGCAGCTGCCAGATCTCCCGCACCGATGGCTCGCGAAACCATGGCCCGAGCGCCGGTGTCGAGCCCCATGGTGGCCGTGATGAACAGGACGATCCAACTCTGGGCGACCCCGACCGTGGCGACAGCCCGCGAGCCGATGAAGCCGGCCCAAAAGAGATCGGCCAACTGATCAACAGTGTTGACCGCCCCGGAGACGATTTGGGGCCAGCCGAGGAACCAGAGGTTGGCCCGAATATTTCCCTGGGTCAGGTCGCGATTTGCGCGGGCCCCGCTCCGCCCTGTTGCTGCCAGCTCGGCCCCTCCACACGCGACAGTCGCCGATTATAGAAGGGGATCCCGCGGACGGCGGGTTACCGGCCGGTCCGATCTGAGCCGGCGACCCCGTCATCGAATCCACTCACAGGAGGGCGCCCCATGCCCGTAATTGATGCTGATTGTCATGTGGTCGAAAGCGAGCGCACCTGGTCGTACATGGAAGGGGCGGACGCGAAATACCGGCCAGTGCGCCTCAAGGCCGAGGGCAACCCCGGGTTGCGGCGGGGTGACGAACGCTGGCTGATCGATGGACGAATGGTGATGCAGAACTCGGACGGGGGCCTGTTGACCTCCCAGGAGTCCCGCGAATTCATATCAGTCGACGCTCGTTTGGAGCACATGGATGAGCTGGGCGTCGATGTCCAGATCCTTTACCCGTCGATGTTCCTCCGCCCCATGACCGAGAACCCAGCTGCCGAGCGAGCCATCTACACCTCCTACAACCGATGGCTTGCCGATATCTGGGAGAAGGGCCAAGGACGGCTGCGCTGGGCGGTCCCGCTGCCGACCTTGAGCATTCCGGAAGCGATTCAAGAGATGGAATGGGCCAAAGACCACGGCGCGGTCGCGGTGTTCATGCGCGGTTACGAGGCCGGCGACCGCCATCTTGGGGACTCGTACTTCTTTCCGCTGTATGAAGCCGCCGAGGCGCTGAACCTGCCCATTTGCGCCCACGCGGGCAACGCGAGCTTCACCATGGAGCGGTTCATGGCCGGCGCGGGCGGTCTGAACTTCTTCAAGTCGCCGGTCATTGATGGATTTTTCTCGATCGTCCGCGCCAAAGTGCCCACCCAGTTCCCCAAGCTGCGATTCGGCTTCGTCGAAACGTCCTCCCAGTGGGTGCCGTGGGCACTGCACTCCATGGGGCGCGCCGACCCCTCCATTACTCAAGGCGACGGCGGCGTGCTTCGCGCGGGCGACGATCTACTGCGCGACAGCCGTATCTACGTCGCCTGCCAGACGAATGACGATATTCCCTACGTGCTGAAGTACGTCGGCCCGGACAACCTCGTAATCGGCTCCGACTACGGACACCAGGACACCGCGAGCGAGATCGCCGCGCTTCGCCATCTGAGCGAGCTCGAAGGCATGAACGAGACCATCGTGAACAAGATCCTGGATGCCAATCCCACCGCTCTCTACGGGCTTTAGCCCGACTGGAGCGAAGCGACGCTTTCGCGGGGTTTGGGGCAGAGCCCCAAGTTCGATACCTTCGGTCGGGGCCTTCTTCCTTGGGGTGACCGGCCACCTGACGTGATTCGAAGCGACGACGCTTTAACGCGGGTCGTCCGCGTCAGCCTGACGACGCTCGGTGTCTCCGCTGGCCTCGCCCTGGCACCTCTGATGCTGAGCCTCGTCGTCGGCTCTAACTGGGCTGCTCGATGCCTGAAAATTCGGTGCCGAGGGCGGGATTCGAACCCGCACGCCTTTTGGGCCGCGCTTTTTAAGAGCGCTGCGTCTGCCGTTCCGCCACCCCGGCGCTCTTCGCAGGAGCCCATGTGCACGCCCCGCCTGGGGCTAGCCATGGTTCCGACAGCCACGGAATGGTCCGCCGCCCCGAGTAGGGGCGCCCAAGTCCTCCAGTCAGCGCGAGCGCCGTGGAACGCGATCCGTCTCCCGGAACCCTATCACCGCTCAAGGGGCCAGTTGGCTCCCGGCTGAGCCGCCGCTTCGGCCGCTTGCTGCACGATCTTGACGAAGGCCTCGGCGCGGAGGCTCGCGCCTCCCACCAGCGCGCCATCGCCTGGCCACGAAAGCGCTGAATTTGTTCGGCAACTGCACTCTCCGGAAGGCGTGAAACATAGAGGGCCCCATAATGATCGGGGTGGTCATGTCGGCCTGCGTCCTGACGCTGCCTGGGCACGTATCGCGGGCCATCATCTGCGTCCATCCAAGCTCTCGGGTCGAATGGAAATGCCCGGTAGAAAACCCTTGTTAGGCGAGTTCCCGTGGAATGATACGATTGTATTGATCCGGTCCAGGCGACCCGCGCTCCTTCGAGCCACGGGTAACTGATGGGAGGCAAAGCCAGTGGACGTCTTCGTGGATTGGCAGCCGTTCTTTGAGGATCGGCCACCGTCAGTGGAACGAGACCGGCACTTTGGCTACCTCCGCGCCCTGATGGCTGAGAACCGCGTCCTGGATGCGCTGTGGGAGATCGACTGGCTCGAGGAGCGAATAGAGATCGCCGCTCGACCGGATCTGCTCGGCGAGTTAGCGGCCATAGTGACGACCTATCTCAGTCCCCGGTAGGGTCGGCGGCCAATCGCCCCTGGCGTGCGGGGATGGATTGAGAGTGACCCAGCACGTGGCCGGAGACCAGCGGAAGTATCGCGAACCAGGAATGACTGCGTTGCGCCGCTATCCCTGACCGTCGACAGGTCTCGTTGATGACGTCTTGTTGCTCAGGTGTTTGGTGCCGAGGGCGGGATTCGAACCCGCACGCCTTTTGGGCCGCGCTTTTTAAGAGGCTGGCTAGCAACAAATCCCGGCAAATTGGCACTACTTCACGCTACAGACAGCGGTCATAGCTTAGCACGAGACAAATGCCCGCAAATCCCCGTTAGGGGAGGAATTAGGGGCGCTGCCGGCCCACCCACGGCCGCAAAAAACTCCGCGACTTGAACGGATTCGGGTCAGTGTCGCGAGCGATCTCGAATCGTCAGGTAATGTCCCTGGAAGTGTGTAAAAGGCGAGAGGGCCGTTGACGAGGACGGCCACCGTGGGGTTCTCATCGAGATTGTGCAGATCAACGATGAAGAGGAACCACAGGTGGCCGAGGAATTGAGCATGGCACTGGCTGAGCTGCTTCGCAAGGCGGAGGGTGATCGGGACGCGGACTTTCTGCGTGATGGGGTGCGGGTCTTAAGCCCGCGTTGATGGAGACCTTTCCCCAGGTTTGGTCCCAGATAGTAGGCCCCGACGTGGGACGCGACCTGGGCGCGGTGACGGCGGCGTTGATCCGGTAGCGGCACTGAACCAGAGGCCCGGGCTCGGACCGCGAAGAGGCCCAGGAGATCCTGGACAATGAGGCTGGGCTGCACGTGCACAGCGCCGGGCAGTGATTCGCCGGGCAATCGCAGCCATGCGATAGTGATCTCTCTCAAATTTCAAAATCTCTCTTTAAGGGGACCAGTCGCCATGCCTTCATATGCTTCGTTTATGGAAAATCTTCCCGTGTACGCCTTCGCCCGGGTGGCCCGGAAGTCTCAGGAAGTTGCGCAGCGAGACGGGGTGGCGGTCATCAATGCGCGCATCGGCATCCCGGACAAGGAGGCGATGCCCACCGTCAAGCGGCACATGGAAGAGGCGGTTCGGGAGGCAGATTCGACCCTGGGCTACCCGGTGGACATGCATCCGGAGCGGGGCATAGCCGCGCTCCGGGAAGCTATTCAGGCCGACTACAAGGAAAGGCACGGGGTGGATGTCCCGGACGAATGCATCATGGTGACCGGGTGGAGCAAGGAAGTGCTGCACAACCTGCCGCGCATGTTTCGCGGCAACGCGGTCATCCCGGAGCCCGTGTATCCAGCCTACGTCGGCGCGGCTATCGCCGCCGGCAATCCCATCCGGCTGGTTCCCATGTCCGCGGAAGGCGGCTGGCTGCCGGAGGTGAAGTTGCAGTCCGACGATGCCTATATGTTCTTCTGCGACCCGAACAATCCCACCGGCAGCGTGGCCGACCGACCCTACTATGACGGGCTGGCCGGTCAACTCAAGGCCACCGACACCATTGGCATTTTTGACAAGCCCTACAAAGACTACGTGTTTGACGCATCCGTCAAGCCCCTATCCATAGCCCAGATTCCGGGCATGATGGACCATGGCTATGAGGTCGTTTCGTTCTCTAAGCACCACAATTTTGTGGGCATCGGCCTCGGTTGGCTGGTCAGCAGTCCCGAGAATATCAGCCAGTTCAATCGGTTTTACGGGCACATTTGGCAGGGTGTGCCGCTCTACCATCAAAAAGCGGGACTGGTTGCGCTGACCGACCCGGCGGCCAGGGCGGAAATGAAAGCGTACATGGACGAACTGACCGACCGACGACGGTTGTTTGTGGACGGCCTCAACCAACTCGGGCTTCGGTGTGACACGGCCCCCGCCACCCCTTACCTCTGGATCAAGGTGCCGGAGGGGAGAAATGACGAAGACTTTGTTCTGGAAACGATCCTGGGCCGGGCGCATGTGGCCTTCATGCCCGGCTCCTACTTTGGGCAAAGCGGGTCCGGCTACATGCGAGCCACGTTGTTTCTGCCGGAAGAGAAGATCAACGAGGCGCTGGGGCGAATAGCGGCCGTCCGAGACTGGTGATTCGATGAACCTGCACGAACTCACCATGGCCCAGGCGGCGGAGGCGATTCGCCAGGGCGAGGTATCGCCCGTGGCGCTCATCGAGGCGCTGCTGCGCCGGATTGATGACACCGATGGCGAAGTGCGGGCCTGGTCGCATGTGGCTAGAGATGAGGCCCTCGATGCCGCTCGGGGGGCCGAAGCTCAACTACGCCACCAGGCCCAGGTTGGCCCACTCTTCGGGGTGCCATTCGCAGCCAAAGACATTTTCGATTCAGCCGGCTTGCCGACTGAGGCGGGCAGCGAGCACTACCGGGGCCGCGTCCCAACGCGGGACGCGGCCGTCATCCATCGATTGAAGGCGGCCGGCGCCATTCTGCTCGGAAAGGTTCATACGACCGAATTCGCCGACGGCCACCCTGCCCCTTCGAGGAATCCGTACAACCTCCTGCACTCACCCGGCGGCTCCAGCGCAGGTTCGGCAGCGGCAGTGGCAGCTCGCATGGTTCCTATGGCTCTCGGTTCCCAAACCGTCGGCAGCGCACTGCGACCAGCCTCGTTCTGCGGAGTGGTGGGCTTCAAGCCCACCTTCGGTCGAGTGAGCCGGGCCGGTGTCATCCCCATGGCGCACTCATTCGACCACGTAGGCTGGATCGTGCGGAGCGTGGAAGATGCCGCCCTCACCCTCCAGGTGTTGGCCGGATTCGAAACGGGCGACCCCCACCTGGTCGACACGCCCACCGAAGACTACGTCATCGCGGCGGGTCAGCCGAGCGGCCCACCCCGAATCGGTCTGCTTAACTACTACTTCCAGCACGCCGATGAGCCGGTCCGCGAGGCAGCGCTGGCCACGGTGGAGCGGCTGGCCAAGGCGGGAGCGATCATCGACGAGGTCCAGATGGAGGTCAACTTCGACGAGACCTTCGAGGCGCATCGCGCGATGCAAATGAGCGAAATGGTCTGGTGGCATCGACGGGAGGGACTGCTCGACCACATGGAACGCTACCGTGAGCGGACCGCCGACTTTCTGGGGCGCGGGACCGCCGTGACCGGAGCCGACTATGTGGGAGCGGGCCAAGTACTCGAGGTCACCCGGTCGTCGTTTGCCGAACGGCTTCAGGAGGTGGATGTCCTGGTGAGTCCAACCACGTCCGGCCTCGCGCCGCCCCTCACCGCCGGCAGCACCGGTGACCCAGCCTGGCAGAGTCCGTGGAGCTTCGTCGGTTTCCCCTCCATCACCCTGCCGACCGGTTTCGGGCCCGGCCACTTGCCGATTGGCATTCAACTAGGCGCCAGCCCCTGGCAGGAAGCCAAGCTGCTGCGTATTGCCTACTGGGTCGAGCGAACCCTGGGCGTCAGCCTCCCAACTCCACGGTGAACATTTTCTTCAAACCCTGAACCGTTCCCTGGTATTGGCTGAGGGGCGCCCAGCGCGTGAGAGAACCATCCGCCCCGACGCCGAGGCGGTCCGGACCCGAACCCCAGGAGGACTCATGGCCCAATCAACCCCTACCCCCCGGTTCATCTTTCACATCGCCAACCCGCAAGCTTGGATCCATGCGAAACAAGCCGGCGAATACCGCATCTCGACCCTGGGTCGGAGCCTTGCCGACATCGGATTCATCCATGCCAGCTTGGACGATCAGGTCGAAGGGGTGGCCAATGCCATCTACCGGGGTAGCACGCCCTGGAGGCACGCGGAGCCTTTTCGTGCCTGAGACCTGGTGCCGAGGGCGGGATTCGAACCCGCACGCCTTTTGGGCCGCGCTTTTTAAGAGCGCTGCGTCTGCCGTTCCGCCACCCCGGCGCTATTAGCAGCAGCCTATGCGCAGGCCCCGAATCGAGCGAGCCATCGACCGAGCGGCGACTGAATGGTGCAACGCCCCGAGGAGCAGCGCCCAGGTCCCCCGGTCAGCGCGAGCGGAGTAGAACGCCCGAGACCCCCGTGGGCAGACCCACGTCCCGGAACCCCGTTACCGCTCAAGGGGCTAGTTGACTCCCGGTTGAGCCGGCGGCTTCGGCTGCTTGCTGCACGATCTTGACGAAGGCATCGGCGCGGAGGCTCGCGCCTCCCACCAGCGCGCCATCGATCTCCGGGTGAGCAGCGAAGTCAGCGAAAACCTCCGGGGTGACGCTGCCGCCGTATTGGATGCGAAGCCCCTGAGCCGCGTCCGCACCGAATAGGCTGGCCGCAACCCCGCGGATGTGTCCGATCACCGCACCTGCACCTTCAGGTGTGGCAGGGCGCCCGGTCCCAATCGCCCAGATCGGCTCATAGGCCACGACGACCGTGTCGAGCGACTCAACTCCCGCGAACGCTCCACGAATCTGTGCCTCCACGAACGCTTCGGTGCCACCAGCATCATTCACCACCAGATCCTCGCCCACACAAACGATGACCTTCAGTTCGGCCACCAATGCGGCCTTCACCTTGCGGTTTACGTCCTCGTCCGTTTCATGGAAATACTTGCGTCGTTCAGAGTGCCCGAGGATTACGTAGTCGACGAGCTCGCGGAGCATCCCCACCGAGATCTCCCCGGTGTAGGCGCCGCTCGCCTCCCAGAAAGCGTTCTGGGCTCCGACCAGCACCCCCGAGCCAGCCAGCCGCTTGTGGACGGCGTCCAGCGAGACGAAGGGCGGGCACACCACTTTCTCAACTCCGTGGATGGCGCCAATCTGCTCAGCCAGGCTGTCCGCCAGAGCCACCGCTTCAGCGACGGTAGTGTTCATCTTCCAGTTGCCCGCGACGATGGGAATCCGCACGGGCAGCTCAGCGGTCCTGGAGCGCGGCGACGCCGGGCAGCACCCGGCCTTCGAGGAACTCCAAGGAAGCCCCGCCCCCAGTGGAAACGTGGGTGAACCGGGACGCATCGCTGAGCTTCTCGATCGCGGCAATCGTGTCGCCACCGCCGACCACGGTAGTCGCGCCGCTCGCGGCGATCGCGTCGGCAATCGCAGCGGTCCCGTGGGCAAAGGGCTCCATTTCAAAAATCCCCATCGGGCCGTTCCAAACGACCGTTCCTACTCCTCGCACCGCCTCGCCGAACAGGTCGATGCTCCTGGGACCGATGTCGACCATCGCCACATCAGCCCCGATGTGATCGGAATCCTGGACCATGGGCTGAGAGGCCGGATCGACCTGGTACACGCACAGTCCGTCAATGGGGAGCAGCAGCTTCGGCCCGGCCTTGGCCATGAGGTCGGTCGCCACTGATAGGCAATCGGCCTCCAACAGCGATTTCCCGATCTCGAGACCCTTCGCCTTGAGGAAGGTACAGGCCATCCCGCCGCCGATGATGAGCCGATCAACCCGGGGCAGCAGGTTCTCGAGAACTCCAATCTTGGAGGAGACCTTCGCCCCGCCGATCACCGCGACGAGCGGGCGCTTGGGATTGTCCAGCACCCGACCGAGCGCATCGATCTCTTTTTCCATCAGCAGCCCCGCGACCGCCGGGAGAAAGGCAGCAACCCCGGCTGTCGAAGCGTGGGCGCGATGGGCGGTCCCGAAAGCGTCGTTCACGAACACCTCGCCCAGCTTGGCCAGCTCGGCGGCGAAGCTCGGGTCATTTGCCTCTTCGCCGGGATAGAAGCGGACGTTCTCCAATAGGAGCAGATCGCCGGCGCGGAGACTTGCCGCCTTGGACTGGGCGTCCGGGCCGATGGTATCGGTGGCAAAGATCACCGGAAACCGCAACCGCTGCAGCTCTCTGGCGACCGGCGCCAGGCTCTGCTTGGGATCCGGCTTTCCATCCGGGCGCCCCAGATGGGAGACCAGGATCGTCCGACATCCTTGCGCCCTCAGGTAATCGAGGGTCGGAATCGTCTCCCGGATCCGGGTCGCGTCGGAAACATTTCCCTCCGCATCGAGGGGCACGTTGTAGTCGACCCGTACCAAGACGCTTTTGCCTTTAAGGTCGATGTCCCGAATGCTTTTTTTGGGCACAGATTGCCTCCAGGCGGCGCCTGGTTAGCCCTCCATCATGCCGGCCATGAAGTTGGCCAGGTCAGCGACTCGGCAGGAGTAACCCCATTCGTTGTCGTACCAGGAAACCACCTTCACCATGTTACCGCCCACCACCATGGTGTCGAGGGCGCTGAAGATAGATGAGTGGGTGTCGCCCTTAAGGTCCATCGATACGAGGGGCTCCTCGGTGTAGGCGAGAATGCCTTCCATCGGGCCCTCAGCGGCCGTTTTCATTGCCGCGTTCACTTCCTCAACCGTCACCGTCTTGTCCAGATCGGCCACGAAATCGATGACCGACACCGTCGAAGTCGGTACCCGGAATGCCATGCCGTTGAACTTTCCCTGGAGCTGTGGGATGACCAGGCCCACCGCGCGAGCAGCTCCGGTCGCGGCGGGCACGATATTCTGAGCAGCCGCCCGGGCATCGCGGAGATCGGCTGTCGCCACATCCAGAAGGCGCTGCGAGTTGGTGTAGGAATGGACAGTGGTGAGAAAGCCCTTCTGGATCCCGTAGTTGTCAAATAGGACCTTCGCCACGGGGGCCAGGCCATTGGTGGTGCAGGAAGCGTTGGAAACAACGTGGTGCCTCGAGGGGTCATACATTCCCTCGTTGACGCCCAACACCAAAGTGATGTCTTCATTGCGGGCCGGGGCGCTGATGATCACTTTCTTCGCCCCCGCCTGTAGATGGGCAGCTGCCTTGGTTGCGTCGGTGAAAAAGCCGGTCGACTCCACCACGACATCTGCCCCGACCGAAGCCCACGGAATGTTGGCCGGATCTCGCTCCGCGAAAACTCGGACCTGATCGCCATCCACTACCAGGGCCCCATCGGTCACCTCGACCGTGCCCGGAAAGCGTCCGTAGTTGGTGTCGTACTTCAGAAGGTGGGCGTTCGTCTTGGAATCCATCAGGTCATTGATGGCAACGACTTCCAGGGTCCCCGGGTGACGATCCCGAATGGCCTTGAAGACCTGCCGCCCAATTCGCCCGAAGCCGTTGATGCCGATCCGAATCATTGAATCCCCCTCGAATGTTCTTGCTGAATCTCGGCACTGCCCTAGGCCGATGCAACGCGACGGTCAAGAGCCCCTCGACCCGCGTAGCGCGCGCTTTCACCGAGCTCACGCTCGATACGGAGCAGCTGGTTGTACTTCGCGACCCGATCCGATCGGGCGGGAGCCCCGGTTTTGATTTGGCCGACTCCGGTGGCCACGACCAGATCGGCGATGGTGGTGTCTTCTGTTTCACCGGAACGATGGGACACGATGGAAGCATATCCGTGCCGGCGGGCGACGTCGATCGTTTCCATGGTTTCGGTCAGGGTCCCGATCTGGTTGAGCTTGACCAGAATCGCATTGGCGCAGTGCTCGTCGATGCCGCGCTGCAACCGAGTCGGGTTGGTGACGAAGAGATCGTCGCCGACGAGCTGCAAGCGGCTCCCCAATCGCTCGGTCAAATGCGCCCATCCCGCCCAATCATCTTCTGCCAGCCCGTCCTCAATTGACACAATCGGATACGCCTTGAGCCACTGTTCGTAGAGGTCCACCAGCCCGCCCGCATCTAGAGTTCGGCCCTCGCGAGCGAGCCGGTAAGCCCCATCCTCATAAAACTCATTGGCGGCGACGTCGAGAGCAATGCCGATCTGCTCGCCGGGTCGGTAACCGGCCCGCTCGATAGCCTGGATCAAAAGCTCGACGGGCTCCTGGTTGGTCGCGACCGAAGGGGCGAAGCCGCCCTCGTCCCCTAAACCGGTCCCCAGCCCTTTGGAGCTCAGCACGTCCCTCAACGCATGGTAGGTTTCTACACCGGCCCGGAGTGCGTCCGAAAAGGAATCGAAGCCGATTGGTGCGAGCATGAATTCCTGAAAATCAGAGGAGTTCGCCGCATGCCGGCCGCCGTTCAGGACGTTGAGCAACGGGACGGGCAGCAGGCTCGCCCGCACCCCGCCCAGGTATCGGTAGAGCGGAAGCTCGTGATAAAGCGCGGCTGCTTTCGCGCAGGCGAGCGAGACACCCAGGAGCGCATTGGCGCCCAGGTGCCCCTTGTTCGGAGTTCCGTCCAGCTCGATCAGAAGGGCGTCGATGGCCGCCTGGTCATCACAAAGGTGACCAAGCAGGTCAGGCGCGATGAGCTCGTTGACGTTCTCGACGGCCTGGGTGACGCCAAGGCCGCGGTACCGCGCCGCGTCTTTGTCCCGGAGCTCCACGGCTTCATGGCTTCCCGTCGAGGCTCCCGAGGGCACCGCGGCGCGGCCCGTGGCCCCGTCCTCGAGGGTAACCTCCACTTCAATGGTGGGGTTCCCCCGCGAGTCGAGGATCTCGATGGCTTCGACGGCGGCGATTAACGCCAATGGTGCCCCGCCGCCGCTGGGCGAGCAGAACTCAGGAGGCTGACAGCCACTCGGGGAGCAGGCATCCGCCCAAGTATAACGGGCAACCCCGCCCAATGCCGCTCAGGACTTCCACTTCCACGCCTCGATGTTCCACCATCCGGGCTTGCTGGCCGGGCTGGTAGTGGGGGCCTGCAGCGACGATGAAAAAGCCGAGGCGGATCGCGGATTCAGATACATGGGAACGAACGGGAGGTCGATGCTCGCGATGCGCACCGCTTCGATCGTAGCCGCGACCCGTTCATCCTGACGCAGACTCGTCGCGGTCACATCAAGCAAGCGATCGAACTCCGGGTTGGAGTACCCGAAATAGTTATTCCCACTAAATCGGTTCTCCGGGGTAGCGATGGTTCTGCCGTTCAACCTGCCCAGGGCGCCCGGCAGGCCGAGGTTCTGGGAGGTGCCATAGGCCGCTGGGAATGCTGCTCTAAATTGTCGGTCCGCATCCTGGGTGACCGACACGTCCTGTTCCTTGATGTCTATGCCGGCCTTGCGCCACATGTCGGCCAAAATGGCCCGCTCCCGGTCATAACCAGAGCTGGCCATCAGGGTAAGGCTAAATGGCTCCCCGGAGGGCAGGCGGTAGCTTCCATCCGCGCCTTTGCTGAAACCAACATCGGCGAGCAGTTGGGCGGCTCTTTGCAGGTCATACGGGTACTTTTGAGCAACCCGCTCGATCTGGGCATAGAACGGGACGTACGGGGCCATCAACGTCTCTGCCACATAGCCATCGCCACCCAAGAGCCCGTCGATGAACCCTCGCTTGTCGATGGCCACTGCTAGTGCCTGACGGACTCTCACGTCGAGAATCTGAGTCGGGTTGACGAATTCCTTCTTGAGCTGGAACGCCACAAAGCGTATCTGGTCAGCTTCCAGACTCACGGTTCCGCCGTTGGACTTCCCCCACTGTTGTTTCAAGATGCCGCCCTGCTCGATGAACAGCGCGGCGTCAAAAGACATTTGAACCTCTCCAGCCAGCATGTTGGCGAGCGCAGTGTTCTTGTCAGATACGATCGCTAACCTGATCCGGTCAATGCTGGGCCGCCCGAGTGTGTAGCCGTCGAAGGCCGAACCTTCGAGGAACGAGCCCGGCTCCCAACGCTCCAATCGATAGGGTCCGGCGCCAACATAGTTTGTCACGCCAAAATATGGATGGGACGCAAACTGCTGTGGGGTCTGTTGCGCGAATGCCTCGCCAAGGACGTGACGCGGCATAGGGGAGCCCACGCTCCCTCCTGCTCCAGCGGCGAAATAGGGAGCTTTCCACCGAACGACAACGGTCCTCGAATCCTTTGCCACCACTTCGTCAATGAGCTGCAAGTCGCCGGCCGGAACATATTCAGGCGTATTCCGAACCTGCCAGCCGAAAACGACGTCGTCGCCAGTCAAGGGTGCCCCGTCGTGCCAGGTCAGTCCCGGCCGAAGCACCCAGGTCGTCTCCATGCGTCCGTCGGGGAAGACGCGCCAGCTGTCCGTGTCCAACTGCGGCAAGGTCTCGGCCAGTTGGGGCCAGACCGTCACGGCGGTGTTATCGCGCGCCTGGTCATCGTGGCTAAGGCCGGCCGTAAAGAGCACATCCGCCAAGCTTCCCCGCCCGGTGGAGGTACCCGAGGCGAGTGGGCTGGGAGCCAAGAGCGGATCGATTTGGGTCATCATCACCAACGTCCGCGACGGGGCGCTAGGGCTGGGTTGCTGGGCACCCCCTCCCGTCCCGTTGGTCGGCGCGCAACCCACAATAG
The DNA here is from genome assembly GCA_009692845.1 of Chloroflexota bacterium. Taxonomy (GTDB): domain Bacteria; phylum Chloroflexota; class UBA6077; order UBA6077; family SHYK01; genus SHYK01. Next base: position 145,065 of record SHYK01000002.1, on the reverse strand, counting down.
CCAGTGCGAGACCAATTAGGCAGGTTGCGGACCAAGGCATCGCCCCGCGTTGCCCCTTCCCCTTGCAGACGGTCATGGCCACTCCTCAGTCGGCGGCTATTCTTCGGTTAGAACTGGTCGCCCGGGTTCAATTAGGCATCGCGGCCGGCCGACCAGCGCTCGTGCGCGGCCCCGATCGCCTGCTCCATTTCGGTCTGCTCAACGGCCCAAACGTGGGTCCCCCGTTGAATTGGCTCTCCTTCGTCTCCCATGCGGGGGGCGTCGTGTGCCTCCGCGCGAGATCCGAGGAGGATCATGGTCTCGCTTCCCGTGTTTTCCAGGGAATAGAGCTGGCCCGCCGGAACGACCACGAAGGCACCGGCCGGTATGACCTCCTCCCCTTCCGGGTCCGCGAAACGAATCGTCAACTCCCCTTGAAGGCAGAAAAACATTTCATCTGCAAAATGTTTGTGGAGCTCCTGAGCTTCGTTCTCGACTCGTCCCCTCAGCACGCCGACTGGATCGGTGTGGAGCCACATATGGAAGGTGTCGGAGCTATACATGATCCGCTTCCCCCCCGAGTGCTCTCGGCTGGGAAGATGCTCAACGTCGATTTTCTTCCACGCCACTTGGCGTCGCCTCCATTCATGAATCAGTGGCAGCGAGCGCCTGGCGTCATGTCGGCAGCGTGCTCGTGCCTCCAAGGCTGGCTTCAGGCGGAGCCCATTGCTCCCCTTGGTTGGGTTCCTACTTGGACGCCCACCGTTCGTGAGTGGCTCCGATTGCCTTCTCCATCTCGGTCTGTTCTACTGCCCACGAGTGAGCGCCCATGAGGACGGGTTCCCCCTCATCGCCCAGGCGGGGCATGTCGTGTGCCTCTGCCCGCGATCCGAGCAGGATCATCTCCTCAGTCTTGCTCGTATTCTCTAATGAGTAGAGCTGCCCGGCCGGGACGACCACAAAAGCGCCCGGCGGCACCACTTCTACGCCTTCCGGATCTGCGAAACGAATGGTCAGTTCTCCCTGCACGCAAAAAAACATTTCGTCCGCATAGTGCCGATGCAGCTCCTGCGCCCCGTTGGCAGCAACTCGGCCCCGCACCACCCCGGGAGCATCGCTGTGCAGCCACATGTGGAAGGAATCTGAGCTATACAGGATTCGCTTGCCGCCCTCTTCTTCCCGTCCGTCCATGGTATTGAGATTGACGACCTTCCACGCCATTGAGGATTGCCTCCTATATTGATCGCAGACAGCGGCTGGAGCCTCCGGTGCGCCAAGGTTCTAGCACTCTCCCCGAGAGGCGTCAACACCGCCGCGACGGACCCACGGGCTGGCGGTCGGTCTTGTACGTGTGCCTGGCAGGGTCTAGAATCCGAGCTGTCCCGTTCGAGGCCGTGATTGAGCAGCAAAGCTCATTGAGGAGTAGATGAACAAGCGCAAGAAAGTAGCCTGGCACAAGCATTTGATAAAAGCCAAAAAGGCGGACGAGAAGCGACACCTGGTTCGGAGCTAGAGATTCGGATATCGGCGCCAGGCACGGGGCGCCTGGGATCTACCCAGCGCCGTGAGCTTGCCAGCCGGACCCCACGGGGCCTCACGAAGTCACCGCTACTCCTTTATCATGCGCTGACCCCGCTTGCGTGAAGCGGATCGGGGCTGACGCCGGAGTCCGGTAAACCTAGCTAGCGCGGAGGTATGTGTGCCCGGACAGATCCGACCCATATTCCCATTTACGGCCCTGGTTGGGCAGGAACTCATGAAATTGGGACTACTGCTGAATGCAGTAAATCCCAAGATCGGCGGCATCCTGGTTCGCGGAGAAAAAGGCACGGCCAAGTCGACCGCCGCTCGGGCGTTGGCCCACCTGCTTCCCGAAGTGCCAATCGTTGCCGATTGCCGATTCAGCTGCGATCCGACTCGCCCCGCCACCTGGTGCGACGAATGCCGAGATCGCGTTGACCAGGGCTCTTCTCTGGAAACCAAGCACCGCCACGTACAGCTAATCGAGCTTCCCGTGAGCGCCACTGAAGACCGCGTGGTGGGAACGCTGGACATCGAGCACGCGGTCACCGAAGGCAAGCGCCGCTTCGAGTCGGGCCTGCTAGCGTCTGCAAACCGAGGGATCCTCTACGTCGACGAGGTGAACCTACTCAGCGACCACCTGGTTGACGTCCTACTTGATGCTGCCGCCATGGGCGTCAACTACGTCGAGCGCGAGGGCATCTCGATCAGCCATCCGGCCGAGTTCATCCTCATCGGAACCATGAATCCCGAAGAGGGCGAGCTGCGGCCCCAGCTGCTGGACCGATTTGCCCTGACCGCAGAGGTAGAAGGAATTCACGAGCCTCATCTCCGGGCGGAGGTCGTCAAGCGACGGGCCGCGTTCGAGTCTGACCCAATCGCCTTCAACGTCCTCTGGCAAGACATGGAAGAAGGCGAGCGCCAGCGGGTGGAACAAGCCCGCACCCTGCTCCCGGAAGTGATCCTGTCCGACCAGATGCTTGATCTCATTACCCGGATTTGTTCGGACCTCCAGGTCGACGGGTTGCGGGCGGACATCGTGATGTACAAAACCGCCATGACCCACTGTGCCTACGATGGGCGGACCGAGGTGAACATGGATGACATCCGGGTGGCCGCCATGCTAGCACTCCCGCACCGCCGACGCCGGCAGCCATTTGACGACACCGGGAATGACCCGGGAGACCTCGAACGCCGCGTCCAATCACAGATCAGCCAGGCGGAAGCAGAGAACAACGAAGGGGCTCTAAATCCCATGTCGGAGCCCGCGTCCGATAACGCCTCGGACGAACAAGCAGGCCAAGGAGAAGCGCCCCGGGTTGATCAACCCGGGGCCACCTTTCGGGTCCGGAAGTTCGCGGCCAACATAAATCCCCCCAAGGAGCGCCAGCGGCTGGGCAGGCGGACCAGCGTAACCAATACCGAGCCGGTCGGGCGCTACGTGCGTGGGGCCATCCCTGAAGAACGGCCCCACTCCCTGGCGCTCGACGCCACGGTCCGGGCGGCTGCCCCGTTCCAGAAGGAGCGGCGGGAAGCGGCTACCGATGGCCGCATTTTGCAGCTCCGTACCTGGGACATCCGGGAAAAGGTGCGCGAGCGGCGGCTGTCGAACCTGATCGTATTCGTGCTCGATACCAGCGGTAGCATGGGCGTCGAGAATCACATGGTGATGACCAAGGGTGCGATCCTTTCGCTGCTCACCGACGCCTATCAGAAGCGCGACCGCATCGCTCTGGTAACCTTCCACGGGACCGGTGCTGAAATCTTGCTTGAACCAACCAACAGCGTGCAGCGAGCCGAGCGAATCCTGCGACACTTACCGACCGGTGGCCGAACCCCGCTTGCAGATGGGCTCCGTATCGCCGGCGATCTCCTCTCGAAAGAGCGCGACCGAGATTCGGCAGTTTTACCAGTGCTCATCGTCGTGTCGGACGGGCGCGCGAATGTCGCCCTCCACGGCAGTGATCCCATTGAGGACGTCAAGCAAATGGCCGCGAAGATCCGCGAGCTCAAAGTCAACTCCCTGGTTGTTGATACCGAAGCCGAGCATTTCCGCATCGGCCTCGCTTCCCGACTGGCTGAGTGGCTGGGCGGTCCGTGCTATCGCATCGATCAGCTCGACGCCCATACCGCCTCGAGCATGGTCCGTCAGGCGACCGGCCGCGGATAGGGTCCTGACGGGCGGCAAAGTGGAGAGTTCATTCCAACCAGATTTCCGCTCTACCTCCGCCGTCTACCCGACTAGATCTAATTGACCGAGCGCGTCGTAATCACCGGCCTCGGAGCGATCACACCGTTGGGGCCCGATGTTTCCTCCACCTGGGATGGCCTCGTTGACGGCCGTTCTGGCATTGGGCCCATCACCCTGTTCGACGCGAGCGAGATGGATTCTCGGATTGCCGGAGAGATCAAGAGCTTTGACCCCGACACCCTACTCAGCCCCCGCGAATCCCGCCGACTCGACCGCTTTTCCCAATTTGCGCTGGTAGCGGCCCGCCAGGCAATCGCGGACGCCGGACTGACGATCGATGCCTCGAACTCGGAGGAGATCGGCGTTCTCATGGGCTCGGGCATCGGCGGAATCATTACTTTGTCCGAGCAGCTCGAGGTGTTGCGGACGAAGGGCCCGCGGCGGGTGAGCCCCTTCCTCATCCCCATGTTCATCATCGACCTCGCGGCGGGTCAGGTGGCCATCGCCACCGGTGCCCGCGGACCGAACTTCGGCATCGTTTCCGCCTGCGCTACCAGTGCTCATGCGATCGGAGAGGCGGCGGAAATCATCAAACGGGGTGACGCCAAGGCGATGATCGCCGGCGGCTCTGAAGCGGGGGTGCTCCCGATCGGCGTGGCAGGCTTCGCGTCGATGAAAGCGCTGTCGACCCACCGCAATGACCAGCCCGAACGCGCATCCCGCCCATTTGACGCGGAGCGCGATGGGTTCGTTATTGCCGAGGGTGGCGGTGCCGTCATCCTGGAGGCGGAGTCGTATGCGCGTGAGCGAGGTGCGCGAATCTATGCCGAATTGGCCGGTTACGGCGCCACCGATGACGCCTTCCACGTCACCTCTCCCGCTGAGGACGGCGACGGCGCGGTTCGAGCCATGCGACGGGCGTTGAGCAAGGCCGGACTCGATCCAGCGGAAGTGCATTACATCAACGCACATGGAACTTCGACCCTGCCTGGAGATCGCATCGAGACCGCGGCAGTAAAGGAAGTGTTCGGAATCCAGGCGGCCAGGATCCCGATGTCTTCGACCAAATCGATGACCGGGCACATGCTCGGCGCGGCCGGGGTGGTCGAGGCCATCGTCTGCATCAAGACGATCGAGCAGGGAATCATCCCGCCGACTCTGAACTACGAGCATCCGGATGCCGCTTGCGACCTCGACTACGTGCCCAACACGGCGCGCCAACAGCACGTCGATATCGCGCTGACCAACTCCTTTGGATTCGGCGGGCACAATGTTAGCCTCGTTCTTCGCCGGTATGACGGCGCGGCGTGAGCGCCGTTCCCCCGCCCAGCGCTGAAAGCGCTTTTCCGGGGCCCGCAACCCAACCCCTTCGGCCACCAGCGGAGCGTCCGCCCTCAGACCCCGAACCGGCAAATTGGCTGCAGACGGTGCGCCGATTGGTCGATCTGATAGAAAAGAGCGACGTCTGGCAGCTCAGGTTGGAGAACGGGCCCTTGCGCATAATGGTGCGGAAAGCCCGTCGCGCCGCAGAAGTCCCGATTGTCGACCCGCCCCTTCTGGCCCAGGCGCCACCAGTGATCGATGCCAGCTCGCTTCACGAGATCGGCGCACCGTTGACTGGCATCTGGTATGACGCGCCTTCCCCGGGCGCGGCGCCCTACGTGCACGTTGGTAGCCACGTGGAGATCGGCACGGTTATCGGACTCATCGAAACCATGAAGATCTTCAACGATATCAGCTCGGACGCGGCCGGACGGGTCGTTCAGATTCACCTCCGTCGGGGCGACTTAGTGACCGCCAATTCGGCCCTGATCTCCATAGACACCGAGGACCGACCCATCATGCGGACGGCGCTGGGGTCATGAACGGCCCTTCTCCGCGCATCACCGGGCTGGGGCGATACGTTCCCGCCCGCATCGTCACCAACGACGAGCTCTCGACGATGGTAGACACGTCGGACGAATGGATTCGCAGCCGAACCGGCATCGCCGAAAGGCGTTTTGCGGGGGAAGGCGAATCCACCGCGACCATGGCGGCGGCGGCCGGCTCAGAAGCACTTGAACAGGCCGGGGTCAAGCCTGAGGACGTGGACCTCGTGATCGTCGCGACGTCAACGCCAGACTTCCCGCTCTTCCCTTCGACCTCGTGCCTGGTTCAGAGCGCACTCGGCCTCAGTCGGGCCGGCGCCTGGGACCTCTCCGCCGCTTGCTCCGGCTTCGTCTACGGCCTCGTCACCGCCTGCCAGTTTATCGAGACCGGATCTCAGCGATGCATCCTCCTGATCGGAGCCGACACCCTTTCACGTTCGCTCGACTTCTCCGATCGGACGACCTGCGTGCTGTTCGGCGATGGGGCGGGCGCCGCGCTGATCCAGTCCGACCCGGAAGCGGGCGGCCTGCTCTCCTTCGTGCTCGGGGCGGACGGTTCCCGGGCGGCAGACCTGGAGGTCGTGGCGGGAGGCTCCCGCAGCCCGATGACCGCAGAACGCCTCGCCCTGGGCCAGAACTGGATTACGATGAACGGTCGCGAGGTGTATCGATTCTCGACCACCGTGCCGGTTACCGCTTTGGTACAAGCCACCGAGCGGGCCGGCGTCACCATTCAAGATCTGGACCTCATCGTGGCCCACCAGGCCAACGCCCGAATCTTGCAGACCGCCGCCCATAACCTCGGGGTTCCCGAAGATCGCTTCTACATCAACGTCGAGCGTTACGGAAACACCAGCGCCGCCTCGATTCCCCTCGCGCTCTACGATGCCTGCGTCGAAGGGCGGATCAAACCGGGCGCTCTGTTGGGGTTCATGGGTTTTGGAGCGGGTCTTACCTGGGCGTCAGCCATCTGGCGCTGGCAGGGCCTCTAGCGGGCTCAGATCGGGGCTCAGATGCCCTGCAACAGCGTCGGGACGAGCCGGGGCAGAAAGACAGCAACGGCGACACCGATGGCGGCGACAGCGCCAATCAGCACGCTGGCCGCCGCGGCGTCCTTCGCATGCTTGGTGGTGGGAGACCGAGGGATATCGAGCGCATCGACAACGCACTCGACGGCGGTATTCATGGCCTCGAGTGCCAGCACCCCACCCATGGTGAGGATCAAAAGGGCCCACTCACCGGGAGAAACTCGGAAAAAGGTTCCAGCACCGATCACCAAGAGCGAAATTGCCAGATGGATACGCCAGTTGAGCTGGGTCTCGGAAATGAAGCGAACGCCGGCCAAGGCGGCCTGAAAACTGCGAGCTAACCGGCCGACATTCATTACGGGGGCAACCGACGAGGCCGTTACGCCTCAGCCTCCGGTCGAGTCAAGCCGAGTGCACTCAGCACTTCTTCCTCCCGCTTGCGCATCTGCCGACGATCTTGATCGTTTTCATGATCGTAACCGAGGATATGCAGCACGCCGTGAACGGTGAGGTAAGCGAGCTCGCGCTGGGGCGAGTGGCCAGCCTCCTTGGCTTGGGCGTCTACGCGGTCGATGGAGATCACCACATCCCCCAGGTGGGGAGCGCTATCCGGGGGCAGCACAAAGAACTCTTCGGTTACCCCTCCCCCCGGCTTCACCTGCACCAGCGGGAAGCTGAGCACATCGGTCCCCTCGTCGATGCCCCGTCGGGTGGCGTTGATCTCCCGCATCTCTTCGTCGCGGACCATGACCACATCCAGGGTGGCAGGCCCGGGCCAGGCTTCGAGCTCCAGTGCTCGATCGACCACCGCCTGAATCAGCTTCGCACTCACCCGGCGCGCCCAACCCCGCGGAACCGTGATGCCGACCCTAATTGACCCGTCCGGGGCCGGCTTCGGTTCTTCGACGGGGACAGCGCTTGGCGCAACCGTAGGGGGGGCTTCCTCGTGCATCCCGTTGTTCGGAGCTACCGACGGCGGAGCAGCTTCTTCCGTCACTCGGCGAGGGAGGGGCGCTCGTCGCCGGGCTGCGGGCGCCTCGGCCATGACCGGGGGTTGAGGGACGACGTCGGAGACCTCCTCCCCAGCCGCTGGCACCGGTGCCAGCGGGCGCCGGGGGGAGCGCCGCCGGCGGGGCGGACGGTTGGCGGGGCTCTCTTGGGGAGCTTCGGCCATCAGCTCAATAGCTCCAGCACCACTTCGTTCACCAGCCGCATGTCCGCTCGGCCCTTAAACTCTCCGGACAGTTCCCGCATCACCTTCCCGATATCCTGCTTGGATTTGGCGCCCGTTGCCTCGACCGCGGTCTGAGCGGCAATGACGATCTCCTCCCGGCTGAGCACTGGAGGCAGATAGTCAGCCAGCACTTCAAGCTCGGCTACCTCGCGAATGACGAGGTCGGGGCGGTTGCCGCGCTCGAACTCCACAATTGAGTCTTTGTGCTGATTTACTAGGCGGCGTACCACGGCCGTCGACTCGACATCGTCCAGTGCTCGGCCGCGAGCGATTGCCTCATTATGTAACGCCGCACGCAATTGGCGGATCGTGTCGCGGCGGACCGTTTCGCCGCTTCGCATGGCCAACTGCAAGGCGTCGGCCAGAGCATCCTCTAAGGACAAAAGAGTAACCTCCCGATTATATCTACGCCAGATGGATTTTCACCCTGCCTCCAGGCCCCGCCTGGCTGGCCAGAGGACCACGCCTCAGAATATCTTAAGACCCACCGTTGAGTTTGGAGATGAACGTGGAATTTCTCACCGATCTGCTGGCGCTTATTAGTCTCGGGCACATCCTCGAAGATCCCACCCGGGTCGAAAGCCCAGCGTATATCTATCTCGGGGCCGTTCTGGCCGTCCTGGGAATCATTGGCCTCCTGCTAGCCCAGCGGCCCCGACTCTTATCCAGGGAAAACGCCCTTCACCAACGCATTATCGCCACATACGGTGGATGGCTGGGCTGGCTGTCCGCCTTTGGCGTGGTAGCGGTCATCGTGCGCTACGCTAATGCCCCATTTTTTTCGAAGCGGCTCTGGCTAGCGATAGATGTATTAGGCATTCTTGGACTCGCTGGCCATCTAGCCTGGTATCGAGTCAAACGGTACCAGGTGGACCTGGCCAGCTACATCGAGCTGCAGCGACACCAGCGGTTGCGCCCAGTCGTCCAGCCTCGGCCTCGACGAGCTTCCGCGGCACGTCGGCGGCGTTAGATGACGGAGGACGGGCGGGCCTCTCTCATATAACTTGACAGGAGCACTATCAAGAAGTAGTATGGCCTTGAGTAAATTGGCAGCTCGGCGGGAGGCGGCCCCATCGCCACTCAAGACTATTACGGGATTCTAGGCATCAAGCGGGACGCCGCAGACAAGGACATTCGGCAGGCCTTTCGAAAGCTGGCCCGCAAATACCATCCTGATCTCAATCCAACCGACAAGGCGGCCGAAAGCCGCTTCAAAGAGATCGCGGAGGCCTACGAAGTGCTGTCCGACACGGATAGTCGGGCGAAGTACGATCGATTTTGGCCGAATTGGCGCCACGCGAGCGAGGTAGGCAACGGTCCCATGCCCGGCCAGCCTCGTGGGACGGGCGGGCGCATCCCCGACCTGGACGATCTGTTCGGTGGTGGAGCCGATCTCGGCTCGATCTTCGGCAATATTTTCAACCGAACCGGGCGCGACCGCTTTACCGCCGAGGCTCCATTCAGCCAGACCATCGAGCAGCCCATCACGGTTTCCCTCGAAGAGGCATTCGCCGGCACGACCCGGCTGCTGAATCTCGCCTCCGGCGACGGGCCCGCTCGTCGCATCGAAGTCAAGATCCCCCCCGGGGTTCGAGACGGATCGCGCATTCACGTGACGCCAGACAGCTCAGGGCGAGGCGCTCACGACGACCTCTATCTGGTCGTGACCGTGCAGGCGCACTCGGCTTTCGAGCGCAATGGGGACGATCTCACCGTCAAAGTGCCGGTGCCGCTTCACATCGCGGTCCTGAGCGGTGAAGTCCAGGTTCCCACGCTCAAGGGGACGAAGCTCGCCTTGCGAATTCCGGAGGAAACCCAGAATGGACGCCGCTTCCGCCTCCGCGGCCAGGGGATGCCTCACCTGGGTGACGACGGGCACGGGGACCTCTTCGCCGAGGTGTCGATCGTGGTCCCAACCCATTTGAATGACGAGGAGCGACAGATCTTCGAGCGCCTGCGTGATCTGCGCAGCCCCACCAAGGTGGGCACATGAACGTGAGCTACGCAGAAGCCACCGGCTATTTCGTGATCAGCGTCGCGGCCCGCATGCTCGGCCTCCACGCCCAGACGCTGCGCTCCTACGAGCGGCAAGGTCTGGTCACTCCATCCCGAACCAAGGGGAGAATTCGCCTGTACTCCCCCGCTGACATCCAACAGGCGCGACTCATTCGTCGGCTGATCGAGGATCTCGGGGTGAACCTGGCCGGGGTGGAGGTGATTCTCCGTCTCACTGACCGAATCCGCGAGCTGGAGAGCCAGGTCGCGGGCACTCTCAAAGCCTAGCCAGGTAGGGCCCTGAGATCATGCTGAACCTTGCCTGAACAAAATCCCTACTTTGCCGTCCGCTAGGACCCATCAGTGAGGAGCTACCCGATGAATATTCAACGATTTACCGAAAGAGCCCAGGAGGCTCTGGCCGAAGCTCAACGCAATGCCGAGAGCAAGAGCCACCAGCAGGTCGAACCCGAACATCTGCTCCTTGTGTTGCTCCAGGCCTCCGATAGCATCCCGGCCGAAATCCTTCGCAAGGTCGGCGACCAACCCGAGGGCATTGCTGCCGAGCTCGAGCAAGAAATCCAGCGCTTTCCGAAGGTCTACGGCGGGCAGCTCTACATCTCGCAGCGACTCCGCGAAGCGCTCAGCCGAGCCGAAGCCGAGGCGCAAGGACTGAAGGATGAATACGTATCGACCGAGCACTTGCTGCTGGCGATCGCGGACGAAGGAGATCGCGGTCCTTCTGGCCGCATCTTCAAGGCCCATCACCTGGACAAGAATCGCCTGCTCCAGGCGCTCACCCAGGTTCGAGGGAGTCAGCGGGTGACCAATCAGAACCCGGAGGCCACGTACCAGGCTCTCGAGAAATACGGTCGGGACCTTACCGAGGCGGCGAGGCAAGGCAAGCTCGATCCGGTCATCGGGAGGGACGAGGAGATCCGGCGGGTCGTCCAGGTCCTTTCCAGGAGAACCAAGAACAACCCCGTGCTTATCGGCGAGCCCGGGGTGGGCAAGACTGCCATCGTGGAGGGGCTCGCCCAGCGAATCATGAGGGGCGACGTTCCCGAGGGCCTCAAAGACCGACGGCTGATTTCTCTCGATTTCGGCTCGATGGTGGCTGGCGCCAAGTTTCGGGGTGAATTTGAGGAAAGGCTAAAGGCGGTCCTCAAGGACATTCAAGATGCGGCAGGCCAGATCATCTGCTTCATCGATGAGCTGCACACCGTGGTCGGCGCGGGAGCGGCCGAAGGGGCCATGGATGCTTCCAACATGCTGAAACCCATGCTCGCTCGCGGTGAGCTGCGCTGCATCGGGGCAACGACCCTCGACGAGTATCGCAAGCACGTGGAAAAAGACCCCGCCCTCGAGCGTCGCTTCCAACCCGTCTTGGTCGACGAGCCCACGGTGGAAGACACTATTTCCATCCTGCGCGGGCTCCGCGAGCGCTATGAGGTGCACCATGGGGTCAGGATTCGGGACGCCGCCCTGGTCGCCGCGGCAGTCCTTTCTCACCGCTACATCGTCGATCGGTTCCTGCCGGACAAAGCCATCGACCTGGTGGACGAATCGGCGAGCAAGCTCCGCATGGAGATGGATACCCTCCCGGCGGAGCTGGACGAAGTCAATCGACGGGTGATGCAGCTCGAGATCGAGCGGGAAGCCCTCCGCAAGGAGACCGACAAGGCGTCCCAAGAACGGTTACAGAAGCTGGAGCGGGAGCTCGGCGACTTGAAAGAACAGGCATCAGGATTGCAGGGCCACTGGCAGCGCGAAAAGAGCGCCGTCGGCGCCCTGCGGGACCTCAAGGGACGGATCGAGCAGAACCGATTGGAGATCGAACAGGCCGAGCGGGCCGCCGACTATGGCCGCGCCGCCGAGCTCAAATATGGCCAGCAGGTTGCGCTCGAGCGTGAGCTCAAAGAGACCGAAGATTCGCTCTCTCGGGCCCATGGGGAAGGCAGCCTCATGAATGAAGAGGTTACCGAGGAGGACATCGCGGACGTGGTGAGCCGCTGGACCCACATCCCGGTTTCCCGAATGATGGAAGGCGAAATTCAGAAGCTCCTCACCATGGAGGCCCGCCTTCACGATCGGATCGTCGGCCAGGAAGAAGCGGTAGCGGCGGTTTCAAACGCACTGCGTCGCGCTCGCGCCGGGCTGCAGGACCCCAACCGACCCTTGGGAAGCTTCCTATTCCTGGGTCCGACCGGAGTCGGGAAGACTGAGCTGGCCCGCGCTCTGGCCGAGCTGCTCTTTGACGACGAGGCCGCCATGATCCGCATCGACATGTCCGAGTACCAGGAGCGCCACACCGTCTCGCGCCTGATGGGCGCCCCTCCGGGCTACGTGGGCTATGAGGAAGCGGGTCAGCTCACCGAGGCGGTGCGCCGACGGCCGTACAGCGTGGTGCTGTTCGACGAGATCGAAAAGGCCCATCAGGACGTTCTCAACGTCCTGCTCCAGGTCATGGACGACGGGCGATTGACCGACTCCCAGGGCCGAACCGTGGACTTCAAGAATACGGTCGTCATCATGACCAGCAATGTAGGAAGCCAATGGCTTGCCGAATCCGATACTGGGTTCGCGTCTCTGCGAGACCGGACTATGGAAGCCGTCCGGGGCCATTTCCGCCCCGAGTTTCTCAACCGGGTCGACGAGATCGTGGTCTTCCACAGCCTCGGACGGGAACAACTCCGCTCGATCGTCGACATTCAGCTACGGCAAGTGACCGGTCGCCTGACCGACCGCAAGATCGCGGTCGAGGTCAGTGACGCCGCCAAGGACCTGCTGGCCGAAGCGGGTTTCGACCCGACTTATGGGGCCCGGCCCCTCCGGAGGACCATCCAGCGACTGCTACTCGATCCCCTGGCTCAGCGCGTGCTGTCCAGCGACTTCAAGGAAGGTGATGTGGTGCGGGTCGACGCGGTAGGCGGAGAGATCTTCTTCACGCTCAAGGACCGCAACGCCACCGTCGAGGCCGAGATCCCCGCTGGCGAATCCGACGCAGCCGCTTAGGAAACTGAGTCCGTCAGTAGAAGGGTGAATCACCGCCTCGCCGGTGATTCACCCTTCTAGCTATTCCGGATGTTCGCGGAGCCAGCCTACATAGTCGTGGACCGCCGCTTGGAGCTGGAACTGGGGCTCGTAGCCGGTGTCCGTCCTCACCTGCGACAGGTCCATAAAGCCACTGGGGCGGTTGCGGGGGCTGGCTCCCGCTTGCAGGTCGACGTTGAAGCCCTGCACTTCCTCGGCAATCGCGTCCACCAATTGCCCATTGGTGAACGGATCCCCTCCACCAACGTTGTAGACCCGGTTGGCCAGCTTCTCGGCATTGTGCACGGTCCGGATACCCAGTCCGCAGTCTTTTACGTAGCACATGCTGGTCATGTCATCGCGGAAGGGCACCCCACCCCGACTGAAGTCGAGGACCCGGCTTTTGACCGCCGCGTGGCTTAAGCGGCTCGGCAGATTTGCCATGCTGTGATACAGCGGTCCCCAAATTCCGCCCAGACGCAGAATCGCCACGTCCTGCCCAGTTTGGGCCACGTAGAGCTGAGCGAGAATCTCCCAGGCCTTCTTGTAGGCGGCGGTCGAGCCCTGGGAGTCGATCGGCAGCGGGTCACTCTCTTTGAATGGCCCGTTCATGCCACCGTAAACCGCCCCCGAGCTGGCGAGACTCACCCGTCGCATCCCGAGCTGCCGCCCCGCCTCGAGGACGTTGATGAGTCCCAGCATGTTGACCCGGTACTCCTCGGCGGGCCGAAGGGCACCCAGGCCGGGAACGGCCAGATGGATGATCCCGTCGACGTTGTGCTTTCGGCTGACTTCCATCAGGTCGTGCGGGCTCGTGACGTCCACCGTTTCCACGCTCAGCTTCTTGCCCAGCTCGTCGGCAATGAAGTCGGGCGTCCGCTGAACCCGGTAGTGGGTCACCACGACATCCTCGCCCGCGTCGAGAAACTTTCGGGCCGTGTGCAGGCCAATGAACCCCATGCCGCCCGTGATCAAAACCGTCATCGTCTTTCACCCCGCCGAGAATCTGCCAATCGCGACATGCTAGCGCACCGGGGCGACCCGTTCACGCTTGAACGTTGCGGCCTGACCGAACCTTCTATTCTGACCGCTCTCAGCCCTCTACGGCACCTGGTAGGGAAGCTTCCCGGTTGTGGCCGCCGTGTGCAGGGGAAGGACGTATTGGTACTCGATGTCGAGCCGATACCGGAAAGCGCGCGCAGCGGTGAGCTTCCGCTCTGTGGTGCAGGGCCAGTAGCTCAGGGCCTCTTCTTCCCACGGAATATCCTCGTTCGAGTCCTGGTGAACGACTCGAAAGGCCTCCAGGTACTCGTCCGAGACTCCGTAGTGGCGCCGAACGCGTCTCAGCGCTCAAACATCTCGCTTTCGTCATCAAGGAATTCCACCGTACTAAGCCTCAATCAAGCGCGTGCACGGCCATGCGCTTCACCCACGGAATTCAAAGTCGCCGGCACGACGGGGTCAACGGCTACGCTTACCTGGGAAGCGGATCCGGAGGAAGTTGATGCTTTCCGTCTCTATCGAGGGCACGCGAGGGGCATGGTCCAGATCGCGACCTTGGAGTCATCTCTGCGTAGCTATACGGACTCGGATCTCGGTCCGGGAATCTACCCGTACTTCATCGCGGCTGTGAACTTCGCCGGCGCATCTAAGCTAGCCGGACCGGTCGAGGCCAAAATCGACGGCCGGGATTAGGCCCCGGCTGAACCGAGTATCGGCGCTCGGCTACTGCAGCAGAAATTCGAAGTGGGGGCCGCGCTCTCGCCCAAGCACTCGCTCGACCAGCCGGCGGGCACTCTCGACGCCCGCTTCACCGACCCGGAAGGCGATCACAGACCCAAGCACGAATCCGGCGGCGGTGCCCAGCGCGATCCCGAAGGCGAACATCACATCTTTCTTGGTCTTCATCGAGCGCCCTCGCTACTGAACCTGCACGACCGGACGAGCATCGGACCAGAAACGGTCCAATGCATAAAAGTCGCGCTCATCGGTGCCAAAAATATGAACAACGACATCGCCTAGATCCATAAGCACCCAGCCACACGAAGAATCACCTTCGACCCTCATTCGCCGCTTGGGGTCCAAATTTCGCACGGTTTTCAATATGTCGTCCCGGACTGCTGCTATCTGCCGCTCGGACCCGGCACTGCAGATCACGAAATAGTCCGCGATCAGCGATACGGTCTGGAGGTCCAGCATGACGATATCGCTCGCCAGCTTATCGGAAGCCATCTCCACAACGAGCTTGGCGAGGTCGGTCGATTCCAGAACTAATCCCCCGAAAAACGCTATTTCTATCATGGTAGGATAAACGGCGCTAATGATCAACACCTATCGGAACGAGCACAGTCACGTCACACGGTGACTACTTACGAAGTGAGCCAAAAAGGGTGCTCACAAGCGCTCCAGACGAAGCACGACGGGCAGATGATCGGACCCCAGACTGATCGGGATGCGGGCGGTCAACGCCCGAAGGCCTTGCGAAACAAAGATATGGTCGATGCTCCGAACGGGGCCTTGAGTCGGCCAGGTTAGCCCCGCGACTCCCAGACTCCCTGCTCCGTCGGCGAACCCGGCCTCCCGGAGCGGCTGAAGCTCCGGCGCAACAGCCTCGGCGTTGAAGTCGCCGAAAATCACCGCCGGCCTCAGTTTCGCAGCCAGTTCGAGCAACTCCGAAGCTTCTGAACGACGAACGTCCTCGGCGCCCAGGGTGTGCTCGAGATGCGTTCCAATGAACAGCAGCGGACCCCGCTCCGTTTGCACGATTCCGCTCACCGCGCCCCGCGGAAGCGCTGCCGCCACATGGGCCGAGTACCGGAGGCTCTCCCCGTCCACTCGGTAACGGCTCAGCAGGACATTGCCGTGCAGATCGCCCGCCGCGGCTCCAAACACCATTTGCATTCCGAGCCGGCGGGTCAGCCACAACGCCTCATCGGTCCCCGAAGCAATCACCCAGCCCCGGGTAACTTCCTCTAACACGACGACGTCAGGGTTTTCCAGCTCAATAGCATGCGCGATGCGTTCCAGATCCCAACGGTCGTCGGCTCCGAAGCCCCCGCGAATGTTGTAGGTCATCACCGTGAGTTCCGATGGCGCCCGGTCCAGCCCGGCCGGCGCCGCCCAGGTGAACGCCTGGACCAATCCGATAATCAGCAGAGCCGATGAGCTCAAACGAATCGGCCACAGACTCACGTCTGCGGCCGTGTCTGACGCCATCAGCGTCAGCGCCGCTCCCACGATACCCATGGTGACCAGAGCCAGCACCAGACCGGCTACGAGCGGAACGGAGTCATACACCGCATAGGTGAGGTAAAGAGCTCCCAAACATCCCACCAGCCCGAAGCTGAGCCCGATTGCCGTGGCCGACGCGCTCGGCCGGGTGGCTGGACCTTCGAAAGTACGCAGGGCACCCCCCAGGAGGACAGCCGAAGATGTCGCGGCCACGGCGACCCAGACGGGTCCCCCGAGCCAGCCCAGCCAGAGCGGGATGAAAGCCAGTGCGCCTAACGCGCCGAGCAAGGTCAATCCGGGGGCCATCAAGGGGCGAGTCGTCATCCCCAGCACCAGGCTGATCCCCGCCGCATATCCGACCGCTGCGGCGCCAGCGATCGTACCGAAGTCTGATCCGGTCCGGGCCATGAGCTGCCCAGGATTACCCGTCACCAGAAACCCGATCGCCAGCCACGGGCCAAGCGCAAGCAAGGTCACCGCGCGACGCGCGGTGGGCTCGCCAACGGATTCGGTTGCGAACACGGCACCCCGCGCGGCCCAGATCAATAGGACCGCCAGGGTAACAGCGCAAGCGGTAGCTAGAGGATCACTCGTCCAGGGCAGATCCACGGTGAAAAACGCCAATCTCAGCGCGAGGTCGATGCTGCTTCCGATGACCAGACCAAGGGCCGTGCCCCGCCTCAATGTGACCAGCGCGCCCACCAAAAACCAGCCCCATAGAAGGACGCAGACGCCAGAGAGCAGCAGATCAGCTATTGGAAGGTCGGAACTATGCTCGGCCAGATAGCCGATCGCCAGCCAAACCGCGCTCAGCAACAGGCCCCGACGGGGACCAATTCTGGTGAGAAACAAACCTGCCAGGGCCGCACCGGCAAACGGCAACGCCGCGAGCAATCCGAGCGTCGTTCGACTGACCGCCTCACCCTCGGTCCACACGAGGTAAGACAAGAAGACCCGGATTTCTTCCAGCCCAATCGTGGTGGCGCAGGCAATCGCCACCAAACGGGGAGCGTCAATTCGGCTGAGTGGCTGCCCAGGTGATTCTTCTTCGGCAGCCGGAGATCTCTCCGGGGCGGATCCGGATCTTCGGGGAGGACGTGGCTCGGCTCGCATTTCGCGGATTCTGGCCGATGGACGGGGCGCCTGCAACATTCATCGACCCGTTGCCGTATCCCGATGCCCCGAGACACTGTAGAATGGAGCACAGCATCCCGAAGGGGAGTAACTGACCGATCCACACGGATCGGGGTGGAATCAACATGCTGGGGATGACCCTGGTTCCACCTGCTAGCTCTCGCTAGTCCAGCCAGACCTTCGGCCCGAGTTCCATCGCTACGCAGGTGGGGTAGGCCGAGGGTTCCCCCGAACACTCAGCCCGCGATGCCAGTCTTGCGTACGGGCTCGATGTGATCGCTCTACTGCTCTCCACTTTCGGCATCATCTTCATTGCCGAGCTTCCCGATAAGACCGCTCTGGCGGCCCTGGTGCTCGCAACGCAATATCCGCCCCGCCAGGTCATCCTGGGCACGTGGCTCGCGTTCCTGGTTCAAACCCTGGTGGCGGTGGCCGCCGGGAGCCTGCTGCAGCTGCTGCCCACCCAGCCAGTTCGGGTTGGCGCGGGAATCGGATTCCTGGTGTTTGCGATCCTGGCGCTGCGACGAAAAGCCCCCGATGAGCTCAATACCGAGGGGGCCGAGGTGGTGCCGGCGCGAGGCCGGCATCTGGCTCCCTGGATCGCCGGCTCCCTGGATCGCCAGCTTCCTAGTCGTGTTCGCGGCCGAGTGGGGTGACCTGACTCAACTGGCGACCGCTGCCCTCGTGGCCCAAACCGGAGAGCCGCTCCCCGTGGCGGTAGCCGCCGTGGCTGCCCTCTGGTCAGTCACGGTGCTCGCAGTTGTGGTTGGATCCCAGGCCGGCCGCCTACTCAGTCAGCGGCTGCTCAACCGAGTCAGCGCGGCGGTGTTCACTCTGGTAGGACTCTTTGTGATCGGCTCCGCCTTTCTGACCCGGCAAACCCAACTCATGATGACGACTCTCAGGAGCCGTAACCGGTGCCTAGTGAGCTTGAACGCCCCACGGACCCAGGCATCGCCCCCCTTCGCATGAGGATAGATCCGCGGGGAGTCAGCGGTCTGGCTGGGTGACCTGGCTGTCCATCGCCTCGGCTGCGTGCCGTTCATCCCACTTCCGCTCCGCTACGCCAACCACGGTCAATACGACCAGGCCGAGCACGGTCGAGAGAATCGCTACCCATTCCATTCCAGCTGCGACCAGGACCCCTAATGCAGCCGAAAACCAGAGTGCGGCGGCAGTGGTGAGCCCAACCAGGCGATCTTCGGCGCGGAAAATGGTTCCGGCTCCCAGAAAGCCGATCCCGGTGACGACCTGAGCCGCGATCCGGGTGGGATCCCGTGGTTCACCGCTCGCGAAGCCATAGACTCCGGCTAGCGTAAAGGCGGCCGAAGCCATCGCGACCAGGGCGTGGGTCCGGAGACCTGCCGCGCGACCGGCCAGGTGCCGTTGCCAACCGATGGCCCCGGCGAGTATTCCCGCTCCAGCGATTTGGAGAACGAGAGCCAGATCGGCGCTGGTTGGAAGCGGCACGCGCTCAGCCTACTTGAGGTCCCAGAGATGAGAGTCACGGCGTCGTCCAGAACCGTCCCGCCCGCGCACGACTTCAAGTCTCCACACTTGGTCGCGAAGCCGGTGATACCGTCCCGGGCGACCAGGCCGAGCGGGTTGTAGTAAACCGGCAGAACCGGCAACTCCTCGGCCATTGCCGCCACGAGCTGCAATTCCACTTCCCGCCGCTGGTCGACCGCGAGCGTTTGCATCCTTTGATCGAAGAGCTTGTCATAGCTCACATTGAGGTAGCCGCCCCCGTTGCTGCCGGTCCAGCGATTCGCATCGTTCGGCGAATTGCTTTGGATGAGCTGCGCGTAATGCTGACTCACGCTGAAGTACCAGTTGCTAATCCGTCCTCCCCAGCCGAACAGCCCAGCCTTACGTGCGTCGGTGGCCGCGAGACCGGCGGGAACCGGCTGGATGGGATGGATGACATCCATGCCTAGGGTCTTCCAGTATTGCCCCCAGGCCAGGCTTTCCCGATTGTCGTTGGAGTCAGCGCTTGCCAGGCGGCAGCATACGAAGGTAACCGTTTGGCCGGCCGAATTCCGCAGCATTCCGTCGGCAGCTTTGTTCCAACCGGCATCCGAAAAGAGCTGGGTCGCCTTCTTGAGATCGTATTGATAGGTCGGGATATTTCGCTGCCTGGCCAGAGCGGTCACCGGATCATCCGGCCCGAGCGTCAGATACTCACCCGCCTGGGCATAGCCACCCACCCCCCACACATCCACCAGCTCTTTCCGATCGATCGCGTAGAACATCGCCTGGCGGAACCGCTTGTCGTCCGCCCACCCCATGCTCTTGGGGTCCCAGGGTTGACCATCCACCCTGAAGCTGAACTGCAGCATTCGCATGAGAGTGGCGTCAGAAAACACCATCCCTTTGCCCGGTCCCCATTGATTGCGAAGCTCGGTGAGTTGGGTCGGCTTCAGCATGCTGCCGATGAGCCCAACGTCGATAGCCCCGGCCAGGAACTGAGCCACCTCCACATTCACATCGGCCACGAACTTAAAGGTGATCTTGTCGATCTTCGGTCGTCCCTGAAAGTACTGATCGAAGGCCTGGGCTTCGACGAAATTCCCCAGATCCCATTTCACGACCTTGAACGGCCCCAGGCCAATGAATTCGTCGCGCCAGGCCGCACTGGCATCAAAGGCGACCGGGTCTTCCGACCGATACCGCGCCTCGACCTGTTGGCGAGGCAGAGCGGGAACGCCGTGCTGAGCGTTCGAATTGCCGTAGATCCAGAGCTGCTTCCAATTGATGACCAGGGTCTGTGCATCCGGAGCCTCGACCGAAGCGATGGGCCGCAGCGGCACTAGCTCCTGGACGGTGAGCCTGGGATCCAACGCCACTTCGAAACCAAACACGAAATCCTGGGCGGTGAGCTTGGTGCCATCGTGCCAGTAGATGTCCGGGCGAATCTTCCAGGTGGTGACCATGGTGCCATCCGGATTCACCTTCCAGTCACCGTCCTGGATCGACGGGATCTTCTGGGCCATTACCGGTAGCGGATCTCCCGTGGCACTCCAATGGGTCAGATTGCTATGGAAAGTCCAATAGCGCTCCGGGCCCGGTGATGGCCGTGATCCGGCCATACTGCAAGATCCACGGCCAGGAGGTCTGCATGGGGATCGCGATCTCCTTCGGTCCCGTCCTGGCGGGGGCAGCCGGACCACCCGTCCCACCCACGGAAGTCGGGCTCGCCGCCGGGCTGCACGCGACAACAAACGTAGCCAGCATCAAGAATGGTGCGATGCGTCGAAGCAGACTCTGGCCTGGTTTGGACTCACGGGTCATGCAGATGCCTCCATAAATGCGTGGGAGAATTCCGGCGCCAGGGCTTCCTGATCGCGAGGCGCTCTCTGAAAGTCGGGACTCGCCCGGTCAGGCCGCCACGAGGGTCTTCAACTGGGCTACTAATGTCTCCCCAAACAACTCCCGGGGATTGTCGTCCACGATCTTCCGCCATTGCGCTTCGGTGATACCGGATTCGGTCTTAAGGTTCGCAATCGCGTAAAGCTCGCTCGACTGGTCGGTGTGACCGTAGTCTGTCCCGATCAGGATATTGTCTTCGGTTCCATAACTGAGGACATATGGAATGTCATCGTCCATCTGACAGGCAACGTACAGACGGTTGTCTTTCAGGACGTTCGTCTCCATTTCTCGGCCTCGCCCCGCGGCACGCCGACCCAGGTCGCGCAGCACCATTGGGAGCCACATCGAGCCAGCTTCGACGAAGCCAAATCGCAGCTTGGGAAACTGCTGCATGCGACCCGACGCAGCCAGTCCTTGAAAAGCTCCGACCGACGGGAGCCGGAAGCGCCAGAATCCACCCCCCGGATTGTTAGACAGCAGATCCAGGGTGGGAAGATGAGAATTCGCAATATGGACAAGCGGTGGAATGTCGAGCCGGGATGCTTCGTCATAAAGGGGATCGAAGTAGTGGTCAGTGAGGATGCGGTTTCCTTCCATCGGGCGCATGAAGATCCCGCAGGCGCCATTTTGGGCACACCATTTCAGCTCGTCGAGGGCTTCGGACATCGTGAGCGTCGGCAAAACGCAGGTCCAGCGGATCCGCCCATCGCCCTGTTTCCAGGCGTTGGCCATCCAACGATTCCAGCCCCTGCAGATGGCGGCTTCGGCCCGGGGATCTTCGGCTACATCTTCGATGAATAGCGTTGCATGGCAGACCTCGATGTCGATCCCTAGCTCATCCATGTGCCGCAGCCGGGTGCCCACATCCTCAAGCTCCCGAGCGGCAATCGGCGTGTGAATCACCCGCCGCAGCTGAGCCGAACGGGCCGCGAGCTCCTCATCCGATGCTCCCGGCAGACCGAATCCTCGAACCTTCCGATCGATGAACCAGAAACCGCGCCGCGCGCTGTCGCCGTCCGGATTCTTCAGCAGGACGGGGCGATATCGCTTGTCGTCGCCTTCCATGAAGTCCCAGGTGTGTTCGTTTTCGATCACATGAGCATCAGAGTCGATGATCGGCATTGCCTGCTTCCTCCTGCCGTTCCGGGCTGCGGGTCTGGTGTCTACATTCCTCGCCGTCAGTTAGGGCCATTATGGGAACCGACCACCCTCAGGAACAAGCCCGGCCCGCCGATCGGCGACCAATTTAACTGGTCGATATAGTCGGCGCACGAACCACTGGGCCCGACTTTCACAACATCCAAGGGAGGCGTCTAGTCAGGCTCCGCGGGCGCCAGATCTACTACCCCGTGAGTCCCGTCGACCGTCACAATCTGGCCGTCACGGATCACCCGAGTCCCCATCCCAGTCGCGACAACGGCCGGAATCCCATACTCTCTGGCTATCAGAGAACTGTGGGTGGCCCCGCCTCCGACTTCAGTGACCAGAGCTGCGATCAATGGAAAAACGATCGTCCAAGCTGGGGCCGCGGTCACCGAAACTACTACATCTCCCTGTTGAACGCGGGCGAGGTCCTCGGTCGTTCGCACGATGCGCGCTGGCCCACGTGCGCGACCGGGGCTTCCGGGCTGGCCGAGCAACTGCCGGCCTCTGGGTCCGTCCACGAGCTTCGCCCAGACGCCCTGCGCTCCTGAGAAACCGACATTCACCTGACCGCCCGCCTCTTCTGGAATGCGGTCCGGTGGAGCGAGCTTTTGCTGTTCAGTCCGTTCCGCTCGTCTTCGGGCGATGCTCTTGGGAAGATCTTCAGCGAGTGCCAGCACAACGCTCTGCTTCAGAAAGTCGCCCTCACTGCCTCGAACCACACCGTCCAGCTCGGCTTGCTCCAGGTAGAAAACGTCCTCGATTCGTTCAATCAACCCGTCCCGCTGGATACGACGGCCCAACTCGAGGATCGCCCGGCGCATCACCGGCCAAATCTTCTGGAAGTCGTAGAAAATATCTTCCCGCATTGCCGCGCACTGCTGCCGATAGCCCAGGTTGGGTTCCAGCGTGGCCCACTCATCCGGTCGATTGGCAAAAGCCTGGCGGATGAATCGTTGTGCGGCGTAACGGCGGCGGCGCTGCTTCTGGAGCTCGGCACCGGGCGGGGGCGGTGCGTAGCGCAAGAATCCCTGGATCGCTCCCAGCACGGCCGTGGGCCGCTCGCCCAGTGTAGGCATACCGAAATCCAGACTGAAAACCTGATGGCCGTGCCGCTGAAAGTAGTCGGCCAACCGCACAACAATGACTGCGCTTTCGGCAGTCTGGCTCAGCTGTTCCATCATCTCAGACGGCTCGCAATCGATCGCCACCTTGCGAATTGCCGGCGACCGATCAATTTGCTGATAGATACCGAAGAGCTCACGCTGGCTGGCCGCGGTGCGACTCGGGAAACCCAAGAAAAGGTCCATCACCGGCGGCTTGCGCGGGTCGTCGAGGTTTGCGTAGAGCTCGCCCCCGAATCTCGGGTCGGAGCCGAAACCGATTGGGGCGATCAGGAACCACCACTCGGCCACGTCCTGGTACAGCGTATTCAGCAAATCTAGCAGTTCTGAGCCGGTCGCTTGTTGCAGATCCCGAGCAAGAAAGCGCTGGAGACGTCGCATGTAGGCCGGCCGATGGACTCGTTTCCAGTTTTTCAACCACTGCCATTGCTCGCCGGTCCGCCTCAGCCGGTCGGCCGGCGGCATCGCCCCGGGCCCCTGGGCGCCCTCGTCGCGATCATCGCGGGTGTAGAAAAACCCGTTGACCACGCAGAACCACGGCTGGGCCATCGCGAAGGCGGTCCGCTGGCCCCACCCCAGGTGCCCTACGCCGTATTCCTCTCGGCCGGCCACAATCGACGGCAGTAGCGATGTCGCAAAAAGCGGCGTCACTGGGTCGGATAGCCATTCGCCCAATCGCCAATTTCGCCGCCAGTGCCCCCCCGGAACCGGACTTTCCCAACGAACCTCCGTCTGGTGAGCGAAGACAATCGGCCGGGCCTGCAACAGATGCACCTGGCCATTCGCCAGCGCCCATTCCACGTCCTGGGGCGTGCCCATTGCTTCTGCCACCTTGGAAGCCATCTCAGCCACCGCCGAAGCCTGCTCGGTCGTAAGACAGAGCTCGGTTCGACGACTCGGGTCGAGGTCTCGACGTTCGACGTGACCGGCCGCGTTGACCCGCAACTCGAACGGCTTGTCGCCCACTTCGGCGTAGGCAAGCGCGAAGTCGGGGCCACGCAGCGCGAATTGGTCCGGAGTAATAAGTCCGGAGACGATAGCCTCCCCGAGTCCGCGGCCGGCCGCGACTTGGACCTCGTCAGTGGCACCGGTCACCGGGTGAGCGGTGAACGCGACGCCCGAGGCATCTGGATCCAGCATGACTTGGATGAGGAGTGCCATCGAGAGATCGGCTGCGTCGATGCTGCGCTCGATTCGGTAACGAGCAGCGCTCGGATGAAACAGTGAGGCCCAACAATCCCGCACCCGAGCCTCCAACTCGTCGATGCCCACCACGCCGAGATAAGTCTCGTATTGCCCGGCGAAACTGGCCTGGGCCAGGTCTTCCATCGCGGCTGAGGATCGAACGGCCACGGCGGGGAGACCACGCCCAACCGAGCGCGCTAGAATTTCGTAGGCCTCGGCCAGAGCGAAGCGGACTTCGGCGGGAATGGTTCCCGCGAGAACCGCCCCGCCCAGCGCCTCGGCCGCCTTTTCGGCTAAATCCGGGGTGGTTCCCCCGCCCAGGCCAGCGGCTTCCTGATCGATGCCATTCGCGAGGCAGAAACGTCGGAACGCCTCGCTGGTGAGACAGAACCCTTCCGGCACCTTGAAGCCAAGCCGCGCCAGGACGCCCAAGTTGGACGCTTTGGTGCCAACCAGAGCCGGATCAGGGGGTGCGTCTTTGAGGCCCAGCGCCAGAGGGAGAGGGGCAGAAATCAAGTGCGCCGTTCATTAGAAACCGCGGAAACCGCGGGATCCGAGACGGGAGCGCCAACCAATGCTTCCGGAGGGACTACGCAATCCCAACCGATCCATTCGCCGCCACCCACCCACACTTCCTTCTTCCAGATTGGCACGATCTCCTTGAGTCGATCGATCGCGTACTGGCAGGCCGCGAAGCCCTCCGCTCGGTGCTCTGTCGCAACCGCGATGGCTACCGACACCACACCGAGGTCAACCCGCCCGACCCGGTGTCGAATGGCTAGACGCTCCGTTCCCCAACGCTCAACGATTTCAGCCGCGATCTGCCGCAGCTTGCGGATCGCCATTTCCGGATACGCCTCGTACTCGAGGTACTCCACCTCTCGTCCGCGGGACATTCGGCGAGCGGTCCCCAGAAAGACCGTCACCGCGCCACATTCCGGCGTCTCGACGAGCTTGACGACTGAGTCCGCGGTCAACTCCTGATCGGTGATCTCGAACACCGCGCCGCCGCTTACTGGTGGGATGAGGGCCACTTCATCTTCCTCGCGAAGCTCCAAATTGTCGAATGCATACTCATAGTTAACGCTAACGAGGAGCTCGGGCAGGCTCTCGAGCAGCGGGTACGCCCCTCGCAGCCTGCTCACGAGGCTGCCGACCGTTGCGCCGGTCGGCATCTCCAGACGGAGCGTAGGGGTACCGACCGCCTCACGGGCCGAGGCAAAGAGTCGAATGGAAAGGAGCACCGGTCGGGGTTGCCTGGCCCGCTACGGGCTTTCGCCGGATTTGCCGATGTCGTCGATGGGGAGGCTCTCAATGAATTTCCTGAACACCGAGAGCTTCGTTTCGTCGAGGGGCGCTTCCTCTTTGGGCCGCTTCTCCCCGTCTTCCCCCTCTTCCCCGTCGAAGGTCATCCCCGCGCTGTCGATGACCTTTTCTTCGACAAAGATAGGTACCTTAGCCCGAATGGCAAGTGCGATCGCGTCACTGGGGCGAGCATCCACTTCGACCGATTTGCCATCCTGGTTCAGCACCAGCTTGGCAAAGAAGGTTTCATCGGCCAGGTCGTGGATCACGATATGTTCGAGCTTTGCGCCCAATTTATCGATCGCCGACTGCAGCAGATCGTGGGTCAATGGACGGCTAACCGGGACGTTTTGCATAGGAATCGCGATAGCATCAGCCTCGAAATGACCGATCCAGATCGGCAGATATCGGGTGGAGTCTTTCTCCTTCAACATGACGACACGCTTGTAATTCGCCATGTTGACGCGAATACTCTCGACAAAAACCTCGATCAAGGTGGCGACTCCCGGGGGCCGACCCGCTCGTTGTGGCACCAGCAGGCTACAAGGATTCTACCACCGACCCGGGACCCCCGCCACGGCTTCGAGAGAAACTATTAGACGCTTATGTCGAGTTTAGTTGCGCGAGAATTCAATAGGGTGGAAGGGGAGCTTCCGGGCCGCCGATCTTGCCCACCGGCTCGTCCGCAGCTCGCCCGCTGGGTGGCGTGATAGGCCTCCGAGGACGAGCGACCCCGGGCCCATCCAAACTGAGCGTATGCTGAAGCCCGCTGGTGGCCTCTGAGCTGAGCCGGCGTATTTCGCCGAACATTCGACCGACCTGTCGACTCAGCTCAGGGAGCTTTTCCGGCCCAAAAACGACCAGTCCCAGCCCAAGCACGAAGAGTATCTCGAGGGGACCCATGCCGAAGAAATTCATAGGCCATTATAGGGATCGCTCTGAACCCTCCATGGGATAGAGCTTCCCTTCGGACACCCTGACGACCGACATCGGCCAGTTCTCCAGATTCACCGCGTCCAGGGAAGTGAGGGTCAAAATGGTCTGTCCTCCCCTTCCTACATACTCGAGAACTGCCTTCTGTCGAGAAGGGTCCAGCTCACTCAGCACATCGTCCATGAGCACTATCGGTCGGGACCCAGCTCTGCGCTCCAAGAGATCCGCCTCAGCCAGCTTCAGCGCCAACGCAGCTAGCCGCTGTTGCCCACGAGATCCATAGATCGCAAGATCCACCCCGTCCAGCAAGAATCTGAAGTCGTCCCTATGAGGCCCCATCAGCGACATGCCGGCGGCCGCCTCTCGTCGCCGAACCTGCTCCAGGGCCTGACCAAAGGCCGATTTGACTTCGGCCTGCGCTTGATCCTCAGCATCCGGGAGGTTTCGCAACCGGTCGCCCTCCACCCCCAGCCCCGGTCGATACTGGAGCACGATGCTCTGACCGGCCCCCCGGAGCTCGCGGAACCAACTCCAGGTCAGTGGGCCGAGCTCGGCGAGGGCTCGCGCCCGCTCGAGCATGAGGAAGGATCCCACCGTGATCAGCTGGTCGGTCCACGCCCCTAAAGTCGATTCGTCCACCCCCCTACCCCGAGCTTCCCTCAGCAGGTGGTTTCGTTGGAGGAGCACCTTCTGATAACGCTGCAGCTCGCGCAGATAGTGTGAGCTTGCCTGGGAGTTCATGACATCGAGGTGCCGTCGACGCCCAGAGGGGCCGCCATCGACCAGAGCAACGTCTAGAGGCGCAAAGGCCACCACGTTGATCGCCCCGACGAACTCTAACGCCCGCTTCGGGAGCCCGTTCAACCGAAACACCTTCGACGCGGCGGACCCCTCGCTGTCGGTCCCGTTCTCTGCCGTGCGAACCAAAATCTCGGCCCGCAGCTCACGGCTACCCCGCGTGACCACCGCGCGTATTCGGGCGAATGGCTCGGGTAGCGGCACCTCAACCTCCGTGAGGGCGCGCCAGTTGATCAGCTCCCGGTCCGAGCCGGCCCGGGCCGATTTCGCGGTGGCCAGGAGCTCGATCGCCTCGAGCAGATTGGTTTTGCCCTGCCCGTTATCACCAACGATGACCGTGGGCCCGTCCCCGAGCTCGATCTCGGCTCGCCGGAAGCTTCGGAAATTAGTGAGCTCGATCGACCGGAGAAACAAGCCCTTCCCCCTCAAACAGTGGGGCATTCTAGCCTGGACATTCGGGCCCGACCCTCAGCCCGGTATAATTTTCGGTGACCGCTCTTCGATTCGTGGTCGTCCTTTTCGCGGGAGCCCTCGCCTTCGCGGTGTTGGGCGGGCTCACCACTGCTGCTCAACCCCCAAGCCTCCTCCAGAGCACCCCGAGCCCGGTCCTGGTTGCCTCTACCCTCGACGACGATGGCGTGCAGTTGGCCATTCCGACCACGAGCGCGCCTGGACCGGAAACGGGCACCGACCCTGATTTGGGCAGCCCTCTCAGTAGCAAGCTAGAAGTGGCCAGCCAGGGAGTCTTCCCGACCTTTCCTTTGCCCGATGGCAATCCGCCGCCTCTCGGTGGGGCGATCTCCTCGGGATCGTTTCGCGATCCACTGCCGCTATCGCCGGTTTGGAATCCACCTGGCCCCAAGCGGGTCGGCCTCCAGGCCGGGCACTGGCTCACCTACGACCTGCCGTTTGAGATACGGAATCTGTCGCCCGGGAGCTCAGCTGGCGGCTGGGCCGAATGGGAAGTCAACCTGTTGCTGGTGCAGAACACTGCCCGACTCCTGGAGGAGGCGGGCGTTGACGTGGACATCCTGCCGACGACCATCCCGGTCCGGTATCGGGCCCAGGCCTTTCTTTCCATCCATGCCGATGGCGACACGGGCGGCGCCTTCCGGGGATACAAGATCGCCCGGACCGGTTTCAGCTCCATCCCCGAGGCTGATGATGCCTTCGTCCGCGCGCTCTATGACGAGTACGGAGCTGCCACTGGCCTGCCCCGCGATTCCGATTCCCGCATCAGCCGACGAATGGTCTTCTACTATGCGTTCAACACGCGCCGCTACCAGCATTCAGTCGATCTGGGCACTCCCTCGGCGATCATCGAAACTGGATTCCTCACCAGCCCGATCGACCGGGCGTTTCTCACCCAGCGACCGGACGTGGCCGCCCGGGGGATCGCCAACGGCATTCTGCGTTTCCTTTCATTGGACCTGGGCCGGGACCTGGGCCGGGACCCGCAATCGTCTTGACACACCTGCGTAGGCCTCCGTATAGTCCCCAGGTTTGGCGGAGACACCCTAGCGAAAAAGAGATATGGAGAGTAATTACAACTCCAAATCGTGATCAACCCCTGCGGTGGAGACCACGTCTAGGCGGCAAGTTCTGATCAGAGCTTCCGTCCAACTCGGCAGCACGGTAACCGCTGCGCCACCCCGTCCCGCCCAAACATTGGCTTCGACCCCACCGATTCGGTGCATTTCAGGCAGCCTACCCGGCTGTTAATCCCGAACCCTCGACTGCAGGCAGGCCGAGCCGCTTTCTAATGGTCAGCCTTCCTTCTTGATGTACAGCCAAGAGACCCTTTTGGAGGATCTATCATCGCGGACACGCTGTCTTGAATTACGCGCGGGTGGACCCCGCAGGCCTGGCAGAGGCACTGGCTTCGGTAGCTAGACGGCTTCACCGTTGGGCGACGGCTGTCACCCTCGCCTCTGGGGTGCTGCTGATCCTTGCCGGGTCGGCCGGGGCCGACCCGCTGTTGACTGCGGCCCCGTATGAAGTCCTCCCGGACGATACGGTCAGCAGCATCGCCGCGCGCTTCGGGATCGATATTGACACCGTCGTGCGTGCAAACCACCTGACGAGTGCCGATCTGATCAAGCCGGGCCAGATTCTCTCCATACTCCCGGTATCGGGCTTGGCGTACACGGTCCAGTTGGGCGACACGGTTACTGGTATCGCCGCGCGAAACGCTGTCGACGTGGCGGCGATCCTGCAATGGAACGACATCGCCGATCCCAACCACATCGTGATCGGCTCCGACCTGGTACTACCGGGCGCCCAGCCGCCCGCACCCCGGCCCCAGGTGACTGCATCGGCACCGGCTCGTTTGGCCCCGGCTTCATTGGCGCCAGTCGATCCCGAACAAGAGTCAGAGAGCGAACCGGGGCGAAGCTTCGCTGCCAAGATCACCGCCTATGCGCCGGGTGGAGGAGCCACAAACGCCACGACCCGCTCGGGCACGCTGGTTCGATGGGGCGTCATCGCCGTGGATCCGTCGGTGGTTCCGTTGGGATCCAGCGTCCGGATCGAGGGCTTCGAAGACACTTTCGTCGCGGAGGACACAGGAAGCGCGATTAGGGGAGCCCACGTGGAGATCTTCTACCCAGACCTGGGCTCGGCCGTCCGGTTCGGCGTTCAGACCAGGAAGGTCACGGTCCTCGACTAACCTCTTCCCGGAGGTACGGCGTCTCCTTTCCGGGGCTGCGGGGTGAAACCCCGGGAAAAAAGTCCCCCGCCCCGCGCAGGCCGCGCAGGGGGAGGGACCAGGGGAGGGGCCGTCCCCCTCCCTACATCTCAACCTTGCTGAGTGTTGTGAGGAACTCCTGGTTACTCTTGGTTTTCACCAGGCGGTTGAGCACGAGCTCGATACTATCAGATGAACCGATCTGAGCCAGCATGCGGCGCATCAGCCATACCTGCTTCAGCGTCGTCTCGTCGAACAGAAGCTCCTCCCGGCGGGTACCGCTCCGCAAGACATCTATCGACGGAAAGATGCGCCGATCCGATAGTTTGCGATCCAGGTGCAGCTCCAGGTTGCCGGTGCCTTTGAATTCCTCGTAGATCACATCGTCCATCCGGCTGCCGGTGTCGATGAGGCAAGTTGCAATCACGGTGAGACTGCCGCCGTCCTCGACGTTGCGAGCGGCCCCGAAGAATCGCTTGGGCGGATAAAGCGCAACCGGATCAATGCCGCCCGACAGAGTGCGGCCACTGGGAGGTAGATCAAGATTGTAGGCACGGGTAAGTCGGGTGATGCTATCCAGCAGGATCACGACGTCTCGTCCACATTCGACCAGACGCTTGGCCCGATTGAGCGCCATTTCCGCCACCGCCGTATGGTCTTCCACCGGCTCATCGAAGGTGGATGCAGCAACCTCAGCCTTGACCGACCGCTTCATGTCGGTCACTTCTTCAGGCCGCTCGCCGATAAGGGCAACCATCAGGTGAATGTCGGGGTGATTCGTCGTGATGGCGTTGGCGATATCCTTGAGCACGGTGGTTTTCCCGGCCTTCGGCGGCGACACCACCATCCCTCGTGAACCACGTCCAATCGGGGCCACGAGTTTGATGAGTCGCCCGGTCAGGTTATCCGGGGTCGTTTCGGTGTCGATCATTTCGTCGGGGAAGATTGGTGTCAAATTTTCAAAATGGGGCCGTCGCTTGGCTGCTTCGGGATCTAGTCCATCGACTGCCTCGACCCGCAACAACGATGGGTACTTCTCCGAGTCCTTCGGCGGCCGAATCTGTCCGGTGACCATGTCACCGGTTCGCAGCCCGAACCGACGGACTTGAGTCTGGGAAACGTAGGTGTCATTGGGCCCCGGTAGGAAACGTGGCCCGCGCAGGAAGCCGTAGCCATCTTCCAAGATATCCAGGACCCCGCCGCTAAAAATGTTCCCCTGCTTCTCGGTTTGGGCCTGAATCAGCCGCATGACGAGATCATCTTTGCGGAGGGCGTTGGCCCCGTTCAGGCCCAGATCGCGGGCCATTTCTTGAAGCTCTTCGGGGCTTTTTTGTTCGAGTTCGCTGAGGTACACCGAAGAATAACTCCTTATGGCCGAGTCCAGTACCGATCCGTTGGGGGCGGATACACAACTAGAGGGCTCTAATCAGGCCGCTTCTCTTACTCGCGGGATCATCTGGGACGGCAAGGGCCGTCACGCAAGACAAGTCAAATGAGGTTTGTGGTTGGGGGGCCTACCCTGGGAAAGTAGGCTCCCGAATTCTAACAGATGCCCGAATTAATTGCACAAAGGCTCACGACGGGATGTCGACTCAGGGCGTCCTGTCCTATCTCCCAGTCAGAGTCGCTCCACAAGTCCGACCTGCTCGGAGCAACAGACTCTATTTCGCCGCCGACCGACTAGGTGCCGGTATTGACCGGCAACCCACTCTTGATCCAGGCCGTGGTTCCGCCTTCCAGGTTGTAGAGCTCGGTGAATCCCATCGCCGCTGCCACCTCGCAGGCAATCGCACTGCGCCCACCGACTGCGCAAACAAACAGGTAGGCGCTTTCCTTATCCCCGGTGAGGGTCGTCAACGGCTGATTCACGATCCCATCCAGCGGAACATGCTCCGCTTGTGGGATATGGCCGGCCACCCATTCATCGGGCTGACGGACATCGATCACTTTGACCTGACCTTCGTCGATCAGTCGTTTGGCATCGTCGACGTTGATCCGCTGAAAGGGTTCTTCGGTTCTGCGCATGGCCCACTCCAAGCGGAGCTTTCGTTCGCGAGTTTTTCTGCTATCTTGAGTATTCTAACTGGTCACCCCGGCCGAACGGTCGACGCCGTCCTGCGACGATGCCTCTCTCCATCCAACGCCATTCAAGCTCGCGGAGGTAATGAAGCGTGAATAGCCCTGCCATGACCGGGGAGGAGCGGATGCTGGCCGCTTGCCGCCACGCCCCGGTGGACGTCACGCCGGTTTGGTTCATGCGGCAGGCCGGCCGGTGCCTCGCCGAGTACCGCGAGCTGCGACAGCGGTACGACATCTTGACCCTGGCCAAAACTCCTGAGCTTTGCGCCCAGGTCACCGAGATGCCGATCAACGCATTTGGGGTCGATGCGGCGGTAATGTTCGCCGACATCATGCTTCCCATGGAGGCGATGGGCGTCGATTTCATGATCGAGCCCGAAGTCGGGCCGATCATCCACAACCCGGTGAGGTCCGCCGCGGACGTCACTCGGCTCCGCGTCGTGGATGCTGAAGAAGCCACTCCCTACGTCTTTGAGGCCATCCGGCTGACCAAGCAGCGACTCGGTGGACGGGCCGCCCTAGTCGGATTTTCCGGCGCTCCGTTCACGTTGGCCTGTTATCTGGTGGAGGGCCGCCCCTCCCGGGACTACGCCCGGGCCAAGGCTTTGATGTTCAGCGAGCCAGCGGTCTGGCACCAGCTCATGGGCACATTGACCGAAGTAATCATCAGATATCTGCGGGGACAGGTCGCGGCCGGCGCTCAGGTGCTTCAGCTGTTTGACAGCTGGATCGGCGCTCTGGCTCCGAATCACTACGAGGAATACGTGCTGCCGCACAGTAAGCGAATCTTTGACGAGCTTCGCCCGCTGGGGATCCCGACCCTTCACTTCGGTACTGGAATCGGGGGGATGCTCGAACAGATCGCCGCAGCCGGCAGCGACATGGTTTCAGTAGATTGGCGCGTGCCCCTAGATGTTGCCTGGGAACGGATCGGCACCGAGAAAGGCATCCAGGGGAATCTAGATCCGACCATGCTGCTCGCGCCCTTTGAAATTGTCGCGGACGGTGCAGCCGATGTCCTGCGCAGAGCAGCCGGCAGGCCGGGCCACGTTTTCAACCTGGGCCATGGGGTCATGCCGGAAACGCCGCCCGACAGCCTCGCCCGGCTGGTGGACTTCGTCCATAGTCAGCCCATCGGGGCGAGACCTTAGCAGAGAGCGCCGAAGTGCCCGGCTCATCCACCTCCGTTTTTACCCCGGCCTCCCAGTCCCCCCGGGCGCGGACCTAGTTCGATGCCCCAAACGGTGGGCGTCCTGCTCATGACCTTCGGGACCGCGAAGAACCTCGATGAAGTGCCAGCCTACCTTTCCAGCGTCCGCGGCGGCCGTGAAGTCCCCGAGGACCTGATCGCCGAGTTTCGCCGCCGATTTGCCCAGGTGGGAGGCTCACCGTTGATCGAAATCACTCTTGACCAGGCCGCGAAACTCGACGAGCGCCTCAACCAACAGTACGGCCCAGGCGACTTCCACGTCCGGGTCGGCATGCGCCACTCGGCTCCCACCATCGCCAGCGGGCTGGCCGAGCTCCGCGATGCCGGAGCAACCACCATCGTCGGAGTCGTGCTCTCACCGCAGTTCTCGGTGGGAATCATGCGAGGCTACCTCGACGCGGTCGCGCGGGCCGAAGCGGATCTCAGTCTCGAAAAGACGGTGCGGGTCGCGCGGTCCTGGCACCATCTCCCGCCGTTTATCGAGGCCCTGGCCGAGCACCTCAGCGGGACGATGAGCCTGGTGCAGTCTCAAGGCCAGACCCCTCCGCCGATTATCTTCACCGCGCACAGCCTTCCTCGATCAGTGGCCGACCACGAGCCCGACTACATCGCTGCGTTGCAGGCGACGGCGGGGGCGGTCGCCGAGCGTTGCCTTTTGCCTCGAGAGCGCTGGGCCTTCGCTTACCAGAGTGCCGGTCACACCCGTGAAGAGTGGCTGAAACCGGATCTACTTGATCTGCTTCCCCAGTTGAAGGAAGACGGCCACCGAGCCGTTATCGTGGCGCCGATCCAATTCCTGGCCGACCACCTCGAAGTCTTGTACGACATCGACGTCGCCGCCCAAGCCCAGGCTGCCGAAGTCGGGATGAAGCTATTCCGGCCCGGGAGCTTGAACACCTCGCCTCTCCTGATCGACGCCCTGGCGAGGGTAGTGCAGGACGAGCTGACATCCACGAATTGAAGGCCTAAAGGCCCACTCGAGCCAACTGCGCTTCTAAATCCCGATCAGAGGGCTCGATGAGCACGGCTCCGTCAGGAAAAACGATCGTGGGTACCGACTGATTCCCTCGGTTTAGCTCACGCACTAGCACGGCTGCCTTCGGATCTTGCTCCACATTGATCCACTGATAAGGCGTGCCTCGCTCGTCGAGCAGGCTTCGTGCGCGGGCGCAGTCGCCACACCAATCCGTTCCATAAACCACCAACATATCCGTCATTCTTCGCTCCCCGATTCGTTCTGCCCGTGATACCGAATTCTAAGCCTGCACTCTGAAGCGCGAGCCGTCCCACAGAAACTGGGGAAATCCCCAGTTTCTTCTGGAAAGCCAAGATACTACAAAGAGCGGTCGTAAAACGCTTCCTCGCCCTGCCCCAGGGGTGTAACCCTAAGCGAGGAATCTTGGCCCACAACGCCCCTCTCGTATACTTGGCCTGGTTATGCACCCAGTTGAACTGGATCCCCCTCCGAGGATCGCCGCCGTCCTGGTGCTCGTCTACCCACACGGCGGCGAGCCCCACATCGTCTTTACTCGACGCAGCGAGGCGCTCCGCGAGCACGGGGGCCAGATGTCGCTCCCGGGAGGCGCGCGCGACCCATCAGATGCGGATTTGGCCGCTACCGCGCTCCGGGAGGCCCAGGAGGAAGTCGGCGTGCCTGCTTGCGACGTTCAGCTCCTGGGCAGTCTCTCCGAGGTCCACGTTGCCGCGAGCAATTTCATGATCACCCCCCACGTGGGAACCCTGACCTATCGCCCTAGCTTCACGCCGAACCCTTCGGAGGTCGCCGAGATCGTCGAAATCCCGTTGCGTGCGCTGCAGGACCCGGCGGCCTTCCACGAAGAGATCTGGGAGCTGCGGGGCCAAGCCCGCCCGGTCCAGTTCTACGAACACGGCAGGCACCAAATCTGGGGAGCGACCGCTAGGGTGGTTCAAGAATTCCTTTCCAGCGTTTATGTCGACTTAGCTGCCGCCGCCCTCAGCCCGGCCAGGAACACCTCCTTACACGACTAAAATCTCAGGCAAGAACGGCATGCTGCCGCCGTCCACCAGGACCTGACCCCCGATGCCTCGCGAAAAAAGCGCATTGGAGTACCGATGGGTGCAACCCTGACTCTGGCGAAGTTCGCTTCCGAATTCGAGACCGATGCCATTCCGACCGACGTGCTGCACGCCAGCGAGCGCTGCTTTCTCGATTATCTCGGGGTAACCCTCGCTGCCTGGGAAGAACCAACGGTTGAGATCATCCGCAGCCTCGCCCTTGACCTCGGCGGTAATGCCCAGGCCTCACTTCTGGGGGGCGGTATGACCTCCCTCACGAACGCAGCGCTGGTAAATGGGGTGGCCTCCCACGTCCTCGATTTTGATGACACGCACGACCCCACGATTCTGCACGGCACCGGACCGGTGATGTCGGCCGCCCTGGCGGTCGGACAATGGATGGGGGTGAGCGGTCGGGCGTTGATGGCTGCGCATTCGATCGGTTTCGACGTGGCTGCTCGGGTCGCCCTGGCCGTTCATCCCGAGCATTATGACCAGGGCTTCCACGTCACTGGAACGGCCGGGACGCTGGGCGCGGCGGCGGCGGCTGGACGTCTGCTTGGTCTTGATTCCAACCAAATGATCAATGCCCTCTCGGCGGCGGCCGCCCAGGCGGCTGGGCTGCGCGAGATGTTCGGCTCAATGACCAAGTCTCTTCACGCCGGCAAAGCGGCCGCGAACGGCGTTCTGAGCGCCCTGCTGGCCAAGCGCGACTGGGTGAGCGCAGCCGCCGGCCTGGAAGGAGTGCGTGGTTACTGGTCGGTCCTCTCCCAGAAAAGCGACGTCGATCGCGCTTTGGCCGGACTAGGCACCACCTGGGAGCTCCTTAACGACGGCTTCAAACCGTATGCCTGCGGCGTGGTCACCCACCCAACTATCGATGCCGTCGCGGCCTTGGCCCGCTCCGCCGCCCTCCCGGCCTCAGAAGTGGCTTCGATCCATTGCTGGGTCAATCCCTATGTCCTGGAGCTCACCGGAAAGCGGGAACCCACCACCGGGCTCGAAGGGAAATTCAGCATTTACCACTGCGCCGCGGTCGGCTATTTGGACGGAACGGCTCGGCTCCGGCAATTCAGTGATGATGCGGTCGGCCGAGCGGACGTTGTCGCTCTGCGGTCCCTGGTGCAAGCCGAAATCGATCCCAATCTGCCGACTAGCGCCGCGCGAGTAACGCTGACCGCTCGCTCCGGTCAATCCTGGACGGAAATTGTCACGGCTGCCACTGGAACCCCCGGTAATCCCATGGCCGACTCCGCCGTTCGGGAAAAGTTCCTGGACCTGGCAGAAGAGCGGTTGGGAAGGCTAACCGCGGATCAGGTGGCCGACGAGGCGCTGTCGACGGCTCGGCTGCCCGAAGTGCGGAGCCTCATCGCTCGCATCACGGGGTTCTAACCCCGCCTTTCTCAGGCAAGTCCCATGCGAGGTTCTCTCGAGTGAGGCCAAGCTCATCGATACGCGACTGCAGTTGCTTCAATTTACTTTCCAGGTCCAGATCTTTGTCGGTGCCGCCGGATGGCAATGCATGGCTCAGGCTGGATTCGCCCATCCGTTTGTCCAGGGCACGGAGCCGTCGCACCAGCAGCTGCAGCACGCGGAGCGAAGCCTCCGGAGCCCGACCAATCGCCTCCCGGAAAGCCTCCTGAGTGATGTAGCTCGCCTCGACCGGTTCGATCGCAACCACGGTCGCGGAGCGAAGCGATCCATCCAGGGCTGACATCTCGCCGAGGATCTCGCCGGGACCGGCATATCCGACAGTGACTTCGCCCCCATCGGGCGCCACTACAACTACCCGAGCCAGACCTCGCCGAATGAAGTAGACCCCAGACCCGGTCTCGCCCTGCTGGAAGAGTACTTCGCCGGGCCTAAACCCACATGCTGCCCCAGTCTGAAGCATGGCCGGCAGCTCGTCAGGGGGCACCACGCTAACCCCGGCCAGCGTATCGAGCGACTGTCGGGCATTCGTCAACTCCAGGCGGCCGTTTCCTGGGCTGCGCGCCAGGCACGCCCGGACCCGCGCTCTAAGGTTCGGGGCAAAAAATGGGACGCCGATGACATCCGAGGCGATCTCGCCCAGGTGCCGCAGGGCGAGCTGGTTTTCGACCTCATCGATCACGACTACTAGCGGCCGGTCGGGAAGGCTCCTGGTCAAGCGTCTGAGCAGAATGGTGGCATCCTCTACTGTCGCAACGGCGATGACCGCCAGGTCGGGATCGAGTGCCGCCCAGTCGTGACCATCCTCCGTAAGGTCCGCTTCGTTCATTCGGTACGCATCAGGGGTCAGAGCCCCCCGAAGCTGGCGACGCCGCTCTTCATTGCCGAGCAGGAGGATTCGGGCTGGAGCGGATGGCGTGGCGATAACCAGAGGCCTCAAAGAAGTCGGCCCGGCATCGTGCTCGGCCATCTCAATCGCCTTTCCTTCGGAGGCGCCAAAAATGTCGACATTGGCGTGCGTGGCCTCAGCGTATCGTCTCGCGCTGCTTACCAGCTCATCGACCGCGTCGTCACTCCGACCCGGGTCGTGGTGAAACAGGGCCAGACGCTTCGCCCCCGCCGCGGCAGCGACGTCCACCGCGTACTCAACCGTGCTGTGGTCCCAACCTCGCCGGCCAGGATACTCCTCATCGGTATATTGCGCATCGTGAATCAGCAGATCGACGCCTTCCGCGAACGCAATGTGACGACGATCCGCTGGATGGTGGAGGAGATCTTCTCGGCCGAGCTTGGAATCGTGGGGCCAGAACGGCTCGTGGTCACTGAGATAAGCGACGGAGACTCCGCCGACGGTTAACCGGTAGCCAACCGCCGGGCAGGTGTGGTTCAGGTATTGGGTGGCAACCTGGAACTTGCCCGCTTGAAAGGTGTCCTCTCCCACCTCGTGGAAGGAGATCCGCGAGCGAAGATCGCCCAGGCGGACGGGAAAATAGGTGTATTGCATCTGGCCGGACAGGGATTCCTCCAGGCCCACCTCCATCCCGGCCGCGCCGTAATCTCTAGGTCGGCATTCGGCTGGAAGACGGGCAAGAAGAACGGAAACCCCTGGATGTGGTCCCAGTGAA
This sequence comes from Chloroflexota bacterium, assembly GCA_009692845.1. Classification (GTDB taxonomy): domain Bacteria; phylum Chloroflexota; class UBA6077; order UBA6077; family SHYK01; genus SHYK01. The sequence continues at coordinate 106,926 of SHYK01000002.1, read as the reverse complement.
CGTGGCTCAAGAACATCTGCGTCTTGAGGCTCGGCTGCTCGCTAGCGAGCTTTTCTCCCAGCCCGCGCGCCCCAGTTCCGCAATCAAGTATTGCCAGGCTGTCTCCGGACCGAACCTCAACGCAGGCAGTATTGCCGCCAAAACGGACGGTGGCCGGGCCAGGGGTCGGAACCGAACCTCTCGTTCCCCAAAAGCGTACCAGCATCGACGAGTCACTCCAGTCCAGCACCGATGATCAAAAACTCGGGAATCCCGAGTGAACCCCACAGTATGGCATCGAAAGCGGCTAGATGCGAAGGAACGTGACTTTTTTACACCCTTTGCTCTACGCCGGCTTGCTTCGCTTCCGCCTTCGAGAAGCGGGTGGCCACAACTAACAACCCCACCAGCAGCCAGAAGAGCCCCACCATGTGAGGGAACCGGATGTTGAAGAAATAGTGGTCGAACAGCCCAGCGACCAGGGCCGCGATCAGGGCTCCCTGAAGCCCGGTTACCGCCACTGCCAGCTCGCTCGCTTCATTGCCCTTGCCCCGAAACGAATGCACCAGGGCCAGCCCCACACTCGCGATGAAAATCGTCAAACCGACGAGCCCCATTTCCTCTGCAATCAGCAAATAGATACTGGAAACGGCTACGTACAGCTCAATCGTCGGGGCCTCTCCAAAGCCCACTCCCAGGAATGGGTATTGGCTGATCAAAGTGAGCGCGTCTTTGTATTCCCCCAACCGCATTGCGGCAGCCTGATCCTTTACCTCGACCCCCGAAGTGAAGCGGTCCAGCAGCACCTGACCCTGGGGAAGGACCAGCACCGCCCCGATCGCGATGCCGATGAGCCACCATGCGCGACGATCCTTAAACCCGGCGATGAAGCCCACGCCAGCAGCGAACCCGATCCAGGAGCTGCGGGAGTAGCTCAACACGACGCCGGCCACCACGGCGAGCATGATCGCGGTCAGTAGCGGCCGACGCAGGAGCGGTTTCCCAGCCAGCAGAGACGCCGAGCCAAGCACGCCCACCAGCATTAGCAGGCCCCCGAGCACGTTCGGATCGATTGACGTGCCGGTCGCCCGCACCGTGGATGTCCCCGCGATTACGCGAATGACCTGCTCTCCGATCGGATAGCCGAGCGGACGAAGCGCGGACAGCGCTCTCACCCCCAACTCACGGGGCAAGGCATAAAGCACAATCGCGATGGTCGCCGCTAGTCCCCCTGCCACCAGCAGCACCCGAAGCACTTTGAGCAAATTACCCTTGGTTTCCACCACCTGGGTGACCCCGTAGAAAAACAGCATGCTGTTGAGCAGCTTCAGGAACAGGCGGAACTGCTCACCGGCAATGGCGGCGTACCCCGATCCCAGCACGAAAGAGACAAGCGCGAACCCAATCAGCATGCCCAGCCAACCGTCGATCGGCGTGGTCACCAATCCTTTGCGACCGCGCATGATCCGGAGCACCCAGACGACCAAAACCAAGCTCAGCGCTACATCGATGACCGTGAGGGCCACGCCGATCCGAACCGGAATGACGGCGAAAGGAAGAAGGCAGGCGGTGATCACGAAGAGAAGCACGCCACTCAGCGGCGCACGAAAGATCGTGGCGAACCCACCAAGACCGAGGAACGCACCAATCGGGACCAGTGGTGAAATAGCCACGGCGCTCATCCCGATTGCCCCACCCAGGACGCTCGCCCCGCCCACCCCTATCGCCAGGAGTCGGTGCTGATTTACCGCGGGCCACATACTCAACTGCGAGTCGTCGCTAGAATCCGCCTCACTCGTTAGGACCCCAGCACCCGTTCGTAAAAACGGAGGGTGGCGGCGCCTATGGCCGGCCAGTTGAACCGCTCCGCTAACGCTCTGCCCCCGCAGCTAAGCTCCTCCCGTCGAGCAGGGTTGTCCAGGAGCGTGGCCATCACAGCAGCAAGGCTGGCAGCATTGCCCGGCTCCGCAAACGCCACCGCCCCATCGGACAGACGAAAGCGCTCGCCTTCATCAAATGGAGGAACCGTGAACCGATCGGGAAGGTCCGGCTGTGAGTGCGGCCAGGTGGTCACGATCGGGAGACCGTGGGCCAGGCAGGCCATGAGGCTGCCCCGTCGCAGCGACGCGCCATCAACATAGGGAAGCACGGCCAGATCCGCGCCTTCAAGCGCCTGCGAGACGTCGGCGTTTGCCAGGGCACCGGTCCAGGTGATCCTGTTCGCCAGCCCGAGCCCCTCGATTTTGGCTCGGATGGCCGCGAGCGTCCGGAGGTTGGTCGGATCACTAGCACCCACCTCATCCCCCACAAAAAGGAGATGCAGGTGTCCCCATCCCTCGTCCACGAGCCGGGCCGTCGCGTCCAAGAGATCGTCGACGCCTTTACTCGCATTGATAAAGCCGAAGAAGCCGATCACCGTCGCGTCGTCGCTCAGTCCCCATCGAGCCCGAGCCTCCGACCGTGATCCCCGGCCGTCAGGCACGATATTTGGCCCGATGGGAATCCAGGCGCTCGGGCCCTTCCGAGCCATCGCCAGGATATCGGCCGGGTCGGTGCAGACCACTCCTCGGCTGGAATGCCATATCGCACTAACCGCCAGGCGCCGCAGGGGACCGGCCTTGGGAAACAAGAAAGGAACCCGTAGGTCATGAAAAGTTGTCACGAATCTGGCCCTGACACCAGCCGTTCGGAGCAGCCAGGGCAGCAAGCTAATGAGCGGGCTACGGAAAAACCCTGCCGCCTGATATTGCAGATGAACGATGTCCGCGGCTTCCCGCCGCAGATCTCTGGCCAGACGGAACAGGGTCCCCGGGCCCCAGTCGCGAACGTACCGCACAGGGACGCCAGCGGTCTCACCCACAGAATCGCCAGCACTGCTCGAGCTCACTACCGTCGAGCGTCCTTCCGCCATGGCAACGACCTGCACTCTGGCACCCATCGACTGGAGCTGTTCGGCCAGAAGCGCCGTGTAATCGGCGATCCCACCGACCGCCGGTGGGAACTCCCCAGTGAGCAAGTAGACGGAGATCGGGCGGTTCACGACGCTGTCATTCCCGGGCGGCTCCGAGACTCAGGCTAGCAGGGCGATCGCGCCACCCAGACAGAGACCCGGGCTGTACGCGATATGGGAAGCGCGCCCTCGCCCCGCTAGTAGCGCACAGAGTCCCAGGGCTCCGTTGAGGAGCACGCCCATCAGCAAGGCAAGGATAACCCGGGGGAAGCCCACCATCGCACCCACGAGCCCTGCGACGACGATGTCACCCGACCCGAGTGGCTCTCGACTGCCGTAGAGCAGCCTTCCAATTCCGTAAAGCAGGCCGAAGACCCCCGCCCCAAAAACGGACCCCCCCGTCGAGGCCTCCCATTCCCCGAAAAAGAGCCCGGCAGTCATCAGCACCGCTGTAATCATGATGAAGCTCATCACCCGGAAAACTGAGCGCCACCGCAGGTCGGTCGCGGCGACCGCTATGAGTCCGAGGAGGTAGAGACCGTGGATCAGCGGGCGGGCATCAACGACTACGAAACTCAAGCGGACCGGACTGTCATGTCATGCTGAGCGTCAGTGAAGGATCTCCGTGGGTCAAATCTGACGACCTGTGGTTGAACTCCCGGGAGATTCTTCGTGGCCAGGCTCCTCTGAATGACCGGACAGCGCTGAGTCAGGCCTTCGTCGGGGACTTGGAGAAGAGCTGAATTGGCACCGCGTTGTCTTTCCGCTTTTCTTCGTCGCGCTGCAGAGCGAGCGTGCTGATTCGGGCCGCGGTCTGTTCGGCGGTCACCACGAATGCTTTCGCCAAGGCCCCGTCCGGCGCCGAGCGCACGATCGGATTTCCTTCGTCCCCACCCAGGCGAATGTTGATGTCCAACGGGATCCGTCCTAACAACGGGATGTCATATTTCGCGCTGATCCGCTCTCCGCCACCGTGGCCGAAGATCTCGGTTGTCTCCCCGCATTGGGGACAGACGAAGTAGCTCATGTTCTCGATCACGCCGACAATGGGCACGTCGAGCTTCTCAAACATGGCGACGCCCTTCACCACATCTTGCAGCGCTACGTCTTGCGGGGTCGTGACGATTACTACGCCAGCAATGGGCACCAGTTGAGAAAGGGAGAGAGGGGCATCGCCTGTCCCCGGTGGCAGGTCAACTACGAGGTAATCGAGCTCGCCCCACTCGACGTCTCGAAGGAACTGGTTGATCGCTCCATGAACCATCGGGCCTCGCCAGATCACCGGATTGTCGTCATCGCCCACAAAAAAACCGATCGACATCAATTTGATGCCGAAGCGCTCGATGGGCACGATCTTGTTTTCTTCGGTACCCTGCATCTCCGGCCTATCGGTGACGCCCATCATGAGGGGAATATTCGGCCCGTAGATGTCCGCGTCGAACAGGCCAACTTTCGCTCCGGTGGCGGCCAGAGCCACGGCCAGGTTAGTTGAGACCGTCGATTTCCCAACGCCGCCCTTGCCGCTGGCCACCGCGACGACGTTCCGAACCTGGGGGATCAGCTTCTCAGTTTGAGGCTTCCGGCTCGATGCGACATTGAAGGTCATGTTGATTGCGACGTCCTCAACTCCGGGGATGCCGAGCACCGCGGACCGGGCCTGATCGTGGAGCTCGCCCTTCACCGGACAGGCCGGCGTCGTGAGCACGATGTCAAATTTGACCCGCGGCCCTTCAATAGCCAACTGCTGCACGAATCCCAGGGCCACAATATCTCGATGCAGGTCGGGGTCATTCACCACCCGCAAGGCATCGAGGACCTGCTCCGCGGTGACTGCCATGTGTATTCCTCCAACTGCCGCAAACGATGTTAACAGCCAGCGCCCGGACACTGCGTTTGATGACCCACAGCGGGCCAGTCGGCAGCTGAGAGCATCTTGCGGTCTGTAAGTCACGCCCAGATGCAGTTTGATATGATACACGCGCTGGTTCGGTCCGCCTATTCGCGCACTCGGGCGCTAGCTCTCCCCCAGCTACGGAGCGTCTAGGGTCCGCTAGACTCGCGTTACGGAATCGACCAAGACTATGCTTGAGGAGTCAGCGTGAGCTACGCCGACAAGACCCTGACGTGTCGCGATTGCGGGCAAACGTTTGCATGGACCGGCGGCGAGCAAGAATTCTACGCGTCCCGCGGCCTTGTTAACGAGCCAGGTCGCTGCCCCGACTGCCGATCTGCGCGACGTTCGGCTCAAGCCTCCGGGGCGTATTCAGGTGCGGGCGGCTGGCCCGGTGGCGAGCGCGAAATGTATACCGCGACCTGTAGCACCTGCGGCAAGGAAGCTCGCGTGCCTTTCCAGCCTCGCGAGGACCGTCCCGTCTATTGCTCTGAGTGCTTCGCTCAGGTCAGGACCCAGAGGACGAATACGCGAGGCCTTAGCGGGAGTCGAGGTGAAAAAAGTCATTTACGCAACTTTTTCGCCTTCCCGCCAGATACTATCTGCCTAGCGTCTAGCTCCCGCACGTGGCCGCTCGGCGCCTCTGCCTAGCGCCCTTCCCGGGGCGCCGGGGAATTGTATGCGGCGGATTCTTGCCACCCTGTAACAAACTCCCATGAACAACGTTCCTCCAACCAGCCCCAGGTGACTGACCCCACGACTCAAGAAAACGAAGATTCGCTGGTCACCCAGGCAATCGGCGGGGATAAGTTTGCCTTCACGCAACTCTACGACCTCTACTACGACCGGGTCTATAGACACGTGCTATATCGCGTCCCTAGTACAGAAGACGCCGAGGACATCACTCAAGTGGTCTTTCTCCAAGCCTGGCGGGCGATCGGCCGCTACCACATCACGGGCAGCCCATTCGTCGCTTGGCTCTTCACCATTGCCCACAACTTGGTCATGAGCTTCTACCGCCGAAACCGGGTGACGGCGCAACTGGACGAGGACACCAAGGAAGAATCGGGTGATACAAATCCCGAACGGCGAACGGAAATGCGATTCGACCAGGAGTGCATTCGCTCCGCGGTGGTCCGGCTCCGTCCCGAACACCAGCAGGTAATCACCCTGCGCTTTCTCGAAAATCTCGCTCACCGGGACATCGCCAATAGCATCGGTAAGTCCGAAGGTGCCGTCCGGGTCATTCAGCACCGAGCATTAGCCGAGCTCCGGCGGATCCTAGAACGAGAGGAAGCCTAATGCCGGCTTCCGATTCCTTCGCAGAGATCCTCGATCAGAGCCTGGAAGAAATCCGTTCTGGAACCGCAACGCTTGACGAGGTGATGACTCGGCATCCCGAACTCCGAGGTGAGCTCGCCCCCTTGCTTGATCTCGCCACCCACATCACTCGGTTCGAAGTCGTGCCCGATCCAGCCCGCAGGCTGGCTGCCCGGCAGGCATTCATCGAAAAGTTGCACGAGATTCCCGCTGAGATCGCCTGGCGGCATTGGCTCGGACGGCTGCTTGCCCCCGCCCGGCGGCATTGGCTCGGACGGCTGCTTGCCCCCGCCCTCTCGCTGCGCCTGGGCGCTCCAGGGCTCGCTTCGGTCCTGGTCGCGGTCGCCCTGGTCACCAGCTCGGGGGCAGTCTACGCATCGGAGCAAGCGCTTCCAGGAGAACCCTTCTACGGAGTGAAGCTTGCCGTGGAGCAGGTCAGGCTTGCCACGGCCCGTGACGAACAAAGCAGGTTCGAAGTACGACTGGACATTGCGGAACACCGTCTAGCCGAGATCGATCGCTCGGCCGCCACCAATAACGAGGCCGCTTTGCAGGCCGCCGCCCAGTCATACGCTGATGTAATGGCTGAAGCCTCCAACAGCCTTCCCGTCCTCCCGGACAATACCGCAGGACGGGTCATCGAGCGACTCCAGTCAAATCTGCAGCAGCAACAGCAAGTCCTGGCCCGAATTGCGGAAAACGCACCGCCCAACGCCAGGGACTCGGTGGTGATGGCCCAAGCCGTAGCCCAAAAGGGTCTAGGCCGAGCCAACGCGTCATCAAATGCTCCCACCAACCCTACCCCTCGCACGTCATCGCCGACCGATTCCAAGGGCTCGGGGGGTGGCGATTCCGGCGGGACTGACCCACTTGAGTCCTCCCGTCGCTCGGTCACTCCTAGCACGACATCCAGACCAGCCACCGGTCCGGCTGCGGACCTACGAGCAACTCCAACCACTGGAGAAAGAGCATCCTGGGACGCCGGCGGCGCGACCACAACCACAACACCGGCGGGAACACCACCCACGCGGGCCGTCGCCACCCCGTCCGCGACAACCTCGTCAACCGTTACACCCATCCCCGGGTTTGGTGAAGAGGCAACGAGCGTGCCTCTCACCACAGCAACTGCGCTGCCCTCGCGAACCAGCCAGACCCCTACTGCCACCCGTGAGCCCAGCATACCAACCGCCGCCGCTACCCTCTCACCGACGGCGACCGTTCGGGGCGGGAACGGGCGAGACCCGGACGATGCGACTTCTACGCCATCCTCGACGCCGATCCGAAGAGCTACCGTGGTCGGCACCGGTGATGGAGAAGACGATACTCCGACGCCTACGCCGGCTTTACCGCCCACGATTCAGGCGACCACAACGACCGCCACCCGCATTGCGACCGCTACGGACCAGCCTGACGGCCATAGCCGCGATGCCAGCCCCACTTCAACCGTGGTCTCCCCGGTTTCGCCAACCGTGACTCCCACAGCGCGTGGTCGAGGGCGTGATGGCGAGGACCCGACCCGCTCTCCGAGCCCGTCAGCGTCAGCAACACCCCTGCTTACCCGCACCATTACTCCGACCCAAACGGGCCATCGCTGAGACGGACTCCGGGGTACGCTAGAGTCGCTGACGTCAGTGGTCATAACGCCCGCGACAACCCTCGCCGCGCCCGCCCGATTTGATTCGGGCTAGACAACCAGCCGGGTCAGGAGGGCAATCAGCTCCTGCTCGGTTACCGGGCCATTGATCGTTCGGAAGATGTTTCCATCCGCTCCGATGAAGATCGTCGTCGGCAAGCCGGTCAGCCGGTAACGCACGGCAGTCTCGTTCCGATAATCGATGCCTGCTGGGTAGGTGACGCCCAGTTCCCGCAAAAAGTCTCGCGCTGCGCCTGGATCATCCTCCACGGCAAACCCGACAAAGGTGACGCCCCACGCCCGGTAGGTCTCGAAGGTTCTCTCGAAGTAGGGCATTTCAGCCCGGCAGGGCACGCACCAGGATGCCCAAAAGTTGAGCACTAGGGGCTTCCCGCGAAAATCGGCCAGCTGAATTCGCTCCCCGGCGAAGGTGTCCAACTGGAACTCGGGGGCCGGGCCGTGCGCTTCCGAAGCGGCCCTGGCATCGCCCCACCAGGTGACCAAATCGAAGCCTTCCCAGCGGGCGACTCCGACTACGGTCAAGAGCATGGCCAAAAACCCGCCGCCGAACAAGACGGCTCGGGCTGCCCGTTTGCGCTGGGCGGTTCGCATCAAGCCCTCAACTCATCGATCAAGCCCTGCAGCTCATTTGAGGTCATGGGGCCCACCCAATGGCGAAGCAGAACACCATCGGCAGTGATCCCGAACGTCTCCGGAATTCCAGTCACGCCGTACTCAATCGCCATCCTTCCATTCGCGTCGAGCAGGGTTGGATAGGTGACCCCAAACCGGTCTACAAAACGGCGGGCATCGGGTTCCGCGTCCCAGAGGTTGACTCCGAGGAAAACGACGTCTTGACCCACTCTGGACCGCCACACTGCTTCGACCGTCCGAGCCTCATCCTGGCAGGGAGGGCACCACGACGCCCAGAAATTGACGATCACAGTCTTGCCGTGCAGATCCGTCAAACGGATGGGCTGCCCCTCCAGGGTCGCGAGAGAAAACTCCGGGGCCGGGTGCGCGCGCACCTCAGCCTGCCGTCCGACCGTGTTCACGCCAAAACCGGCAAAGGAACCGGCTTCACGCCTCACCAAAACGAGCCCCATTGCTCCCAGCAGGAGACTCAGGAACAAGATGAATGCGCCGGTCACCAGGATGCGTCCGGTCAGTCCGGCCCGCCGCCGCTGCGGTGCGGATGGCTGTTGCAATGAATTAGAGTCCTGCTCCACGAAAAAGACTATAGAGTACGATGCCTTGAGCAATGTGCCCGCGCCGAGGAGCAAAACATGGCCATCTTCAGCCCGCAGGATCGAGAGGAAATATCCAAGCTGTTGGCCGGCCTCATAGAGCCGGTGCGGCTCCTGCTCTTTACCATCCCTCAATCTGGCCTGATTGTTCCAGGTCGAACGGTTTGCGAAACCTGCGACGACACCCAGAATCTGATGCAAGAACTCGTTGAGCTTTCGGACAAGCTTTCTTTAGAGATTCATCATTTCGAACGCGAACCAGAAGTGGCTCAACGCTATGGTGTTGAGCGGGTGCCTTCCGTCCTGGTCCTGGGTCCGGAGGGCGGGCGGGTTCGGTTCTCGGGGGCCCCAGTCGGGCGCGAATTCGGTTCGCTATTGCAAGATATTCAGCTCATATCGCGGGGCGAGACCCTGCTCGAACCCGCCACCCGTGAAGCGATCGGCGCGATCACGACGCCCATCAACATTCGGGTGTTTGTCACCCCCACTTGACCATGGTGCCCCCAGGTGGCCAGTGTGGCTCACCAAATGGCGATGGAGTTCGAACACGTCCACGCCGACGTGATCGAAGCGAATGAGTTCCCCGAGATGGCTGGCTATTTCGGTGTGGACGGCGTGCCCAAGGTGATCATCAACGACCGTCTGGAGTTTAGCGGCGCCATTCCGGAGGAGAGCTTCGTCGAAGCGATCCGCCAGGCGGTCGGACTCATAGGCGAGACGGAACAGACGGAGTAGGTGCGCTCCGCGAACCTGAGCCTGGAGTAAGAGGAGTTCTGATCGAACGCCCTTGGTGCAAGCCAGCCGGGCTCGGGCTGTCCGCGAGGACCTAGACCAAGGTCATCCGTCGCGCCGCCCGGGCGCGATCCACCACGTTAGGCAACAGCTCAACCAGCTCTTCGACTTGATCTCGGGTATTCTCGGCCCCGACGGTCAGCCGCAGACTGCCGCCCGCATACAGGTCATCGAGACCCATCGCCCGTAACACATGTGACACCTCGAGGGTTCCCGAGGTGCAAGCGCTCCCAATTGAGGCCGCGATGTCTTCGGCATCCAGCGCCATGAGGAGGGCTTCTCCGTCCGCTCCAGCAAAAGCGAAGCTCGCGTTGTTCGCCAGCCGCTCGGTCGGGTGCCCAGTCAACACGGCGTCTTCCACGTTTTCCAAGACTTCAGCGATCAGCACGTCGCGAAGCTCAGAACAGTGGCGTACATAGGTCTCACGACGGTTGGCTGCCAACTCGAGGGCCACTGCCGCCCCGACGATTCCTGCGGTGTTTTCGGTCCCTGCGCGCATGCCACGTTCCTGCCCGCCGCCCTGCTGTTGGGGGAGCATCGCCGTCCCGCGACGGACGTAAAGGATTCCTACGCCCTTCGGCCCATTGAATTTATGGGCCGAAAGCGAGAGCAGGTCGACTCCCAGCTTATCAACGTTGAGGTCCAGGCTGGCGGCACCTTGCACCGCGTCGGTGTGGATCGGGATCCCGTGCGAGCCAGCAATCCTGGCCACCTCAGCCAAAGGCTGAATGGTGCCAACTTCATTGTTGGCCAGCATCATGCTGACCACGACCGTGTCCGGTCGAATCGCCCGCTGGACGTCGTCCGGGCTGATCATTCCGCATTGGTCGACCGGAAGGAAGGTCACTTCGTAGCCGAAATGCCGTTCCAGGAACTCGCAGGTATTCAAGACGGCATGGTGCTCGACGGAGGTGGTCACAATATGGCGGCGGCCCGGATTAGCGAAGGCAACACCCTTGATCGCGAGGTTATCGCTCTCGCTGCCTCCGCTCGTGAAGATGACCTCCGATCCGTGGCAGCCGAGGATGCTCGCCACCCGGTCGCGGGCGGCATCGATGGCCTTGCGAGCCTCCCGAGCCCCCGCATACGCACTCGAGGGGTTGCCGAACACATCCCGGTAATAGGGCACCATTGCATCGAGCACTGACGGATCGAGCGGCGTGGTCGCCGCGTGGTCGAAATAGATCATTCGGAAGGTCACCCTGATGGTCAGATTTGGCTAGATACTATGAAAAGTATAGCGGCTCGCGGAGACGGTACGCTCACCGGGCTCAAAGGGGCACGATCTCAACCCACGACGCGACATCGTCGTACAGGACGATGGACGGCCCTCCTTTACCTGGGAACGGCCAACCCGCAGTCCCCACATTTACTACGTACCGATCTCCCGGGACCAGTTCGACTCGCCCCTCCCCATTCTGGACCAAATCAACCCGTCCCTCGTCATCTCGGTCCTTCGGCCCGACCTCGGGGGTTCGGGGGCCGCGCCCCCGATCTAGATGGGCGGGCTGCGGTGGCCCAGCGTGCGGCTGGGCCTTCCTTGCTAATCTCCAAATGCGCGCATGGTGGGTGTGCCCAAAGAACCACAGCCGGGCAGCTTCCTTTTCGAGCATCCGCGAGACTTTTTGGAATGCATCTTTTTGGGCATCGGATCTGAAGATCCGGTGGCCGCGCGGATCTCCGTGCGTGATCACGAAGTCCGACACCCGTCCTTCCGTCAACCAATTGTTAACGATTTTCTGAAAGGGTGGACTCAGGCGGTCAATGTGGTCCAGATCGCGATTGCCGACTAGCGCCATCTTGGTTCGGTCGGCCACCCACTTTACGCAGCCCTCCGGGTCAGCCCGCCCGACCACGTCGCCCAAACAAATGTATTCCTCGATGCCCCGCTCGTCACCGATGCGATCGACCTGGTCCAGCGCCTTCCGGTTTCCATGGATGTCCGAAACAAAGCCCCACCGAGTCATAGACCTCGCTCGCGCACCAGGTTTGTTGGTATTGTCGGTCATCATTCATGTTCAACTCATTGGTAGCTCTGCCGAAGCGCCTTCACCCCAGGTTCGACATCCCGCCACTCCTCTTTGTCGCGTGGCTGGTGGCCGCATGTTTGCCCCCATCCGCGCTTTCAACGGCGATTACCGATACCGGACCCCTATCCTTTGCACCCGACACACCAGAGGATGCATGGGGTTCCGCTCTTCCCCCCCCAGACTCTGCGACCAGATCACGCGCAGACCCTATTCCAATCGAAACATCCCCTGCCTCCATCAGTATTCCGACCGCGACGGACACCACTGACGTGAGCGCTGAACCGGCTGAATCCTGTCCGCCACCACAAGATCGGACTCTCCGGTTGGGGCGACGGAACGAGGTCGTGCGAGGCGACGCAAGTTTTCCCCAGATCGCTTTGACCTTTGATGCTGGGGCCGCGGCCGGCTCCGTAAGCGAACTGCTCGACGGGCTTCGGGACGGGGCAGTTCGCGCGACCTTCTTTGTAACCGGCGCTTTCGCCGATCGCTACCCGAAGATCGTTGCCCGGATCTCCGCTGAGGGCCATGAGATCGCGAACCATAGCTACAGCCATCCCGACTTCACGAAGCTTTCGGACCGCCAGATGCGGGACGAGCTGCGCCGCGCAACCGTCTCCCTCGAGGCCGCGACCGGTCAGTCGATAGCTCCGCTCTGGCGACCGCCTTTCGGAGCCCGGGATGACCGAGTCCTCAGCCTCGTTGAGAACGAAGGCTTCCGCTCGATCTATTGGACCTTTGATTCAGGTGATTGGATCGAGGGCACCACGACCCGGCAGATCATCACGACAGATCTCGGAAAGGCCGTCAATGGCGCGGTCATCGTCCACCACGTGTCGCCGCCAACCACCGCGGCGGCTATCCCAGCCGTGATCGATGGGCTGACCCGCCGAGGCTTTGAGCTAGTGACGGTGAGCCAACTGCTGGGCTACGACCCTTCCTGTCCACCCAAGCTGGTGTAGGTGGTCCCGGCTTCAGCTTGTTGCCGACTTGATAAGGACCGCTGAGTTCGAACGATACGAGGTCCAGGTCCTTCGCCCCTAACCGGCCCCAGTCGCCCGCAAAAGGGCGCTACTCGCGCAGGTCGGCCAGCACAGAGCTCTTGGTCGCATTAGACAGTTCCGTCTCGGCCTGGTACCTGGGATGCACGATCGCCAGACTCACCGGTCCGTCGGCAAAACGTGCGGTCTGCTCTGGGGTCAGCGCGAACCGCACGTAATGAACGGAAGCTGTGACGTCTTCGCGAGTCAACTGCTCAGCATGGATCGGATCAGCGGTCGCCTTGACGACGGCCGGAGGCAGTGCTCCGATCCGAATCTCCACGGATCGCTCGATGCCGCCGAGCTTCGGAAGCCATTCGCTCAGCTCCTCTTCGGTCCTGAGCTCCAGGAACAATGTGGCGGAAAGCTCCCCTGGCTCGGGGATGAGCGGATTGTAGGCGTCGAGCTCACCCTGGATCTGCCGATCGGTCGTCATGCTCTCGGCTCGGGCCATCTCTTGAATCTGAAAATGAACCGTCTCACGATTTTCGAAGACCAGCGTAATGATGGGGCCCACCTGCACCCGACGGTCTTTTTTCAGCTCGATGATCCGGTCGCGAAAAGCTTCACGCTCCCGCTCATAGGCCCGAATATCGAGGATGTCCTCCAGGCCCAGCCGTCTGCTCACTTCCTGGGTTCCTCTGGGATCCCATAGGCCCGAGCCATGAATTGAATCGGGTGCACCGGGCGACGCCCCGTTTCCTCAACGATGGCACCGTTGGCAAGATGGCAATCGCCAACCACCACCTCCGCATTGGCCCGCTCGATCTCATCCTTCATGGGCTGGGCCACCTTGCGGGCCAGTTCGTAGTTACTCGCTCGGAGCCCCCAGGTCCCGTCAATCCCCGCGCAGCGGTCGATCACGGTCACCTGCGCACCGGTCAGCGCCATGAGGTCCCTACTCTTGAACCCCATATTCTGAGCGCGCAAATGACACGGAGCGTGCCAGGCGACTGTCGCCGGCACTGGGCCCGGGAAGTTCAGATCCAGGCCCTTGCCTTCTTCCCGATGCACCTTCATCAGGTACTCGGCCAGGTCGTAAGTGTGTTCTGCGACGAGCTGGGCCTCCTCGCCACCGACATACGCGGGATACTCCTCCTTGAGCACGTATCCGCAGGTCGGCTGGAGCACGACCACGTCTTTGCCCTGTCGCACATGCGCCGAGAGCATGGACACGTTTTTCTGCCCATGGCGCTGAAAGGCCTCCATGTCACCGGCGTCCAGCCAGGGCATCCCACAGCACACCGTGCCATGCGGCACTTCACACTGGATCTGGTTGCGCTCGCAAACCTTGACCGCATCCTGGCCAATTCCGGGCTCTTGATATTCGACCATGCAGGTCTGAAAGATCGCCACCCGTCCATTGGCGGCGCTGGTGGCTGACCCACCGCGCCTTTCGAACCAGGAGCTGAAACGCTCCCGCGAGTACAGCGGAAGCACCCGCCGGGCGGCGATTCCGGCCGTCTTCTCTATCAGTTGACGTGGCAATGACCCGGGTGTGCCGGTCATGGCGTTTGCTAGCGGCGCCACCGCGGATGCGACTCTCCCTATCAAGTCAGTTTGCGCAAGCGCTTGATCGGTGAGGTTCCCCCCGTCCCTAGTGTGGCGGGCGACCGCCGCCCGCATCATCAAACGGGGGAAATCAAGATTCCACTCGTGAGGCGGCACGTAGGGGCATTTCAGATAGCAAAGTTTGCACTGATAGCATTCAGCCACCACCCGATCCTGCTCGGCTGGAGCCAGCGCATCGACCTGCCCATCCCGGGCATCGATCATGTCAAACAGGGAGCCGAACGAGGGACAAAGATTCCAACAAAGCCGGCAGCCATGGCAGAGATCGAAGATCCTGGTCAAGTCCTGGCGGACGTCTGCCTCATCAAAATAGGCCGGGTGCTTTGGGTCGTAAGTATTGGTCACCGTTACCACCTGAAACAGTGAGGCCCTCCGATCGACTCAGAGGGCCTCACTGTGATTTTTCTGGGCGAGCTACTTGAGGCCAGCTCGGCCTTGCGTGAACCGACCGGCGTGGCTTCTCTCGGCCTTGGCCAGAGTTTCGAACCACTCGGAAACCGGGCCAAATCCTTCTTCGCGTGCGGTTTTCGCGAAGCCTGGGTACATCTCCGTGTACTCATAGGTCTCGCCGGCGATCGCTGAGCCGAGATTCGTGGCGGTGTCACCCACCGGCTCCCCAGTCGCCGGGTCGCCGACTTCCTTAAGGAAGTCAAAATGGCCGAATGCGTGTCCGGTCTCGCCTTCCGAGACCGAGCGGAACAGCGCCGCGATTTCCGGCTGGCCCTCGATGTCCGCCACCCGGGCGAAATACTGGTAGCGACGGTTCGCCTGACTTTCGCCGGCAAAAGCCGCCTTCAGATTGTCATGCGTCTTAGTTCCCTTGAGACCGGGCATGTGCGGTCCTCCTTTTCACTATGCACTTCATCGCTCAAGATGAGCGCCGAGATTGATAACACAAACATCAATCCCAAGGCTCGTAGCGCGCCGTTTCGGACGCTGGCGAATGTCCGCAGCGCGCCTTCTACCCAGACTCGGGATAACATGCTGCGAGCATGAGAGAATGGATCGAGGCGCACGGCGCGATGCTGGCCGTGGCACTGGCTACGGGCGTGGCGAGCGCCGCTTTGACCGGCGCCCTGGCGCGGCCTGGTCCGCCTCCAATCGAGATTCGCACCCGCGAGCCCGAGCCGACTGCCACCGTTTTGCTCTTTGTCCACGTTGATGGCGCCGTGCTTGCGTCCGGCGTCTATCACCTGCCCGCCGACACCCGGATCTTCGAAGCTATCGACGCCGCGGGAGGGGCCGCCGAGGAGGCAGATCTAGGCTCACTCAATTTGGCAGCACGGGTCACCGACGGCCAGAAGCTAGTGATTCCAACCCGCGCCTCGGTGTCGGGATCGACTAGTTCGACCCCGATCACGATCCAGCCCGTCTCTCCGACAGGTACGAGCCCAGCACGGATCAACCTCAACACGGCCAGCCAGCGCATTCTGGAATCGCTACCCGGAATAGGACCTGTAACCGCGAAGAGATTGACCCTTGCTACTACCGTTCATGAAATGCCTTTGAGGGTCCAAGATGCCGTGGCGAATCAGAATCGAGCCGAGAGCCTAGCTCGCGCTACTCAGACGAGCGCGATGCACCGATCGACGCTGAGCCCTACACATCGCGGTAAACTGCCCCTGCATGAAAGACACAGCTAAAGGCGCGTCGCCAGTTCGCGAGCGGCTCAAGGAGTTGGTGGAGCGGTCTGGCCTGAAACAGGCGGAGATTGCGCGGCGCATCGGGGTGGATCGCAACTGGGTAAACCAGCGCATCACCGGAGCCGTAAAGGTCATCCCAGCCGACGACCTTCCTCTGCTTGCGCTAGCTATCGGGTGTCATCCGTGCGATTTCTTTGAGGACCGCCCACAAGCCAGGGAAACGAGCATTGCCGATGTGGTCGCTCGCGAACTGTCAGAGGGCTGGGATGAACTTCCCGAGCCAGAACGTGAGCTGATCAGCGGCCTGGTCGAGCTACGGCGACGGTACCGGGAACAGGCGCTAACCCAAGAGGGGGCCTAACGTTGCAACCGAATGAACCGCCGATCGCTTTCTTCGCCAGGTCGGTCAGGCCGTGGAGCGGGCCATCGAGAGCGCCCTAATCCCGATCCGCAACCAGTTGGCGAAGCTCGACCGGCGCGTCCGTCACCTCGAAGTGAAGGAGCCGCCACGCGTCGTTACGCCCGGGCAATACACGATCCCCCGAGACGACCTGCTCCGAATGCAGCGGATGATGGAAGCGTCTGACCACATCACCGAATTCGTGCTGTCAGAGGATTTCCCTTACTCAGCTATCGTGATCCGACGTGAGCTCGAATGGCTCAACGCCGAAATGTCGGTCGCGAGCTAAGGCCAATGCAATCCATAGGAAGCTGGCTCCGTTCACTCGTCACGCCACCCGTGACCGTACAAGTGGTTGGCGAGGCCTCTTATCAGGCGGCACTCCTGGCGATGTTCGGACCAAAGAGGAAGGATGCCGCCAACATCATGACCGTCGCGACGCTCGTCCCTGAGCCCGATAACCCCGAGGACAAAAACGCCGTCGCCGTGCAAATCAAGGGACGGACCGTCGGCTACCTCTCTAGGCCGATGGCGGCCAGCTACGTCGGCCTGGGACTTGGTCTACGACGGAACGTCCCCGTCCGAATAAAGGGGGGCTGGCGCAAGAGCAAGGGCGATGAAGGGTTCTACGGCGTTGAACTACGCATCCCGGCCGACCTGGCGGAGAAGCTCGATGTTGGATAGGGGCCCGCTTCGGATGGAGTTACAGCGAGCCGTCGAGCGATATCGCTCTCAAGCAGCGGGCTAAGAACTAACAGAGTAGGAGTCCAAAATATGTTGTATCTCTTGGCGATCCTTCTCCCGCCGCTGGCAGTCCTGATGGCGGGGAAACCCTTTCAGGCGCTGCTCAATGTCGGTCTCACGTTCCTCTTCTGGATACCGGGGGGCATCCATGCCTTCATGGTGGTTGGGAACTACTACGCCGACAAGCGGACGAACCGGGTGATCAAAGCGCAGGAGCGCATCGCCAAAAATCTCGGCAAGTAGAATGCGCCTAGCGGCCTCACTTGCTATCGCCCTCTACCTATTCCCCTCGATAGCCTTCGCCCAAGACCTCGCGATTGCCCCAATCCCCTCTGACCTACCCGCCTACAACCGAGACGCCTTCGATGCGTGGATCGACGCTGACCGCGATTGCCAGGACACGCGGGCCGAGGTGCTCATTGAGGAATCGCTAGACGCGGTCAGCTTCCGCGATGCCCGGCAATGCACCATCCAGGCCGGTCGCTGGGTCGATCCCTACACCGGCCGCGAGATCGTGCTCGCCAGCCAGCTCGATATCGACCACCTGGTGCCGCTCGCCAACGCCTTCAGGTCGGGCGCCTACGCTTGGCCCGATTCCCAGAAGCGAGAGTACGGCAACTACCTAGCCGACTCGGGTCACCTGATTGCGGTGTCCGCATCAGCCAATCGTTCGAAGGGTGACAGCGGTCCCGAAGAGTGGCGGACCGATAACCAAGCCTACTGGTGCGATTACGCTCATGAATGGATTGCGGTAAAGCAGACCTGGTCGCTGACCGCTACCGAAGCAGAGTGGAACGCTCTCGCGGAAATGCTAACCACATGCCCTGTAGCAGCCACTTCCGATTCTTCGACCATAAATGAGGGGGCAGAAACCGGAAGTGTCCCCATCGTGGTCCTGCCCGTAGCGCCACCAGTGCTCGCCGTGGAACCGACGGCACGGCCTGAGCCCACCTCACGGCCAGCACCGACCGCTGCGCCCGCACCAACGTCGGCACCCGCTACGTCTGCGCTCCCTGGGGACATCTACAACTGCAAGGACTTCGCGAGCCAGGCAGCAGCCCAGGCGTATCTCAGGGCTGATCCGTCTGATCCGAGCAAGATCGACACTGACCGCGACGGTATCGCCTGTGAGTCCAACCGCGCACCAAAGGACTTGAGCCGAGTCCCACGGTGAATCTGGAAGGCCAAGACCTGGAGGACACGCTCCGCTCGTTCGGGGTCAGTGTTCCTGAGTGGAAAGCGGAGTACCTTCGCTGGCTGGCGGTCCTTCAGCGCCAACAGGCTTTTCCTGATAACTCGGGACAGCTGCTGACTCTTGGGGCAATGGCTGGAATCTTCGCTTTGCGTACTTGTCTACGGCGGCAGATGCCTGATCAATGAGCGCTGCTAGTTCCTCGTCGGTCGTCGCCTGCATCATTCTCCTCCTTCGATCATTCTAGCCATGCAGGAGACTACGACTCGCGTTGCCATCTATGCACGAGTCAGCACGGAAGATCAGGCTGAGCGCCAGACCGTCAAGGGTCAGCTAACGTTCCTCCGCGACTTCTGCCGCCTGTACTCCTACGAGATCGCCGGTGAGTACGTCGACGAAGGCGTATCGGGAGCGAAGCGACTCACCGAACGACCCGAGGGCCAGCGGCTTCTAGACGACGCCAAGACCGGCGCATTCGGCCAGGTACTCGTCTACCGCCTTGATCGGCTGGGCCGGTCGCTATCGTCGCTCTTGGAGGCGCACCATCTCCTAGAGGGAGCCGGCGTCGCGATCCGATCGGCGACGGAACCATTCGATACGGGATCCTCAATCGGTCGTTTCGTCTTCCAGTTGCTCGGCTCAATCGCGGAACTCGAGCGCGAGACCATCACCGAGCGCATGACCATGGGACGAGCTCGCTCGATCCGCGACGGCAAGTACACAGGCGGCGCCGCCCTGCCCTACGGGTACGATGTAGATGACGAGGGCTACATAGTCCCCAGCCTGCACATGGTGCTGCCTCTCGGAATCACTGAGGCCGACCTGGTCCACGATCTCTTTGAGCGCGTCGCCAACGGCAGCACCCTTATCCAGGAGGCTCGACGGCTGAACGCTCTCGGGATGTCACCGGTCACGCGAGTCACCAAGAAAGCGAGGCGAGAAGCCGTGGGCTGGCGCGGGTCCCGCCTATCGATGATGCTGCGGAGCCCCGTCTACAAGGGCGAGCACACGATGAACTTCAAAGACGGTACCAGCGCGATGGGCGCCGTCCCACCGATTGTCACGCCAGAACTCTGGGACAAGACCCGCGCGGCTCTTCGTTCCAACATGCGCGGCCAGCCGGCGAACGCCAAGCGCGATTACTTGCTCCGCGGGCTGATGGTCTGTGACCTATGTGGCCACGGGTTCGGCGGGCTGCAGCTGCACGTGCAACAGGCTGGCGGGCGCAAGACGCTGCCCTACTACAAGTGCTCCAACCAGGTCGCCAGCAACAATCCTGGCGATATCTCGCTCCGATGCTCGGCGAAGAACATCCGCGCCGACTTCCTCGAGGATCTCGTGTGGGGTCGTATCCTCGACTTCCTCCGCGACCCTGGCGAGTTTCTCCGACAGGCCCGAGAGCAAATGGCCGAGCCCAAGTCACCGGCGCCACAGGAGCGCCGTGAGGCTCTCGCCCGCCAGTTGGTAGCCACTGAGGCTCAGAAGGCTCGCGTGCTGGCGCTGTACCGCCGTGGCACCGTTTCCCTACCGGACACGGAATCCCAGTTAGCGGAGATCGCGCGGGAAGCCTCAGCCGTCCAGACGATGATTGATGCGATCAGCGTTCAGGATGACCTGGCCGTTGCTGAAGATGCGGCTCTGACGCAGACGGCCGACCTGATCCAGCTCTACGCGGCCAACCTGGATAACGCTGACTTCGCGCTCAAGCGGAAGCTGGTTGAATTGCTGGTCGAGAAGATCATCGTGGAAACGGTGCCATCAGGCACCAAAGACAAGAAAGCAACGGTCACTGTGGTTTATGCGGCGGTAGTAGGGGGCGAGAGTCCGGCTGTAACTGCCACCAGCATCATTCAATACCGCCAGGCCAATGGACCGTTCACGCGTGTCGAGCAGCTTCGGGACGCCCGAGTCGTGAATGCGTCAGTCTTCGACCGGATCAAGGATCTCGTCGCAGTTGAGTAGATTCTCGGCCTGGATAACCGATCACCGCCTGCTGTTGCTGCTGATCACGGTGCTCGGGACGTTCCTCAGGCTATGGAATCTGTCCGCCGCGCAATACCTGGGCGATGACGGCGACTTTCTGCAGACAGCGTGGGACATGGTCTACCAGGGAAAGCTTCAGATTGCTTTTCCGTCCTCAGCGGGCATTGCGAGCGGCCCGATCGGGCTCTATATCCTTGGCTTTCCATTGGCGTTCTCCTCGTCGCACGCCATCTATGCCGCTTTCGTCGCGGCCCTGAATGCGCTCTGTGTCCCCCTGCTCTATTTCATTGGCCGCGACGCGTTCAGCCCTCGAGTTGGATTGCTGGCCGCTTTGCTGGCGGCGGTAAACCCCTGGCTGGTGATCTATGGCCGCCGCCTCTGGATCACCGCCTACGTTGCTCCGTTGGCCTGCGTCTTTCTGTGGGCGTCCGTGCGGGCGCTGCGTCTGAATGGCGGCAAGCAGTGGGGAGTGGCCGGGGGTGGGTTAGCAGCGACCGTGCTGGTGCACCTCAGCGGCATCCCGAACGCGATCAGCCTGCTGGTGAGCATGCTGGTCTTCCATCGCACGATCCACTGGCGATCGGCCGTCGTGGGCGCCGTCATCGCTTTGCTGCTGATGGCACCGTGGATCATCGGGAGTCTGATTCCCGATCTGGCCAAATTCAGCTTTTCAAGTCTCGAACCGAATGGAACCTTCGCGGACTCCAGCATCGAGCGAGCGACCCTTTTGGTTACTAGCGTCGGTTACCAATCGGTGACCGGGCAGAGTGCCCGTCTCTTAAACGCGACTGAATGGCCGTTCACGTGGATCGACCCATTGGCACGCGCTCTGTCGGTGTCCGGCTGGATTTGGTTGAGCTGGTCCGCCTGGTCGTATCGTCGCCGGGATCCTAGTCGGGCGGCGATCTGCTTCCTCCTCTGCCTTATGGCGGCCCTGCCGCTGGTCGCTTTGGCTCGGCCAATCCAAACCGGCGCATTCCGTACCCTGTACCCCTATTACTTCCTGAACACCCTGCCCGTACAACTACTCGCGATCGGACTGCTAATCGACCGGGTGGCCCGGGCCAAACCCGTTTGGAGCCTCACCCTGGCCGCCCCGATAGTGGGCTCCCAACTCTTGCTCGCCGTACCGTTCTTCCTGACCCAGGAGGAGTATTTCCCACTGGGCGACTATGGAGTCCCCTGGAAATTCACCGAAGAGCTTGCCGACCATTTAGTTCAGCTTGCCCGCACCGACAGCAGCTTTGTGCTCGTGGGCGGGGAGGAGCAGGACCATTCCCAGCAGCGTCTGCTCGCTCAGGTGATGGCCCGCGAATATGACCGAGTGCGAACCTTCGACGGGCGGGACGGGCTCATGTTCCGCACGGATGCCCCGGGCCTGCTGCTGGTGACCACCAATGACGAGGAATCAGCGACCAGCTTCCTGCTGACTGAGCTGCCGAACACCCAGGTCCTCGAGCAGAAACTGACGGGCGGCCCTCGCTGGACCAGACGGGTGTTTCGGCTTCCCCCTTCGCAGCTGGAGAATTGGGTAGCCGCCCATCTCGACCCATTGGCGCCCGACGTCAGCAACCCAGTTTACGAGCGGGGCTCGATCCTATCCGACTTGCGCGGGCAGCAAATTACCCTGCTCTGGCGCATGGATGCCGACCCTCCGGAGCCGTTCTTGACCAAGCTGCGCCTGCTCGTGGGCGGCACCGAGATTCATCGAGAGGAGCACGTCGCGTACCCGGCCGGATCCTGGCAGCCCGGGGACTGGCATGGTTCCAAGATGTTGAACATCTTCCGTTTGCCAGGCGATCTCAAGCTGCCCCCTGGCACCCGGGGCCTGATCAGCCAGCAGGGGATTCTGACCGGGCGCACCGCCAGCTCAAACGTTGAGCTCCGACCCCGTCCAGAATAGAAGGCCCAACCGCAAAACATGGCCTTGGCAGACGACCGGGTCGGCCATACTTAGCCTTTGGGGGCTGGGAGGGCCCGCCGCAGCTCGGTTTTCCCGCCCAGGAATGGACGGAGCGCCTCCGGCACCTCGACACTCCCGTCTTCGCGCTGATAGGTTTCGAGAATCGCCGCCATCGTCCGCCCCACCGCCAAGCCCGATCCATTCAACGTATGGACGTAATCGACGTGAGCGCCGACCGAGGGCCGAAACTTGATGTCGGCCCGCCGAGCCTGAAAGTCCCCTGCCATTGAACAGGAGGAAATCTCGACGTAGCGATCCTGACCGGGCATCCAGACTTCCAGGTCGTAGGTTTTCGCCATGGCAAAGCCAAGATCGCCCGTACACAGCACGATGACCCGATAGGGCAAGCCCAGGCGCTCGAGGACCTCGGTCGCATCCGCAACCATATTCTCGAGCTCCGCCGCTGATTCTTCCGGGCGGACCAGCTTGACCATCTCGACTTTGTCGAACTGGTGCACACGAATCAATCCCCGGGTATCTCGCCCCGCTGCGCCCGCCTCGCGTCGGAAGCACGGGGTGTAGGCACAGTAGCGAATGGGCAGGCTACCTGGCTCCAGGATCTCACCCCGATGCAGATTGGTCACCGGCACCTCCGCCGTGGGAATCAGGTAGAGGTCGTCCCGCTCCAGGTAGTAGGCTTCGTCGGCAAACTTGGGCAGCTGTCCGGTTCCCACCATGATCTCCGGTCGGACCAGATACGGCGGCGCAATCTCGATGTAGTCATGCTCGCGAATATGGAGGTCCAGCATGAAAGCGATGAGGGCCCGGGATAGCGCCGCGCCATTGCCCATTAGTACCTGAAAACGCGAGCCCGCCAGCTTGGCGCCCCGCTCGGAGTCGATAATCCCTAGGCTCTCGCCAATCTCCCAGTGCGGTCGCACCTCGAAGTCAAATGCGCGCGGGGTACCCCACCGACGCAGCTCGGGGTTCTCCGACTCGTCTCGCCCGATCGGCACGGTGTCGTCAGGCAGGTTGGGCACCTGGAGAAGCAGGGCAGCCAGGCGGTCATCCGCGACCTTCGCCGCGGGTTCAAGGTCATTCAGTCGCGTGGAAAGCTCGCGGGTTTGGTCGATGAGGCGCTGGCGCGTCTCCGGCTCGCGGACTGCTGAAATCTGCGCGGTCAATTGATTGCGCTGGCCACGAAGCGCCTCCACCTCCTGAAGCATCTCGCGACGGTGTCGATCCACTTCGAGGATCTCGTCAAGCGGCGGATCCGCGTGTCGGTGGGCCATCGCCTCCCGAACCCGGGTCTCATGCTCCCGGATGAACTGCAAGCTCAGCATTTGTCTCTCCCTCTCGATCCCAATTCGCGCCGCGTAAAAACAAGAAAGCCGCGGGCTCCTGTTCCTGCCCACGGCTTGTCGAATTTGTGTGCGACGGCGTTCTAAGCTGCGCGCCCTCCGACGGCCCCACCCATGGGCAGGCCACGATTGGACTCGCTACTGATCGGGTTTAGGAAAGTCACTGCCACCGGCCTGGTTCCTCGCCCATGGACTGCGATTGTATAGCAGCCGGGAGAGCCCACAGCAATACACCTGGAGCTACCTCGTTAGCCTTATGAGCCACGAGTCTGGCTCCAACTCTCGGTTCAGTCTTTGGCAGCGGGCCCTGCCCGCGAGCGAAGCTGTGGGAAGAGAATCACTTCTCGAATCGAGGTCCGATTTCCCAAGATCATGACCAGGCGATCAATCCCGATGCCTAGCCCGCCGGTGGGCGGCATCCCATGCTCGACCGCCTGCAGAAAATCCTCGTCCAGCGCCTGGGCCTCGTCGTCCCCCAGCTCCCGTTGGAGCACTTGCTCTTCAAATCGGCGCCGCTGATCGATCGGATCGTTCAGCTCGCTAAACGCATTCGCGATTTCCATTCCACCGATATAGAGCTCAAAGCGTTCGACCACGCTGGGGTCGTCGGCCTTCCGCTTGGCGAGCGGGGTCGTCTCGACCGGATAGTCGATTATGAAGGTCGGTTGGATGAGATGGGGTTCCACAAACTCGCTCACCAGCTCGTCGATCAGTTTGGCCCGATTCCAGCCCGGGTCTAGCTTTAGCCCCTTAGCCCGAACCGCTTCCAGCAGCGCCCTATCATCACCGATCTCGACGTAGTCGATGCCCGAATATTCGACCACCAGCTCGCGCAGGTTCCGGCGGGCCCACGGCGGCGACAGGTCAATCTCATGCTCTCCCCATTTGAGGTGCATCGTCCCGAGTAGCTGTTGAGCGACGGACGAAGCCAGCGACTCGACCAGCTCCATCATGTCGTGGTAGTCGGCATAAGCCTGATAAAGCTCGAGCATCGTAAATTCGGGGTTATGCTTGGTGCTCAGCCCTTCATTCCGAAAAATTCGGCCCATTTCGTAGACCCGCTCGATCCCACCGACGATGCAACGCTTCAAATAGAGCTCGATGGCAATGCGCAGGTAGAGGGTCGAGTCGAGGGCGTTGAAGAAAGTCTCGAACGGCTTCGCGGCCGCCCCGGCGGCCACCGCCTGAAGCAGGGGCGTCTCTACTTCGACGAAGTCTCGCGCCTCCAGGAAGCGACGGGTCGCCGCGATGATTCGGCTCCTAAGCGCAAACACATCTCTGGCCTCTTCGTTGGAAATCAGGTCCAGATAGCGCTGACGGTAGCGGGTTTCGACGTCGGTCAGGCCATGCCACTTCTCCGGGAGCGGGCGCATGGCTTTACTCAAAAATGTCAGGTGGGTCGCTTCCACCGTGACTTCACCCGTGCGAGTCTTCATCGGCGTACCTTCCACTCCAATGAAGTCGCCCGTATCCAGCAACCGATAGAGCTCGAAGCCTTCGGCCCCTAGCGTATTCTTCCGGAAGAAAATCTGGATGCGGCCAGCCGAATCCAAAATGTGGGCGAAGCCCGAGCCGCCCATATCCCGGACGGCGCCCACCAGCCGGCCGGCCACCCGAACCTCCTGACCTTGCAGACTGTCGAACCCGCCGACTACTTCGTTCGATAAATGGGTCCTCTCATACTTGGGCGGGAAGGGATCAATGCCCATCGCGCGTATGCCGTCCAGCTTACGCAGCCGCGCTTGAACCAGATCACTAGCTTCCGTTTCCAAGAACACCTCTTTGAGCGCGACTGAGGGTGACGGGGGTCCCGATTATAGCCTTCAGATTTTAGCCACCGACTCGACACCCGCCGCTACCCAGACCGGGCCACCCCAGCGGGGTCCAAGGTGCTCGGGCTCACCGGGTCCTGTCCGCTGTTCTATTGCCCCTCGACACGAGCCATCGATAGAATGACTTTGACCGCGATCTCCACCGGCCACCCCGAGGGAAGGCCTGATCCGTGACGGAGAGAATGCGCGACCGGTCCCTGGTTGGGTCAAGCTGGGCCAGTCGCAAGCCGGTCAGACCACTTGGGAAGGCTGGCAGGCGACTTCTGCGCCGGAGGCTCGGCCGCCCGCCCCGGCTCTAGAATCCCTATCGAGAAGGACTCACCGTGCATCAAAGTCAACACCAGCTGACCGACATGGGCAAGATCGTCTCCTTGGCCAAACGCCGAGGCTTCATCTTCCCGTCCAGCGAGATCTACGGCGGCTTCGGCAACGCCTACGATTACGGCCCACTCGGCGTCCTCCTGAAAGACAAAGTGAAGTCCGCCTGGTGGCAGGCCATGGTGCAAGAGCGAGACGAGATTGTGGGCCTCGATTCCTCAATCATCCTGCACCCTCGGGTGTGGGAGGCATCCGGCCACCTAAAGAATTTCACCGATCCTCTCGTCGATTGCAAAGTCTGCAAAAAGCGCTGGCGAGGTGATCATCTCGACAACGGGCGCTGTCCCGAGTGCGGGGGCGAGGTAACGGACGCGCGTCCATTCAACCTGATGTTCAAGACCTTCATCGGGCCGGTCGAAGAGGATGCCTCGGTTGCCTACCTGCGACCGGAAACCGCCCAGGGGATCTTCATCAACTTCAAAATGGTGCAAACCGCCATGCGCCTGCGCCCGCCCTTTGGCATCGCCCAGATCGGCAAGTCGTTCCGCAACGAGATCACGCCGGGGAACTTTGTCTTCCGCACGCGCGAATTCGAGCAGATGGAGATGGAGTACTTCGTAATGCCAAACACCGGCCCCGAATGGCTCCAGTTCTGGGTCGAGGAGCGGAAAAGCTGGTACGAGCGCTACGGAGTGCGACCGGGCAATCTGCGGCTCCGGGAGCACGGAGTCGAAGAGCGCTCTCACTACTCCAAGGGGACCTGGGACGTTGAATACTTGTTCCCGTTTGGCTGGGGCGAGCTCGAAGGGATCGCCCATCGGGGTGACTTCGACCTGGGTCAGCACGAGGAGTTCAGCGGCGAAGATCTCCGCTACTTCGACGAAGCGACCAAGGAGCACATTCGTCCGGAAGTCGTGGAGCCGGCCGCTGGTTTATCACGGGCCACGATGACATTCATGGTCGACGCCTACGACGAAGAGCAAGACGGCAACGAGACTCGCGTGGTGATGCGCTTTCACCCTGCGCTCGCCCCTTACACGGTCGCCGTCCTGCCCCTCCAGCGTAAAGAGGCGCTCACGAGCGTCGCCGCCGAGGTCAGGGGCGCCCTGCGTAAGCGATTCATGACCACATATGATGAGACTGGCTCAATTGGGAGACGTTACCGTCGCCAGGATGAGATCGGGACGCCTTATTGCATAACCCCGGACTTTCAATCTCTCGAGGATCGCTCGGTCACGATTCGAGATCGCGACGACATGACTCAGGAACGCGTGCCCATCGCCGATCTGACTCACTGGATTGAAGAGCACATCAACGCTTTTTGAGCGGCTGGGCCCGACGGGCCCCGTCACTAGCGGAACGGAGGACCCTGCCATGGCACGTGAAGCCACCGATGGCGCCGCCCGCCCTCTATCGACGACTTCGGTCGCCACCCCCACCAAGTGGGTTTACCTGTTTGAGGAAGGATCCGCCTCGATGCGGACCTTACTCGGCGGCAAGGGAGCGGGCTGCGCAGAGATGACCCGAGCCGGCCTGCCCGTGCCACCCGGCTTCACGATCACCACCGAAGCCTGTAACACGTTCTATTCGCAAGGAAAAGCTTTCCCGCCGGGAATGTGGGAGCAGGCTCTGGAAGCGCTAAAGACGTTGGAGCAGAAGACCGGCAAGCGCTTCGGCGATGCCACCAATCCGCTCCTGGTCTCGGTGCGCTCCGGGGCGGCTTTTTCGATGCCTGGCATGATGGATACGGTGCTTAATCTGGGTCTAAATGACGACAGTGTGCTCGGGCTCGCTCGCCTGACTCAAAACGAGCGCTTCGCCCAGGATGCCTATCGCCGGTTCGTGCAGATGTACGGCCGCATCGTCCTGGGGATCGACAGCCGCCAATTCGACGAGGCGCTCGACGCCATCAAGAAGAGCCACGGGGCGCAGCTAGACACCGATCTCGATACCGACGCTCTCAAGGAGGTCGTCGCGGCCTTCAAGCAGGTAGTCGAGCGCGAGACCAATGGGAAGCCCTTCCCCGATCCAATCGGTCAGCTCAGCCAGGCGATCATGGCGGTCTTTAGCTCATGGATGGGCGATCGCGCGGTCGTCTATCGGAATGCAAACAAGATCCCTCACGACCTCGGCACGGCGGTCAACGTACAGACCATGGTTTTCGGCAACATGGGCGGCGGCGATTCGGGGACCGGCGTGGCTTTTACCCGCAACCCCTCGACCGGGGTGCGTGAGGTCTATGGCGATTTTCTCCTCAATGCCCAGGGCGAAGATGTTGTAGCGGGCATTCGGACGCCCATGCCAATTTCCCAGCTCAATAGCGTGCTGCCCGACGTCTACCGGCGTTTCACCGAGATCGCGGACCGGCTCGAGCGCACGTATCGAGACGTCCAGGACCTCGAATTCACGGTTGAGCGGGGCCAGCTCTACATGCTTCAGACCCGCACGGCTCAGCGGACGGCGGCCGCGGCAGTCAAAATCGCGGTGGACATGGTTCGAGAAGGCGTGATTACCCAGGAGGAAGCGCTCCAACGGGTGCAGCCCGACCACATCGTCCAGCTGCTCCTGCCCCAGTTCGATCCCACGGCCAAATTGCAGGCCGTCCGGGACGGGCGCCTCCTGGTGACCGGGATCTCCGCCTCGCCGGGGGCGGCGTACGGCAAAGCGATTCTCGATGCCGGCCGAGCCGACGAGTTGGGCAGCAGCGGTGAGAAAGTCATCCTGGTACGGCCCGAGACTTCCCCCGACGACGTGCACGGCATGATCCCCGCCCAGGGAGTGCTGACCGCCCGGGGTGGCAAGACCAGCCATGCGGCGGTCGTGGCCCGCGGGATGGGTAAGCCGGCCGTAGTGGGTGCCGAAGGCCTCCTAGTGGACCCGGAGCGGCGCACCATTCGAGTCGGTGACCGACTTGTCAGGGAAGGCGACTGGATTTCGATCGACGGGGCGACCGGAGAGGTTTTCTTGGGCGAGATTCCGAGTATCCCCCCCAAGATCGAGGAACAGGGAGATCTGGTTGAGCTCCTGGGCTGGGCCGACCAGATTAAACGGCTGCAAGTGTGGGCGAACGCCGATTATCCGAGAGACGCGGAGCGGGCCCGGGCGTTCGGCGCGCAGGGCATCGGGCTGTGCCGAACCGAGCATATGTTCATGGAGCAAGAGCGGCTTCCCATCGTCCAACAAATGATCCTGGCCGCACCCGACGCGGCCCGCACCGACCGAGAAGTCGCTCGCCTCCGGGCCGAAGTGGAGGACGCCCCCAGCGGGCGACGCTCCGAGATCGAAAGGCGACTCAAACAAGCGGAAATTCAGCGTGACCAGGCCCAGGCACCATTCGTTGATGCCCTGACCCAGCTGCTTCCCATCCAGCGAGGCGACTTCAAAGGCATCCTCCGCGCCATGGACGGCTTGCCGGTGGTTATTCGGTTGCTCGACCCGCCACTCCACGAGTTTTTGCCGGATCACGAGGGTCTCCTCCTTCAAGTTGCCGAGCTACGACGAAACGGAGATCCGGCGAGCGAGCTGGCCGACAAGGAAACCATGCTCCAGGCGGTCGAAGGACTGCGGGAACGCAATCCCATGCTCGGACTGCGCGGTTGTCGGCTGGGCCTATGCTTCCCGGGCATCAACGAGATGCAAGTCAGGGCCATTTTTGAAGCCGCCGCCGAGCTGAAGAAGGAAGGCCTCAATCCCAAGCCAGAAGTCATGATTCCCTTGGTTGGACACATCAATGAGCTTACCCGGGTCCGTTCTCAGCTCGAGGAAACCGCCCAAAAAGTGATGCAGGAGCAGGGCGTCCGGATCGAGTACAAATTCGGCACCATGATCGAGGTGCCGAGGGCCGCTCTCACCGCGGCTGAGATCGCCCAGGCGGCCCAATTCTTCAGCTTCGGCACCAATGACCTTACCCAGATGACCTTCGCCTATTCACGAGATGACGCTGAGGGCAAATTCCTCACGCGATATCTGGACGACAAGATCCTCGCCGAGAATCCCTTCCAGACCATTGATGTTGGTGGGGTTGGAAAGCTCATTCGGATGGCGGTCGAGGACGGCCGCCGGGCGCGGCCCGATCTTGAAGTGGGCGTTTGCGGTGAGCACGGCGGCGATCCCGCGTCGATCGAATTCTTCAACGAGGTTGGCCTCGACTACGTGAGCTGCTCACCGTTCCGAGTCCCGGTTGCGCGGCTCGCCGCGGCGCGCGCGGCGGCGACCAGCAAAGCCTATTCGACCAAGTAGCTCCAGCGGCTGCAGTTCGTGGAGATGCCTTTTAGACACTGAGCTTCAGGCACCGCCCCCCAATACACCGCAAACTTGGTCTAGCCAGGGATTATTCATAACAACGGGGGTCAGGGCTCCGATGGAATCGAGTCCGGTCGAGCAAGTTCGTGCCGCCGCCGACGTCGTGCGTGTGATCTCGCAGCACGTACCGCTCAAGAAAGCCGGCCGGACCTTCAAGGGCCTCTGCCCCTTCCACTCCGAGAAAACGCCTTCATTCGTCCTCTTCCCCGAGACCGGCCGCTGGCACTGCTTCGGATGCGGCGAGGGAGGTGACGTATTCACCTTCCTCATGAAGATCGAGAATCTGACCTTCCCGGAAGCCCTCCGCCGCCTGGCCGACGAGGCCGGGATTCCGCTCGGCACCTTCCAGGGCACCACCAAGGACAAGAGCGCCTATGAGCGCCTGTACGCGGCGAATGAGGCGGCGGCGCTCTTCTTTCACGGATTGCTACTGAACACCCCCTCCGCGCATCAGTACGTCGCCAATCGCGGAATCACCGATGACACGGTTCGGCGTTTCCTGCTCGGAGTCGCGCCGGAGGGCGACGACGCGCTCCAGCGACATCTCGCCCGCAGCGGCTTTACGGTCGACGAGATGCTTTCCGCCGGGCTCCTCTATCAGGGAGAAAATGTGCCACCCCGAGACCGTTTCCGGGGCCGGCTCATGTTTCCCATCAAAGATGCCAAGGGCCAGATTGTGAGCTTTGGCGCTCGGGCTCTCGCGCCTGGAGCCCAACCCAAATACTTGAACGGCCCTCAGACCGAGATCTTCGACAAGGGTTCCACCCTGTACGGCCTGCATGCAGCCATCGAGGCGATCCGCCGCGAACACAAAGCAGTGGTGGTGGAAGGTTACGTCGATGTGGTGGTGACCCATCAGGGTGGCTTCGAGAATGTCGTTGCCACACTCGGAACTTCAATGACTGAGAGACATGTTCAGGAGCTTCGACGACTCGCGCCGGAGATTTGCCTTGCCCTGGACCCCGACGCGGCTGGTCAAAATGCCAGTCAGCGGGGCGGCGCGATCGGGCCCCAGGCCGTTCCCGGTATCCAGGTCGCGGCCCAATCGCGCGGCGGTCCGTCAGTCATGAACCCCGGCCGGCTCGGGGCGGCCCGGCCGCTGCTCGGCTTTGATCGGGTCTCCATCACGGTCGCGACCCTGCCGGACGGCAAAGATCCCGACGAAATCGTCCTTCGCGACCCCGAAGAGTGGCGGAACGCGATTCTGCAGGCTCGACCGGTGATGGAGCAGGCAATCGAATGGGCCCGCGAACGCTACGATCTGCAATCCCTCGCTGGGAAGCGCGAAGCGGCTGATGCTCTGCTCGCGCTGCTCACCGAGATCGCGGACCCCATCTCGCGGGCCTACTATCTCGAGCTGGCCGCCCGCGAGCTGCACCTCGAGAGCCGCGCGCTGGGCGAGCAGCTCGCCCGGCTGCGTCGGCCTTCCCCGCGCCACCGCACCGCCCCAGGCAACGAGCCCGCATCGGCGGACCGACCGACTGCGCCGATGCAGCTGTATGCCATCGCACTTACCGTCGAAGCCACCCAACGAGGGCTGGCCGCCCCCGGTTTCAATTCTGAGCAGATTTTCGATCCAGACGCGCGGGCCCTCTTCCTGCGGATCCAAGAGACCCTGGCATCGGCCGCTCGTAGCGACTGGCGCCCGGATCCGTTGGGGGAAATCGACGAGGCTTGGCTTACTCCAATCTTGACCAGGGCTCGCGAGCTTCTGCCATTTACCGCCCGACTGACCGATGCTGAGATTGCCTCCGAGGCCACCTCGGTCGGCTTGGAGCTGCGGGAATCGCAGCTGGCTATGGAGCTGACCGAGCTGCTAACTCTGGCCGACGACCCCGAATCGGACGAGGGCGGCCGACTGAAGATCAGGATTGCTCAGAAGGCTCAGGCCCGGGCCGAGCTGATCGCCACCAGCCGAGGTCGCTCGGGCGACCCTCACTTCGCAACGATTCCCTGGAAGTACCGCTCGTCTCCGGAAGACGTCCATGCCTGAGCCAAAGCCAAAAACGGCCCGAGTCCCACCACGTGTGCGGAAGGCAGATCCCACGTCGAGCCGGGATCTGCACGAGCCGCTGACTACGGCTAACGTCTTGAGTCCTGAGGCCCCGCCCGACCTAGACAACGAACCCGACGTCGACCTGTGGGCGCAGACCCTATCGCTCGACGCCAAGAAGGAAGCCCCCGACGAACCGCAGCTCGAGGATCACCTCCGTCTGTACCTCCACGAAATCGGAGCGGTTGCGCTCCTTACCCAACCCCAGGAGCAGGCGTTGGGTCGGAAGAAGGAGCTCGGCGCTTATTTAGGGGAAATGCGAGCCAGCCTTGGAACGACCGATCCGATCACGCTCATCGGCGAATGCTACCGACGAGTAGCGGATCAACTCCAGGTGATCCTCGCGGTGGCACCGCTGACCGAGCGGAATGCCTCCGCCCTGGAAGATGCGTTCAAGGCGGTTAGCCTCCTTATCGATCCCGCCCTAACCGAAGCAGCTGCCGAAGCGAGCGAGTTCGGGTTTTCTCCTCAGGAGGCCCATTCATTGCTCGTGTCCGTCTCCACCGGCATAAGCGCCTGCCCCCGCTGGCTCACGAGATGGGCAAGTGAAGATTGGGCGGCCGACGGGGCACTCCCGAGGATGGAGGAGGCCACATCAGTGCTCGAGCTTCGCCGCTCGCAGGTCGAGCAGCATGTCGCGACGGTTGACGAGGAGGCAGCCGAGGCCGAAGACAGCCTCGCCGAAGCGAACCTTCGCTTGGTGGTAGCCGTCGCGCGAAAATACACCGGGCACGGACTTTCAATGCTGGACCTCGTACAAGAGGGCAACATTGGCCTCCTCCGCGCCGTTCAAAAGTTCGACTACCGCAAGGGTTACAAGTTCAGCACTTACGCCACCTGGTGGATTCGCCAATCAATCAGCCGGGCTATTGCCGACCAGGGCCGCACGATTCGGATCCCCGTCCACATCGTGGAGACAATCGCGAAAATCAATCGCGTGCAGCGGGGATTGATGCAGGAACTGGGCCGGGACCCAACGGTTGAGGAGCTCGCTGAGCGCGCTGAGCTTCCGGCCGAGCGCATCCGGGAGATCATGCGCGCCGCATTAGAACCGGTCTCCCTCGAGGCGCCATTCAGCAACGATGATGATTCGTCTCGAGCCGACCTCGTGGTGGATCAAACGGCAACGGGGCCGGCTGAAGCCGCCTCCCGGAATCTCCTTCGGGAGTCTCTCCAGGACATCCTGAACGTCCTTTCTGACCGCGAGCGGACCATCCTCGAAATGCGTTTCGGCATGGCCGACGGCCGCGAGCAGACTCTTGATGAGGTCAGCACTTCGCTCGGGGTAACCCGCGAGCGCATCCGTCAAATTGAAGCGAAAGCCCTTCGCAAGCTGCGTCAGCCCACTCGCACTCGCGATCTCCGAGACTATCTGGAATGACCCTGTACCCCTTTCGGGGGCGCTGGCCTCAGCTCGGAGAGGGCGCCTTTGTTGCCGACGGAGCCCGCCTTATCGGCGACGTGAGCTTAGGCGAGCAATCGAGTGTCTGGTTCAACGCAGTACTTCGCGCAGACCTGGCAGCAATCTCGGTCGGACGAAGCAGCAATATCCAGGATAACTGCACGCTGCACGTTGATCACCACTCTCCCACAGTGGTCGGCGATCAGGTCACGGTCGGACATGGTGCGACGCTGCACGGCTGCACAATCGAGCCGCTGGTGCTGGTCGGAATGGGAGCAGTAATCCTGAGCGGAGCGGTGGTCGGGTCCGGCTCCATCGTGGGGGCTCATTCCCTGATCACCGAGCACAAGGTCATCCCGCCCCGATCCTTGGTGCTCGGAAGCCCCGGCCGCGTGATCCGCTCCGTGACCGACGACGAGCTCCGCGAGATCTTAGAAAACGTGGAGCATTATGTCCAAATGGCAGGAATCTACATTGGTGCCACTGTCGACCCGTTGCAAACCCTCAGCCGGGGATAGCCTTGCCAGAAAAGATGGTGCACCAACGGCTCCAAACCAGCCCCGGTGAGTTGTCCCCGCTCACGCGGGCATTCTTTCTTCGAGCCACGGCTGACGTGGCACGCGACTTGCTAGGGCGCTACCTCGTGCTCGACCGAGAAGAGGGCCCCCCGTGCATCGGGGCAATCGTGGAAACTGAGGCCTACGTCGGTGAGCACGACCTCGCGTCACATACTGCCCATGGGCGAACGGCCCGCACGGCCCCCATGTTTGGAGAAGCCGGGCGCGCCTATCTCTACCTGATCTACGGAATGCATTGGTGCCTCAATGTGGTGACCGAGGCGGTCGATCGGGGCTGTGCCGTGCTGCTCCGGGCCTTGGAGCCAGTCGCCGGCATTGATTCGCCGACCGACGGACCGGGCAAGCTCTGCCGCGCCCTGGGGATTGACAAGCGCTGGAACGCGGCGGACCTCATTTCCGGAGATCTCCGGCTGACCAGAGGATGCCCCGTCCCGCCCCAGCAGATCGGGACGTCGGCCCGAATTGGAGTCGCCTACGCCGGCCAATGGGCGCAGGAGCCGCTCCGCTTCTTTGTCACGGCAAACCCCTACGTTTCGCGTTACCCTGGCCACCGGTCCAAGCGCATCGCCCCTGAGGAGAATCGGTGAATCTAAACATCACGGATGGATTCAAGCTGGGTTGCGGATTTCTGCTCGCCGGCGCCTCCGCTTTTGTGTTCTTGCTCCTGGCCGTATCGATCGGCGCTTTCCTGGCGGCGCTCGCCGGCGTGCACGTTCAACTTCCGGGTCTCTAACTCTCGGCACCGTTACAATCGGGTGCGTTGGACGCCGACCCGGCCTCTGGCGCCTCGCTGTGGGAGCAACACCCATGACCGCGGAAGATTATCGAGCCGGATTTGCCGAGTTCCTCGCGACGCTGCTTTTCGTGTTCATCGGATCTGGGGCGGCAGCCGCCGCCACCGTTGGCGCTGACCCATCGGTCGATCGATGGCTATTGATCGCGCTTGGCCACGGCTAGACCATCGCGGCGCTCACGGCGGCGTGGATCCATGTATCGGGCGCGCATTTCAACCCCGCGGTGACCTTCGCCGCCTGGGTCACTGGCCGAATCGGCCTGCGCAGGGGGGCACTCTACGTGGTGATGCAGCTGGCTGGCGCAACTGCCGGCTGTGCCCTGCTCAGTGCCATCCTCCCAGCGGCAACCCCTGAGCGGCTCGGTGCCCCCATGCTCGGAGCGGGGATCGATGCCACCCAAGGTTTCGTCGTAGAAACGATTCTTTCATTCGCGCTGGTGAGCACGATCTTCATGAGCGCTTTGCACCCGCATGGAGACGGGAACCTGGCCCCTCTGGCCATAGGTCTCGTCATGGTCGTCGGCTACCTGGCAGGTGGTCCGCTCACTGGTCCCGCTCTAAACCCCGCCCGCAGCTTCGGAATAGCCGTCGTGACCGGCGTTTGGTCCAATCACTGGGTCTACTGGATGGGACCCCTGCTGGGCGGAACGCTCGCTGCGGTGATCACCAACCAGATCTTCCTGAAGTCGCAGTAGGCGAGCGGAAGTTTAGTTCTTCCCTGTGCCTTGACCGTGGGATCCG
This sequence comes from Chloroflexota bacterium, assembly GCA_009692845.1. Lineage (GTDB taxonomy): Bacteria > Chloroflexota > UBA6077 > UBA6077 > SHYK01 > SHYK01. The sequence continues at coordinate 71,230 of SHYK01000002.1, read as the reverse complement.
ATCCCCGTTGGTCCGTGCGTACGCCCTCGTCGTAGAGATGCTCATATGGCCCATCAATTCTTTGAGATCGGTCAGGGCCGTTCCCTTCTCGAGCCGCTCGCGGGCAAATGAGTTCCGCAAGGAATGCGGGCTGACTGAGCTCTGCACTCCCGACCGTTTCGCCTGGGTCGTGATGACTAACCAGAACCCCTGGCGAGTCAACCGGCCGCCGCGACCATTAAGGAAAAGAGCGCGTTCATCATTTCCTCGGTGGAGGCTGGGCCGTCCCTCGCCGAGATAGCCGGCCAGAGCGGCCGATGCGGAAACTGGCAGCGTTACCAGGCGGGTCCGTCCTGTACGGCCCTGGGCATGGATCGTAGCGTTTTCCGGGTCCACATCTCCCACGTCCAGGCTCACCACCTCGCTCACTCGCAGCCCGGTCTCGTACAGCAGAGTGAACATCGCCCGATTGCGTAAATCGTCCGGAGCGTGCCCGGAACAGCCAACCTCGAGAAGCACGCGAATCTCCTCGGGACTGACCGCCTTGGGGGCGGAGCGACTCACCCGGGGCGAATTCAGCGCCGCGGCCGGATTCACGGTCAAATGCCCAACGCTTTGAGCGAAGGCAAAAAAGGACTTGACCGCCGCGATTCGGCGTGCGATGGTAGCCTGAGCATAGCCTCGATCACGCAGACCGAAGACGAAAGCACTGACCGTTTCGGGCCCAACCGGATTGGAAGGTGCATCGGCTCCGTTCGGCTCCCCCGACCCAACCTGCCCCTCAATGAATCGAAGGAACTGGGAAAGATCATTCTGATATGCCGCTACAGTGTTCGGAGCCGATTGGCCATCCTCAGCGAGATGACCGATGAACTGGTGCACCTCTTCTGCCAAGTCTTGCAGTCTCATAGCTACTTAGGGCCTCCTCATGATCCATCGGAGGGTCATCTCGGCTGCATGCGACGAGCGGGTCTCGCCGTACCCCGGGCCGGACGGACCGCCGCCTGCCGGGTCCACCGCCAAATGTTGATCCAATAGGGACGCCGGTACTCGCCACCCTCGACCACAAACCCGGCGATCTCGCTCAAAATCTCGTTCCACTCATCGGAATCGCGGCGTACCTTGACGATTGCCTCAACTGGCGACAGCGAGCGAAGCAGCTCCAAAATCAGCTGCTTCACCATCCCCGGATGCGGCTTAGCACCTTCCGTGCCCGCATCCCGAATCGTGAGCACATCGTCGACGCGGATATGCCACACCACGAAGGCACAGGCTGCCCAGTCTCGAGTGTGTGCATCGTAGCGCTCCAGGACGAGCAGTTCTTCCCGATCGGCTGCCGCCCGATATCCTGTGCGTCGGCCGCCCCCTTCCGGGCGAGAAAGGGTGGAGCCGATGACGGTGCGCAGCCCGACCGCATCCTTTTCATTCCCGGTGCGAATGTGATAGGGCGGTTCCGCACTCACTGAGTGCTCGCCGAGTCGAGCTGCGGCATCATGTAACCGATGCCCGGGCGGGTTACGACGTAAACCGAACCAGTCGCATCTTCACCAAGCTTCCCGCGTAAACGCGCAACGTTGACCCTCAGCAGGTGGGCCTCGCCTTCGTAACCGGCCCCCCACACATTGAGGAGAAGGTCCTCCTGGAGCAGCGTTCGCCCAGCATTCTGGCCCAGGCAAGCCAATAGGCGATACTCGGTGGGAGTCAGTCCGATCTCCTTGCCGTTCAGCGTCACGACATGCTGGGCGTAATCAATTGATAGATCACCATTATTGAAAACCGGCGCACGGCGATCATCGGCGTCAAAGTGCGCGCGGCGGAGCACCGCATGGACCCTTGCCAAAAGCTCCTTTTCCGAGAAGGGCTTCGTGAGATAGTCATCCGCTCCGGTTTCCAGCCCACGGACGATGTCCGCTTCTTCGCCCTTCGCGGTAACCATGATGACCGGAAGCGCGGAAAACTCCCGAATGCGTCGCAGGACTTCGCAGCCGTCCATGATGGGCATCATAACGTCAAGCAGAAGCAGATCCGGGTCGAGCGTCTCTACGAGCTCAATGGCTGCTCCACCATCAGCAGCGGTGACGACGGTATAGCCGTCCTTTTCTAAGTGTCCCTTGACCAGTCTCGATATCCGTGGGTCGTCGTCGACAACCGCCACGCGGATATTTTTCACACCCATCCGCCTTTGAACACTTGCCAGGTGAACCCGAACACCCCGGCGTGAGATTCTAAGAACTAGAGCCTTCCAATGCGCCCCTCAGGACCTATTGAGCTAAGCCGGCGAGCGGTTTTCCAGATCGAGTGGCGCGGTTGGTAGAGTAAACAGAAAAGTACTTCCGACTCCGAGCTCACTTTCTGCCCAGATCCTGCCCCCGTGGGCCTCCACCAAGCCCCGGCAGATCGCCAAGCCGAGGCCAGTCCCCATGATACCCTGCCCAGCACCCGTCCGGTCCCTTTCAAAAGGCTGGAATATGCGTTCCAGCAAATGGCTCGGAATCCCCAACCCCGAATCCCGAATGGCAATGACGACCTCATCCTGGCGCGCGGAGGCGTGCACTTCAATCAGTCCTCCGCCAGGCGAGTACTTCACCGCGTTCTGAATAAGGTTGTCCAAAATCTCGCGAAGCCGACGCCGATCCGCCTTCACCAGCAAATCATCCGGCACCGTGGTGCGCAGCTCCTGGTGGTCCCTTTCCGCTGAGTCCAGTGCCTGATCGATTAGACGGCGGAGATGCACCGCCTGAAGGTCCAGGGAGATCCGCCCGGCTTCGATTGCCGAGAGGTCCAGCATATGGCTGAGCAGGTCGGTCAGCCGGTCGGCCTCTTCCTCGATGGTTCGGAGAGTGAGCGTGCGCTCTCCATCCGGCAGATCATGGCCTTCAGAGTCGACCAGCCGCTTGGCATAGCCCTTGATCACAGTCAAGGATCCGTGCAGATCATGCGAAACGGCACGGAGCAAGTCAGTCTTGGCCCGATCAAGATCGCGGTACGTTGAGACCTGCTCGGAAGCCTCGCGAAGGCGGCCATTGTGCAAAACCAGCGCCCCAAAGCGGGCCAGCGCCTCGGCCGACCGGGCGTCTTCCCTACTAAACGGTTTGCCGTCCGTCCGTTCGAGAAGCAACTCCCCGACTACCGCGGCCCCATAGCGGAGCGGCACTGATAATCGCGAAGGTCGACCGCTGGCCATAAGACCACGGCCGCCAACGTGAGCCACCGAACGCAACCCCCCTGCGTTCGCCGAATCGGCCACCCGAACGGAACCACGATCGAAGAGGACACTTCTTCGAGCGGCAGACAAGAGCTGACTGCCAATGTCGACCAAACCCTCCGCTTTGATCGATTCGGCCGCGAATCGGTGAATCAGGTTGGTCTGCTCCAGTCGCCGAACGAGATCGCCGTGGCGTTGTACCTGTCCCAGCACCACGCCGATCTGTCCGCCGATCAGGGAGAATTTCCGCTGGTCGGAGGCCGTGAACATCGGGGCGCCGGGTCGGCGGGCGAGCATGAGGACCCCCTGGGACTCATGATCATGCCCAATCGGCACCGCCAACAGCATCTCCGCCCCCAGCACCTCCGCGACGGCCACCGGAAGGTCAATCCCCGGCACCACGACATCGGCAGAAACCGGCGTGCGGTCCTGAGCGACCCGAGCGGCCAGATCTCCCTCCGCAGCCTGGCCGGCCTGCGTGCCCACAAGCCGTCCAAAGGGCCCTGGGCCAGCGGCCACGAGAGAAAGGGTTCGTCCATCTCGGAACCAGATAAGCGCAGCGTCAGCTCGTAGCGCGTCAGCCACCGCTTCGCACACTGCATCAAGACTCTGACGGGGAATCATCTCCCCCTCCGCCCATAGATCGGCAAGCCGCACTCCTAGGTCGAAGGCCCCCCCGAGTCTCTCCTGACTGCGCCGACGTTCCCACTCGACGAACACTTCCCGAGCCACGACGCAGGTCCCCAGGGCCAATGCCAGCAGAGGGACCGGCAGGCCATGATCCGGCGGAGCAAGGAGAGCCGCCACAAAGGCGAGCGGGGCAACCAATCCAGGGACGAGCACTGGCCGTGGATTCGGGTCATGGAGCGACGGCCACGCGTTCGTGCTTGCGTCTCGAAGCCTCAAGATGGCCCAGGCCGCGGCGGCGAAAGCCCCTGCCTCGAGCAGCCAACCCCCCGGCCAACCCCGGCCGTCGCCCCCGGGCAGTTCGGCCAGCGCAAGCATTGCCATCGCCGCTGCAACCGCCGCCCCCGACTTTCGGTTCGCCCCGCCAAGCTGAGGAAACACGGCTAGAGCAGTAGAGAGGGGAACCAGTAACGCCACTGACCTGGCCGCCGCCTGGAGGGACAAACCAGGTGCAACAATCCCTAATGGAGCAAATCCGACCGCACCCCATAGGGCGGCCGCTGCGACGACGGTTATGGCGTCCGCCAGCGTCGCGGCCAGACCGAGTGTACCTCGGCGGACTTCGGGCCACGCCAAGGGCGCAATCGCGGCGGCGGCGGCGAAGCCGAATTCCCCGGCCTCGATGAAACTGAGCGAAACTCCCGGGATTGGTCTCGGTCCAAGGGCCGCGCCCAGAGCCCAGGCGGCACAAGCTGCCGCAAGCGCGATGAGCACCTTGGGCTCGCCATACCCCCAACGAAGAAAAAGTAAGCAGATGACGCCGCACAGCAGCGCGCCAAGTCCGGCCGGTGACAGCCCGGGCCACCACCTTGCCGCCACCAGGATCGCGAGAATAAGGAGAGCCGCCCAGGGGCTGGTCAGGCCACCCAACCGGAGCCAGCTCAAGGCTCTCCTCGGCTGAGGCGGCTCAACCGACGTCAAGGGTCCCGGCGCAGTTGAGGACGCAATGCTCCCCGAAACCCCTATTCCGCTGCGACATCGACATCAGTTGACAGCTTTCAACAACGTTGATAGGATGCGTCAACGTCTGGGCATTTGCGTGCATGGGGGCCTGCAAAACGCTCACGTGCAACCACCGACGCTTACCCACTCTGCTTTTGACCCACAATACAGTCGGGGTTCATTCAAATCGAAAGGAGCGCAACGTCAGAGTATCGGCTCGCGGGTAGGCCGATGTCGAGGCTCGATTCCCGAGTCCGTCACCGGAGCCCGTTGATGGTAGCTGTCGGACCCACATCGATCAAGCCGTTTCTAAACCACTCGAGAGAAGGGATTATTCATGCCAGAAGCTATGACCGGCGACTACGTCCTTCTCATGCTCTTCCGCTGGTTCCATTTCCTCGCGGGTATCACCTGGATCGGCCTGCTGTACTTCTTGAATTTGATCAACGTCCGTTTTTCTCCATCACTCGACGCGGCGATTCGACCCCAGGTAATGCCGCAGCTGCTCTCGCGGGTTCTCGCCTGGTTCCGTCACTCGGCCTGGGTCACCGTCGTTGCTGGCTTCGTGCTCATCTACCTTTCTTACTGGAACCACGGGGACGTGGTTACCACGAACAGCGCCAAGACGATTCTGATGGGGTCGATCCTCGGGACCCTGATGGCGCTCAACGTGTGGGTTTTCATCTGGCCCAACCAGAAGAAGATCATTAACGCGATGCGCACCGGAACCGCCGCCGATCCTGCCTGGGGACGAGTAGCGCTCTACGTGTCGCGCACCAACTTCACATTGTCGTTCCCAATGCTGTTCTTCATGGGGGGGGCCAGCCATTTCCCACTGGACTGGGCCGGCATCGTCATCTGCGGTGTTCTAGCGTCGGTCATCGGACTTCTCGTGTGGAATACAGTCCAGCGTTGGGCGCCATCCAAATTCTAACCAATTAACATCAACCCATTCGTCGGCGACCCGCCTGGGATCATGCCCTCTAACCGAGCACGAGCCACCAAGACTGTGCAAGATGTCTCGTCCGGAGGCGTCGTTGCCCGCATCATTGAAGGCGGAGTCGAGGTCGTTTTGGTCAGGCGTCTGGCCCCCGAACGGTGGGGCCTACCCAAGGGGGCCGTCGAGACTGCAGAATCGATCGACCAAACCGCCTTGCGCGAGGTTAAGGAAGAGACGGGGCTGGACGTGCGAATCGTCGAGCCGCTTCCGGAAATCAGCTACTGGTTTTTTGCGAGCGGCGCGCGGCACCGAAAGACAGTCCACTTCTACTTGCTTGAATCGATCGGTGGCGACACCGCCGATCATGACTGGGAACACGACAAGGTGGAATGGCTGCCCGCTGCTGAAGCGCTCCGTCGCATCTCTTTTCCCAACGAGCGTTCAGTGCTGGAAACTGCCGTATCTCAAGCCCAGCGCGTTTTCCAGCAACGGCCCCGATCCGAATCAGATAATCCACTGCCCCGCGCGAGTTGAGCCAACCAGATGGCTGCCGTACAGGCGGGCGGTATAATCGTCTGGCGCGAGCGAGTCGTACTTCGCCGAACGGCTAACGGTGAGTGGGTGTTCCCAAAGGGGTGGATCGACCCCGGTGAAACGCCCGAGCAAGCAGCCCTTCGGGAGGTCCGCGAGGAGACCGGCATTCAGGCGGAAGCGATTCGCTACATTGGCGAGTCCTCCTACGAGATGGACGGCGAGGAGCGCCCGGTCGCCTACTACTTGATGCAGGCGGTCGGCACCCCCGAGTGGCCCGAGCATGGTGGCCTCGACGCCGGCGCTTTCCTCGTGAGCGAAGTCGACCGAAGACTCACCTTCGAAAACAACCGGAGACTATGGGCAGAGGTGGCTGGCGAGGTTGCCAGACTAGCCCGCGCAAACACCGAACCAGCTTTTTAGCCGGATAGCATCGGGAGGCGGCGCAGAGATTTCGGCCGTGCGCAATCGGCACGGAGCCATCTGCCAGGCTCGAGCAAACGAAACCTTGAACACAAGGAGAGATGTCGTGCAACCCAAATTTGCACTTTGCCGGCCCCTCGGGTCTAGCCCTAACTGCTGCCGGGGGCTTTGACCCGTGGGAGCCTACGCTTACTTCCAAAAAAAGATCGTTCCGCTGGAAGACGCAAAAGTGGGCATCATGACTCATGCCCTCAACTACGGAACCGGAGTATTTGAGGGCATCCGCGGTAATTGGAATCCGGTCCAGCGAAAGACCTATCTATTCCGCATCAAAGATCACTTTGAACGCCTGACCAAGAGCGCCCACACGCTCCGGATCGAGATCCAGGAGTCCGTCGAGGAGCTCTGTGCCACCACTGTAGAAATCGTTCAGAGGAGCGGCTATCAGGAAGACGTGTACATTCGGCCGCTGGCTTACAAGAGCTCAGAAGAGATCGGCGTCCGCCTGCACAACCTGCAGGATGACATCTTTATTTTTGTGCATCCATTTGGCGCTTATCTCGACGCCGAGAAGGGCATCCGCTGTTGCACGTCATCGTGGCGGCGCGTGCCGGATACCTCGATTCCAGGCCGGGCCAAGGTTACCGGCATCTACGTGAACAGCGCGCTGGCCAAGACCGAAGCCTGGGACCGCGGCTATGATGAAGCCATCTTGCTTACCCACGAAGGGAACGTCTCGGAAGGGTCCGGCGAGAACATCTTCCTCGTCTCCGGGGGTGTGCTTATCACCCCGCCGCCCGCTGAAGGAATCCTGGTCGGCATCACCCGCAACACCGTTATCGAGCTGGCCGCCAAGGAGCTTGGCATCCCCACTGTGGAGCGCGGAGTGCCGCGCTCGGAGCTTTATGGGGCTGACGAGTGTTTCATGACCGGTACGGCCGCACACGTCACCCCCGTGATTGAGATCGACTCCCGTGCAGTCGGGAGTGGCGGAACCGGACCGGTGACTCGCCAGATAATGGACCTCTACAGCGAGATCATTCGCGGCAACAACTCGACCTACCAGGGCTGGTGCACCGCCGTCGCCCCGACTTCAGCCCCAGTCTAAGAAGGAGCCGTCCGTCCTCCGCACTGGCGGAGTGACACCGTCCCACACCGGGGACCGTCTCGCCTTCGACCGGGGGACTGGACGGCGATCTGAACGCTCGCAGAGGGAAGACCCCGGATGGTGGGAGCGCTTTGGGCAGCCACCCGGGCGCCCAGGAGGTTCGTGCCCGCCGGAAGGCTGGTCGACTGCGGACGGCTCCCGGTCCTGGCCTGGCGGGTGGCGGTCGCCAGTCGTCTAGACCGTACACCCATGTACCACCAGGCAGCACCTGCCACGATCACCAACCGCCCACTTTCGCTGGCGCCTCCGCCGTAATCACGGCGGACGGCAGCAGCGGGCGGACAATTTCGTCCTCCACAATCATTCCATGGCCACCCACACCAGCACCGTGCCCCCGACCGTCCGATCTCCTTGACTCTCGTCTTTCAAGCGGCCCCCGACGGGCTCGCCGAAGATGTTCTATGGGGCCTATTCGCCGCGCGTGCCGGCTCGGGACTTCACCTGCTCCATCAGATACGGCCCATCGCCGTCCGGCAGCAGGATGAACGTATAGTCGCGCACTGCCCGCAGGAAGTGCCAGCCGCTCGGAGGAGTCAACCCCCGTGCGTGCGCCATCTTCTTTACGCTTGGGATCGCCGATTCGAGCTTGATCTTCACCCGCCAACGCTCGCCTTCTTGACCATCAACTATGGGACCCTCTACTGCGCCGTCGACAGCTCCAATGCCGAAAAGACTGGCCGGCCCGTCCGCGTAATAAATGAGCACATCTCCATTACGCAGATGCTGGCTGGGTTCGCCGGGTAGCGGCCCAGCCATCGGATCATAGAAATCCCCATAGGTAATGAGCTCGTCGCCGATGGGCGCCGGGTACCCATACACCCGCAACCAATAGCGAGTTTCGTGCCCGTTGGCTGGACCTGCCTCCTGACTCAATCCTTCCTCCGGTTCCCAACCTAGAGGTTGAGATATTCCTTCATGATTTCGTACAGCTGGCGGCGATGCTCCGGAAGGGCGGGAGTGAGCTCATAGTGGTTGATGACATTCACTGATTGCTCGAACCAGGCATCCCAGCAATCCTGGCACACCTCCTCGAAAACTTGCTTCCCGATCGCTCCGGAAAGCGGCGGAGCGGCGAGGCCAGGCTTGTCCTCTCCGCAGCGACTACAGACGACTAATCGCTCCTCAGCCATCCGAGCCACCACCTCGATCGATCGGTTTCACCGGCCGGTCGCCGCGGTTTCGCCCGCGACCCGTCCGTAATCATCGGACAACCGGACAATGTCATCTTCTCCCAGATAATCCCCTCGCTGTACCTCGATAAAGATCAAGGTTTCCGTACCCTGGTTAGCGACCCGGTGGGCGGCCCCGACCGGGATGTCGATGGCATCACCCGAACCGAGCGCGTGCTCCGCGCCTTCCAGAGTAACGACCGCCGCTCCCTGCACGATGAGCCAGTGCTCCGCTCGGCGGGCGTGAGTCTGATAACTCAGCCGTTTGCCAGGCAGCACTTCGATCCGTTTGACCTGGTATCCGAGCCCCTGGTCTATCGACCAGAATCGCCCCCAGGGACGCTCATCGGACGTCATTATCGGTTCCCTCAATGCCCAGCGTCTGCTCGGCTCCAAATGCTCATCAAACCCCGGCGATACTGCGGCCGGCGCCCAGAATACGACCCACCATATCCGCACTGGTCGCCTCGGTGTAGATCCGAAGGAGCGGCTCCGTGCCAGAAAAGCGAATCAGCAGCCAGGAACCGTCGGCCAGGAAAAACTTCTTGCCGTCGATCTCATTGACTCTCACCACGGCCTGCCCATCAAGCTGTTCGGGTGCCGCCTCCGCTACCCGTTGGGCAATCGCCGCTCGCTCCTCGCTGGGGAAGAGAACATCCAGTCGATCATAAAAAGACGGCCCGGCCCGCTCGGTCAGGTAGTCGAGTACACCAGACATCGGGAGCTTTAGAGCAACCATCAGATCAAGCGTACAAAGCCCAGCCAGAAGCGCGTCCCGCTCCGGGATATGGTCGCCGAAACCGAAGCCGCCACTTTCTTCACCACCAAAGATCGCCTGCGTCTCTATCATGCGGGGCCCCACGTATTTGAAGCCGACCGGCGTCTCATAGACTGGGATCCCGTAGCGTTCCCCGAGCCGGTCCGCCATGCTCGTGGAGGTTACTGAGCGCACCGCGGGACCCCGTTTTCCGCGGACCTCCAGCAGGTAGAGAAGCAGCAGGGCATACATCTGAAGCTGATTTACGAAGGTTCCCCGCTCATCCACCACACCGATCCGGTCGGAGTCTCCGTCCGTCGCCAGCCCGAGATCGGTTCGATTGGCTGCGATCCATTCAGTCAGCGGTTCGAGGTTGTGCGCAATCGGCTCAGGATTGTGCATGTCCGGGAAGGCCGGATTCGGCTCCGCCCGAAGCTCGGTCACTTGCGTACTGCCGCCTTGCAGCAGCCGCCTGAAGTAGCCGCTGCCCGCACCATGCATAGAATCGACGGCGACTTTGAGCCCTGCCGACCGGATCCGGGGCAGATCGACCAATTGGGCCAACCGAGCCAGATAGGGCGGCGCGGGATCGAAACGATTGACCTGTCCGGCCTTCTCGGCTTCGGCCAGCGACATTCGCCGCACTTCGCCCTGCCCGCTCTGGAGCTCTCGAATTCTCCCCTCGAGGGCTTCGGTGACCTCCGGGCTGGCCGATCCACCGAAATCTGGCTTGAACTTGAATCCATTCCATGCGGCCGGGTTATGGCTTGCTGTAATGATCACCGCTCCTGCGGCTCCCCGGTTCACTACTGAGTAAGAGGCCACCGGTGTGGGGCACGGAGCGTTGCTAAGCAAGACCGGTATACCGTTCGCGGCCGCGACCTCGGCGACCGCTTCGGCGAAACGGTCGGAGCCGAAGCGGGTGTCGTAACCCACGACCAGACCGCGTCGTTCACCGTCGAATTCCCGCAGGTGATCCGCGACCGCCTGCGCGCAGAGACGCACGTTCTCGAAAGAGAAATCCTCGGCGATGATGGCCCGCCAGCCATCGGTTCCGAATTCAATCTTCGCCGGCATTATTTCCCCAGCCACCTACTCACGCCTAACCTTGGAAAGATGGGCCTCGCACTTTGCCTGTCCTAGGCCCTGTGCCATCCGCTACGCCCCGACTCGCCGCCGCCAGTCATCGAGAATGTCCTGCAGCGTCTGTTCAAACGGGATCTCGGGAACCCAATTCGACCGCTCTCTAAACAATGACGCGTCCCCCACAAGGATCGGTGCGTCTACCGGCCGCGCCCGAGTAGGGTCAAATCGCACCGTAATCGGGACGCTGCTCCGCGCTGCCAGGCCATCGAGCAGGCTTTGGACCGATCGTGCTCGGCCACTTGCCAGATTATAGGTTTTGCCCGCCTCGCAGCGGACCAGCGCGAGCTGGTAGGCCCGCACCATATCCCGGACGTCCGTGAAATCTCGCTCGGCGCTCAGGTTACCCGCATCGATCACCCGATCCCTGCGCCCGGCCTCGGCTTCGGTGATCTGCTTGGCAAACCCAGCCGCCGCAAACCGTTCGTCCTGGCCTGGACCGATGTGGTTGAACGGACGCACCCGGATAACCTGCAACCCATACGAGGCATAGTATTGATAACCCAGCATATCCTGGACTGCCTTGCTTACCGCATACGGATTATCCGGGGCCATCGGCGCCGACTCCCCAATTGACTCGCCCCCGGCCGGCGACGATCCGTAGACCGCCGCCGAGCTCACCACCAGCACCCGGGCATCAGCCGTGAGATCTCGCAGGGCTTCGAGCACGTTGACGACGCAAGCCACATTGTTCGTAATGGTCTTCAACGGATCGACGAATGCTTCCGGCGGCGAGGATTGAGCCGCCAGTAGATACACGTGATCCGGCCGGGCCAGCTTCACCGCTCGGCGCGCTTCTTCGGCTGACAGCAAGTCGGCCTGGACCAACTCGAGGCCCCGATTCTGACCCAAATCGGGATCGTGCCAGTGCACCGCGGTTCGGGCGACCCCGAAAACCTGAGCGGCCGAGTCGGTGAGAAGCCGCGCCGCGAGGTGCTGCCCGGCGAAGCCACCCACCCCGGTGATCAGCGACCGCACGCTGCTCCCCCAGACCCGTCAATTGGAGACACTCCAGCCCATGGAACCGCAACACTGACCATAACCGTGCTCCAGTAATCCTGCCCGTAGACCGGGGGTCAGGGGCCGAAGGCCCCAGGGGGAGCGGGTGGGCGTCCTAACCTAGTCCGTCAGGCCCGCGCACGCCCGGAGCATCTTAACCTTATCCGTAGCTTCCCAGGGAGCGTCAATGTCCGTCCGGCCAAAATGTCCGTAGGCCGCCGTCTTCCGGTAGATCGGTCGCCGCAGACGCAGCACCTCCAGAATCCGGGACGGCCGCAAATCGAAGCATTCGTGGACACACCGCTCGATCACGTCAAGTGGCACATGCTCGGTGCCGAACGACTCACACATAATGGAAACCGGCGTCGCCACACCGATCGCGTAGGCGAGTTGGATCTCAAATCGATCCGCCAGCCCCGCCGCCACCACATTTTTCGCCACGTAGCGCGCGGCATAGGCAGCCGACCGGTCGACTTTGGTCGGATCCTTCCCCGAGAAAGCCCCGCCACCATGCCGGGCCATCCCGCCGTAGGTATCTACGATGATTTTCCGGCCCGTCAGCCCGGCGTCGCCCTCCGGCCCGCCGACCACGAAGCGACCGGTCGGATTCACCAGGAATCGGGTACCTGTCAGCATGGAAGACGGAATCGTCGGACGGATCACCTGGTCGATAATGTCTTCTTCGATTTGCTCGTGGGTCACGTCCGGATCGTGCTGGGTGGAGATCACAACCGTCTCAACCCGGACCGGCTTCCCATATTGATATTCGACCGTCACCTGCGACTTTCCGTCCGGGCGGACCCAGGGCAGAATGCCTTTGCGTCGGACCTCCGAGAGCCGCTTGGTAAGCTGGTGAGCCAAAGCAATCGGGAGAGGCATGAGCTCCGGCGTCTCATTGCAAGCGAAGCCAATCATCATGCCCTGGTCGCCCGCTCCAAGCTCATCTCCTTCATCCGACTCAGAGCCAGCCTTCGTCTCCAGCGCGTTGTTCACTCCCATGGCAATGTCCGGCGATTGCTGCTTGAGCGAGACAATCACTTGACAGGAATTGCCATCAAAACCGACTCTCACGTCGGAATAGCCCGCTTCGACGATTGCCTCTCGAATAACCGCCTGGTAATCGACTTTCGCGGTGGTCGTGATCTCGCCCAGCACCACCATGATCCCTGTGCTGGCCGCCGTTTCGGCCGCCACCCGACCAAACGGATCCTGGGTCAGCACGGCGTCCAGAATCGCATCCGAAACCTGGTCACAAAGCTTGTCCGGATGCCCCTCGGTCACCGACTCCGAGGTGAATAGTAGTCGCGGCGAGGTCATAAAACTGGTGCTCACGTACCTTTCTCCCAGACGCCCTCAACGTCATCGTCGAACTGCGTAAGATAACGGAACGCCCGGCACCGTTGCAGAACCTCGTCCATAGTAAGTGCGGCGAGACGCTCGGTGCCCAGCGCCTGCACGGTAAACGAAGCGACCGCCGACCCGTGGACGACGGCCCGCCGCAATGCGCCGATATCGGTCCCCCCTCGGCGGGCCAGATAGCCGAGCATCGCTCCCGCAAAGGAGTCCCCCGCCCCAGTCGGATCGGCCACCAATTCGTGCGGGAAGGCAGGAATCGCAAACATGCCATCTTCCTGGCTGACCAGAATCGCCCCGTGCTCCCCCTTCTTGATGACCACCAATCGAGGCCCCAGGGCTAAAACGGAACGGGCCGCCGCCACCAGATTGGCCTCCCTGGTGTATTCCCGAATCTCAGCGTCGTTCAGGAACACCAGGTCCGATTTCCGGATCACTTCGGTCAGCTCGTCCCGACTCATCTGAATCCACAGGTCGCGGGAGTCCACCGCCACGAGGCTAGGCTTTTCCACCTGCTGGAGCACCTCGAGCTGCAACGCCGGCTGAATATTCGCCAGAAACACCAAGCCAGCCTGCCGATATGCGGTGGGCAGCGTCGGGTGAAACTCCGAGAAGACATTCAGGTGAATTTCGAGCGTGTGCGCAACGTTCAGATCCGCGCCGTACTCGCCACTCCATCGGAAGGTCTCCCCGTCGAGCACTTGCAGCCCGGTAAGGTCAACCGTTCGCTCCTCCAGGGCTCGCCGATAGGCGGGTGGAAAGTCGGTCCCGACCGCGGCCACCAGCCACACATCGGTGTAGAGACTCGCCGCCATCGCAAAGTAGGCCGCCGTGCCACCCAGCGTCGCCTCGACCTCGCCGGTTGGAGTCTTAAGCGAGTCCAGACCCAGCGACCCCACCACCAGTAGGGGAGATCTCAACTGATTACCGCCCCTGAAAGCGCCGTCGAACAGGAGCAAGCACGGTCCTCCGAGATGCGGGGGACCAGCCGATAGAGCAGCTCCCGAAGCCGTTCGTTATTTGCGTTAAAAACGCGAATGACCTCCTCCACCGTGACTGGACGCACCTCAGGTTGTCCTTCTAGCCCCACGTCCCAATCGGTGATAAGCGAAATATTGAGATAGCAGATCTCCAGTTCTCGGGCGAGGATAGCCTCCGGATACTGCGTCATATTGATGACTTCCCAGCCCATGCTGGAGAACCATTGGCTCTCGGCCCGAGTGCTGAACCGAGGGCCCTGGATCACCACCACGGTTCCCTGTTCGTGGGTGGCGATCCCCAGCCTTCGGGATTCTTCGATCCCGAGCGCGCGCAGCTCCGGACAGTACGGGTCCGCGGAGCTGATGTGCACCGCCATCGGGCCATCGTAGAACGTGTCCGCTCGCCCAGAGGTCCGATCCACGAACTGATCGCAGAACACGAAGTCCCCCGGAGCGACGCCGGCTTGCAGGCTGCCCGCTGCGCAGGGGCCCAGGATCCGGCTCACCCCCAGGTGCCACATCGCCCAGACGTTGGCTCGGTAGTTGACCCGGTGGGCCGGAAAACGGTGGCCGGCCCCGTGACGCGGCATGAAGGCGACTCGACGCCCGGCCAGCTCACCGATCGCGATCCGGTCGCTGGTATGACCATACGGCGTGTTGATGGTCTGCTCCACCGGATTTTCCAGCAGGCTGTAGAAGCCTGAGCCACCGAACACCCCGATCTCCGCCACATCCTGTCGGCCAATCATTGCGCCTCCGTCGGCCATCGCAACCCAATCACATCCTTCACCGGGCACTCGCCACCGCAGCCGCCAGCGACTCTTCATATGGTGGTCGCGCTATACCAAACTCGGTAATGATGCCGGTGACGAGTCGGGCCGGTGTTATGTCAAATGCGGGATGGCGGGCGGAGGCCCCGGCCGGCGCGATCCGGACTCCGGCCAGGCTCAGGACCTCATCGGGGCTGCGCTCCTCGATCGGGATCTCGGCACCCGTCTCGATTCTCAGGTCAATCGTCGAAGTCGGAGCAGCGACGTAGAAGGGCAAACGGTGGGCCTGGGCCAACACGGCCACCGAATAGGTCCCGATCTTGTTCGCGACATCGCCACAAGCGGCGATGCGATCCGCGCCCACGATGCACAGATCGATCTCCCCGCGGGCCATGAAATGGCCGGCCATGCTGTCCGTAATCACCGTATAAGGAATGCCGGCCTGCTGCAACTCCCAGGCGGTCAGCCGCGACCCTTGCAAGAACGGACGAGTCTCATCCACGAAAACCTGTAGGCGCTTACCTTCGCCGGCCGCGCGCCGAATCACCCCCAGGGCGGTCCCCCAATCGACCGCGGCCAGTGCGCCAGTGTTGCAATGCGTCAAGATGTTCGCGCCATCCGGAATCAGCCCCGCCCCATTTACTCCGATTCGCTGGTTGATCTCGATGTCGGCCTCGGCCAGCCGATCGGCCAGCGCCCAGAGCTTCTCGCGGATCGTGACTGCATCGTGACCATCACTGCCCCCAACCAAATCGAGCGCCTGGTCAATGCCCCAGCCCAGATTTACCGCTGTGGGCCGGGTCGCCCGCAGCAGCTCGGCCGTCGCCCGCACGCTGGCCAGGAAAGCCGAAACCACCGGCAGAGCTTCCTCCGCGGCGAGGGCAACCCCGTAGGCGCCAGCTACCCCCAGGGCCGGTGCGCCCCGGATCCTCATTGACGTGATCGCCTCGGCGAGATCCACCGCCCGGGTGCACTCAAACAGCACCAACTCGCCCGGCAACCGGGTCTGGTCGATCAGCTTGACGACCGCCCCCTCCCGAAAAATCGTTCTCACCGGGTCCCCTCAACCCGGAGCTTCCTTTCTGGCTCTGGCAGGCACGATGAGGAAGGTCTCGCCTCGCGGGCCGTAGGCGAACAGGCCAGCCACCGGCCCGCGAGGCCAAGGTCGGGGGAGGGCCATCTGAGTTTCGGTGGCCTTCGGACCCCGGCCCACCGGGGGTTTGGGGGGGGGCTAGTCCCCCAATTCACATGGGGCGGGCGGGTGGGCTTCAAAATGCAATCAAAGAGATGATTGGAAATCCGTCCAGCCGCTCGCGACCACCCAGCGCGGCGAGCTCGATCAAGAACACGGCCGCCACCACATTCCCTCCCAGTTGGCGAATCAGGTCCACGGTCGCGCTCACCGTCCCACCAGTGGCGAGCAGGTCGTCCACCACCAGCACTCGCTGCCCGGGAATGATCGCGTCTCGATGGATCTCGAGCGTGTTGCTTCCATATTCGAGGTCGTACTCGACGCTCAGCGTATCGCCGGGCAGCTTCCCGAGCTTGCGGACCGGGACGAAGCCGACTCCCAATCGATAGGCCAGTGGGGCCGCGAAGATGAACCCCCGGGATTCCATCCCCACTACCACCTCGGCATCGAGCGGCTGAGTCTGAACGTAGAGCCTGTCCACCGCTTCCCGGAACGCCTGGCCATCCTGGAGGAGGGTCGTGATATCTTTGAAAAGGATGCCCTCGACTGGGAAGTCGGGCACATCCCGAATCTTCTTCGCAAGATCCACGGTTGGTACGCTCCGTCATGGAATATCGGCGCCCGCATGTTACCAAGACTCGGATTACACGACCGAGCTCTGGATCTGGCCAGGTCGACCGCGACGCTATCGGCGCGATTTCATTGACTCGGCTGTAACTGAAGGCCCCCGGCCCTTATAGTTACTGGTGCCGTTCCCCCATCAACATGGAGGCTTAATGAACCTGCGCATTCCTGGGCCTACGCCTCTCCCACCGGAGGTCCGCGAGGCCCTGCAGACCCAGATGATTAATCACCGCGGCCGTGTGTTCGGGCAGATCATTGGCGAGGTCACCGAGGGCCTCAAGCACTTCTTCCAGACCGAGAACGACCTCCTGATCCTTACCGGATCCGGCACCGGCGTGATGGAAGCGGCCATCGTCAATACACTTTCTCCAGGTGAGAAAGTGCTATCAGTCTCCATCGGAAACTTCGGCGATCGCTTCGCCTCGATGGCGGCAAAGTTCGGGGTCGACGTCACCAAGCTTCAGATCCCGGCCGGCCACGCGGCTCAAGCAGACGCGGTCGCCCAGGCGCTCGACGCCGATCCGGGCATCACCACGGTTCTCGTCACCCACAACGAGACCTCAACCGGCACCACCAACCCGCTCGAATCGATTGCCCGCGTGGTCAAACAACGGGGAAAGCTCCTCATTGTCGACGGCATCAGTTCGGTGGGATCCATCGATCTCAAGACCGATGAGTGGGGATGCGACGTGGTGCTCAGTGGCTCCCAAAAAGGCTGGATGGTTCCGCCCGGGCTCGCTTTTGCTTCGGTGAGCCCGTTTGCCTGGGAGCGTCACGCTCAGGCCAAGCTGCCCCGCGTGTACTGGGATTTTTCCGACGCCAAACGCTATCTGGAGCACGGCGAGACTCCTTGGACACCCGCGGTCAGCATCTTCTTTGGACTGCAGGTGGCCCTGCGCATGATGCGCGAGGAGGGCCGGGAAGAAATTTTTGCCCGCCATGGCCGGGTTGCCCAGCGTTGTCGGGATCGCGCCGTGGAGATGGGACTCAAGCTCTTCGCCGACCCCCACCACGCCTCCAATACCGTGACCGCCTTCTACACGCCGGAAGGCATGGACTCCAGGCCACTCGCCAACATGCTGGAAGACGAATACGACACGGTGATCGCATTGGGTCAAGGGGCATACACGAATACTTCCCTCCGCATCGGGCACCTCGGCTGGGTGGACGAACACGACATTGACCTGACCATGGATTCGCTCGAGAAGGTGCTCAGCCGAGCAACCGCTAAAGGCTAACCGGCGGATCATGGCGATCCTCGTCGTCGATCCCATCGCGCAGGACGGTATCGATGCCCTTGCAAAGCACGTCCAGGTGGACGTCCGGCTCGGGCTGAGCAGGGAAGAATTGCTTTCGCTGGTCGGCGATTATGAGGGCCTGATCGTTCGTAGCGAAACCCGGGTGACCGCCGAGGTGATCAGCGCTGGAAAGCAACTGAAGGTGATCGGCCGGGCTGGGGTCGGCGTTGACAACATCGACGTCGAGGCGGCGACCGAGCGCGGTATCGTCGTCGTCAATGCCCCGGCCGCAATCACTATTACAACTGCCGAGCACACCTTTGGCCTGATCATGGCGGCCGCTCGCAACATCCCTCAAGCGGCACAATCCTTGCGGGAGGGCCGCTGGGTCCGATCCCAGTTCGTCGGGACCGAGCTCAGGGGGAAAACCCTGGGCGTTTACGGCATGGGTCGCATCGGAACCGCGGTTGCTAAGCGGGCCCAAGCCTTCGAGATGGAGGTGATCGCCCACGATCCCTTTCTGCCCGAAGACGCCTTTCACCGGGCCGGAGTCGAGATCGTCGACCGAGACACGCTGTTGGCCCGCTCCGATTTTCTGACTCTCCACGTCCCCGCCACCGGTCAGAATGACAACCTGATTGGAGGCCCCGAGTTCGCCAAAATGAAGACGAGCGCCTGGCTGGTGAATTGCGCCCGCGGCGCGCTCGTCGACGAGGTGGCGCTGATCGAAGCGCTAGACGCAGGCCAGATCGCGGGAGCCGCGCTCGACGTCTTCAAGGTTGAGCCGGCCGCTGACAATCCGCTGGTCCATCACCCCCACGTAGTGGCCACACCCCACCTTGCCGCCAGCACCACGGAGGCCCAGGCCAGCGTCGCCGTCGAGACCGCCGAGCAAATCCTCGCCGTCCTCGAAGGCCGACCGGCGCCATTCGCGGTGAACGCCCCGATCGTTTCCGGGGAGGCCGCTCGCGTGCTGGGCCCATTTGCCCAGCTGACCCAGACGCTCGGCAACCTCTGCACTCAATTGGCCGAGGGCCAGATGCGAAGCGTGGAAATCACCTACAGCGGAGAGATTGCCGAGCTTGACACATCGGTCTTGCTGGCGTCAGCGATTCGCGGCCTGCTCGAAAATGTGTCACAGGAGCCAGTCAACCTCGTCAACGCTTCTATCGTCGCCCGCAACCGCGGTCTCAATATCACCGAGCGCAAGACCAACACCGCTGAGACCTACGCCAATCTGGTTTCGGTGCGGGTGCAAACCGATCGGGCGACGTCCCTGGTCGGTGGCACGCTGATCAATGGCGAGCCTCACATCGTCTGTATTGACGATTACTGGGTTACCGTCGTTCCCACGGGCGGGTATGTCTTGCTCACCCATCACGTCGACCGGCCCGGTATCGTCGGGAAGGTAGGTACAATCCTCGGCGAGGCAGACATCAATATCTCTTCGATGCAAGTGGGGAGGGAAAGCGCGCGAGGGCCTGCCTTGATGTTGCTCTCAGTCGACAACCCCGTTCCCAACGATGTCATCCTCCGCATTCAGGCAATCGCAGATCTACGCGACGTCAAAATCGTTCGGATCTAGGCTGGTGATCTCGTAGCGTCAGTCTGGGATATCCGAGGCCGGGCACTGCGGCGCCTGGACTTGTGGCGGCGCCGCGAAGGCTTGGTCGGCTCGCCGCTAGTTTGGCCGCCGATAATGCGCCAGGGTCTCAGTTGGTACGGCGGACTCAGCGATCTCCGGGCGGGCTCGCTGCACTTTACGATATTGCTTTTTCTGCTCTCGACCAGCCTCTATCTGCTCGGAGCCACCGCCTTGCTGGCACCCGTCGAAGTCGTTGCCCCAACGACTCAGCCAGCGGTGCTCCCGGCCCTGGGCGTCACGTTCCCTGCTGACGAAGCTGAGCCTGCCCCAACCACGGCCGCGCCGGGGCGCCAGCTACCCACCCTAGGACCCCTTCCACCACCCCCCCAGATAATCATCCCAGACCGCGTGCCTGCCGCCTCGATACCCATTCCCGCGAGCGAGGTGACCCCGACCCTCATCCCAGGCACCCCATCCCTCACTCCAACGCCCACCCCAGCCCCAGAGGTGACGGCGTCTGCCGCCACCTCCCCGACCGCACTAAGGCCGACCCTCCCCGTGGCGCTGCCCGGGAATCCAGTTGGCTCGACCAGTCCCCCCGCACTCCCGCCGACTGCCACCTCCCCAGCAACCCTCACACCCATACCCAGTGCCCCGACACCCTCGGCCAGCTCGCCAACCGGGGGGCCAGCTACCCCGACCCCATCCGTTAACCCCGTAGCGAGTCTGACGTTCACGCCGGGACCGTCTTCCACCCCTGTCAGCACGCCCCGGCCCTCACCGTAGGTCCACCGGCCGGGTGCAGCGATATACTTGGGAGGCATATGTAATGCAACTTGAATTTCAGTGGACCATTGGTCCGGTACGGTGGGGGCTTATCCCCCGGCGCCAGTCCTCGGCACGCGTCCGATGCGGGAGGGCACAAGGCCCTCCCCTACCAGACGGGTCCACTCTAGATTCACGCCCCACCGAAGCAATACTGGGCCTCACTAGAGACCCTGGTGGCTACCAAATTGATTGGTAAGGATTTCCTCACCATCGAGCAACTCGAACCTGATGAGCTCCTCGGCTTGATCGCGGACGCCGCCTGGCTCAAGGCCAACCGAAGGCCTTTCGACCTTCTGGCTGGAAAATCGGTGGCGCTGCTGTTCCAGAAACCATCCCTCCGCACCCGAGTGTCTTTCGAGGTCGCCGCAACCGAGCTGGGGGCCCACTGCCTGTACCTCTCTCCAGCCGAAGTCGGTCTCGGTGAGCGCGAGGATGTCGCCGACGTGGCGAGAGTTTTGAGCCGATACGTTCATGCCATCGTGGCGAGGACCTTTTTCCACAAAGACATCGAAGCTCTTGCCCGGGCCGCCGACATTCCAGTAATCAACGGGCTCTCCGACCAGAGCCACCCCTGCCAGATCCTGGGCGATCTCCTCACGATCCAGGAGCGTTTTGGGAGCATCCGGGGGCTCACGGTGACCTTCGTCGGCGACGGCAATAATGTGGCCCGCTCTTTGATCGAAGCGGCGCCTCGAGCTGGGTTCGCTTTCCGGATCGCTTGTCCGAGCGGCTACGAGCCGGATGCCGATGCGGTTGAGAGAGCCCTGAATATCGACCCCGAGTCAGTCGTCATAAGCCAGGATCCCAGCTCGGCGGTACGCGGCGCAGACGTCGTTTACACAGATGTCTGGTTCAGCATGGGCCAGGAGGCTGAGCGCGAACAGCGTGCTTCGATCTTCCCCCCTTTTCGCCTAACCGCCGATCTGCTCCAATGCGCCTCGCCGCAGGCCATCGTGATGCATTGTCTTCCCGCTCATCGCGGAGAAGAGATAACAGATGAAGTCATGGAGAGCCCTCAGTCGGCGGTGTTCGATCAGGCCGAAAACCGCCTCCATGCGCAGAAGGCTCTCCTTGCTAACCTGCTCGCCCCGCAATCTGCCGGCGGCTTATGGCTTGCGGAGTCAACTCGAGCCACTAAGTAGTCCATGGCGGATTTGCTTGAAGCCGGCCGCACTGTCCTGGCCGAGCTGGATCTCAGAAGTGCACTCGACATCCTCGTGGTCGCTGCCCTGGCGTATGGCCTGCTCACGCTAATCCAGGGTACGACCGGGGTCGCTTTGCTCAGAGGCCTTTTGGTGGTATTCCTCGCCGGTTCGCTGGCCAGCGGATTGTTGGGCCTGGCGGTGCTGGGCTGGTTGCTGCGATCCGCCCTTCCCGCCTTCCTCATTACCATCCCAATCGTATTTCAGCCCGAGCTTCGGCGAGCCTTCGAGCATGTGGGGCGGGCTCAGGGGCTCTTGCCGTGGGGCTCCAGCAACGCCGCCAATCAAAAAGGAGTGACGGTCGTCTCCGCCGCGGCCGGCGACCTGGCTCATCGCAACTGGGGGGCTCTGATCGTCCTGGAGCGCGAGACCCCGCTCGGTGAATACACGTCCTCGGGCACTCGGATCGACTCAGAGCTTTCGGTCGAGCTGCTGGTCTCGCTTTTCGCGCCACGCTCTCCGCTGCACGACGGGGCGGTGGTAGTCCGGGGTGACCGCATCGTAGCCGCCGGCTGCATGCTGCCTCTCCCGGAGACCTTCGAAACCCGGGGAAACATCACCCGGGTCGGCGGAGCCGTCCCTCGCGAGATGGGTATGCGACACAAGGCGGGGATAGGCATCACCGAAAAGACCGACGCATTAAGTGTGATCGTATCTGAGGAGACCGGGGGAATCTCGCTCGCCAATAATGGGCGAGTGGTCGGAGATCTCGATGACGACCGCCTTCGCCGCACATTGAACATCCTGTACAAGCCGCACTCCCTCGAGGCTGCTCCTGCGCTGTTTCGGCCGCGGGTTCCCAACCGACGCCCGTGACCTCACTCCTGCGCTCCTTTGATGTCAGCCGGGGCGTGGTCGCCCTCGCCATCGCGGTGCTGCTCTTCGTGTATGTCCACAGCGAAGCCAATCCGGCCGAAATCGCCACCTTTGAAATGCCAATCGACATAGTCGACGTTCCGCCCGGACTGCTGGTTCCCCCGTCCCAGGCAGCTCCTACCGTGCGGGTTCGGATCAGTGCGCCGAGAGACACTCTGGCGGGAATCCGATCAACCAGCTTCCGGGCCTTGGTCGATTTGCGCAAGGCCACCAGTGGCGCCAATGAATATCTAGTTGCGGTTGAGCTTCCGGATCCTCGAATACGACTCATTGAAGTAGTGCCTTCAGAAATCCCCATTCGCCTAGAGGAGCTGCTCAGTCGCCGCATCCCGGTGCGTGTGAATCGACTCGGAAGCGTGCCCTTTGGCTACGAAGCCGGCAGCCCGGAGGCCAACCCCGCCGAGGTCGAAGTGATTGGTCCGAGCTCGGTCGTGCAGCGAGTGGCCGGGGCTGGCGTCGATCTACGACTGGATGGCGCGACCGCCAACCTGGATGCCGCCCACGGAACAACATTGTTTGACATTCAAGGGCAGACCGTATCCACAGAGGGGCGCGGCGTCCGAACCGTTCCCGAATCGATCCGAGTCAAAGTGTCGATCACCCAGCAGATCACCTATAAGTCCGTACCCGTTCGCCCAACGCTGGTGGGTAATGTCGATCCCGGATTCACGGTCGATGGCCTCACCGTCGAGCCATCGACCGTGACGGTCGTTGGTGCCCCCGAGGCTTTGCGTCAGGTAGACGTCATCGACACCCAGACGGTCGACGTAGCCGACGCTGCAGCAACCCTGTCCCGCCTCGTAACGCTCCGGATTCCCGCGAACACCTCGGTTCCCAGTCCGGAGGCCGTTCGAGTTGGCATCCGGTTGAGCCCGCTGGTCGTTCTCCAGCCATTCAACATTCCGATATCTTTTGTAAACCTTTCGTCGGGGCTGCAAGTGGCCGGCTCCTTGTCTATCGAGCAGATCACAGTTCGCGGTGCCTCTACTGCCATTCGATCTGCCGATCCAGCCCAGATTCGGGCCACTGTCGACCTGTCCGGCCTGACAGCGGGAACCTACGACCGGACGGTGACCGTGTCGCTGCCTGGCGAGCTCAGCCTCCAATCATCGACCCCCTCGTCGATCTCAGTGCAGATAGCTGCCCAGGAGAGCGCCCCTCCCCCTCCATAACTTCCGGGGTCCCCTCGCGCCACCCCCTCTTGATCCAACTCGATGTCGCCCTGCTTGAGCAACGGCGTGTACAGTGATGTGAATGCGAGGACGATCCTAATGAGTTCACCTATCGTCGCTATCGTCGGCCGCCCCAATGTGGGAAAGTCGACCTTGTTCAACCGTTTGGTGGGTGCGCCCACCGCCGTGGTCCATGGTGCCCCGGGAACCACCCGGGATCGGCTGTACGGCAGCGTGGAGTGGGGCGGCCGAACCTTCACGGTGGTTGACACCGGCGGGATCAACGCTCAAACCGAGCTTGACCAGGCGGTTACCGCCCAGGTGGACCTCGCCATCCGCGAGGCGGACGTGATCGTATTCGTCACTGACATTCGCGATGGGCCCATTCCCGTAGATCTGGAAGTTGCGGATCGGCTGCGTCGGATCAACAAGCCGGTCCTGCTGGTCGGGAACAAAGGCGACAGTCCCCGAGATCGGTCGCACACCTCAGAGCTCTATGAGCTGGGCCTCGACGAGCCGACCATAGTTTCGGCGATCCGGGGCATCGGAACCGGCGATCTCCTGGACGAAATCATCCGCCGTCTGCCCGACGAACCGGACTCAGCAGACGAGGCCGATGACACGGAGATTTCGGTCGCCATTGTCGGCCGACCCAACGTTGGGAAGAGCTCACTGCTGAATAACGTGCTTGGGGAATCTCGGGTGGTGGTCAATGAACAGCCAGGGACCACCCGAGATGCCATCGACACCCAGTTCGACTACGCTGGCCGTAAGCTGCGCCTCATAGACACGGCCGGAATTCGCCGTCGAGGCCGTATCGAACCGGGAGTAGAAACCTACAGCGTGCTTCGGGCAACCCGGGCTATCGACCGGGCCGAGATCGCCATCGTCATGCTGGATGCTCAGGAGGCGGTGACCGCTCAGGACACCCACGTCGCTGGATACGTTCACGAGGCGGCCAAAGGCTGCGTGATCGCGCTCAACAAATGGGATCTGGTGCCGCCCGACCCGGAGGCCGGAGCGCTTTATCTCCAAGAGCTCCGCAAGGGGCTCCATTTTCTCGATTACGCCCCGATCATCTTCCTTTCGGCAAAGACCGGCCTGCACGTCAACCGGGTGCTCGACGAGGTCCTCAATGTAGCGGACCAACGGGATCGGCGCATCCCAACCGCCACGGTCAACGAGTTCGTCCAAAAAGTGGCTGCTGAGCATCCATTTGCCCGACAGGGGAAAGCCCTCAAGATTCTCTACGCTACCCAGGCGTCGGTCCGACCCCCTACCTTCGTCTTCTTCGTGAATGAGCCGGAGCTCTTGCATTTCGCCTACCGGCGCTATCTCGAGAATCGGCTCCGCCGGGAGTTCGGCTTCGAAGGAACCGGCATTCGACTCGTCTTCCGTCGCCGAGGCGACTAACCCTCTAAGCGGGCATCAGGGGAGCACTCTCGAGATACGAGCGCCCCTCCTCCTGCACCAGAGCCACTTGCGGGCCCGCTTGCCAACGGGATCCGTCTTTCTGGGTGATGTCTAGGAAGACAGTGACGGCAATTGGGCGGTCCGCCTCCCCGCCTAGCCGGGCGAGAAGAGAAGGATATCGGACCGCGATCCCAGTGATTTGATAGCGATTGCCCAGACTATTTCGAACGAATGCCGCCGCTTGCTCGCGTCCAGCCGGAGCAATTTCGGCAAGCGCAGTTTCCGGCTCGGCAGCTTCTAAGGCCGCAAAGTAGCGCTCGACCGACGCCTCCGGGCTCCGACTGCGGCCACTGAAATCGGCGATCCCCGTTCCTGCAACGACGAGGCCCATCAGCAGAATGAGTACGGACACACCGCGAAGTCCCCCTAGCGGTAGCCCACACCATCTCAACCTCTGAAACCCCTCAAGCTCAACATAGCGAATTTTGCCAGAAATTTGCCCATTGACAAATTCGCTAGTTAAGCGTACTATTCGTTTAACAAACTATTAGGTCTACACATTAATCTGTAGCCTAATTAAGAGGAGAACGAACTATGACCGCACTTATTGAAGTCACCCGCTGGAACGGAGCCACTATTCGAACGGTTGACATTGACGGCCGACTCGCCCGTCTGCTCAAGCCGGAGACCCTCGCCCACGTGCGTCGGACCGCCGAACTCGCCCGGCAGCTCGCTGAGGCTCACGGGGTTGACCCCGACCAGGCCGAGCTTACCGCACTCCTTCACCGAGTCGCGTCCGTTTACAACGATCGACAGATCATGGCGCTGGCCGAGTATTACGAGATTCGGAGCGATCCCACCGAGACCCGGGTGCCACGCCTGCTGCAGGGCAAAGTAGGCGCCGAGATCTTGAAGAACGAATGGGGCATCAGAGATTCAGAGCTGTTGGACGCCGTCCGCCACTATATTTCGGGGGCTGTCCGAATGGCACCGCTAGAGAAGATCCTGTTCGTAGCCGACAAGCTGGAACCCGAGCGCGACAAGGTTTACGGCGATCTCGATCCGGTGCGAGCGCTAGCCATGACCGATCTCGACGCTGCAGTGACGCGTCTGTCGGTCTGGCGCCGAGCAGAGCTGCCCGCAGCCAGTTGGCGAGTCGATGGAATGTTCACTAGCCAGAACGAGCTTTCTGAGTTTGCCAGGGCGACCTGGCCTTCCTAAGTCACCGTCACGTGTAAGTAAGCAGGGTGGGGAGCGGTCCCCACCCTGCTTACTTACACGCCGCAATCAACGTCCGAGCGGCCTCCTCGACGTTCGCCGATCTGAACAATGCACTGACAACGGCAATCCCCCGCGGACCCTGGGCGAGCACTTCCCGGGCCCGCTCGCCACTGATTCCACCGATCGCCACCACTGGCGCAGGGCACAGCCCGCACGCCTCGCGCAGGAGATCCAGGCCGGCGTACTCAGCATCCGGCTTGGTATCCGTAGGGTAAACAGCCCCGAATCCCAGGTAGTCAACTCCCCCCTCCAGCGCGATCGGAATTTCTGCCAAATACGATGCCGATGCACCGACAATTCGGTCCTGACCGACGAGTTTGCGCCCGGTCGCCACCGGCAAGTCATCCTGACCAAGATGAACCCCATCCGAGTCGGCGGCGAGTGCCAGATCTGCTCGATCGTTAACGATCAACAGCCCACCCTGCTTTCGAATGGTTCCCCCGAGCGCTTGTGCCAGAGCGACGCGCTCCCGGTCTGACCTGCGCTTGTCCCTCAGCTGAAAAAGCCGAACGCCACCCCGAAGGGCCGCCTCTACAACACCGATGAGCTTGCGGGACTCCAACCGATCATCCGTCACCGCATAGACTCGAGTCTCCGTCAACAGATCAAGGAACAACTGTCGCCTGCTTACTGGCCGCATGGCCCATTGTGCAGGTTTCAGGGGGGTCAATTACAATGGGGAGAGGCGCCCTTTGTGAGATTTGACACCCCCTCCGGTATCGTGCGTGAGCCGCTCGTGCGAGCGCTCCTGCTCATGCTTCTCTTCATTGCAGGGCTCACCCTCGCCCAGATGCTCTGGACGGTCGTCATTCAATTCGGCGACATTCTGGTTCTCTTCGCGCTCGCGTGGATCATCTCATTCCTCCTAGAACCGATGGTTTCGGCGCTCGAACGCCTCCACTGGGTCCCTCGCCCCCTGGCCATTCTTGTGGTCTATGCTGGGCTTCTGCTCGTCGCTGCCACCAGCATCACCCTCCTGGTCCCCCTGCTCGCTAGCCAGAGCCAGATGGCCGCTAGTCGCTTCCCAGACCTCGATCAGTCTGTACGCGACCGCATCACGGCTCTCACGGCGACTCTCGAATCCCGCGGAGTGTCGGCAGGTGACTATTCGGCCCAGCTCATCAAACCCTTGGAGTCTGTGGGGCCGTGGCTGGTCTCCAACGCGGTTGCTTTCGCGACTGCCACCGCGTCGATTCTCGCCCAGGTGGTGCTCGCCCTGGTCCTTTCCTTGTATTTCGTCATTGACGGCGAGCGGCTGCGAGGACAATTCATCTCCGCGTTTCCTGGTCGCTACCGGGACGACATAGCCTATTTCGTTGCCAGTACCAACCGAGCTTTCGGCGGGTTTCTTCGCGGCCAGGTGCTTCAGTCGTTGATCTATGCACTGGGCATCGCGGTGATAATGCTGGGGACCGGACTGCCGTTTGCCGCGCTGACCAGTGTCCTGGCCGGGGTCTCTATCTTTATTCCCTTCATCGGGCCGGTTCTGGCAACGGCCGTTCCGACCATCATCGCTTTGACCACCGACGCCGGTCGCGCCTGGTTGGTGGCGGTCCTGGCCATCTTGTTGAACCTCGTCGTGGTGAATGTCATCGCGCCCAAGCTCATGAGCCAGCAGATCGGGTTGAGCCCCGTCATGGTGCTGGCCGCGGTCATCATCGGTGCGAGACTGGGCGGCCCCTGGGGTGCGATTTTTGGCGTTCCCATCGCAGCCGTGATCTCCACGATGATCGCCTTCTACCAGTTGACCCGGGCCGAGCGCGAGCGCCACGTCGTCGAAATCGGGGGGCAGCCTGAATCAGAATCGGCTGCCCAAGAGGCATCGCTAGAGCCACTCACGGCGACCGCGGGGCCGCCCTAGCCCACCGAGTCTCACTCAACGGTCGCAAGCCAGTTTTGTTCTGTCTGAGCGCCCCACCGAGGAATCGCCTTGTTGTCAGCCACCGCCGAACAGCACATCGTCAGCAAGATGACCGCAGCCGGGGCAGCGGCGCCGACCATCGCTGCTTTCCTCGGGGCAGTCCGTCAGGTGGCGGCAGGCGAGAGCGGAATGCTGGCGGAGAGCTCGATCGAACCGATTCGTACATTGCCACGGTTGGTGGGTCTACCCGTCGACTGGACGGAGGACGAGTCCCTCCTGCGCGAGGTGGTGGTGGTGAAGCTCAACGGCGGGCTTGGCACGAGCATGGGCTTGGAGCGCCCCCGCTCGCTGCTCCCGGTAAAGGGCTCAGACACCTTTCTCGATTTCATCGCCCGTCAAATTGTGTATTTGCGAGCCCGCACCGGCCGGTCGGGTCCTTCCTTCTACCTTCTGGACAGCGCCGCCACCCAGCGGGACACACTCGAATATCTCCAGAAATATCCCGAACTGAGCCACGGTGAACCGCTGGACTTCTTGCAAAGCATGGTTCCAAAGATCGATCCAGAAACCCTGGAGCCGGTGTCCTGGCCCGCCCAGCCGGAGCTCGAATGGTGTCCACCCGGCCATGGCGATCTGTATCCGTCGCTGCTCGGCTCCGGCCTGCTCGACCGTCTGCTTGCCCGCGGCATCCGGTTCATGTTTGCGTCGAACGCTGACAATCTCGGAGCCACTGTGGACCTGACCCTGCTTCGGTACTTCGCCGAGCAAGGGCGCTCATTCTTGATGGAAGTCGCCGAACGCACAGCAATGGATCGCAAGGGCGGCCATCTCGCTCGCTACCGAGACAGCGGGCGCTTCGTCTTGCGGGAGTCTGCCCAGTGTCCGGCCGAAGACGAGGCCGCTTTCCAAGATATCAGCCGCCACCGCTTTTTCAACACGAACAGCATCTGGGTGAGGCTCGATCATCTAAAACGCGAGCTCGATTCCCACGGCGGAGCGCTACCGCTTCCGCTTATTACCAACGCCAAGCGCGTCGATCCGCGCCGACCGGAATCGGCCCCGGTCTTGCAGCTTGAATCGGCGATGGGAGCCGCCATTCAATGCTTCGAACAGAGCAGCGCGATCGTGGTTCCCCGAACGCGCTTCACCCCGGTGAAGACCACTTCGGATCTCCTGGTCCTCCGATCCGACGCGTGCCGGATCACCGATGACCAGCGCCTGCAGCTCGATGAGCGCCGCAACGGACAGCCGCCGCGGGTCGATCTAGAGCCCGAACATTACCAGCTGCTATCGGATTTCGAAGAGCTCTTTGCCGAAGGTCCGCCCTCGTTGATCGCCTGCGACTCGCTGCGCGTAAGCGGCCGCGTCCGCTTTGCCGCGAGCGTGACTTGCAAGGGGGACGTTGAGTTCATTAATACTTCATCCGACGCCAAGACCGTCGCTAGCGGCATCTACGAGGACGTCAAGGTTCAGCTCTAGGCCGCCTCAGGCATTTCATGGCGGCGCAGTCCGTAAAAATGATCGCCTTCTACGATGCGGCGCAGCGTGTCGTCAGGCAGCAGTAGCCACTGGCAGCGTCCGGTTGGGCACCATTCCCTCAATTGATCCCGGATGTGTTCCAAAGGCATCGGCTGGTTGCCGTTGGCGAGGAGGATCCGGAAGATCGCTTCCAAGACCGGCATGTCCGGGGTGATAAAGCCGCTCTTCCGGCCACAGCAGTCACGGATCAAGGGCACTGGACGGGCGCCGTATTCGATTCGGCGCAACTCATAGGTTACTTTCCGCGTGCGGCGGTCCTCGACCGGATACCGCTCTTCGACCTCTTCACCCAGCCGAGCCTGGCATTGCACACACATCCGCTCTTGGATAATGTCGTTGAAAGAAAGCCCTTGCTGCTCGTACCAATCATCGTCAACAAAGTACCGCTCTTCGGCGATCTCACCGAGCTCTTCATCCTCTTCTTCGCCAGCCTCGATGAGCCCTTCGGGTTCCTCAAAATTCACCGACTTTCCTCCTCCGATTCCTTCCGCCCGTCCTGTACCCTCAATCTACCTGCTACCTAATAACTACCTGCGACCTAAAAACGCCAGTGCCAACCGCACCAGCCCCTCGGCTGATTCATTCGGCGGGGCGCCGCTGAGCGCCTGTCTCGCATCCACTAGCGAATACCCCAGATTCGTCAGCGCCTCCAGGGCACCCGCATAGCCAGATCCGCTCTCTTCCCCCGCCAAAGGTACCGCGGCGATTCTTTCGCTCAACTCCCCGGCAATGCGGGCGGCCACCCGGGGGCCAATGCCCGGTGCCCGGGTAAGCGCTCGCTGGTCTCCAGCAATGATAGCCGTCCGCAGCTCATTTGCGTCCAGTCCGGATAACAGGCCCAACGCGCCTTTCGGGCCAACGCCGGAAACCGTAATGAGCAACTCGAATATGGAGAGTGCTTCCGCACTTTCAAAGCCGTAGAGCGCCATCTGAAAACCCCGTTGATCCGGTTGCAGCGCAAAGTGCGTGTAGAGCTCGGCGTCGAGTCCGGGAGACAACCGGCTGGCCGTAGTCGTTGGGACCATCACCCGCAAGTCGAGCGGACCAATGCCAATCACCACCTCATTCCCGGCGCAACGGCGAACCCGCCCGCGGACTGCGGCGATCACTGGCGAGCTTCAGCAGTGGCCACGAGCCTTTGCAGATCGATCTCGCGAGCGTGGCAAAGCGCGATCGCGAGAGCGTCGGCGGCGTCGTCCGGTGTAGGAATTGCGGAAAGATTGAGCACCAATTTCACCATCTCCTGTACCTGACGCTTTCCGGCTCCGCCGCTTCCAGTCACCGCCTCTTTGACCTGGGTTGGCGTGTATTCGAAGAATTGGGTCCCCGTGGTCACGACCGCGACCATGGCCACTCCCCGCGCCTCTCCTAGACCACGCGTGCGCAGCCGCGGCGCATAGAACAGCGACTCCATGGCTACGTCGGTGATCGGGTAGCTGCTCCGGAGCGCGCGCAGCTCGTGGAACAGGTGGGCGAGCCGATCCGGAAGCTCGGTGGGCGGGCGAGTCAAGACACAGCCATGATCGAGGTACTCGATGCCTTTGGGACCCGCCTTGACCAGTCCGTAGCCCAGGGTGGCCAGCCCTGGATCAATTCCCAGAATGAGGCGGTCTAGCACCGCACCGCACCAAATCTGCGGCACGGCCGCCGACGCCCGGACAACAAGACTCGCACTATTCCAGCCCGCCCGGGGCTAAGCCTCCGCGTAGGCTGCGACTGCCTCCTCGGAGATCTCGATGTTGGTATAGACCTTCTGAACATCGTCGAGATCTTCGAGCCGCTCCATCAAGCGGAGGGTCGAAATCGTGTGGTGGCCATCGAGTGCCAATGTGGTGTTCGGGATCATAGCGACTTCCGCCGAGGTGACCTCAACATGCGCTTCTCCCAGTGACGATCGCACGGCTTCCAAGTCGGTAGGGGCGGTGAATATCTCCACCATGTCATCGTCCACCCGCACGTCTTCGGCTCCGGCATCTATGGCCATAAGGCCGATCTCATCGGGATCTTGGCTCGGTGATTCGATGGTCAGCACTCCGCGCTGCTGAAACAGCCAGGCCACGGCCCCCGCCTCAGCGAGGCTCCCGCCCGCCCTGGTGAATGCATTTCGGACCTCAGCAACCGCCCTCTTGCGGTTGTCCGTCAAGACCTCAATCAATAGGGCGGCGCCGCCCGGGCCGTAGCCTTCATAGGTGATCTCATCGAGCGTCCCTTCCGCCGTCGCGCCGGTGGCGCGCTTGATCGCTCGGTCGATCGTATCCACCGGCATATTGGCGGCTCTCGCTCGTTCCACCGCAAGTCGCAGGCGAGCGTTCATTTCTAGATTGGGCCCACCAGTTCGGGCCGCCACAGCAATCTCACGACCCAGCTTGGTAAAAGCCTGCCCCCGCTTGACGTCTGTCACGCCCTTTTGGCGTTTGATCTGTGACCATTTTGAGTGGCCTGACACTAAAGGCACTCCTCGCGTTAGCGTTCGTCTCCCCTCGTCCGGGGAGGCGAAGGGTGATAGTGACCAATCTTCGCGAGTTTGCGATTCACCCCGCAGCCTTCAAGAGCCTCGGGTGATTCAAGGGGAATTCTACCATGCGGTCGAGGGGCTCACGGCTGGTCGCCGCCGCGCAAAAAGCGCGATGACCACCCCAGCCACGAATCCCCCAATGTGCGCCCAAACGGCGATTCCGCTCGATTGGTAGGTCTCAACATCCAGACTTGCCAATCCGGACAGCAGCTGGGTCACAAACCAGACCCCAATGACCAGGATGGCCGCCAATCGAGTCACGGTAATGAATGGGAAAAGAGGATCAATGTTCGGACTCTCGCGCTGGGAAATATACAGACGTAGGCACCCAGCACTCCGGCAATCGCTCCGCTGGCGCCGACGCTGGGCAGTAGAGAGTCCGGATTCATGAACACATGGGTCAGACCGGCGACCGCGCCACAAACGAGATAAAAGACCGCGAAGCCGGCGTGGCCAAGCGTGTCCTCGACGTTATCGCCGAAGACCCACAGATACAGCATGTTGCTGGCGATGTGTAAGAAGCTCCCGTGAACAAACATCGAAGTCAGGAAGGTGACCACCACTGGGCCCGGGTCAACTAGCGGAACATCCTTTCCGGTCAGAATCTCAACCGGGATCAGCCCCATCGACTGAATCCATGGCCCCATGGCTGGTCCCAAGCTGACCTGATACAAGAAGACGACCACATTGGCGACGAGAATCGTCACCATGACCCATGGCCAGCTTCGACGTCGCGGATCATCTCCTATCGGAATCAAATCTTCCCTCCAACCCCGGGGACACGAGTCCCCAGACGTATAATCGGCCACGATCGGAAGCTCGTCAAAATTTCTTCCGATTTGGACCTGGCCAGACAGGAACCCGAGGGCAGGCAGAAATCCTTGGGTGGACAAAGTTTCTAACCCTGCCGTCCGCTAGGACCCCAGCGGATTTCGATGGCTCCGATCTTCGACCTTCCCAGTGGCGGAGGTGAACATCGATGAAATCGTACTCTTCGCAGGCAATTCGGAACGTCGGTCTGTTTGGGCACGGTAGCTCCGGGAAGACCAGTCTTGCGGAAGCGGTGCTGTACCACACCGGCGCCATCAACCGGCTGGGCAAGGTCGACGAGGGCTCCACTACTACCGACCACGACCCCGACGAGATCCATCGCAAGATGACGATCTCCCTCGCCCTCGCGCCCGCCGAGTGGCAAGACCACAAGATCAACCTACTCGACACCCCAGGCTATGCGGACTTTTTCGGAGAAGTGGTGCAGGCCATGCGGGTGGTTGAATGCGCTCTGATCGTGGTTGACGCTGGGGGAGGCCTTCAAGTCGGGACAATGTCGGCCTGGGCCCAGGCCGAGATTGACGGCGTCGCTCGCATCATCTTCATCAACAAACTCGAGCGAGAAAACGCCGACTATGGACAGGTGCTGGAGCAGCTGCGCGGGCGCTGGGGTACCGGCTTGGTTCCCCTCACGGTTCCGATCGGCGCTGAGGCGGCTTTCAGCGGGGTAGTTGATCTCCTGAAGGAGCAAGCCATCCTGGACGAAAAGGCTGCTCCCAGTCCCATTCCCCCCGAGATGGCCGATGAGGTGGCTCGATGGCGCGAAATGCTGATCGAGTCAGTGGCTGAGCTCGACGATGAGCTATTGGCCAAGTACCTGGATGGAGAAACGATCCCATCCGAACAACTGGCCGCGACTCTCCGCCAGGGGGTGCGCGACCGAAAACTCGTCCCGGTTCTCGCTGGCTCAGCCCTGCATGGGAAGGGCATCGCCAGCCTCCTCAACGCGCTGGTCGAGCTGGCGCCCCCCGCATCCGAGGCGACCGCCCGAATCGCAGAGGGTAGCCTCAATGGTGGTGTCGCAGCCCTGGTGTTCAAGACCATCTCTGACCCGTTCCTCGGCCGACAGAGCTTTCTGCGGGCTTACGCGGGCGACATCCGTTCGGATAGTCACCTCTGGAATGCGACCCACCACAAAGAGGAGCGGGTGGGGCAGCTCTTCTACTTGCGGGGAAAGCACCAGGAACCCACCGCAGTGATCGCCGAGGGCGACATCGGCGCAGTGGCCAAGCTTGGAGAAACGTCTACCGGCGACACCTTGATCACTCGGGAGCACCCGGTCGTCCTGGAGCGGCCCCATTTCCCGGATCCGTTGTTCAGCGTAGCCATCGAACCGAAGACCAAGGGTGATCTGGAGAAGATGGGGCCAGCCTTAACCAGAATGGTCGAAGAAGATCCAACGCTGTCCGTTCATCACGAGCAAGCCACCAACGAGACCATCCTGTCCGGCTTGGGCGAATCTCACGTTGAGATCGCTTGCGACCGAATGCACCGCAAGTTCGGCGTGCAAGTCACCCTGGCCACCCCTCGCGTAGCGTACCGCGAGACGATACGAGGCTCCGCGAAGGCTGAGGGCCGCTACGTTCGTCAGACCGGCGGCCACGGGCAGTACGGAGTGTGCTGGGTGCAGCTGGAACCGCTACCCCGAGGGGGTGGTTTCGAGTTCCGGGACAAGATTGTGGGTGGCGTGGTCTCCCAGAACTTTCGTCCGGCGGTCGAAAAGGGTATTCGTGAATCCATGGAAGAGGGCATCCTCACCGGCTACCCCATGGTCGACTTCCGGGCTACTCTTTACGACGGCAAGGAACATCCGGTGGACTCGTCAGAAATGGCATTCAAGATCGCGGGATCGCTGGCGTTCAAAAAGGCCGCTACCGACGCTGGGGTCGAGCTGCTGGAGCCGATCGCCGAGGTAGAGATCCTGGTTCCGGAGGAGTTCACGGGGGAGGTCGTGGGCGATCTCAACACCAAGCGCGCCCACCTCCACGGCATGAACCCGGAGGACGGAGGCCTCACCAACATCAGCGCGAACGTCCCCCAGGCCGAGCTGCTCCGCTACGCCACCGACCTGCGCGCGTTGACCCAGGGGCGCGGCACCTACAAACAGAAGTTCTCCCATTACCAGGAGGTACCGGCTCACCTCGCCCAGCAGATCGCGGATAAATTGAAGGCGGAGCGCGAAGCCGCGAAGTAGCTGAGAGCCAGCCAGGTAGCACCTGGCGGCAAGGCAAAGATTCTGTGTGTACGAATCTGAACCTTGCGATCCGCCAGGACCCTAGAAAGCTCCGCAGCTACAGGCACCGCCGCAGCCACAACCGCCGCCAGCGCCCGCTAGGGCCATTGGCTCTCCGTCTTCGCCTCGCCCAAAGGCAGAGAAGACGGAGAGCACCCGGGCCGCTCCCTGATGCCCTTCCGGGCATTCAGCCGGCTCGGCCGACGCAGTCATCGGTCGCAGTTTTTCGAACTTGATCTCACAAGTAGGACAGTAGTATTCGTAAATCGGCATCTGCCTTCCTCCTGGCTTCTCCGAGAAGCCACCATTGCCGCCCGCTGAGGCTAGTTTACGGCGCCTCGCGATTCACCGCTGGGCCCGCTCTTTACCAGGCCAGTGACGGCTTCCCGCGCGCTCACCACGTCGCGCCCGATCTGCGCTCGCAGGTCATCGACGGTCGGGAAGCGCTCAACCCCTCGCAGCCGCTCCAGGAACTGGATCTCCAGCGTGTCTCCATACAGATCGCCATCAAAGTCGAGCAAGTGGGTCTCGAGCAGCCGCTGATTCTCGTCGAAGGTTGGCCGCGCACCCAGGTTTGCCACCCCGTAATGGTCCACGTCCTTGACGAGCACTCGGACCACGTATACGCCGTCAGCCGGAAGCGCCCGCCCGAGCGGGGGGATCACATTGGCGGTCGGGAAGCCGAGCAACCGGCCTCTGCGGGCGCCCTCGGCCACTTGGCCTTCAATCGCATAGGGGCGCCCAAGCAGCTCCATCGCCTGGTGGACGTCGCCTTGTTCCAGGGACTCGCGAATCCAGGTGCTGCTGATCACCCGCCCCCCATCTTGCAGCGGTGGCACCGCGCAGACCTTGAACCCCAGCGATCTCCCAATCTCTTCGATCACTTTGAGGGTCCCCGAGCGGTCCTTGCCAAGCGCAAAGTCGCTCCCGGCCCATAAGGCCCGCAAACCTTGAGCCCGCTGTACCCAACTCAGGAACTCGAAAGCTGACTGATCCGCTACCGCATTCGTGAAGGGGAGAACGTCCACTCG
Source organism: Chloroflexota bacterium (assembly GCA_009692845.1). Taxonomy (GTDB): domain Bacteria; phylum Chloroflexota; class UBA6077; order UBA6077; family SHYK01; genus SHYK01. The sequence continues at coordinate 34,763 of SHYK01000002.1, read as the reverse complement.
CTCGATGCCAGCGGACCGCAGGAAGCTTACGCGAGCATCGAGTGAACATAGCGCCTGGGGAGTCCGTTCGGGATGCAAGACCAGCTCCGGGTCTGGATCCAGCGTGAGGCAGGTCGTGGACAATCCCTCTCGAGCCGATTCTTCGACCATTCGCTCGAAGAGATAACGGTGACCGAGGTGGACACCGTCGAAGACTCCAATGGCGATACTGGCGCCGCCCGAGTCTTTGGGGTCGCTCAAGTGGGCGATCCGAGGACGACCGACGGGCGCCACTGCTCCTCGATTCGGTCTGCCAATCCGAGGAACTCCCCATCGTGCCCGTAAACTCTGGCCTGGCCGGCGGTCCCCTTCGTCGAGACCGCCCAGAACCTTCCGTGCCCGAAATCCCGTTCCCTCTCTTCAGAGGCAAAGAGCGCCGGCACACCCCGCAAGGGTACATCCGACGGCCAGAGGATTTCGTCCCAGCTGTTGCGGTTCGCCACGGCTTCAAGCTCCTCATAAGAGAGCGCGTCGATGATGCTAAATGGCCCCACTCGGAGTCGCACCAGCGCGGCAAGATGCGCCGCGCTCCCCAGTATCTCACCCAAATCCCGGGCGAGCGAGCGAATGTAGGTTCCGGATCGACACTGGACCAGCACGGAGAGCATCGGCGCCGACCAGCCCACGATCCGAATCGCGTCGACCGTCACTGACCGTTCCTTCGGCGGCCGAGCCAAACCGGATCGGGCATTGCGATACGATCGACGTCCGTCAACTCGGACTGCGGAGTAGATTGGAGGCCGCTGGACGAGCTCCCCCAAGAAAGAGCCTAGGCTCTCCTCTATTTGCGACAAGCCGATATGTTCCACGTCGGCCGTAGCGATGACCCGCCCCTCGGCGTCGTCGGTGTCGGTCGCGCTCCCGAAACAGATATCCGCCCAGTAAATTTTGAGATTCCAGCCGGTCACCATGGTGAAGCGCGTAGCGCTACCGACGGCGATGGGTAAGACCCCTGCCGCAGCAGGATCAAGGGTTCCGGCGTGCCCGACGCGGCGCTGACCGATGAGCCGACGGATCCGGCCCACTACCGAATGGGAGGTTTCGCCGGGCGCCTTCAAGACGTTGAGGAATCCGCTCCGCGCCGTTCCCGCCAATGCGTAGTTCGCGGCCCTTATGCGCGACGACCCCCGGTTTTGATCTCGTTGCGCGCCACCGGTATGAGCTGCTTTACCGCGTGCTCGGGGTCGCTGCTGATCGTGCAGCCGGCCGCGCGCTGATGCCCGCCACCACCGAAAACGCTCACGATGTGGACGGCGTCCACTCCAGGCACGGTGCGCACACTGACCTTCGTCTCGCCATTCTGTTCTTTGAATACGACGGCGGCCCGAGCCTCCCGGCAATTGAGCAGGAAGTCCACCAGGCCCTCTGACTCTTCCATGGTCGCGCCGGTGTTCTCCAGCATGCGCTCAGTCACACTGGCCCACACGATGCCGTCTTCCGCCCCCATGTTATCCATGGCGGCGCCCCACAACCGAAGGAACGAAATCGGGCGTGAAGAGAAGATGAGCTGAGCCACTGGAAACATCGGGGCGCCGGCCTCCCACAGCCGCTGGGCCAAGGCCAGACTGTGGGGGGAGGTATTCTCGGTACGGAACCCCTGCGTATCCGCGACCAGCGCCGTCATCAGGCACTTCGCGGAATCGGCGTTCAAGCTCATGTCACTCGCATCCAGAATGTCGCAGATCACCTCAGCGCTAGCCCCAGCCTTCGGATTGACGAAATTGTGGGTGCCAAACGCCTGGTTGGTGACATGGTGATCAATATTGATCAATGGGCCTTCCGCCAAAATCGTCTGATGGACGTCATAAAAGGCCGCCATCCGCGACACGACCGGAGTGTCACAAACGATGAGGGCATCGCCAGCGGACATGATTGGCTGAGGCGGTCGGCCGTTGATCCGGCTGGGAAACTTGACTACGTCCTCGATCCCGGGCAGGCTCACCGCGAATGAGTGCAACCGGCCCACACACACCGGCACCGCATTCCACCCCTCTTTTTTCAGGACGTGGAAAAGCCCCATGACCGAACCCAATCCATCGGGGTCCGGATCGAGATGCGCAGTAAGAAAAACCCGGTTACACCCGGCCAGCGCGTCCTGAAGCCGCATTGGAGGGCGATAGCCGTACTCTCCAAACGAGTCGTCAGGCACTCTGGATCTCCCGCAGCAACAGGTTAATCCGCGCCCCCTGGGCTATGGACTTGTCGAGCCGAAAGTCGAGCTCCGGGGTCCGCCTCAAGTTGAGCCGAGCGGCAAGCTCCCGACGGAAAAATGAGCTCGCTCGCTTCATCAGCTTTAGAGTCTCTTCAGCCTCTTCGTCAGTCCCGAGCACACTTACGAATATCTTCGAGGAGGTCAGGTCTGGGGCCGTCTCGACCCCAGTCACGCTGATCATCCGCTGGAGTCGCGGGTCGCGCGTCTGATGCATAAGCAGCTCGGATATTTCATCCCGGATCAGGTCGTTGAGGCGGGGCATCCGGTGGCTGGGCATTAACTCAATCCCGAAGGACTCACAAGCTCCCTGCTGTAGGCCTCTATGATGTCTCCCTCTTCGAACTCCGAGAAGCCGTCTACGCTGATTCCGCATTCGTAGCCGGTCTGCACCTCACGGACGTCCTCTTTGAACCTTTTGAGGCCCTGGACCCGCCCGGCAAAGACGCTTTGGCCCTTTCGCAGGACACGGACATCCGAGTTCCGGCTGATCGATCCAGAGGTTAGGTAGGAACCCGCCGCCTGGTTTCGCCCGACCTTGAAAACCTGGCGGACCTCGGCATGGCCGGTAACGACCTCTCGGTATTCGGGGGCCAGCATTCCGCGGAGCATTCGCTCCAGATCCTCGATCAAATGGTAGATGACCCCATAGAGGCGTATGTCGACGCTTTGGGCGTCAGCTACCCGACGGGCTCCGGGCTCCACTCGGACGTTGAACCCGACCAGAACAGCCTCAGTGGCGGCGGCGAGCATAACATCGGACTCCGTGATATTGCCGGTGTCAGAACGCACGATCTTGGTGTGGATCTCGTCCAGGATGACCGACTGTTCCGAAATCGCCTGTATGGAAGAAAGCACGGCTTCTAGCGATCCCCGCACATCAGCCTTGACGATCAGATTGAGATCTGTGGTGACTATGACCCCCAGACTGAGGTCGATCATTGGAACTCGGGTTCCAAGTGCTTTCAACTCCGCGGTTCGTCGAGCCGCCTGGGCCACGATCCGGGCGGTACGCTCGTCTCCAATAGCCTGGAAGTGATCCCCGGCCTCAGGCACCGTATCCAACCCGAGCACTTCCACTGGCATGGCCGGTTCGGCTGCTCGGATCCGCTTCCCTTTGTCAGTGAATAGCGCCTTGATGCGCCCCGAAGCCGCCCCAGCGGCGATCACATCGCCCACGTGGAGCGTGCCATTTTGGACCAGCACCGTTGCGACGGGGCCTCGAGCCTTATCAAGCTTCGCCTCGATAACGACCCCCAGCGCCGAGCGATTGGGGTTGGCCCGATGGTTGCCCATCTCGGCCACCACGAGGAGGTTGTCGAGGAGGGCGTCCACCCCCTCGCCGGTTCGGGCTGAAACCGGGACGCATACCGTGTCCCCCCCGTACTCCTCGATGACGAGGCCGATCTCTACCAACTGCTGCTTCACCCTATCGATGTTCAAGCCGGGCCGATCGATCTTATTTAGCGCGACGACGATGGGTACGCCGGCCGCTTTCGCATGATCGGCTGCTTCCCGAGTCTGGGCCATCACGCCGTCGTCGGCAGCCACCACGAGGATGGCGATGTCAGTCACACTCGCGCCGCGGGCACGCATGGCAGTAAATGCCTCGTGGCCTGGAGTGTCGATAAAAGTGATTCGTTGCCCATGAGTCTCGACCTGGTACGCACCGATGTGCTGGGTAATGCCACCCGCTTCGCCCGCAACCACATTGGTTCTGCGGATCGTATCGAGCAGGCTAGTTTTCCCATGGTCAACGTGTCCCAGCACGGTCACGACCGGCGGACGTGGGACCAACGATTCGTCGTTTTCCTCTTCCTGGTCGGGTTGAGCAAACACTTCGAGATCCATCTCTCGGACCTCGAATCCGAGATCGGTCGCGACAATGGTTGCCGTATCGAAATCAATGGTTTGATTGATGCCGGCAATGACACCGTTTTTCAGCAACTCCCTGATTACGCCGGCCGCGCTCACAGTCAATCGTTCGGCCAGCTCTTTTACCGTGAGAGCGGGGGGCAGTGAGACGGGTCCGGCTGGAATGACCGGTGCAGCTACAGCGGGCGGTTCCCGGGTCGCCACTTCGGTGTTTCGGTTGACCCGAGGGGCGGGACGGTTTGGTCGACGAGGCGGTGGCCGATTTCTCACTTTGGTCCTTTGGTCAATTTTTCGGTCGCGAATGCCTGTTCACGGGCCATTTCGAGCCCTGCGCGGTCTTCAACGCTGATTGGGGCCTTCAACGCGCGGGCCAACGATCCTCCGTGCAATGCCTTCTCCCAACACTCCGGACTGCGACAGACATAGGCGCCACGCCCGTTTTGTTTCCCGGTCGGATCGACCCCGATTGATCCGTCCAGCCCATGCACCACCCGCACCAACTCGCGCTTCGGATATTCTTCGCGGCAACCGGTGCAAGTCCGGATGGGAGTGTACTTAGGCTTCACCGGGCTCCGCCCCAGCGGGAACCTGCTCTGCGATCATCGCGATCGAATCTCCCGGTTCAGACTGCTCCTCCGGTCCGTTTGAAACGTCGACTTCCGTAAGGCCCAGATCAACCGGGCTGGCTACGGGCACGTCTGTAGGCTCCAGATCAACGGCCGCTGCTGTGGGCACGTCCGCGAGGGCTGCCACCACCGTAAGTAGGGACGGCTCGGTCGGACCACTCCAGATACCGGCAGTCGCAGCGACGACATCTGATTTGATATCTATTCGCCAATTCGTGAGACGAGCGGCCAAGCGGGCATTCTGCCCCTCCCGCCCAATCGCGAGCGAAAGCTGTCGCTCCGGTACGACCACTGTCGCGGTCTTCGAATCTTCATCTATTGTGACCTGGAGCACCTGAGCCGGGCTCAACGCCGATGCGACAAACACGGCCGGGTCCCCGTCCCAGGGTATGATGTCGATCTTTTCCCCGCTCAGCTCGTTCACGATATTCTGGATGCGGACACCGCGCATCCCCACGCAAGAGCCGACCGGATCAATCCCTTCTTCCCGGGCGGTGACCGCGACCTTCGATCGCGCACCGGGTTCCCGCGCGATGGCCTTGATCTCTACGCTCCCGTTGAAGATCTCCGGCACCTCTTGCTCCAGGAGTCTTTTGATCATCATCTTGTGCGACCGAGAGACCAATAGCTGGGGGCCTCTGTGGCTATCGACCACGTCCACCAGATACACGCGCAGCCGCTGGCCAGGGTAGTACCGCTCAGTGGGGACTTGCTCGGGCGGAGGCATCACGGCTTCCGTCTTGCCCAGCTCCAGGATAACGGTGCGCGCCTCTATTCGTTGAACGAGTGCATGCAAAATTTCGCCGGTGCGTTCCGCGAATTCGTCGTAGACCCGCTTTCGCTCGGCCTCGCGGAGTTTCTGTGCGATGTGCTGCTTGACGCCCTGGGCGGCAATTCTCCCCAGCGAGACGGGTGGGACTTCTTCCCAGACCATGCCACCCACGATCGCTTCGGGGTCGAGCTTTTGGGCAGCATCGAACTGGATTTCATCTGGGCCACCAGCCCCATCGACCACGGTCTTCTGCACGAGCACTTTGGTCTCGCCCGTTCCCGGGTCGATGTGTGCTACGACTTCGGTGGTCTCGCTGGTGTTCCGTTTGTACGCCGCGACCAGTGCACTCTCCATGGCCTCGACGACCACATCGGCGGACACCCCCCGTTCAGCAGAGAGCATGTTGATCGCCGCGAGAAATTCGCCCTTCATGTCGCTTTCTGCTCCGGTTCAAAAAACCCGCGCACAATAAAAAAGTGGGAGTTCATTCCCACTTCTCCACAGCATCATTCGGTTCAGCCAAGATTATATCATGCGTGGAAACGCCCAAAACCGCGCTCAGCGTGACTGATGCTTGGCCCGGGCAGGCCTCGGGAATCGGGTAGAGGCGGCGGTTGCCCCGGCCCGGCCGCTTTTAAGGGAGACCCCAATCGATGGCGGGGACAGGCTGGAGAACGTCGTAGAAAGATATGGCAATCATGAGAGAGAGGAGCAACATGAGTCCCGCGGCATGGATCATGCCTTCTCGTTCCGGAGCGATTCGTCGACCCCGGATCGCCTCGACGAGGATAAAGAAGAGCCGGCCACCATCCAGCGCAGGCAGGGGCAGCAAGTTGGCCACAGCCAGGCCGGCGCTGAACACGCCCGTAAGCATGAGCACCGGGAATATCCAGCCAGACTGCACAACGGCGGTGGTCGCTTCAGCGGCGAGCTGGCTCATCCCGGGTAGCCCGATCGGGCGCACGGCATCCAGGGGCAGATCGCCGTGGATCGCCATGGCCGGCGCCATCAGGGTCAACCCGACGATCTGTAGAGCCTGCTTGACCCCAAAACCCAACGAGGAGATGGGATCGTGGGCGGTGGGCAGCGCCCGAACCTCCAATCGAATCCCGACCGGCCCCTGGCCTTCCGGCCACTCCTTCCTAGGCACGACCTTGAGAGTTGATTCAGTGCCCTCCCGGTCAATGGTCACCGGAACCGGCTGGCCGGGGGAGGCCTCAAGAGAGTCCCGCAGGTCGCTCGGGGTTCTGACCACTTTGTCCCCGACCGACCGGATGATATCCCCCACCCTCAACCCAGCCAGATCCCCCGGGGAGCCAGCCACCACCTCAGCCACCCGAATCGAGAGATTCGAGTTGTCGGGCCATCCCGTCCCATAGGCGAGTGCAAAGGCAAGTACCGCAACGAGCAGGTTCACCCCCGAACCAGCCGCCAAAATCAGTGCTCGAGGCAGCTTGGCTTTGCTGGCGAAGCTACCAGTCGCGGCGGGGTCATCCTCGCCCAGAAGGCGAACGTAGGCTCCGAAGGGGATTGAATTGAGCGAGTAACGCACACCGCCAATGACCCTACTGAGCAGACGGGGCGGGAAACCAATCGCGAATTCTTCCACCACCACTCCGCACAGTCGAGCCACGACGAAATGACCGAGCTCGTGGGCCACGATGAGAAATCCCAAGATTGGGATGATTGCCAATCGTTCCAAGCTAGCTTTCTAGTCTCCCTTCCAATTGTGCGGTTGCGGAGTCCCGGCTGCGAATTGAGACTCCGATCGAGTACGAGTGGCGGTCCAGCAAGCCGCGGCACGCCTCCCGGGCCCACCGGTCAGCATCGATCACCGAAGGCAGATCGGTTTCCCAGCCCGACTGGTGGCCGCCCAAAGTTTCCTTCACGAGGGAGACGATGTCCATGAAGCCTATTGCTCCGTGGAGGAACTGCTCGACCGCCACCTCGTTGGCGGCGTTCAGAACGGCCGGATAGGTCCCGCCCGCCCCGGCCGCCTGGCGGGACAGGGCAACCGCCGGATATCGATCCTCGTCGATAGCCTCAAACGTCAGCGCACCTGCTCCGACCAGATCAAGCCGGGGGAGATCCACATTGGGACGCTCCGGGTAGCTCAATCCATAGAGGATGGCCAACCGCATGTCCGGGACGGATAGCTGCGCTTTCAGTGAGCCGTCTTTGAATTCGACCAGCGCATGGACGATGCTTTGCCGGTGAAGCACGACCGAAACCCGCGAGGCGGGCACCCCAAACAGCCAACTTGCCTCGATGATCTCCAGCCCCTTGTTCATGAGGGTTGCCGAATCTACCGTTATCTTAGGGCCCATGCTCCAGGTCGGATGCCGCAAAGCTTCCTGAGCCGTGGCGAAGCGGAGCTCGGCGAGCGGCCGGTCGCGGAGAGCGCCCCCCGAAGAGGTCAGCACGAGCTCGCTGACGCTGCTCATGCGCTCGCCTCGCAAACACTGCCAGATCCCACTATGCTCAGAGTCGACCGGGATGACGGTCCCTCCATACAACCTGGCGGCCTCGCTGACCACCGAGCCCGCGCTAACCAGCGTTTCCTTGTTGGCAATCAGGACGATAGCTCCCTGGCGGAGCGAGGCGATGCACGCTCCGAGGGCAACCAGACCCGGGGTTCCCACCACGAGAACGTCGGGGGCAAGCTCCTCCACCATGGCTTCGAGAGATTCTGATCCGCGAAGGATGGTGATTCCGTCACCGGGGGGAGCCGGGGCCGGCGACGCCACCGCCACGTGGCTGGGCTGCCATTCGGCAACCTGGCTGCTCAGGCTCGGCGACCAGTGCCCGGCCCCCAGCCCCACCACCTGGTATTCATCCCGAAGCCGCGCGACCAGATTGAGGGTTTGGGTTCCTATTGAACCGGTGCTTCCGAGAACCACGAGGCGTTTCATAAAGGACGCCTACACATTGCCCCATGCCCTAACGTAGAGAAAGCCAAAAGAAAGCGCAGGCAACAGGCCATCGATTCGATCCAAGATTCCGCCATGGCCGGGCAACATCCACCCCGCATCCTTGACTCCCAGCCTTCGCTTTACGGCCGATTCAAGCAAGTCTCCACCTACCGCGCTCAGCCCCACCACCAAACCGAGGCCCACGAGCTTTGGTCCGAATTCCGAATATCCGAATAGCGGCAAGAGAGCCATCATACTCGCCCCGATGGCGACCGCCCCGACGAGTCCGGCGACGGTTCCCTCTACCGTTTTCTGCGGGCTGATGGGCGGGGCCAGCTTTCTGCGGCCCCAGCGGCGCCCGATCGCATACGCGGCCGTGTCGCAAGCCCAGGTTGCGAGAATAATGGTCAACACCCACACCACGCCGTCTGGCGCATCCCTGAGCAGAATGCTCGGAGTCAACAATGCCCCAATGTAGATCGCCCCGACCACGGTCAGGGCGCCGGCGGAGAGAAGCTCGCTAGCTGACTCGTCGTGCGGAAGAAGGGCCACTCCGAGGCACATCAGAACGCCGAAAGCGATGGGCGCAAAGGCAGGTTCGTGGATTGAAATCGCGACCGGGAACACCAACGCGGACAGCACCCCAAGCGGCGGAAGCAAGCGGGCAGATATCCGTTGAAGCATGCCCCATTCCCAGGCCGCCAACATCGCGACCGCGTAGACCATTCCAGTGAACCACCAACCGCCGGCCAGAGTGCAGAGCAGCACTGCCGGCCCGCCGACTGCCGCAGTGAGCAGACGATTACGGACCTGATGCCCGGCTGGCGGTGAGGCTGGGGTAGGTTCTGAATCGTTTGACGGCGCGACCCGATTCACTGTGCTCGGACCGCACGAAGGAGTAGCTCCAGGATCGCCGGTCTCTAGGTTCCTGCTGGAGCAGGAGCGGGCAAGCCCCCGAAGCGCCTCTGCCGTCGACTGAAGTCGCGCAAGGCTCGACGGAAAAGCTCTGGAGTGAGGTCCGGCCAATACACCTCGGTGCACCAGTATTCCGCGTACGCCGCTTGCCACAGCAAGAAGTTACTGAGCCGCATTTCGCCGGCGGTCCGGATGATGAGATCGGGATCCGGTTGCCCGGCGGTGTAGAGGTTGTCGGAAATGGTCGCCTCGTCGATCTCGGCGGGATTCAGCCCACAGTTGACGATGCGTCGAACGGCCCGCAGGATTTCCACTCGCGCGCCGTAGTTGAAGGCAACGTTCAAGCTCAGACGATGGTTGTCCCGAGTGGCCGCGACCGCGTAGCGGACCCGATCGGCGAGCGATTCCGGCACCCCATCGAGGCTTCCCAGGTGGCGGACGCGGACGCCAACCCGACGCAGCTCATCCGTTTCACGATCGATTACATCGCCCAAGATCGAAAACAAGGAGTTGATTTCATCGCGGGGCCTCAACCAATTCTCGGTAGAGAAAGCGTAAAGGGTCAGGACCTCGATGTCCCAGTCGAGGCAGGTCCCGATCACCCCCCGTACATTCTCAGTCCCCGCGCGGTGACCCTCCACCCGAGAGAGTCCTCGTTCGGCCGCCCAGCGTCCGTTGCCGTCCATGATGATTGCAACGTGCCTAGGCAAGACCCACGGTCGGTCGGTCGAGTCCGGCTGCTCGGTCTCGGATAGGGTCACGGCTCCATGAGCTCCCGCTCTTTGTCTCGCGCCGCGTCGTCAACCTGGGCGACGACGCGGTCCGTGAGCTTTTGCAGAGATTCTTGGCCTCTTCGCAAATCATCCTCGGAAACGATCTTTTCTCGCTCGTCCTTGCGCATGGCTTCGACCCCGTCTCGTCGACAGTTCCGGACCGCTACTCGCGCTTCCTCCGTCCGTCTTTGCACGTGCTTGACGAGATCCCTTCGACGATCATCGGTCAACTGAGGAATGACCAACCGGATCACCGTGCCATCGCTGTTCGGGGTGAGGCCAAGGTCAGACTTCTGAATCGCCCGTTCGATAGCCGGGATGGACTGACGGTCCCAAGGCTGGATGCTGATCAAGCGAGGCTCCGGCACGGAAATGGTAGCCAGGGATTGAACGGGCGTCGGCGCGCCGAAATAGTCCACCATGAGGCGTTCGAGAATTGCTGGCGAAGCACGCCCGGTCCGGATGCTCGACAGATCATGCTTGAGTGAATCCACGCACTTGTGCATTCGATCTTCCGCATTCGAGAGCGCCTCTTCGATCGACATGTTTACGGCGCCATGTTTACGGTCTCATTCGATGAGAGTCCCTACTTGCTCCCCTCTCAAGATCCGGGGGAGGTTTTCTGGATTGGTCAAGTCAAACACCACAATGCGTAGATGATTATCCATGCACAAAGATAGCGCCGCGGCATCCATAACGCCCAGCCCCTGGGATAACGCCTCCATAAAACTCAGCCGGTCATAGCGGCGGGCGTCGGCGTTCAACAGTGGGTCGGCCGTATACACCCCGTCCACGCGATTCTTCGCCATGAGCAGCACGTCGGCTCCAATCTCCAGTGCGCGGAGCGCCCCCGCCGTATCCGTCGTAAAGAACGGATTCCCGGTTCCCGCCGCGAACACTACCACGCGTCCCCGCTCAAGGTGCTCGATCGCGGTTTGCCTGATGTAAGACTCGGCCAACTGCGGCATGCTGATGGCGGATTGGACGCGCGTCTCCACGTTGAGCGACTCCAGCACGCCTTTCAGGGCCAGCGCGTTAAACACGGTTGCCAGCATGCCCATGTAGTCCGCGGTCGGGCGATCGAGGCCAGTCGTAGCTGCCTGCTCTTCCCCGCGCCAGATGTTGCCCCCGCCCACGGCAACTCCGATCTGGATGCCAAGGGCGTGAACCTTCTGAATCTGCGTCGCCACATAGGTGAGGGTGGGGCGGTCGATGCCATAGCCGGCGGGACCTTCGAGAGCTTCGCCGCTCATCTTCAGCAAAACTCGGCGGTACGGGGACCCATTGATACCCACTCACGGCCCTCCCGTTTGTTGTGGGTTAGCGCTGGCCGCTGGGAATCAAGCTCCGAGCTCGAAACGAGAGATCCGGCGGACCACGATGTTTTCTCGAGTCTTGGCGGCGACATCCTGCACGATCTCGGCCACGGTGCGCCCCGGGTCCTTGATGAAAGGTTGCTTGAGGAGGGGCAACGCGTCGGGATCGGCGGTTGCATCCTCTGATTCGTCCACCGCCTGGGGATTGGTGGCCGCTACCTGGAGCGCGATATCGTGCGCCAGCTGGTGAAAATCAGCGGTTCGGGCCACAAAATCCGTCTCACAGTTGAGCTCCACGAGGACTCCAATTCGCCCTTCACCGTGGATATAAGCCTCGATAATGCCCTGGCTGGCTTCGCGGTCGGCCCGCTTCGCCACCTGAGCCAGCCCAGTCTCGCGGAGTAGCTGCAGCGCGCGCTGCATGTCTCCCCCGGCATCAACCAGTGCTCGCTTGCAATCCATCACCCCAGCACCGCTGAGCTCGCGCAGCTCTTTGACGTGGGTAGCAGAGATATCCAAGGCGCTTCTCCTTATTTACGGACGAGGCGCGTCAATCGACTGGAGCCACCGGAACAATCGGAGCTTCAACCGCAACGGCCGGAGCTTCAAGCGGAACAGCCGGAGCTTCAAGCGGAACAGCCGCAGCTACAACCGGAACGGCCGCAGCTACAACCGCAACGGCCGCAGCTACAACCGGAACGGCCGCAGCTACAACCGCAACGGCCAGCGGAACGGCCGGAGCTTCAACCGGAACAGCCGCAGCTACAACCGGAACAGCCGCAGCTACCGGCGGAACGGAAGCCACACTGCCGAGGAACGCCCGCTCAGCGACTTCGGTGATTTCAGCCGCCAGCGCGCCTATGCCTTCTGTATCTTCGTCATCAAGATCCGACTGATCACTTTCCAGCGTGCCGCTCGCCGCTTCCAGCATCGTCCGCCCCTCAACGGCGGCATCCGCGATCCGCCCCGTGATCAGGCGAATCGCCCGGATGGCGTCGTCATTGGCCGGAACCGGAAAGGAAACGAGAGTCGGGTCGCAGTTGGTATCAACCATGGCCACGATCGGGATCGCCATCCGCTGGGCTTCCATTACGGCGATATGTTCTCGATCTGGATCCACCACAAACATGGCATCGGGGAGTCGCCGCATGGTGCGGATGCCTCCCAGAATGCGGAGCAAACGAGCCAGCTTATCTTCGAGCTGGATCGCTTCCTTCTTGGGCAGGCGATCGAGATCGCCGTTCAGCTTGCGTTGCTCAAGCTCGTCGATGTACCGAACCCGAGTTTGGATGGTCTGGAAATTGGTCAGGATGCCACCGAGCCATCGTTGATTCACATACGGCATGCCAGCCCGGATCGCTTCTTCCGCAATAGCTTCCTGGGCTTGTTTCTTCGTTCCCACAAACAGGATGCTACCGCCATCCACAATCAGATTTTTCACCCAGTCGGTCGCCTCATCCAGGCGCCGCACGGTCTGCTGAAGGTCCAGGATGTGGATGCCATTCCGTTCGGTAAAGATGAACGGTCGCATTTTTGGGTTCCAGCGTCGCGTCTGATGCCCAAAATGCACGCCCGATTCAAGAAGCAGCTTCATGGAAACTGTTGCCACTAAACCCCCGATTCTCCATTGTCCATTGGCGATAGTTCGCGAATTATACTGTTTACCCCGCCCGCCCTCCCCCGGTGGCCTTCGGCCCCTGACCCCCGAGGCATTTAGCTCACCAGGAGAGCAGTTTCACGGCCGTTGGCGCGCGGAGCAGGGTGCGATCTAGCGGCTTCTCACGAAGGCGACATTCCTTACGTGGTCTTCCAGATTCGTCGCGAACAAGTGGGAACCGTTGTCGCGCGCGACAAAATAAAGCAGCGGGCCCACCGCCGGATTCGCCGCCGCCTCGATAGACGCCAGCCCGGGACTACATATCGGCCCTGGTGGAAGGCCGTGGTTTGAATACGTATTGTAGGGCGAGCGGATGTCAAGCTCGGCGGCAGTCAGCTGCGTCTTCCAGAATCCACCAGGCGGCGACGGCGCCCCAAAAGGCACCAGCGCATATTGCACCGTCGCGTCAATGTCTAAGGTCATTCCGTTCGACAAACGGTTGTACAGCACCTCTGAAATAAGAAAACGGTCAGAGGGCACCACCGCTTCCCGCTCGATGATCGAGGCGATGGTCACTATCTGGTCGAGCCGCATCGAATGGGCAGCGACCTCGTCCAGGAGGGCCGGTCCGACTTTTTCGCTGAAGTGCCTGGTCATCCGCTCTAGCACCTGCTCGGCCGTCGAGCCTGGAGCGAACTCGTAGGAGTCGGGGAACAGATAGCCCTCGAAGGAGCTCGCACGAGCGGGAAGCTGGAGACCCGTTCCCTCACCAGCCACCGCCCGCATAAATGCCGCGGACGAAACGACGCCGCGCGACTCCAGCACCAAGGCCACCTCCTCGGCTCGCCAGCCCTCGGCAATCGTCACCAGATCCGGCTTTCGCGTCGTCCCGTAAGCAAGCGCATCGAGGATTTCGCGGGCGCTCATAGTTTGGCGGAGATCGTAGTTGCCGGATTGCACTTGCTTATCCAGACCGCTCGCCTCAGCGAGGGATCGGAAATAGGCGGTGGAGAGGATTAGCCCAGCTTTTCTTAAATCATCGGCCACCTCACGGGTGCTCGCTCCGGGGCGAACGGAGAAGATCACCGGCGATGGGTCAGTTCCGGGCGGACCCGCCTGGGATTTCCCGAAAGTGTCCACCAGCACCGGGATTGCGCCGCTGCCGAGCCAAACACCTACGGCAACCAGAACCGAAGTCGCGAAAAGAGCCGCGGCTAAGAGAGCGGTGGTTTTTCGCGATGGTCGAGGTAGCCCTGCAGGATGAAGGCGGCGGCCACCGCGTCCCGGCGGCCGGATCGACGGGTCCGGGGGTCGGATCCGGTGATCGCTTCCGCCATCGCGGTCGTCAGGCGTTCGTCCCATAGCTCAATCCGAACCTCGGTCTCCTGTGACAACATCTTCGCAAAACGCTCAGTTTGATGGGTCTGGGCAGTCGGGGCCCCAGCCATCCCCACCGGGTATCCAATCACGATTACCTCAGCGGCCGTTTCCTCGATCAGCTCGGAAAGGGCCGCTAGATCCCGGCGCAAAGTCGATCGATCGATCGCTCCGCGCGGAGTGGCCAGTACGCCGAGCTCATCACTCACCGCGATGCCGATCCGTTTCGAGCCTACATCAAGCCCGATGCAGCGACCCATAGGGCCCGCCAATCATCTTGGGTTAAGAGGCTAGCGCGGCGCGAACGATCTCGGGCGCCCGGTCCAGCGCCGCGTCGAGCTTGGCGGCATCTTTTCCTCCGGCGCGGGCCAGCTCGGGCTTGCCGCCGCCACCGCCCCCCGCGATCGCGGCAACTTCCCGGATCAGCCGCACGGCATCGAAACCCGGCCTCACGAGGGTCGGGCTCACGCTCGCCACAAACTGAGGCTGGCCGTCGATCAGCGCGCCCAGGATGATCACGCCATCCTGGAGGAGAATCTGGACCGCGTCTTTGATTAGCAGCAATCCGTCGCTGGTGGTGGCGTCAACTCGCCCTGAGACCAGTCGAAGATCGCCCACCTGCTCGACGCGTCCCATAAGCCCAGTGGCCTGCGCCTGCCCGACCGTCGCTTCCAGGTGACTCGCGGTCCGGCGCGCTTCTTTGAGCTCATCGAGCACGGCGCGAATTCGGTCTTCGATCTGGTCCGCTGCAGCGCCCAACAGGCTGGCAACGCCCGACATCTGGCGACTCCGAGTCCGAGCAAGGGCGTGCGCAGCTCGTCCAGCGACGAATTCCACCCGACGGATCCCGCTTCCGATGCCCGATTCGGTGGCGATATAGGTGGCCCCGAGCTCGCCGGTAGTCGAGACGTGGGTCCCGCCACAGAGCTCCTGGCTGAAATCCGCCATGGAGACCACGCGAACCCGATCCCCGTACTTTTCACCAAAGAAAGCCATAGCTCCGCGGCTGACTGCTTCCTGAAAGGGCAATTCCTCGGTCTTGACCGGCAGATCCGCCAGGATCTCCCGGTTGACCAGGTCCTCGATTTCGGCGAGCTGCTCCTCGGTGACCGGGCCATCGTTGGGGAAATCGAATCGCGCCATATTTGGGGCGACCAGCGAGCCGGCCTGCATCGCGGTGGGACCCAAAACGACGTGCAGCGCCTTGTGGAGGAGATGAGTGGCCGAATGGTGGCGCATGATATCGCGTCTCCGCTCGACGTCAACCCGCGCGTCGGAGGCATCTCCCACCGCGAGCTCGCCTCGGAGCATGCGGCCAATGTGGAGAATGTGGCCTCCAGAATCTCGTTTGGTGTCCTCCACCTGAAAAGTGCCGTGCGGCGTAATGATTTCGCCGGTGTCACCCACCTGCCCGCCACCCTCGGCATAGAAGGGAGTTTCAGCCAGGACGACTGAACCCGCTTCCCCCTCTGCGAGAGCGGATTGGCCCCGGGTCCCGCCTTCTACAGCCAGGATGGGGGACGCAAGGTCGAGAGTCTCGTAACCACGGAAGTCCGTCGCCGGTTGGCCCACAATGCCATCGGTTTCTCCGGTTGGCCGCGAAACCGAGAACCGGCCCGCACCTCGGCTGCGTTCACGCTGGGCCTGCAGTGCGCGATCGTACTCGTCAGCCGCGACGCTCAGCCCAGCTTCCTTCAGAATCTCTTCACTGAGCTCCCGAGGGAAACCGTAAGTGTCGTACAAGCGAAAGACTTGCTCGCCGTCCAGGTGATTGCGACCATTACCGCGAGCTTCCTCGATCCAGAGGTCGAGGAGAGAAAGACCCGACTGGAGAGTGGAGAGGAAACGCTGCTCTTCGGTCCGAATCACCATCTTCAAGTGGTCAAGGTTGGGGGCGAGGGCCGGGTAGCGAGAGCCCATCGAGCCGACGACCGCTGCGACAACGCCCTCTAGAAACGGTCGCTCCGCCCCAAGCCGGCGGCCGAAGCGGACCGCCCGCCGAATGATGCGGCGGAGGACGTAGCCACGACCTTCATTCGATGGGAGGACGCCGTCACCGACCAGGAAGGTCATTGCCCGACCATGATCTGCGATGACTCGTAGAGCCTGGTCGGTGGACTCGGAGGCGCCATATTGCGCGCCCAATAGATCCTGGGCCGCGCGCAAAATAGGGAGAAAAACGTCCGTCTCGTAAGCGGACCCCACGCCCTGCAGGATTCGGGCGACCCGCTCCAGGCCCGAGCCGGTGTCGATGTTCCGCTGAGCCAACGGGACCCGCGAGCCATCGGCATCTTGAAAAAATTCGGTAAAGACCAGGTTCCAGAACTCCAGAAACCGATCGCAATCACAGCTCGGGAAGCATTTGCCCAGCCCACAGCAGGGCTTGTCACCGCAGACGGAAGGGCCCCAGTCGTAGTACAGCTCGGTATCGGGCCCACAGGGACCCGATGCGCCGGGCGGCCCCCAGAAGTTGCTCTCGTCGGTCACGATGCGATCCCCGGGTAGCCCAGCCGCTTCCCACAGGCGGCGAGCCTCCTCGTCGCTTGGGTGCACGGTGACCCACAGCTTTTCGAGCGGAATCCCGTAGCCCTGAGTCACCAGCTCGAAGGCCCACGGGACCATCTGCTCCTTGAAGTAGTCGCCAATCGCGAAGTTCCCCAACATCTCGAAGAAGGTGTTGTGGCTGAGGTCTCCAACATCGGCGATGTCGGTCGTCCGGAAACACTTCTGAACCGAGCAGAGTCGGCGGGAAGGGGGCGCCTGGCGCCCGAGGAAGTAGGGAATGAATTGCTGCACACCCGCCGTCGTGAGGAGGACAGTCGGGTCATTCTCCGGAACCAGGCTCGAGCTGGGCAGGACCAGGTGCTCCCGGGCGCGGAAAAACTCCAGGTAAGTATCCGCGACTCGCTGGCTAGTCCAAGAGGAGCGGGACCCGGTGAGTCCGGTCAAGCCATTACCTACTTCCTAGCCAGGCGAACCCGGATGCCAGCCGAAAACGTTTTTGGAACGAAATTTTCACAATGCCGTCCGCCAGGACCCTAGGCGGGTGGGGAGAATCGTTGCGATCCCGACGCCTCAAGGGTGCCGCCTTCGGTTCCGGCCTGCGCCCATTCGGCCTCCCAGACCGGCTCGAGCTCCGCAAAGCGATCGAGGGTCACGGCCATTTCGATGCTGTCGCACCAGCCCCCATTCACGTAGGCGATATTTCGGCGAACGCTTTCTACGTCAAAGCCGCACTTTCGATAGGAAGCCATCGCTCGGGTGTTGAAGTCATAGACGCTAAGCTGGACTTTGTGTACGCCCATGTCGCGGAAGAAATAGCGGAGGACGAGGCGCAGCCCGTCGGTCCCATAACCCCGACCGCGATACCTCTCGGGGCCAATGCCGATAAACAGCCGACAGGTGCCGATGTCGCGGTAGAGTCGGTCGAAGCCTAGCATGCCGATGGAGAGCTTATCGAGCGTGCAAATGATGAAGAGCCCGCTGGTCGGATCGGTTCGGTATTGCTGGAAGCGACGTCGGACCTCATCCATCGACATCCGCTTGCCGGGATCGGCGTTGAGATAGAGACCCATATCCGGGTCGTTTTCCCACTCCCAGACCTGCTGGATGTCGTCGACGAGAACCTCGCGCATCATCGCCAGTTTCCCGATGACCGTCGGCAACATTACGGATTCCTCATTCGGTCAATTCCAGGCGCCGAGTCTATAGTATAGGCGTAGGAATCGCACACCGGAGGCGGCTTGACCCCGAGATTGATGCGCTTGATTTCCCTCATCATCGCTATCATCGTGGTCAGCACGATGGTGCTCCCGCTCGTGCTGAGCGGAGCCCGGTAGTCGTGGTCCACCAGCTTAGGGCCCGACCGGAGCGTCACCGGGGCGTTCGCTGCAGTCGTTGGCGGTTTGAGCATCTCGTGGCGCGAGCCTGCGCCCAATTGCCCGCGCAAGTCCAGGCGACGATGCACAACATCGTGATCATCGTGGAAGACCAACCGCAAGCTTCGACGGACGCGTATGGGGACGCGGGCGGCACCCTGGGTCTCTACCAGGGAACCCCACTCGGGGAACGCGGAACCGGCTACAACCTGACCCTGCCGGACAAGGTCACGATCTATCGGCTCCCATTACTGGAGATGTGCCACCGGAGTCGGGAGCTTCAGGAAGAGATCACCCTGACCCTTCTCCACGAGATCGGCCATCATGTCGGCCTGGATGATCACGAGCTCCCGTTTTAGGTTAGGGCGCCCACCCACCCGCCCCCTGTGGCCTTCGGCCCCTGACCCCCGGAGCGATTGGGGTCACCCCACTGGCAGGCGGAGACGGATTTTCGCCCGCGGCCCCCGAACCCCCCGGGCCGAGGGCCAGAAGCCTCTTATTTCTGGTGGCATTCTGCCCATTACCTGCGTGCGGGGAGTGGGACTGTCGGACGCGGGCATCAGGTGACGCTTCGGATCGATATTCTCACCCTATTTCCGCGAATGTTCGAAGGACCGTTTGCGGAGAGTATCGTCGCCCGGGCGGCCGCCGGCGGCCTGGTCGACATCCGCATCCACGACTTACGGAACTGGACCCACGATCGCCACCGAACGGTGGACGACATGCCTTTCGGAGGCGGTCCAGGCATGATCCTGAAGCCGGAGCCGGTGTTCGAGGCGCTCGACGAGATCGGGGCCGAGGGCGCGGAGGTGATCCTGCTCACTCCCAACGGTGAGCTTTTCCGGCAGGAGGTCGCCGCTCAACTCGCCCAGCTTTCTCGGCTGGTGCTGATTTGCGGCCACTACGAAGGCGTAGACGAGCGGGTGGCCGACGCACTCGCCACCCGCCAGATCTCTATCGGAGACTATGTGCTGAGCGGCGGCGAGATTCCCGCCCTGGTGATCACCGATGCAGTGATCAGATTGCTGCCCGGCGCGCTCGGCTGCGCCGATTCCACTCGGGATGAAGCGCACTCTGACGGTCTGCTCGAGTACCCCCAATTTACCCGGCCAGCCGTCTATAGAGACATCGAGGTTCCGCTGGTCGTGCGGTCCGGGGATCACCAGGAGCTGGCCCGCTGGAAGCATCGCGAGGCACTACGACGCACCTTCGAACGACGTCCCGACCTGCTTCGGACCGAGCATTGGGAGGAGATTCGGCGGCTCGGATTGGTTGATGCCGCCGAACGGGACCGAAAACCGGACGGTTAAAGAGGGCAGCATTGACGCGTCTGTGTCTCGCCGACTCGTTGCCCTGTCGCAGGCACGAGTCTAGAATGGAACTACTCCACCTCGCATACATCTTGGCAATTCTTGTGCCTTCAGATCTTTTGCCTTAGGGCCCGACCAGGAGAGTGGGATTGCAAGCCTCAGTAGTCATCCGCGCCAAGAATGAAGCGCGGGACATCGGGGACACCCTCAAAGCGGTCTTCGCCCAGGAGGACGTTGCCAGCTTCGAAGTGATCGTCGTGGACTCCGGGTCTACCGATGCCACCCTGGACATCGCCCGCCGGTTCCCAGCCAGGATCATCGAGATCCCTCCCGAGTCGTTCACCTATGGCCGCGCCCTCAACCTGGGCGTTCAGGCGGCCACCGGTGATTATGTCCTTAGCCTGAGCGCGCACTCGCTTCCAGCCAGCCAGCAATGGCTGGCCAATATCCTCAAGCCATTCGCCGACCCCACCATTGGCGCAGTCTACGGGCGCGAGCTCCCGCGCCAGAACGCAACCCGGTTCGAGCTGTTTGGGATGTGGCTCTCGGGGGTGACCAGCACCAAGCCGCGCCGCCAGGAGCGAGACATGATGTTCTCGAATCGCAACGGCGCATACCGGCGTAGGCTCGTGGTCGGGCATCCCTTCGATGAGATCATTCCGGGCGCCGAGGATCTGGCCTGGGCGGATTGGGCGCAGCGGCAGGGTTGGGCCATCTGGTACGAGCCGAGCGCGCCCGTCTACCACTCACACGGCGAATCACTGCCCCGACTCTTACGCCGCATCATCAACGACCAGCCGACGATCGTCGGCCTGAAACTAGGAAGTCTGATCCGACGGGTGCTGTCCTATCGCACTCCCCGGGCAGATCTCGCCGGACTCAGCCCCGAGCAGTCGGCAAAACACTAGCTTTCGTAGGCGTGACCTTTCCGCCCTTCCTTCAGGTGCGACCTACCTAAATCCCGAGGAGCGGGCCGCCCACCGCGGCTAGCGGCCAATAGCGGAGTGCCCTCGCGGCGAAACAAATGCTGAAGAAAGCCCACGGACTGAATCGGGTTGCGCCGGCCAGGGCACCGATCAGGTCAAAGAATGGGTTGGGCACCAGCGCAGCGACGAATACGACCCACGATCCAGATCGAGCCATGAGCCGGCGGAGCCGATCGGCCCACCCGGCCTCGGGGATCAAAGATCGGCCCGCGTAGCCGGCCACGTAGCCGGTGACCTCCCCCAGTGCCGCGGCCACCGCCGCGACCAGCGCGACCGATAATGGGGGGAGATACGAGCCGGCCGCCACGATGACGGCGAGATAGGGCACCGGGATCACGAACGAGGCGGTGCCCAGCAGGGTAACCGCGAACACCCCGAGATAACCGTATTCGCCCATCGCGCGGTACGGAATCGGCGCCAGCAACACAACGGCGGTCGCCGCGAGACTTGCGACGATCGCGACCGTTCCAGCGGCGTATTGTCGGACACGAAGTGACCGGGGGCTGCCACTATGGGTCAAAGCCCTCTCCCGCAATGGGGGAAGGAGAGGCTGCGCAACGCCCAAGACTCAATGCCAGCCAATTTCGGATCCTCTCAGCTAGGGGGACCGGTGCTCTCCACCGATGGTCTTCTGCTGAACGGGAACAAACCCTTCCGTCCGGGTGATCGTCGCTACGTCCACTTTACCGCCGACGCCCCGGACCCCGAGCAGCCAGGTCTGGAGCTTGGCGGTGATCTGAACCAACATGATGGAAAGATCGACGCAATCCTGGAGCGGCAGAAATTGATACGGAATCTGCAGGGCGAGCCCAGCTGCTTGAGCTGCTCGTCAGAGAGACTGAGCGATTTCTGCGCCGCGACCAGTAGCGCTTCGTCATAGCCCCGAAGCAGCCGCTGGGTTAGCTCGGCTTGCCCACCCCAGGTAATCCCGAAGGTGCCGGCTGCTCGCTCCTGCGGTGCGGGGTGCCGAGGGATATCGACTTCGAAGGTGCGGCCGTAAGGGGCCTGATCGTCGTACCCGCCGACCAGGAAGGTCATGCTCTGGCCGATGTAGTCGGCCGGCACGCTCGTGCTCCAGTGCTTCATGAAGAACACGCCCAGTGCGCTTGCGAAATCCTCGACCGACAGCCGAGGCGCCCGGGCTAGCTCGGCTTCGAACTCGGGCATGAAGCTGTGCGCGGTTCGCGGTGCTTGCTGTCCGATGCCGCCCGCCCCATAGGTCACGACGCCGACATAGGGCTGCCCCGCCACTCGGAGCAGCTTGCTGGCGTTGTCGAAAGTGGCCGGGAGCAGCACCTTTTGACCATTCTGGTTTATCTCCGCCATCAGCGTGACTCGACTGTCGGCCGCCAGCACGATGCCCTCGGGGCCTTTAAAGACAATACCCAATGACAAGATTGGCTCCTTTCGATGTTTGGCAATACGTGGAATGGCATAATCCGCAGCGTGAGCACTGTCGATGCATCCAACCAGCCCTATGACGTCATTGTCGTGGGCGGCGGCAACGCGGCGCTCGTCGCTGCCATATCGGCGCGGCACCACGCCGAGCGGGTGTTGGTGCTGGAGCGAGCTCCAGAGTGGATCCGGGGCGGCAATAGTCGTCACACCCGGGATATCCGCGCCTCGCACGACGGCTGCGGAATCTACACCGACGGCATTTACCCTGAAGCCGAGCTGCTGGACGATCTGGTGCGGGTCGGCGGCGGCCGAGACAATCTGGACCTGGCCAAGCTGGTGGTGCGGGAGTCCCGCACCCTCTTCCCCTGGATGACCGACCACGGCGTTCGCTGGCAGCAGCCCCTCCAGGGAACCTTGAACCTCAACCGGACCAACCTCTTCTTTCTCGGGGGCGGCAAGGCGCTGATGAACACCTACTACCAGACCGCCCAGCGCATGGGAGTCGAGGTCCGCTACGACGCTTGCGTGAGCGATCTGCTACTTGCCGAAAACCGGACCGAGGGTGTGATTGCCGAGATCGGCGGGCAGACCGTCACCCTGAGGTCGCGGGCAGTGGTGGTGGCCAGCGGCGGTTTCGAGGCCAACATCGGATGGCTCAAAGAATACTGGGGCGAGGCCGCCGACAACTTCGTCATCCGCGGTACGCCGTACAACGATGGCCGGGTACTCCGATCCTTGCTCGACGCGGGCGCCCAGCCGGTCGGTGATCCTCAGGGTTTCCACGCGGTCGCGGTGGACGGGCGAGCGCCGCAGTTTGATGGTGGGATCGTCACCCGGCTGGATTCGGTGCCTTTCGGAATTGCGCTAAATCAACAGGGAGAGCGCTTCTATGACGAAGGCGAGGACTTCTGGCCGAAGCGCTATGCCATCTGGGGCGGCATGATCGCCCGCCAGCCCGGTCAGATTGCGTATTCGATTTTTGACGCGCGCATGCTCGATCGGTTCATGACCTCGCTCTACCGCCCGTTTCAAGCGGACACGATTCCCGGCTTGGCGACGGCGCTGGGACTCGATCCGGAGCGCGTTTTGGCGACCGTCCAGACCTACAACGCCCACGCAGGTTTGGAATCGGCCTTCGACCCGGCCGTTCTCGATGGCTGCGCAACCACGGATCTGACCCCGCCCAAGAGCCATTGGGCCATGCCGATCCTGGAGCCACCGTTCTACGGATACCCGCTCCGCCCGGGCATCACCTTCACCTACCGAGGATTGGCGGTCGACGAGCTGACCCGGGTCCAGATGGTCAACGGGCGGCCGATGGAGAACCTGTACGCGGCGGGGGAGATCATGGCCGGCAACGTATTATCGAGCGGCTATCTGGCCGGCTTTGGCCTGACCCTAGGCACGGTATTCGGTCGGATTGCCGGAACGGAGGCAGCCAAACATGGCCGCGACTGATCTGCCAGCGTCGAACTCGGTGGTCAGCTTGAGTCCGGTGGCCTTCAACCCAATCAAAGAGGCCGCGCGCCAACTCGAAGTCTGCAACTCCTGCCGCTATTGCGAGGGCTATTGCGCCGTGTTCCCGGCCCTGGAGCGGCGGCGGGTCTTCACCCCGGGCGACGTCGACTACCTGGCCAACCTCTGCCACGACTGTCGGGCGTGTCTTTACGCTTGCATGTTTGCGCCCCCGCATCAGTTTGCGGTGAACCTTCCGAAGGCGCTCGCCGAAGTGCGCCGCGAGACCTACGCCCGCTATGCGGTCCCGACGGCAGCCGCTCATGCGCTTCGCGCCAGCGGCTGGTTGCTCGCGCTCATCGCTGCTATCGCCGGGGCCTTGCTTGCCGCTGGAGTGATCGCGACCGGTGATCCGTCACGGATTGTCACGGTCCATGAAGGGCCTGGTGCCTTTTATCAGGTCGTGCCGTATTTGCTGATGTTCGCACCGGCCCTGGCAGTCTCGGTGGTGGGATTCGTGGTCCTGATCGCAGGAGGGGTCCGTTTCTGGCATGCGACCCGCGGGTCATTTCGGGACTTACTCCAACCAGGAAGGGTGATCAGGGGTACCGCGGATGCTTTGGGCCTGCGTTACCTGACCGGGGGGGGCGCGGGGGGCTGCAACTATCCGGATGACCAGCCATCACGCTCGCGCTACGTCTTCCACATGCTGGTTTTCTATGGATTCCTGGCCGCGATCGTCTCCACCACCAGCGCCTTCATTCAGCAGGACCTGCTGGGCTGGCTGCCCCCCTACCCAATAGCGAGCGTGCCGGTGGTCTTCGGCAGCCTGGGCGGAGTCGCCATGCTGGTTGGGACGATCGGGCTCCTCTACTTGAAGCGGCGGAGCGACCGCACGCCGGCGGACCCAGTGCAAATCGAAATGGATTACGTGTTGCTCTGGCAGCTCGCCCTGGTTAACTTCACTGGGCTGCTCCTGCTCGCTCTCCGCGATTCAGCAGCGATGGGCCCGATCCTGATCGCGCACCTCGCCATCGTGTTCACGTTTTTCCTGACTATGCCCTACAGCAAATTTGCCCACTTTATTTATCGCTACGCGGCGCTTGTCCAGAACCGCCTGGAATCGCGTAGCTAGCCGTATCGCCCGCCAGATAGGCCCTGCTCCAACAAGCGTCGTCGAGACAAGGTGTTCGCGTCCGGGACAGCGCTGGTCATCGGAATTTCGGATACCGGAATTTGACCGGCGCCTGGCAGCGGGGACCGGACCGGTTTCTAGACTGGAGGAACAAAAGGCATGCCTGGAAAGGTGAGGCGGATCGTGACCGCCATCAACGCAAGCGGTCGCTCATACATTTGGTCAGATACGCAGCTTCCCACCGGAGAGATTGCCGCCGGCCAGCCCATGCGAGCGGGCCTATGGTTGACGGACTCAGCTCCGGCTTCAAATGCAGGACTCGCCGATCCGGTTCCAGACGGAGACATTCCCAGGATCGCCCCGCAACATCGGGGAGGCACGGTCTTCCGCATTACGGACTTTGTTCCCGAAAGTATCTCTCGACGCGATCCCCGCGACCTGGCCGAGCGAGGCGCTCGCGTCACGGCCGACCGGTCGGAGAAAAATCCCGGCTTTCATGCCACTGACACGGTCGACTACGCGATCTGCCTGGAGGGCGAGATTTGGGCCGTTATGGACGAGGACGAAACGCTGATGCAGCCCGGCGATGTCCTTATTCAGCGAGGCACCTATCACGCCTGGTCGAACCGAAGCGATAGCGTCTGCCGAATGGCCTTCATCTTGATCGACGCCCAGCCGATCGAGAGCCGCTGATGAACCGGGCTTGCCTCTTGTCACAAACCCGCGGGGGAGCATTCCGCTGAGGCGTTGCCTCCTTTTCGTGCCCGCGGATCAGGACGCGAAAGTTCGCAAAGCAGCCACGCTGCCGTGCGACGGAGTCATCCTCGACCTCGAGGATAGCGTCGGATTCGCGGGCAAGGGCGAAGCTCGGGCCGCCGCCTTGCGGGCGTTAGCGGAGATCGACTTCGGTTCCCGGGAGCGACTGATCCGGATCAATGGCCTTGCGTCGCCCTGGGCGGCCGACGATCTCGCGGCTCTGCGAGACTCCCGAGTAGCCCCGGATACCGTGGTGATCCCCAAGGTGGACGGACCGGACCAGGTGGAAGCGGTTGTTCGCGCGCTAGAAAATCGCCCCCTCCAGTTGCTGGCAGCGATCGAGAGCGCCCGCGGCTTGTTTGCAGCCGCGGAAATCGCTGGTTGCAGCCCACAAATGACCGGGCTGTTCTTCGGCGACGGAGACTATCTGGCTGACATTGGCGGCCAGCGAACGGCTCAGACCTTGCTCTATCCGCGCTCCGTCCTGGTGGCAGCCGCCGCGTCAGCGGGCCTGATCGCTATCGATACGCCCTACCTTCGATTGGGAGATGTCGCCGAGCTCGAAGCCGACGCACGGGCGGCCGCCGAGCTCGGTTTCGTCGGGAAAGCGGCCATTCACCCCGATCAGCTGCCCATCATCAACGCGGTCTTCACTCCGACCCCCGAGCGAATAGCCTGGGCGGAGCGGGTCCTCGCCGCGGCGTCGTCCCAGGCCCAGGGGGTATTCGTCATCGATGGCGTTATGGCCGATGCCATGACGGTTAGGATCGCCGAGCGCGTCCTGGCGGCCGCCCGGGGGGCTCCGGAACGTGGCCGCGACGGTAAATCATGATCGACCGCTTGAACTCGATCACCCGCGTTCCATCCTGGTTGTAGCCCCGCGTCGCAACTTGCACGATCCCCGCATGCGGTCGTGAGGCAGAGGGACGAGCGCTGAGGACCTCGCTCTCTGCGTAGAGCGTGTCGCCTTCAAAGACGGGATGCGGCAGAGCAACTTCCTCCCAGCCCAGATTGGCGACCGCGTTCTGGCTCACGTCCGCTACGCTCATGCCCGTGATGAGGGCGAGCGTGAAGCAGGAGTTCACCAACGGGCGACCGAACTCGGTCTGGCTCGAATAATGCTGATCGATGTGTAGCGGGTTCTGGTTCATGGTCAACAGCGTGAACCAGACGTTGTCGGCATTCGTCACCGTCCGACCGAGGCGATGGCGGTAGATATCGCCCACTCGGAAATCCTCGAAGCACCGACCGGTCCAGCCCTCAGCCGAAATCGCTGAATTGTCTTGCTCGTTCATCGCTTACTCCACGCTGAGAACGTCGTCCTCGCTCGCAAATGGGCAGGTTACCCGCGCTTTCGGTTGCTTCCGGACCTCGGCCTTTCAGCCCAGGCCGGCCAAAGTGTATCTTCCGCGAGGACGGGCACGGCTTCGATCAGAAAAAGACGGAGAAAAAGACGGAGAAAAAGACGGCACGCGACGATATCCGGGGCGCCATCCGGGAGCTCTGTGCCCGCTTTCCGGACGAATACTGGCGCGAGACGGATGCGAACAGCGCCTATCCGACCGCCTTCGTCCAGGCATTGACCGACGACGGCTGGCTCGGCGTGCTGATCCCCCAGGATCTGGGTGGGGGAGGCCTGGGCGTCAGCGATGCGGCGGCTATCCTCGAGGAGATTCAGCACTCGGGCGGCAATGCGGCCGCCGCCCACGCCCAGATCTACATGATGGGCACTCTGCTCCGCCACGGCAACGAAGCGCAGAAGCGCCGCTACCTGCCGCCGCTGGCCGCCGGTGAGCTGAGGTTGCAGGCCTTCGGGGTGACCGAGCCCAACGCTGGCTCCGATACCACTCGGATCGAGACCGCTGCAGTCCGCAGCGGCGACGGGTACCGCATCAACGGACGGAAGATATTCATCTCTCGCGCCGAGCACTCCGACCTCCTGCTGCTGCTCGCTCGCACCACTCCCTACAGTGAAGCCGAGCGGACGCACGGCCTCAGCGTGTTCATCGTCGATCTCAAGGCCGCGCTGGCCAAGCAGCAAATCGAGATCCGCCCGATCAAGATGATGCTCAACACGACGACCACTGAGCTGTTCATCAACGACCTCGAGGTACCCGCTGAGAACCTGGTTGGAGAGGAAGGACGCGGGTTTCAGTACATGCTCGACGGCTGGAACGTCGAGCGGATCCTGATCGCGAGCGAATGCGTCGGCGATGGACTCTGGTTCGTCGAGCGGGCGAGTCGATACGCCAGCGATCGGGTCGTATTCGGCCGACCCATCGGGGCGAACCAGGGCGTCCAATTCCCCATCGCCAAAGCGTACGCTTCGGTGCAGGCCGCCGCGCTTATGCGCGATCGCGCCGCCGAGCTCTTCGAGCAAGGAAAGCCCTGCGGACCCGAGGCGAATATGGCCAAGTACCTCGCGTCGGAGGCCTCCTGGGAAGCCGCCAACGCCTGTCTCGACACCCACGGCGGTTACGGTTTCGCGGTCGAGTACGACGTCGAGCGGAAGTTCCGGGAGACTCGCCTCTACAAGACCGCTCCAATTAACAACAATCTGGTGCTCGCCTACATTGGCCAGCACGTGCTCGGCATGCCGAGATCCTACTAATGTCGTCCTTCCCCCTGGGGACGTTTCCGCTAGCTGGCATCCGGGTCGTGAGCCTCGAGCAGGCGGTGGGTGGGCCCTTGTGTACCCGCCACCTCGCCGATCTCGGAGCGGACGTCATCAAGATCGAGCGGCCGGGCGAGGGCGACCTGGCCCGCTATTACGATTCGGTCGTCCATGGCGAGTCTTCCTACTTCGTGTGGCTGAACCACGGAAAGCGCAGCGCCGCGCTCGATCTGAAGTCCGAAGCGGATCGGGCCACTTTGGATGATCTGCTGGAGACCACCGACGTCCTCGTCTCGAACCTCGGCCCCGGTGCGGCCGACCGCCTCGGACTTGGCTGGGTGCCCCTACACGAGCGCTGGCCTCGGCTCATCAGCTGCGCCATCTCAGGGTACGGCGCCGACGGGCCCTATCGGGACCGCAAGGCCTTCGACCTCCTGATCCAGGGCGAGAGTGGGCTGCTGGAGGTGCAGGGCACGCCGGACACGCCGGTGAAGTCAACGATCCCGATCGCCGACATCGCGGCCGGCGTCTACGCGCTTTCGTCCATCCTCGCCGCGCTCTACGAACGCGAGCGTACCGGCCTCGGCCGGTTCATCGATATCTCGATGCTGGACTGCCTGGCTGAATGGATGATGGTGCCGGCCTACTACCAGCAGTACACGGGCAAGCCGCCCGCTAGGAGCGGCGCGCGTCACAATACGCTGGTTCCCTACGGACCGTACCGGGTAGCGGACGGGCAGTCGGTGAACCTCGCGATCCAAACCCAGGCCCAGTGGGACCGGCTCTGCCGCCAGGTCCTGGAGCGACCGGACCTGGTCGAGGACCCGCGTTACCAGACGATGGAGCTCCGGGTGCTAAACCGATCCGTGCTCGAGCCGCTCATCGAGTCGTTATTTGCGGGGCAGACTCGGACCGAGGTCGAGGCGCGTCTTCAGGCGGCGGATGTTCCCTTCGGCTCGCTCAATACGGTCGCGGATCTCCTGATCCATCCCCAGCTCGAAGCCCGCAACCGCTGGTTCTCCGTGGATACCCCCTCCGGACCAGCGCTCGCCCTGGACCATCCCCTCAACATTGCTGGACTCCCCCGTCGGCTCGGCCCAGTCCCCGCCCTCGGCGCCTCGACCGCCGAGCTGCGACGAAGCCTGAGCGACAAAGAGCCCTCCGCCGTGCAGGATCGTAGTGTCGAGAGCTAGCTGCCTGCGCTTCGAGAGTCCGATCTTCTTCTCGCTGAACAACCTGACCAGCTCGTTTCTTTGCTCACACCCGCACGTAACCCGCCAGGAAGTCGGTCATGTAGCCGAGCCACTCCGCGTACTGGGCCGAATCGATCCAAATGTCGTTGTGGCCCGCGCCCTCAGCGTAGTGAGCTTCGGCGATCCCGCCGTTCGCCTGCACTGCAGCCTCCAGAGCCCGAGCGTTGCTAACGACCGTTTCAGTGGCCCCGCCGCTGCTCGGGCCATCCCTGGTGCCGTGGAGGATGAGTAGAGGAGACCTGGTCCCCTGCAGTAGCACTAAGGTGCCGGTCGGAAAGCCAACCCCGCTCAGCATGACTCCCTGGGGTGTTCCCCGAAAGCTCGCGTAAGTAACCGCGGCCGCCGCCCCCCGGGAGTGACCGAACAGGGCTAAGTGATCGGGCAGAACGCCCGGCAGGGTCTGCAGCACGCCTACGAGGCTTGCCACGATTTGAACCGCGTCTGGGCTGAGCCCGCCCGGTGCGGCTGGGGCGTCGGGACACTCGATCGGTGGAGACTGCGGTCGCGCCCCCTGGGCGGTGCCACCAAACCAGCAGGGGGCCACCGCAATGACGCCGGCTGAGGCGGCGAGATCCTGGGCGAGTCGCACATATTGCTGCGCAAATCCGTGCGATCCATGGAGAATCACCACCAACGGCACGGGCCCTGCACTATTGGAGCGCGCGACCGCTGCGAGAAATGTGCCGCGCTCCAGGCTAATCTGGATCCACGAGACGCCGAGCCCTTCAGTTCCCGCGGGCGGGGCAATGCGCTCGATCGGCGCCACCCCGCTGCTAGCGGATGGCTCTTGCCCTGGCACCTGCATTTCGCCGGGGTCTTCCTGAGCCCAAACGGGGAGAGCAGCGAGAAGGGCGGTAGCCAGGGCTAGGGCAAGGGCCCGAGACGCCCAGCGTCGCATCATCAGAAGACCTCAATTCGGGCCCGATGACCTGCAGACCGACCGAGACGGGCATCGCAGGTGACGAGCGGGCAATCCAGTACGATCTCCGCTAGCAAGTAGTCGGAGAGCGAAAGGCGCCGCCGCGGCGGCGCGCCCCCGCAGCGTGCGATGGAGGTCTTCCGGGACGTTGCGGATCTGGATTGCCCGTGACATAGCCACATTCTACGGGAATTGCATGGCACTCATGCAGTTCACATGCCATATTCGCTCGGGGTGACGAAGCCTATTCTGGCTTGGGGGTGTACTTGCCGCTGACCTGAGGGGTGGGAGTGTTGAAGCCCTTTTCCTGGCGCTGGTGGCGGGTTTCGCGCGCCCAGGTGCGCTCGAGGTCGTCCTTCACATTGATGCGTAGGCGACCAAGGCCCTCGGTCTCGATCTCGATGACATCACCGTCCATGAAGGGGTTCAGGCCGCCGTGGCTGGTGCCCAGGGCGATGATGTCGCCCGGTTCCAGGGCATGGAGCGAGGTGAGGAACTCGATGCAGCGGGGAATCTTGTTGCCCATATCGTCCGTGTTGTAATCCTGCATGAGAACCCCGTTGTTCCAGAGTTTGACCTGGAGATTCTGGGGGTCGCCGAGCTCGTCTGGAGTCACCACGAACGGTCCGATGGGCGCGAAGGTGTCGCGTGACTTCTGTCGGTAGAAGTCCGGTGGGGTGAGTCCGCGCGCGGACCCGTCGATGAAGTTCATGTAACCAAAGACGTAGCTCATGGCGTCCTCGGCTTTGACGTTGCTGGCGTACTTGCCGATGACCAGAGCCAGCTCAGCTTCGCCCTCGAAGATCGTCGCGGGGACGTCCGGCAACACCATGGTGTCGCCCTCGCCAACGATGGCGGCCGGCGTCTTGTGGAAAGCGTTAACGGGGGACGGCTCGGTGCGGCCTTCCAGGTAATTGACGGCCATGCAGTCGATGGTGGACGGGTGAGGCACCGGCGGGCGGATCTTCACGCTGCTCAAGGGCACACCCGGACGCTGATTAACCGCGGCCTGGATCTTGGGCCGATATTCGTCGAAGCGGGCCACGAGACTGGAGAAGCGATCTCCGGGGCTTCCATGAGGAATCTCGTCGACGATGTCGGTGACGTCGACCACGTTGTCGCCTTTGAGGACGCCGAGCCTAAAGTCGTCGAAATGCAGCAGCTTCATTGCTTCTCCTTAGTCCTGATCATGCTGGCGGATGGTACTCTGCCTGAGCGACTCTCGCCTGCCTCCCTGGCCGGCGGAGCATCCAGTAGAGCACAAACGCGGCCATGTAGAAGCCGATGATGGGCAGCAGCGCTACCTCGTAGCTCTGGGTGGTGTCGTAAAGCCACCCCGCGAGTACCGGAGCGGGAAGCGAAATCAGACTTTGAAAGAACCCGACCGACCCTCGGACAGTGGCGTAGCTCGTGCGCCCGAAAAAGTTTCCGACGACCGCCCAGGCCGGGCTGTTGCCGGTCTCTCCCAGGGCAAAGAGGAACACGAATAGGAGTCCGGTCCCAAGCCACGCGTCCTCTCCCAGGAGCAGCACGCCTGCCGCGCCGGCGCCCGCAAGCGCGGACAGCGCCGGAACTTTAGTCATCGACCAATTGTCCGCGAGCCACGCAGCGCCGATCCGCAGAGGAACCTGCATGAGTGCAAACAAACCCACGAATAGTGCCGCGGTTGGCTCGTCAAAGCCCTTCCAAACCAGCAACGGAACCAAGTGGACCATCAAGGCCTGTTTGGAGAACTGCCGTATCCCTACTGCGAGTGATAAGTGCCAGAAAGCGAGAGTCCGCACCGCTTCGCGTGGAGTGAAGTCGACCTCGGGCGCGATGTATCTCCCACCGTGGGGGCCACCGCCGTCCCCCTGCGGCCCGGCTGGGGCAAGCGTGCCGTCCGGGGTAAGACCCACGGACTCGGGAGTGGGCTTTAAGAACCAGCTCAAGCAGGGAAAAACCACCAAGAGAACAACCCCGGAGAGCATGGCGGCTTCACGCCACCCCACCCCGAGCACGACTAGCGCCACCAGCGGCGTGAGGATGGCTCCACCCACTTCCGCGCCGACTTGTCCCAAGGTCACTGCCAGGGCTCGCTGGCGAGCGAACCAGTTGTTGATGACCGAACCTAACGGCAGTGAAACGCCGGAGGAGAAACCCAGGACCACCAGGCCCAAAAAGACCAGCATGAACGAGAGATAGTCATGAGTGAAGGCCAGGAAGATGAAGCCCAGCCCGGCCAGAAGGCCGCCGGCTCGCATCATGAAGCGCGGTCCCAGTCGGTCTACCAGGTATCCGACCAGCGGTCCATCCAGTCCCCCCTCCAGGGTCTTTAGGGTGAACGCCAGGGAAAGAGCAGCCCGGCTAAATCCCAGGTCACGGCTGATGGGAAGGAAGTAAACCGAAAGCCCCTGATTGTAAAACCCGCCGGACAGGAACTGGGCGCCCGCCGCTATGAGGACCATCCACCAGCCATAAAAGAGGCCAAATGGACCGCGTCGAGGCCGCTCGTCGCCTAACGATCCACCTTGACCAGAGGATTTGCCGTCCGTCTGACTGGCTTGCTCGATCTGCACAGGGGCTCCGATCAGTGATACTTGCGGGTGCCGGTATGCCGCGACGGACGGTTTAGCGAGGAGCCCCGGCCCGTCGGCGACGATGGGGGAAAAAGTAGTATATAGGGAGCCCTCTGCGCTCGACCCAGCAACTCTGAGTCGAATCTGCTGGCTCCTAAGACTGAGTCGGGCCCGGCGGCGGGCCTCTGACCTTCTGGCGGTGAAATCTGCTCAACCGATCCAAGCCGAAAATTTTCTATGGCTGGTATATGGTCGCGGCTGGAGCAGCACTCATGATGCTGTCGTCGGCGCTGCTCAATCACGCCTACGGCGCCTACCTGGTGCTGCTCCAGCACGAGTTTGGGTGGAGTAAGACCTCGCTTTCAGTCGCCTTTTCGCTCGGACGATTCGAAAGCGGCCTGCTTGGCCCGGTGGAGGGCTGGCTGGTCGATCGTTTTGGGCCCCGAGCCGTGATGCGCGTCGGCCTCGTGATTTTCGCGAGCGGCTTCATCCTGTTCAGCCGAGTCGATTCGCTCCCTGCCTTCTACCTTGCCTTCCTCATCATGGCTCTCGGGTCGAGCCTGGCCGGCTTCCTTCCTGCCACGGTCGCCGTGGTCAACTGGTTCAACCGCCGTCGGGCGACGGCAACGGCAGTCATGCTGACCGGCTTCGCGGCCGGCGGACTGGTGGTACCCATCGTCGTGCTCTGCCTCGAGACGTTTGGGTGGCGCAACACCGCCTTGGGCTGCGCCTTGCTGGTTGTGGGAGCCGGCTTGCCGCTCACTCAGATGATTCGCCATCGTCCGGAAGACTACGGGATGGAAGTAGACGGTGGGCCGGGGGCGACTACCGCCGAGGCAGAGGACGGCGAGCCTGATGTCGATTTTGAGCCCCGCGAAGCATTGCGGACCTCCGCCTTCTGGCTCGTCTCCCTGGGACACGGGTCTGCGCTACTGGTCGTTGGCGCCGTGGTGGTCCACCTGGTATCGCACCTTCACGACAACCTTGACTATTCGCTCGGCACCGCCGCGTTCGTCGTTTCGCTGATGACGGGAATGCAATTGGTCGGGCAGCTGACGGGCGGCTTTCTTGGGGATCGGTTCAACAAGCGCTTGATCGCTGCTGGCTGTATGGGCGGCCACATGGTAGCCCTACTCTTGCTAGCCAATGCCACAGCACTCCCGATGGTGATTGTTTTCGCCGTGCTGCACGGGCTCTCCTGGGGAATCCGCGGACCGCTGATGACAACCATCCGAGCAGACTATTTCGGACGGTCCTCGTTCGGCGTGATCATGGGGATCGGAACCGGCATGGCGGCGATGGGCAATACCGCCGGACCTTTGGTAGCCGGTTTTCTCGCTGATTACACTGGGAGCTACCAGACTGGATTCACGATCCTGGCGATCTTGGCCGGGCTCGGATCGATCTTCTTCTTGACCGCCACTAAGCCAAAGGCACCAATTCGTACAAAGACGCCGACGGAAGTGTTGACCGCCCTACAGGGTTGAGCCCGCACTCGGCAGGTGCGGCACCATGGTACCCCCGGGGGGATTCGAACCCTCGACCCTCGGATTAGAAGATCGAAGCCTGAGCAAAATACCCGCTAATTACTACCAATCTAGCCTACTATATCTAGTCATAGTCGCTCACGCGACAAGCCCTTAAAAATCCCCATTGGTACACCGGTTGGTACATTGGCGACGTCCGTGGGTCAAAGTCTTTGGGTTGACTCACCGACATTGCCCCTCTTAGCGGGAATTGGTAAGGTGTTAGTGAGCGATCTAAAGCCGGCACCCGGGCCAACCAGGCCCTGAGTGAGGCCCCCCGAGGCCCCCGGACGTGAAGCATCACGTGCTGGGGGTTTTTCTTTGGTCAAAGCGCAGCTTACCACTCCCTTCCGAACGATGGCCGAGGTCGCCGAGCAGCTCGGGGTCTCGCCCCAGCGAATCCAACAATTGGTTGCCTCTGGGGCGATTCCCAGCGTTCGACTTTCACCCAGGCGAGTCCTTATTCCCGCCGGGGCGCTCCAAGGTCTGGCTGATCGAGCGATGCGGGAGCACGCTGATCGAACTGCCCGGTGACCGCCACCGTGGCATCACTGACCACTACCA